>CAYUHE010000001.1:0-135394 GCA_964444415.1 uncultured Gammaproteobacteria bacterium
CAAAACACCAACCTGCAGGTGATCAGCCAAAAGCCATCGATGAACTTGTCGAGGGCATAAATTCAGGTGCGGACTCACAGATTTTACTGGGTGTAACTGGCTCTGGTAAGACTTTTACCATTGCAAATGTGATTGAAAAAGTCCAAAAACCAACTCTGGTAATCGCCCACAATAAAACCCTTGCAGCACAACTTTACAGCGAATTCAAAGAACTTTTCCCCGAAAATGCGGTTGAATATTTTATAAGCTATTATGACTATTATCAGCCCGAAGCTTATATTCCAAGGACTGACACTTTCATCGAAAAAACCGCTACAATCAATGATGAAATTGACCGCCTCAGGCACAACACAACACGAAGCTTGTACGAAAGAAATGATGTAATAGTAGTAGCAAGTGTAAGCTGTATCTATGGTTTAGGCTTGCCAGAAAATTATTTCAAAGGTGCTGTAACTATAAAAATCGGCGATGAAATCGAACGAGATGATTTTCTCAGATACTTGGTCAAAGTTCAATACTCCAGAAATGATATCGAACTCAAACGAGGGACTTTCAGAGCCAGAGGCGATGTGGTCGAAATTCAGCCTGCGTACGAAAATAACATCATTCGTATCGGATTTTTCGGCGATGAAATTGAACGTATAACACGCATAAATCCTCTTACGGGTGAAATCCTTGAAGCTTGTGAATCCGTAGTGATTTTTCCTGCAGTACACTATCTTTCAGAAGATGATGATATTGACGGAACCTTAAACTTAATTCGACTTGAATTGAACAACCGCCTGGTTGAACTTCGCAACCAAGATAAACTTGTCGAAGCCCAAAGACTCGAACAAAGAACCCGCTATGACCTTGAAATGATAAAAGAAATGGGCTATTGCAGCGGTATCGAAAATTATTCCAGAATTCTTGAGCGCAGAGCCCCAGGAACCCCACCTGCAACGCTTATGGATTATTTCAAAGAAGATTTTTTGGTGGTAATTGACGAGTCCCACGTAACTATTCCGCAAATAAAAGGAATGTATCATGGAGATGCTTCAAGGAAAGAAACGCTTATCAATTATGGCTTTAGATTACCTTGTGCCAAGGATAATCGCCCTTTGAATTTTGAAGAATTTATGCAAAGAGTTCACAGCAAAATATACGTTTCGGCCACTCCTGCAAAATTTGAATATGAAACAAGCCAAAAAATCGTGGAACAAATTATCCGTCCGACAGGGCTTATAGACCCAAAAGTTGATGTCCGACCAATCAAAAATCAAGTCGATGATTTGATGGGCGAAATCCAAAAACGTACCGAAAGAAAAGAACGTGTCTTGATCACAACTTTAACAAAAAAAATGTCTGAAGACCTTTGTGATTATTTCACCCAAATGGGGCTAAAAGTCAGGTATCTTCACAGCGAAATCCAATCTCTTGAACGTGTGGAAATCCTTCGTGACTTACGTCTTGGCGAATTTGATGTCTTAATTGGAGTGAATTTACTTAGAGAAGGGCTTGATTTGCCTGAAGTCAGCCTCGTTGTAATTATGGATGCTGACAAGGAAGGGTTTTTACGTTCAGAAACAAGTCTAGTGCAAACAATCGGTCGTGCAGCCAGAAATGTAGCGGGCGAAGTAATTATGTACGCTGACAAAATCACAGAAAGCATGCGAAAAGCAATCAGCGAAACTAACCGCCGACGTGAAATACAGATTGCACACAACAAAAAACACAACATAACTCCAAAAACTATCATCAAAAAAATTGAAGACAACCTGCTGACAACTCTAAACAGTTACAGGGATATTGAAGATATAGTGGCTGAAACCATGATAGATATGGGTGTTTCAATGAAAGATTTGCCAAAAGTAATCACAAAAATTGAAAAAGATATGCACAAAGCTGCAAAATTACTCGATTTTGAACGGGCGGCAGAATTGAGGGACAAATTGAAAAAACTCAGAGAAATGAGTAAGTTAAAGTAGTTTACAAAGTAGACCCTAATTGCAATTGAGGATAAAATAATATATATATTTTTTAAAGGAGAATTTGCAGATGAAAAAATACTTAGGAATTTTAATAATTTTGGCTATAACCCTCTCTACAAGTGCTTGCCGCAAAATAACAATGTCACAATTAGATGTGTATAAACTAAATCAAAAAGCCGCAGAATATATGGAACAAGGCGATTATGACAGTGCAATAGCAAGACTTGTATGCATCAATGACCTTGAAGACAATCATCCTGAAGTTTATTACAACTTAGGTGTTGCTTACATAAAAAAAGAAGACTACGAAAAAGCGATTTTAGCTTTGACAAAAGCTACTGAGCTAAAACCTGACATGGGCGATGCCTATTACTCTTTGGGGGTTGCATATGAAATGCAGACCGATGCAAAAATGGAAGAACTCAAAACAATAACTGACGAAGCCCAAAAAACAGAAATAAAAATGCAAATTACTCAAAATTTACATTCAATTTATGAAAATTATTCAAAATATGTCGAAAAAATCCCTGAAGGACCTGAAAAAGAACAAATTAAACACCAATTTGACTACCTAAAAGATAAATACAAAGATTATCTCGCACCAGCACAGCCAAACAATACTTAAGAGGTAAGCTATGTTTGCATCACCAGGTGAAATTGCACTTCAGATAGGCGCTTTTAGAATCTATTGGTATGGGATTTTTATGGCCCTTGCGATTTTGACGGGTCTTTTCTGTTCTGTTCAAATTGCAAAAAAATTCTATCCTCTTGTGGACATAGAAAAGCTTTATGACCTTATTTTTTATGTTTTAATCGGCGGAATCATTGGCGCAAGGCTTTATTATGTCTGTTTTGATTGGGGATATTTTTCGCAAAATATATTAGACATCCCCAAACTTTGGCTAGGCGGATTATCAATCCACGGTGCTATTTTAGGCGGATTTTTGGCAGGTTTTTTGTATATCAAAGCAAAAAAAATGAATTTGTGGATGTATGCAGATGTAACTGCCTTCGGGCTTTGCATAGGTCAAATTATTGGCAGATTGGGAAATTTTTTCAACTCCGAAGCATTCGGAAGACCGACTAATTTGCCGTGGAAATTATTTATACCTATAGCTTCTCGCCCTGAAGGATTTGAAAAATTTGCTTTTTACCACCCGACTTTTGCCTATGAAATGATATTGAATACATTTATTGTGCTTTTTTTATATTTATTAGCAAAAAAATTCCATCGAGGTCAATATGGTCTGATATTTTTTTCTTACCTGATTTTGTATTCATTCGGCAGGATTTTTATTGAAAATATAAGAATCGACTCGGTTTTTAATCTTTTGGGAATACCAATTGCGATTTGGACAAGCAGCATGTTAATAATTTTAGGCATCATAGGCTTATTCTTGACTCAAAACAATAAAAAAAAAGGACACAGCTAAAAGCTATCTCCTTGAAAGAAATTACCCCAATAAAATTTTAGTTTTAAAATATTTTAATTACTCAAACTTAGGTCCTGAGCGTGCGATAGCTTTTTCTTCGCCTTTTTCTACGCCTTCTAGCTCTTTATTTTTCATTAATAATTGAGTTTCAAGTGTTTTTGCTGTCATTTCCAGACGCTTTTCTTGCTGCTGAATTTGCATTAATTTCATTTGAATTTGCATATTCTGCTGCTGCATTTGTTGTTGCTGTTGTTGAGCTGCTGCCGCTCCGCCATCTCCACCGCCGCCGCCAAAAATACTGCCTGCTAAACCGACAACTGAACCAGCAAGTGATCCTATGCCTGCGCCTTGTCCGCCAAATAAACTACCTACTGAGCCTCCGAGGCCTCCTGCAGCTTGGCCAATTTGATTCCAAACATTGCCGCCACCGCCTTGTTGTGGCATCATTGAAGCAGTCATTTGCAAATTCATTTGCTGCATAGATAAATTGCAAGCTTGATCAGTCAACACTTGTTGTTGTGAAGATATCTGCATCCTCATCATTTCAAGGTTGTTGATTGAATTCAACAATGCAATTTTTCGAGCTGCGAATATAGCAACGCCCATTGGGTAACTCCTCGTTTCTCTCTCGGTAATAGGTAATTAATAAATAACTAAGTGTTCTTGTTTATATAAAAACTACTTACCTGAAATAATTGCCAAAAAGCTTGCTACATCATGCTTTGAAGAATATATGCCAATTCCCAAAAGTATTGATATAACTTAAGCATGTACAGAATATATACTTTATATTTACTTTAACATTTCTTAACAATTAAACTAATTATTAAAATATGTAACGAAACTAATCAAAACTGAAATCCGAGTCTTATTATATACTTTATATATACATAGGAAATATCAAGAATAAGTGGAGATAAAATAATATGGCTTTCAATCTGACAGAGACCGACCGCAAATTAGCCCGTTTATATGCAGAAAAAAAGACTTATAATGGAGAGTCCGCTTCATCGGTAGACCCTGAAGATGTTTGGTACGGCATGAAATTTGTCGCAATGTATAACAAAACCCTGAATGAAATAAAAAGAAAGTAATGCAAATCACTAAAAGATTTATGTAGAACCTACACAGATGAAGATTTGCTTAATAACACACACACCTAACCTTAACCTAACTATTTAAATTTTTGCCGGCTTTGCCGGTTTTTTATTGCGTTTAAGCCTATAAGTTGCCTAAACTAAAGAAAAATCTTCAATCTCATCAGCACTTATACGGCCTGCATAAGCTGATATATCGTCTATATGATGAAATATTCTGGCTTCAATTGTGGCAGGTTCAAGCATTGCACCCCAGTCAGTTCTGCCATGATGTGATGCCATAATATGTGCTAATTCAGGAAAACCGTTATTATTTGCCCAAGCAAAACCATAATATATATGACTAATCCAACTTTTTCCAAATTCTTGATTTCTTTCAACTTCGCCTGTTTCAACATTTACATTGTATTCAAACATTTTACCCAAATCATGTGTAATACAAGCCGCTATAATCAGCTCCTTATCGAGGTTTTGATAAGATTGTTCAAATATTTTGGTAGCAAACTGCAAACACTCATAAATATGGAGCAAAAGACCGCCAACATAGTTGTGGTGCATTTTTTCAGCAGCGGGTGATATTTTTAAAAGTTCTTTATTTTCCATCAAAATATCCAAAGTAGCAGCTTTAAGTTTTTGATTTTTAAATTTATTAACGTAAGTCAAAATAGCATCGAAAAGTTCCTCTCTTTGCTCTTGAGGCAAGCCAACAGGAGCTTTTTTTACAAGCTGAATTTTAGTAATTGTCGAAGTTTTAAAAGCTTCTTTATATACAGAGCTCAAAACCTGCACTATATTACCGTTTTTAATGGCATCATCATCAAGACTGTTTAAAATATCTTCCCAAATAACACATTTGAATTCTTCCTTAGTCTCTGTATCTTGAAGGTAAAACCGCTTCATAGTCTTATTTTCACGAGTTTTATCTGATATAACACTTTTGATTTTATAATTTTGAGATGGAGATAACATAAAAAAGGCCTTCTTTCTATAGAATAGACTCTCGTCCAGTGTCGCAAAAGCCTGCCGCCATGCATTTGCTCACATCCGTTAGGGCAACCACTGTAAAGTGGGAAAATCGGATTTTCTCCACTTTGCAGTGGTCTTATCTTATTTTAGCAAACACAGAAAGCAAATAAAAGTTTCTTGGCATAAAAATTATTATTAGGTAATATTAAACTATGGAAAAAATCTTATATTTAGGACCAAATGGATCATATACTCAGATTGCTGCCGAGAAAATGGCTGATAATCAAGAATTGGTTGCAACAAATTCTATAAAAAAAATCATCGATGCTATAGACCAAAATGCAAAATTTTGGGGCGTAATTCCCATAGAGAACTCTATTGAAGGCATTGTGAGAGAAGCCATAGACAATTTAGTACGCACTAAGGATGAAAAAATCCAGATTGTGAAAGAAGTAATTTTGCCGATTTCTCATTGCCTAATTGCAAAAGCACCACAAATTGAACAAATCAAAAAAATCTACTCGCATCCTCAAGCTCTGGCACAGTGCAATAATTTCATAACAAAAAACCTACCAAATGCAGAAATAATTGCAACTTCAAGCACTTCAGAAGCAGTCAAACAAATTTCAACAGAAAATGGCACTTTTGCTGCAATTGCCAATGAAAAAGCTGCTAATCTTTATAAAATGCCGATTTTGATGAGCGAGATAAACGATGAACCAGATAATCAAACACGTTTTGTACTTATCGGACGCAAACAACTTCCCAAAACAGGAAAAGACAGAACTTCTTTTGCATTTTCAACTGCCAACAAGTCAGGAGCTTTGGTTGATGTGATGTCTGTATTTAAAAAACATGCTATAAACCTTTCATACATAGACTCTCGCCCATCAAAAAAAGAATTCGGCACTTATACCTTTTTCATCGAATGTGAAGCTTATATCACCGATGAAAACCTAAAAGCCACACTAAAAGAAATTGAACCTCTAACAACTTTTATCAGATTTATAGGCTCTTACCCAAGGGCTTGAACTCAATATAAAGTTTTGTAAACACCTTGTTAATACTTGTTTCATTGAGTATTAACCGAATAGCACTTTTTTTCTTTAACAAAAAGCTAAAGAAATTCAAAAACTCACCGATATAAAAAATGTGTTTAAAATTAAAATTTAGTGTGTCGTTGGTTTTCAAGGAGAAAAAGTAAAATGGTTGGTATTAATTTAAATGGTGTGGTTCATGGGCGTGAGCTGAGGTCAGTTACCAATGAGATTTTTAGTAAAGCAAAATCTCATAATCCCTCGGCAAAATCCGATGCATCGCCAAGAGATTTCGAAAAAAATCCTTTTAAGGGTTTTAACGGTGTAAGAGAGTTTATACCTCAAGAAACAAAAACTGCAAAAGCAGGTTTCGAACAGAATACTTTGCAAATAAGCAAAACTATTCAAGAAATCATCAATTCGCGAGCAGCAATTGACAGGTACAGCAGATTTGCGTTTAAGGAGCCTGATAATAAATTGGGTGAAATTTTCGCAGACAAAACGTCCAAAAATATTTTTGGAATAAATTCTGCAACAAAAGATAGAGAAGGCAAAAATCCTTTTGCATTCCTATATAATTTGCCAAAAAATCAAAAAGAACCTCTTAGCGAAGATCAGTTGAGAAGTATCTTTGAAGTTCTAGCAAATAAAAACTATATTTAAAATCCGCAATTTGTGCAGCAAAATAGCTCTAGTACTGCTTTGGCCAAGCAAGTCAGTTTGAGTTGCAAAAATGCGAGAAAACACGACCAAATTTTAAAACACAATAAACAGACGACCAATATTTAAACACAACACAACTACCGCCTTCGGGCGGTTTTTTTTGCATGTTATAGAATCTCTAGCTTGACATTCCGAAATAAATTCAGTCTAACCTGAGATCCCTAATAATAAGTAATAATTTTATTTACATCTATTTGAGCAATATGTTATTGTATATAAATAATAAAAAAATATATACAATAGAATGCTAACGGAGAATGAAAGATGGTAAAATGTGTAAAATGCTCTTCTGAAGAAGTCGTAGCAGATAAAAAAGGATTTGGAGCTGGTAAGGCATTGGTGGGTGGATTATTATTAGGTCCAATAGGCTTACTAGGTGGATGCATAGGAAGTAATAAAATAAAAGTTGCTTGCCTAAATTGCGGACATTCTTGGGAAGTCAAAAACAATAAGCTTAAACAAAATACATATTAAATTTCTATCTTTCATGTTATCTTTTAAAAATGCAAAACAAAGACTTAAAATACTGGATAGCCTTATCAAAATGCGATTTTGACAGCATTTATACTGTAGAAGCTTATAGACACTTCGGTTCAATCCAAGAAGTTTGGTACGCAGGCACGGCTGACGTGGCACAAATAGAAACAATCGGACTACAAAAAGCCTCCAATATGGCTGAACGCAAGAAAACAGTCAATCCCGATGAAGCTTTTGATGAAATTATGTCTCGCAATCTCAAAGTTTTGACCTATGAAGATGATGATTATCCCGAAAGGCTCAGACAAATTCACAACCCGCCTGCAAGTCTTTTTATCAAAGGGAATCTATATGATTGCAATCTGGATAAGGTTTTGGCCGTTGTCGGAAGCCGAAAAGCCAGCCATGCAATATTAGATATTTTAGGAAAAATCATTCGTGATCTGCCTAGCCCTGATATCACAGTCATCAGCGGAATGGCTCTTGGGATAGACACCTGCGCACACCAAGCAGCATTGGATGCCAACCTTAAAACGATAGCGGTCTTAGGTGGCGGATTTGATTTTGTTTATCCAACTCAAAATAAAAATCTTTTTGCCAAAATCATAGACGGAAACGGTGCAGTTTTGAGCGAATATTATCCTACAATCGAGCCTATCGCATGGCAATTTCCTCATCGCAACAGAATCGTAAGCGGCATGAGCAAAGGAGTTTTGGTCGCAGAAGCTGCTGAAAAAAGCGGCGCATTAATCACGGCGCATCTGGCTCTGGAACAGAACAAAGAACTGATGTGCATACCCGGGCTAGTTACTAATCCTAATGCCAAAGGAACAAATAATTTGATAAAATCAGGAGCAGCTCTAATTACTGAAGCTCAAGATATTATGAATGCCCTAAACTGGCAAACTGAGTCGATTTCGCCTTGTCAAAAAGAACGAATGGAAAATAAACTTCTTGACAATGAACAAAAAGTGTATAAAACTCTTAATTTAGAGGCGAAGTCTATAGATGAGATCTTGAAAGAAACAGCTCTAAGCACTGCTGAGCTGATGGTCATTTTGACTTCTTTAGAACTTCAAGGCATAATAAAGCAGATTCCGCAAGAGAAATTTATTAGGACATTATAAATGGCAAAAACTAAAGAAAAAAATGAAAAAACAGAAAAAGCCCCAAAAAAAGAGAAGAAGGAGAAATCTCTTGTAATAGTGGAGTCTCCTGCAAAAGCAAAAACCATCAAAAAAATATTGGGCGAATCCTTCCAGATAGAAGCCAGCTATGGTCACATCAGGGATTTTCCAAAAAAAATTATGGGCTTTGATGCAGAAAATGATTTTGCTTTGACTTTTGCAATTATTCCTGAAAAAGAAAAAGTCGTAAAAAAATTAAATGATGCCGCCAAAATGGTTGATAATATTTATCTCGCACCCGACCCTGACCGTGAGGGAGAGGCAATAGCGTGGCACATTGCAGAGGTATTGGATACCAAAGGCAAAAAGGTCTACAGAATTGAATTTAACGAAATCACATCAACTGCAATAAAACATGCTGTCGAAAATCCTCGTCCTATAGATATGGATAGAGTTGCGGCACAACAAACAAGACAAGTTTTAGACAGACTCGTAGGGTACAAACTTAGCCCGCTTCTTTGGGACAAACTCAAAAACCGCACATTATCAGCAGGCCGCGTACAAAGTGTTGCCCTAAAACTGGTTTGCGAAAAAGAAAAAGAAATTGAAGCCTTTGTAGCACAAGAGTATTGGACAATCGACGCTGATTTTCAAAAAGGAAAATCAGAGCCTTTCAGCGCTGAACTTACCAAATATCAAAGCAAAAAAATTGAAATTACTAATGAAACAGATGCCAAAAAAGCTGTTTCGGATTTGACCCAAAAAGATGTGGGATTTAAAGTCGACAAAATTACTGTCAGAAACTCTCAACGCAAGCCCACTGCACCTTTTATAACAAGTACTTTGCAACGAGAAGCCAGCAACAAGCTTGGCTACGGTGTTGGAAAAACAATGCAAGTTGCACAAAAGCTCTATGAAGGTATCGACCTTGGCGATGGTCCTATCGGTCTTATAACCTATATGAGAACCGACAGCACAAGGATTTCTGATGAAGCTACTTTGGCGGCAAAAGAATATATTTTGGAGAATTTTGGCGAAAAGTTTTACCCAAATGAACCAAATATCTATGCCAAAAAAGGTAAAAGTGTCCAAGATGCTCACGAAGCAATCAGACCAACTTATGTTGAACATACGCCTGATTCTATCAAAAATCACCTTTCATCTGAACAATACAGGCTCTACAAGCTCATTTGGGAAAAATTTATTGCATCTCAAATGACAAATGCAGAAGTCGAAAACACCACAATCGAAATTGAAGGAGCAAGCTATACCTTCAAATTAGGCGCAAGCAAAGTTAACTTCAAAGGATTTTTGGTTGTACTAAAAGACGATGAAGAACTTCAAAAAGCTGAAAAAATGCCTGATTTAAAAGAAGGCGAAGCTGTAAATCTGCTCAAAATTCACCCTGAACAAAATTTTACGCAACCTCCTGCAAGATACACAGAAGCAAGCTTAGTAAAGATTTTGGAGGAATACGGAATCGGAAGACCAAGTACCTATGCGCCGATTATTTCTAAAATTCAACAAAGAAATTATGTAATTAAAGAAGAAAAAAGCCTTGTACCGACTGTCTTAGGCAGAACCGTGGATGAACAATTAGGCGGACATTTTCAAGATATTATCAACTATGAATTCACAGCCAATATGGAAAATAAACTTGATGATATTGCAGAAAGAAATGCAACTTCTGTCAAAGTTTTAACGGATTTTTATGGCCCTTTTATTGAAAATGTCGAACGTGCCAACAAAGAAATGGAAAAAGTCGATATTTTAACCGGCGAAGACTGCCCAAATTGCGGAAAACCTCTTGCGCTTAAAACCAGCCGATGGGGAACACAATTTATGGGCTGTACAGGTTACCCTGAGTGCAAAACCTCTGTCCCTCTAACAAAAGATCAAAAGAAAGCCCCCGAAGACAGGCCAAGCGAAGAAAAATGTGAAAAATGCCAGTCAGAGATGGTTATTAGATACGGTCCTTACGGCGATTACTTGCTTTGCACAAATGAAGATTGTAAAAACAAACAAAAAATTGTCATAAAAACAGGCGTTAACTGCCCAAAATGTGATGGTGAACTTATTCAAAAACGCTCAAGATATGGTAAAATATTTTACGGATGCAACAAATACCCTAACTGTGATGTAGCTCTATGGGGCGAACCTACAGGCGAAAAATGCCCTGAATGCGGTTCAATGCTTGAACTTAAGCACTACAAAAAAGGTGATGTGACCAAATGTTCATCCAAAACTTGCAAGTACCAAAAAAATCCTGACGGAGAATAGAATATGATTAAGCTTGGCTTAATTGGAACGCCAATCAAACAATCACTTTCACCAATCATCCATAATACTGCCCTTGAAAGCCTTGGTATGATTGGGAGTTATGAACTGCTCGAAACAGAGCCCGAGGATTTGATTGAAAGACTAAAATATCTTAAAACACAAGACTACCTTGGGTTTAATGTTACAATTCCGCTAAAAATCCCTGTAACTCTGTTTTTACAACAAGTAGATGATATCGCAGACCTTGCAGGAGCTGTAAATACAGTTACAATTTCTGAAGATAAGTTTTTATACGGCTATAATACAGATGTGTATGGCTTTGTTGAAGGACTGCCTGCTTTTATGCGCGCAGAGTTAAAACAAAAAAAAGCAGCTATCTTAGGAACAGGCGGGGTATCGAGAGCAGTGGTAATAGGGCTTTCACAAATTGGCGTTAGCGAAGTGACTTTTTATTCGACAGATATTTTAAAAGCCAAAGAAATTTGCTACTTTTTAACCCAAAAATTCCCTATGATGAAATTCCACGTTCACAACTATGCATCAAATATAAATTTATCTGAATATGCTCTCATAATAAATACAACGCCTCTAGGTACTTTTGGGCAATATTGTGGTGTTTCGCCACTTGATGACAATATTATGGACACCTTAGACCCTCAAGCAATCGTCTATGACTTGGTTTACAACCCAAGGCAAACAGAACTTTTGAATCAAGCAAGAAAACGCAACCTTCGTACTGTTGAAGGCATTGATATGCTAATTCATCAAGGTGTAAAAGCTTTTGAAATTTGGACAGGGCAAAAACCGCCTATTGATAAAATTCGTACAGAAGTTATGAAAAAACTATAGAAATAATCTCAAAAAATCTAAAATTATTTTTTCTCATAACTTTGTGAAGCAAAAAATGAGCCAAGCCTGGATTCCAACAAACTTGCGGTTTTCATAAATTCGATTAAATCTTTCATGTTGCTATCTTTTTCCCCATAGGGAGTGTCTTTCAGGTTGACAATATGTTCCATGTTTTTGTACAAAGTATCTAATTTGCCAACAGTATTATTGAGATATTTTCTGGATTTGAAAAAAGGTACGACACCAAAAAGCCAAGCACCGATTTTGGTTTTTGAAAAATCACTTAGTTGTGTTTTAAAAATTTGATGAAAAGATTCCAATTTCTCTGCAATTTTGTTACTAATTCGATAAAAATCGCCAAGATTTTGATATTCTATTTTTACCTGCGCCAGATCGTTTTCACGTTCTTCTTTTTTGGACAAAAGCTCACGCAATTTGTCGTTTTTATCTTTCGGATTTGTAATGCAAACTAAACGAATTTGATCGTCTATCATATCAATTTCTTTAGTAATTGTATACATTTTGACTTCAAGCCTAAGAGCAATTTCATCAAGTTCAATACCTGCGGTGTCCTCAAGAATTTTAATGTCCAATTCGTTAAAACGCTTGGGGGGCTTGATAGCACTTACTGGCGCATTAAGACCTGTCGGAACAACATTTCCATATTTTTCCTGAATGATACCTTTTTTTACATGCTGAAAAGTACTTTTGTCGTCTGTTTGCGACATAAATAAAACCTCTATAGCTATATAATTTGTTATCGACCAAATTTCAAAAAACTTTGTACTCTATGTGAATGGTTTTTCCAATAATAGAGGATGCGGAAAAATTGGGGTTTTTCCGTGCCTTCATTACAGGCAGCATTTCTTATATTTTTTGCCACTGCCGCACGGACAAGGCTCATTTCTGCCCACAGCTCCGAC
Organism: uncultured Gammaproteobacteria bacterium; assembly: GCA_964444415.1. Taxonomy (GTDB): domain Bacteria; phylum Cyanobacteriota; class Vampirovibrionia; order Gastranaerophilales; family CAJFVJ01; genus JAEWLZ01. The sequence goes on from CAYUHE010000001.1 coordinate 12,883, forward strand.
ATTGGCTGGGACTTTTGATTGTTCTTTATTAGCAAAGCCCATAAGCTTACTGAAAGCCTTTGACAGGTACAAAACTGTGGTCGAGGAAAATTTAGAACTTTCTAAATATTCGTATTTATATTTTTTTTCAATCGCCTTAAAAGATTTGAAACTTGCGCCTGTGGCTTCGTTCACTATATCCAAAAATCGTTTATTATCAAGCGAATATGCCATTTTCAAAACAAAAGGAGGGATTTTATCACTCTCTAAAAAGTTTCGAATGCATTCTTTGTATCCATCAATTTGTTCATAATTTTTGTCCTTAAAAATACACAAAAAAGTATTCAAAAATGGAATTACAAAAAGTCCTAATTCATCATCATAAACCAGAGCAATGTCATAAGACCTATTTTGCGAACCAAAGCCTGCAGCCGCCGTCTCCAAAAAATCCCCTGATTCAGATGAAACATCAAAATAAATTGCACTTTTCGGATCTTCTATCAAACCTATAATCTCAGTTTCGGGTGGCTTTTTCGCCCCTTCTACAAACTCATTAAATAATCCCAAAAGCTCATCCGCTTTTTTATTTACGGTAATAATTTGCTTAGAACCAAAGAATTCTTCGAACAATTCGCCTGTTTTTTTGATTTCCGACTGAATCTCAGCAAATTTTTCCGGATTATCTTGATAAAGCATCTTAGGTTCTTGTATTTGTTTTGCAACTGCAAGACGAAATGCCTTTTCCTCTTGGACTTGCGGAATAATTTCATTCAATTCAAGCATATAATATTCATTTTTGTAAGGAAAAATTCTGGCAATAATATATTGATCAAGCCCAACGCCACGCAAATTAGTCATTTTGACCATTGAATACGTCGCATAAGTTTTTTCATTAACAATATTAAAAAGCTCAAAACCTATTTTGAAAAGCTTTTTGACCTGATAAACAGAAGCAATATTTTCTTTCAAAGCCTCTACTACTTCTTTTTCGTCTTTTTTAAGGGCTTTTTGCCCCAAAAATAAATCAAAAACAGTTTCTCTTTCTTCTCCAATCCTGCGTTCAAATATATATGGCATCAAAACCTTTTGCAAATTCTCCTTTGAACCACCTTGAAAACCAATCATCTGCAAATACGAATTCAAATCTGCAGAAACCCTTTCATCCTTATAAACATAGTCTATAAGCTGATTTATAACATTACCCACTAGCTCTACTGTAGTCTGATTAATCATCCAAATCCTCTTTCAATTGTGCAACAACACCATGCCGCATAAGCGTCTGATTGTCTTTCCTGTAAGAATAAAATAAATCATTAGAGCAACTTGTGCAATACTCCATTACGTCAATATCCATAATACCCTTTTCCATAACTTGATAGGCATTTATTTTCTTCAAATCCATTTTATTTCCTGCATAAATATCATCGTATTCGCCTTCCAATGAGTATTCAAGAACCTCTTTTACCTCATCGGATACCTCAAAGCAACACTCTGAAATACAAGCTCCTATCGCCACGCTGATGTCTTTTGGGTGAATACCCATAGTATCAATCATAATCTTGCAGGCTTTTTTGGTTATACCGGATGCCGTTCCTCTCCATCCTGCGTGCAAAACAGCCAGAACTTGATTCTTTTTGGAATACAAAATTACAGGGACACAATCAGCAAAACACAACATTACAGGCACATTTGGCACTGTAATAATTATCCCGTCTGTTGCCAAAAAATCTTTTTTTACATCCCAAACATTGTCAACAATCGCTATGTTGCTTGTGTGTTCTTGATTTGGAATAATTATATTATGCTGAAAAACTTTTTCTTTTTGAATTTCTACATAATCTGCCTCATCGGACAACTCAGGAATGGCTTTGGGCATAAAATCCAACTCGATTAAAAATTTGTCTCTATCTAAAGGATTTTTCATATCCAACCCACGGGTCGAAAAGGCATGGTGCAAGCCATCTAACTTTGTCGATTCGAAATATTTTATATGATTTTTTTCTTTTTCTCTGAACATAATATAATTATAGTCCAAATAGATTCTCGTATATAAGCTAAAAAGGTGGTCTGCAAAATGCGAACCACCTTTTTGAACTTTTTATATTAATTATTCTACGAAATTCTTTGGAACATATAGCCGATTCCACGAGCTGTAAGAATCAACTCTGGATTAGCCGGATCTGTTTCCAATTTTGAACGTAATCTTGAAATGTGAACATCAACTACACGAGTATCAATTCTGTGATCCGCAGGGTAGCTCCAAACATACTGAAGAATTTCATTTCTTGAGAATGCTTGACCAGAGTTGTTTACAAGCAATTCAAGCAAGCTGAATTCCATACCTGTAAGTCTGATACGCTCATTTTTGCGGAAAACTTGACGACGAGATGTGTCAATTTTGATATTTCCTGTAGTGATAACATTTTTAGTTACTTTTGTTGAACTTGTAGTTTCTTTGCCGTTAGTTCTTCTAAGAACAGCTTTTACACGAGCTTCAAGTTCTTTTGGACTGAAAGGTTTGATTACATAATCATCAGCACCTAGTTCGAGTCCTGTAATTCTTTCTGATACATCGCCAAGAGCTGTCAAAATAATAATTGGAACATCCGATGTTCTTCTAACTTCTCTTGTCACTCCATAACCATCCAATTTTGGCATCATAATATCCAAAATTATTAAATCAGGATTGTGTTTTGCATACATTTCCAAAGCTTCTTCGCCATCTGCAGCAGTAATAACTTCGTATCCCACCATTTTTAAACGAGTTTCTAAGATTCTTCTGATACTCGCTTCATCATCAACGACTAAAATTCTCTCTTGATCGCTTATTTCTTCTTGCAACATTTCATTATTGTCTGTCATATGTCCCGCCCTTACCAGAAATATTAACTAATATTACTTTATCTAAACATAAATATATATTATTACAAAATTTTAATTTATGTAAATATATATTACCACAAGATTTCAGATTTTTAAAGGAGGATTTAAAAAAATCTAAATTTAATATTTTAACCTCAAAGCAAAAAGGGGAGACTTTCATCTCCGCCTTTTATTTTTTTAGTTAGGTTAGTTACTAAAATATTATTAATTAATTTTCTTTTTTCTTCATCATACCGCCGATTAAAGCACCGACAACAGCTGCGCCTATTGTATACATAGCGATTTTTCCGGCTGCTAGTTTTTTAGGAAGAGCACTTTTGATGTTTTCAAAAGCTGGTTTTGCAGTTTCACTGATGTCACTTAAACCTATTTTCAAACTTTTTTCTACTTGTTCTTTAGTTAATTTTGATTCTAAAGTTGTATCTTTTGTTATGCCTAAAGCTTCAACCTGATTTTTAAGAGAGTCAAGTACTGTAATTTCATTTTTAGATTGTTCAAGAAGTACGGCAGAATCTGAATTTTTAACAAAGTTTTCTAATTTTTCACCATTTTTTGTCGCTGTACCTTTTGCATAGCTAACAACATCTGCTTCATACTTAACAATATGAATCGCATTTGCTTCATCACCAATGGTAACTGCTCCTGGTTTGCCTTTTTCTAATTTGCTTGCAGCTTCTTCAATTTTTGCCACGTCCTCTTTTCGAGTTTTCATCTCATTTTGAGCTTCATCTGACAATATACTTTTCATACCATCCAACTCATCTTGAGTTTTTACTATTTCAGAAACATTAACCTCTTTTGTTCCTTCAGGGAAAAGTCTTTTTAGCTCATCAGAAGAAACTTTGTCAACTCCATCTCTAACTTCTTTTGCTTGTCTAATCACTGCCACATCAGCAGCTTTATCTTCAGGAACAGCTTTTAAAGCTTCTTCCATTTTATCTGATCTAACAAATGTATCTACATCTTTGAATTGTGGTCCTTTACCTAGAGGTGTCAAAAGACTTGCGCCTGCACCCACTACTGCACCGGTTACAAAACCGCCTGCTGCATGTGATTTTTTAGGTTCTTTTTTCTCCGGTACCGGCTGTGTGCCTTGAAAACTAACTGCCTTGATCATAACTTTCTCCTTTAATATAATATTAATAACTAACCTGCATTTGATACCATGATAAACGAGCCTGATAAAATAAATTGCCTAAAAGTATTGGTAACTTTACATAAATTTACACCAATGCCTGACATCAAGATAGGCAAGGCTTTCAACATGTCTGAAAAATAAAAGGTGAACTGATTAGTTCACCTTTTTATGAAAATATAATATTTACAAAATTTTATGCTTTTTTACTTTTACCAAAGATTATGCCCGAAAGAATTCCGACACCAACTCCGATTCCAAGACCAATTTTGACACCTTTAGCTCTGTTTTTTGTAATATACTTTTTGATTGCATCGAAAGCCGGTTTTACTTCTTCTATCATTTTGTCAATTGGCTTTTTGCCTTCCACATGCTTTATGTAAGCTTCTCTTGAAAATTTGCCGTCTTGAAGCATTTCAGGCTTTTGCAACAAAGTTACAAATTCTTGCAATTCTGCACTTTCGGTTTTTATGCTGTTTTGGAAAGTTTTTGCATTAATATTTCTTCCGTCTGTGATTTTTTTGATAACTTCATCGGTTTTGACTGTTCTATCACCAAACCAAGTTTCAGGATTCCAAAATTCACGCAAAGTAGCTTTTTTTGCCATTTCTTCGGCATTTCCTTCATAACCACTTTGTTTTATTATTGCAGCCAAATCGGCTCTTTTAATTTTGCTTCCTTCTTTTGCATTTAATGCTGTGACCAATTCAGTTCTGGCTTTAGACTGAGCTTCAAGGTTCACAATATTTGCTTGCGCCTCTGCAAAATTAGAATATTTTGGATTAAAAGACTTCATAGCCGCATCAATTTCCACATGAAGCATTTCTGGTTTAGGGAATATTTTTGCTATTGCTGCTTCATTAGCATCTTGAACTCTTTCGATTGCTATTTTTTGCTTTTCCAATGTTGCTTTAGCCGTTTTAGCTTCTTCCGGAGCTTTTGCGGGAATTTTTAATGTTTTTTCAAATGTATCTTGTTCCAAAAATTTATCAACAGATTTGATTCGTCTTGGAGCAAGAGCAAAGCCTGTTCCTGTCCCTATCGCACCCAAAACAACAGCATTTCTGACAGCTGTTTTTGTTTTTGAGCCGCCTCTTCTCTGCGGTGTTTGTTGTTGCGCAGAACTATAACCACTTGGATCAATTGGATTTACCATGATAAAACCTTTCAAACATACCTTAACCTATCATGATAAAAACATATATTCAGGAAAAATTGCCTTTTATTAAAAAAACAATCTTAACAAAACTTTATTCCTAACAATTTATTTAGTAATTTTTTGAAAAATCTAATCGCTACTTTAAATAAATTTGAAAAATCTTCCTGCATTTTTTCATCAATATCTTTTTCTTTTGAAGAAAAAACAACTTCATCATCATTTAATAAATGTTCAGGAGATTCAAAAGCAGAATTGCCAAAACCGCCGCCACCTGCTGAAGCTCCACGACCGTCATTGTCAGTTGCTTGAGCTCTGTTAGTGCTTACATGAGGACGCCATTCGGAAGGATTAACATCAAAAGACATTGTTTTTTCCCTTAAATTAAAGCCTTAAATCTATTACGATTATAACATATCGCTTGTAGTATTAGAATACCACTATTTATAAGGTTTCAAGCAAAAAAATGCTCGATTTAAAATATGAATTGAATTTCCTAGGTTAGTTTAAATTATTTCGCAAAAAAAATTTCATCCAAATATATGAATTTTAGCCCTATGTATTAATTATTAATAGAATTCGCCGACATATCGAGATAGAAGATATTAGGTTAATCACATACTGGAGAAATTATGAAAATCTATGGTGGAGTTTATTACAACGAGGACGGTTTGAGTACTTCTATTCGTGGAATGAACGCTCAGACAAAGCTTTTTGGAATAATCAATGATAACGTACTCGGTTATAACAAAGTAGGTTATCAAGGTAAAGAAGCTGTTTTACCAAGTTTCGCCGAAATAATCGGTGCAAATGCAATATCAGAAGTCAGAAATAATGAATCCGGCAGAATGGCAAAAACAGACAAAGGTCTTGATTTTGCAATCTTAGAGCAAGGCTATTTTCAATATTTGACTCCGCAAGGCATTAAAGTAACTCGTGACGGACGCTTCCAAATGGATAAAGACGGCTTTTTGACAACTTTGGAAGGAAATAAAGTCCTATCAAATGCAGGTGAAGCTGTCAAATTTAAAAAAATCCCCGAAGGAGTCGAAGATATCAAACTTATGACTAACGGCGATTTGATGGTTTTAAATCACCAAACAAAAGAGCTTGAACTTGCTTCAACCTTAGGAATTGTATCTGACAAAGGTGCTGCGGTGAAACATCCGAACATTAAACAAGGTTATGTCGAAGCCTCAAATGTATCGCTTCAGGCAGAATTTTTAAAAATCATACCGATAAGACGCAGTTTTGCTGCAAATAAACAAATGTTTATGATTCAAAACAGCATGCTGTCTCAAACAATACAACAATTATCTAAAGGCTAAATAAAGGACAAATAAAATGAATAATTTACAAGGAATCATTTCAAGAACAGTAAACAACACAATGACAGAGTTCGAAAAACTCGGTTATTTGACCTCAAGTGCAACAAACTATAACACCAATGGTTATAAAGCTGTTCGCTTCGAAAATATTATGCAAGAAACAGGAAGAATAACAGGCGTACAAAGAACAAACTATGCAGTAGGCGTTGCGGCAAACACCCACAACCCTCTAGACATTGCTCTTACAGGACCTGGGTTTATTCCTGTGACTCAAAAAGACGGCTCTTTGGCTTTCACTCGTGACGGTTCAATGAAATTGAATTCTGAAGGAATACTGGTTACAAAAAGTGGCGATATCGTTGCCGATGGCATCAAAATCCCGCCTGTGTACAACAAACTCAGAATTGAAACTGACGGAACAGTAAATGTTCAAATAGAAAAATATAGCGACTACCAAAAAATAGGGCAAATTCCTCTAATGGCTTTCAATAACTGCGAAGGACTAAAAGCAGTTGAAGGCAACAAGCTTTTGGCAACTGAAACTTCAGGAAAACCTATTTGGATGAAAGATCATCAATATATAAAACAAGGTGCTATTGAACGCTCAAACGTAAGTATTTTTGACACAGTTCAAGAAGTTCTGAAACTTAATGCAGGCGTAATTTCAGGAACAAGAATGATAAAAGTCGTAGACGATATGTACAAAGAAGCAATATCGCTAAGACAAGGTTAATAATTAGGAGATTTAAAAAAAATGATTACAAATTCTTTAAAAGTATCAAATAATGTTTTAGATCTTTTATCAAGCAAGCAACAAGTTATTGCTGAAAATTTGGCAAACGTACACACTCCCGGGTACAAAAGACGTGATATTAATTTTTCACAGTACCTTGCAGGTCATAATAACAAATTAGAAACAACTTTGTCAGAAAAACTTGGACCATCACCTTTTATGACAACAGAATCAGGTGAAGTTTCTGCAACTACTGAATTGATGGATATGCAAAAAGTTCAGGTTTTCTATAGTGTGGCGGCACGCCAAATGACAAGCGTAATCCAACAAATGAAACAAGTAACTCAAGCAGGAAGATAACAGAGGTAAGGTAAAATGGGAATTTTAAACGCATTAGATATTTCACAACAAGGCATGCAAGCTCATAGTATGAGATTGGATATTCATACTAAGAACATTGCAAACTTAGATACTCCAAATTACGTACGAAAAATTCCTATTTTAGTAGCAAAGGATGATATATCATTCAACGGATTGTTGAATAATATGAGAAACCAGACTTTCAAAACAGGTGCTTTGCCATTTGACTCAGGCGGAGTTGAAATGACCGGCGTAGCATTTGATTCTTCGCAAGGAGAATTGATTTACAAACCGGGACACCCAGATGCTGATAAAAACGGATACGTAAGACAATCAAACGTTGATCCTATGGTTGAAATGGCTGATGCAATGATGGCATCAAGAGCCTATGAAGCTAACTTGGCGGTAGCAGGTATTGTGAAAGCTATGGCGCAAAGGGCTACAGAAATCGGAAAATAATAAGAGGAGCTGATTTATAAAATGGTTGCATTCAGAGGAAAAATTGGGGAAATGATGAATACATCAGGTGCAGAAGCTGCTATGCAAAGAGCGGCACAGCTTGAGAAAAATGTTTATGAAAAAACCCAAGCACTCACCAACATATATTCAGCCCCAAAAAAACTTGACGGCAAAACTTTTGCACAATTTATGAAAGTTGATGCACCACCTTCAATCAACCCCGAAAAAGCCTTAAGCGGCTTAAAAAGAGCAGACAAAGAAGCAATTCTTGATATGGTAAAACAAGCCGCAAAGCACCACGGAGTTGATGAGAAACTTGTTTTGTCTGTCATAAAACAAGAATCGGGTTTCAATCCAAATGCCATCTCTCCTGTCGGAGCAAAAGGATTAATGCAGCTTATGCCAAAAACAGCAGCTCATTTAGGGGTTTCAAACCCAATGGATCCTTCACAAAACGTGTTTGGCGGAACAAAATATCTGAAACAATTATTGGACAAATATAACGGAAACGTAATTTTGGCGCTCGCTGCTTATAACGCAGGTCCTGGAAATGTGGATAAATACCATAAAGTTCCACCGTTTAAAGAAACTCAAAATTATGTAAAAAACATTTTAGCAAATTATTTAGGTTAAAACTCAGGAGGTTTTTATGGCAAATTTAATACCGCAAATAGGACTTGATCAAAGCATTCAGGCTCATAAAATGAATATGAATTTTGTATCATCCTTCGGCCCTGGTGGTATGGAGGCAATTGATTCTCCTCAAAAAGGCAGTTTCAAAAACGTTATGGCAAATATGACAAATGATTTGAATACAACTATCAGCGCTCCGGATCAAATGTTACAAGACTCTGTGGCAGGAAACGGCGTAGATATCCACGATGTAATCATTGCAATGAATAAAGCTGACATTGGCGTAAATATTGCAACGCAACTTACGACAAAAATCGTTCAATCATATGAAAAAATCATGGCAATTCAAGTATAATTGCTATAATAAGGTATAATTATTGTTAGGGACCCTTGAGAAAAGTTAAGAATAAGGTGATTTGGGTATGGATTTTAGAGCACTCCTCCAAAATAGAAACGTTTTAATAGGCGTTATAGCAGCAGCAGTATTGGTTATCGTCTTGGCGATAGTCATTCCAATAGTCGTATCAAACGGCGGTAATGGCTCAAAATCAGCTAAAGAAGCTGTAATAAAAGCTCCTTTAGACTTGCTGACTACAGCAAATCTGGGTAAAGCTATTGAAATTCAAGCATTGCTTGCCAGAGAAGGCATCCAAGCTGAAAGACGTGATGAAGGTGCCAAATCAGTAATCTTCTTGGCAAGTTATACTCAATCTCAAAGAGACAGAGCGCTTCTTGCTATCGTAAAAAGCGGCCTTATGGATCAATATGTAGGCCTAGAAGTCTTCGATAAAGGTGATTTCACCTCTACGAAACAAGATAAAAAAATCAGATTGGCAAGAGCCATAAACGGAGAGCTTTCAAGACTCATTAGAAGAATTCCTCCGATTGAAAATGCCTCTGTTTTTGTTTCAATTCCCGATGCAACTTTATTCACATCTATGCAAAAACCTACAACTGCCACCGTTCAATTGACAATTCCAAGCGGCATAAAACTCGAAAGAGATAAAATCAAAGCAATCCAAAACCTTCTTTTGGGAAGTATTCAGGATTTGAAAGCTGACAATATTGCTATCACAGATACTAACGGTAATGTTTATAACAGTATGATTGGCTTTGAAGACAAAATGCTTGATATGGTCGAAGAAAATGACCGCTATATGAAAGAAAAAGTTCAATCACAACTGGACAGGCTCATCGGAAAAGGTAATTACGTAGTCACAGTAAGCACCTACTTGAGAGAAGTTCCTGTCGAAAAAAACAGCGTGGTTTATGACCCTAATAGCCAAGTTGCACTAAACGAACAAAAATTTGTGGAACAACTGGGCGACCAATCACAAGACAAAAACAAACTTACAAATGCAGTAAGTTCTTATATCCCATCTGCTATGCCTCAAGATAATTCTTCTCAGGCAAACAGAAGCTACAACCGCTCTGCACAAGAAACGCAATACGGTGTAAGCAAAACTCAAATCAAAGAATATCAAGGAACAGGAACGATGGAAGATATTTCCATTGCGGTTACTGTTGAAAAAAATTCAATTCCTCTTGATATGTCTCTTGATGAATTCAAAGAATTAATCGCAACAGCAGCAAGCCCAAAAGTTTCTGCTGCAAATGTTGAAATCGCTTTTTCTGATAATATGAGTCCGTTTTTGGCAGGGGAAAAAGCAACTCAACTCCCAAAACCTGAAAGCAGCGGAAATCCTTGGTGGTTACTTCTGGTTGTCCTAGGCGGCGGATTAGCTTTAGTACTTGTTTATGTAGACAAAAAATCCAAAGACGAAGCCAACAAAAATCAAAGAGAAATAGAAGATTTAAAATATTATGCCCGTCAGCAAGCTGACCAAATTGAACAATTTAATCAATCCACAAATATGATTATGGCTCAACAGCAAGAATTAAGAGAAACCATTACTGAAGATCGTCAAAGAGTCCCTGTAACGGTAGCTCAAGAAAATTATTCTCAAGGTTCAGCTCAAGGGCAAGTTACATATCAAGATGTTTCTTTCGATGAAATTTCTGAAGCTGCAGATAAATACGATGAAGAATCACTTGGCGATTACCTAAAATCCTGGATAGAAAAGGAAGATTAACCTATGGCCATAGCAGGTTTCAATCCGGAAGAATTTGCTAGAAGCTTAACGGAGCAGGCAAAAGAAGTATTGCCTGCTGATTTGCCTAAAGAAGAACGGGATTTTGTAGCCCATATTTTATATCGTTTTTGTATGCTGGCAGGAGATGCCCTAGACAAAGATGAAACCTGTACTCTCAATGCCCAACAAGCTTCTATTATCACCCAATTTATTGGAGAATGGAGCTTTCACAAAAGTATCGACCTTATTCGCTCCGGCATTCCTATAGATAAGCGTGACCCTATTTTGCAAAAAGTAGCTTTCGCTGTTTTTGAGGAATCTCGTGATGTTATCATAAATAATATTGAGCAAAACGAAGCAATTACAAGAGTCGAAAATGCAGTGGCGGCAGCGTATCAAGAAGCTTTAGATGAGATGCAAAAACAGCACCAGCTTGATGATGGACTGGCAGCTAAAGCTAAACAAGAATCTAATATCGACAAAATGGCCAAAGATGTAGCCGCAGCAGAAGGTGAAGCAAATCAACAGCAACAACAATCCGGCAATAAAGAAATTGATCCGTCAAAAAAACTTTTGCGATTAGCCTCTATTGCTTTACTGTTAAAAAAAATGAGTGCCAAAAATGTCGCAGCAATTTTATCCAAATTTGAAGAAAGAGATAGAAAAGCTATTTCTTCTTATATGCAAGTAGAGGGACTAGAGGAGGCCTTTGATATGAGTAAAATCAAAGATTATATGCACGATTTCTTGCTCACAATTCCGCAAGAAGCACAAGCATATAACGAAAAACAAACCCGCCAAAAATATACAGAATTGGCAAAAAGTGCTCCGCAAGAAAAACTGGAATCTGTTTTAAGAACGGAACGCTCAAAAGTTAAAAATTCTATCGAAAATGCAAAAAAAGTAAAAGAAATGCCACAAAAAGTATCCGGCATTGTTTTTGAATATCTGAAGGAAAAAGTCAGCACACAATTATGATAATAAGACGTAAAAAAAACACAACACAACAAGAAACATCTATTGAACCTGAAATCAAAACACCACAGGTTCAAAAACCTATGCTGCCAAATTATGATATTTTAAACGACTTGGACATTGATAATATTGCCCAAGAACGCTTTGAAAGACGACGCGGCGACAGAAGAAGAGGTTATCGCAGGGTTGATGATCGCAACCTGATTTCAAGAGCGGAAGAAGAAGCTAAAATCCTCAAAGAAAATGCTCAGAGAGAAGGTTTCAACCAAGGGATAATAATTGCGAAAGAACAGCTTCTGTCATTTAGAACTGCTACTGAAGAATTTATGCATGCTAAAGAAGCATCTATTGGAATTATTCAAGAAGATTTGGCTGATTTGGCGCTAAAAATAGCAGGCAAAATTATAAAAAGAGAGGCGTCTGTTGACAAAACTATAGTGTTAAGTATTATTTCAGACGTAATGAAAGAGATTGGGAAGGATGAAAAGCACATCATCATTAAGATTCACCCCGATGAAGCGGATGAAGTCCGAATGAATTTGCCTAATTTGTTCCCAAGTTTGCAAAGTGAAGTTAGAATGTTAATAGAGGCTGATGAGACGGTTGAATTGGGAAGTTGCATAGTCGAAACAAAAAATGGACTCGTAGACGCTCGATTTTCTACTCAGCTTGATATATTACAAAACGCGTTTATTGAAAAACTTTAAGGAGTGAGACTTGGCTAACGCAGGGGGAGCCCCAACTATTCCAATAAGTGAAATAGCCTTAGGCATGTTCGTCTTAGGGCTTATTCTAATCTTGATTATTGAAGTTCCTCCTATAGTAATTGATGCTTCGATAAGTTTAAATATAACACTTGGAATTGTCCTTCTGATGATATCGCTCTTTGTCAACAAACCCTTAGAGTTGGCATCTTTCCCATCTATAATTCTTATCGGAACAATGTTTAGACTGGTACTGGGTATTGCCACAACAAGATTGATTTTGGCACATGGTGAAGCGGGACAATCCGTTGAAGCCTTCGGGCAATTCGTAACAGGCGGCAACATGATTGTTGGGGTTGTAATATTTTGTATTATTACCCTCGTTCAGTTTATGGTTGTAACAAAAGGTGCCGAGCGTATTGCAGAAGTATCAGCAAGATTTGCATTGGACGCTATGCCGGGTAAACAAATGACAATTGATGCGGATTTCAATGCAGGACTGATTTCTCCTGATGAAGCGGTCAAAAAAAGAGAAGACTTACAACGAGAATCAGCACTATACGGGTCTATGGATGGTGCTATGAAATTCGTAAAAGGAGATACTATTGCAGGTATCATCATAGTTATTATCAACATCATCGGCGGCTTATGCATCGGGATGTTTATGAACGACCTTCCTATAGAAGAAGCTCTTAATAAATATACAATACTTACAATCGGGGATGGCTTGGCATCTCAGCTACCATCACTACTTATGGCAATATCAAGCGGTATCATAATGACTCGTTCTACTTCTGATGGGACAAGTTTGGGCAAAGAAGTTTCTGCACAATTAATGAATAAACCTTACGGGCTTTTCTATGCAGCAGCTTTTTTAGCATTAATTACTGTAACAGGCGGTATTACACATCTTCCCTGGCCATTTTTCTTAATAGGTACAATCATTTTGACAGTTTCAGGACTGTCTGTATTAATCAACCAAGATGTTCAATCACAGTTGGGTCAACTCGATAATGTCAAACAAAGTATGCAAGATTTGGTTAATCCTAACAGAATGTATGAGCGTTTGGGTGTAGATATTTTGGGACTGCAAGTAGGCTTAGGGCTACTTAAAATAGCTGACCCCGAACAAGATGGGGACTTATTAGCCAAAATTGCTGCCCTCAGGCAGCGTGTAACCGATGAACTCGGTTATATCATACCGAACATAAGAATTATGGATTCAACAGCCCTTGGCGAAAAAGAATACATGATTTCAATCCGTGGAAACAACGTAGCCACAGGATTTGTCGAACCTGACAGAGTTATGGTTATTGCCGAACAATGGGATTCTACTGGGCACCCTATTCCTCAAGATGTTATTACCGGCTTAGACCCTACTTATCAGGCTCAGGCGTATTGGGTCAAACCTCGTGATGCAGAGGGCTTGGATGGCATCACAGGCGTAACTGCAACAGATGTAATCGTCACACACTTACAAGAATCTGTACGCAAATATGTAGATGAAGTAATGACAAAAACTGACGTCTTGAAGCTTATGGAACTTGTCAAAAGTCAAGATCCGACCCTTGTTAACGACCTTGTACCGACAATTATCTCAACAAGCGACTTAAGAAAAATATTTGTAAACCTAATCAGAGAACGTGTTTCAATAAAAGATATTATCTTTATTTTTGAAAGACTTTGCGACTATGCAAGATTTTCAAAAGAACCCGATATCCTTTCTGAGCGTCTGAGAGCAGCTTTGGGACGTCCTATCTGCCTACAAAACGCCACAGATGAAGGGATTTTGTACACTTTGACACTCTCGTCAGAATGGGAAAAAGCCCTTGACGATTCTTGCCAGAGAACAGAACTTGGTACAATGTTTATGCTAAATCCTCTACAGGTGCAAGAATTAATTGAAACCACCGCATCAACGCTCATGAGAGCCCACCAAATAATAGGACAACAGCCTGTAGTGCTTTGCTCTCCAAGAATTAGATTGCCTCTATATCAGCTTCTGGAACGTCATATCCCGACTATAGTCGTTATTTCATACAGTGAACTTATTACTGATATCAAGGTTGAAGCCATTGATACTATTGGCGAAGGGGAGTTTGTTTCATAAATGAAAAAATCAGTTGAAGAAATAAAAAGCCGAGCAATAGATATTCTGAATAATACCAAAACTTACAACTATAAAGGTACAGTATCAAAGCTTTTAGGTCTAACTGTAGAAGTCAAATTACCGGGGCTTAGAATCGGTGATTTGTGCTACATCGAAAATCATTTTGGCGAAAAAAAAGCCGCCGAAGTCGTAGCTTTCAAAGGTGATATGGCACAGCTTTTGTTACTTTATGACGGTTCAGGAATTGGTCAAGGGAGCCTTGTTCAATCAACAGGTAAACCCATCACAATACCTGTAGGCGACTTTTTGCTAAATAGGCTGATAAACCCTCTTGGCGAACCTATTGACGGCAAACCGCTTGACACATCAAATGCTCAATGGATTACAATTGACGGCGCTCCGCCTGATGCTTTTGAAAGACCTATTATTGACAAAAAATTCTCAACAGGAATCAGAGCCATCGATTCGCTTCTTACATTTGGAGCAGGGCAGCGTATGGGACTATTTGCAGGCTCAGGGGTCGGTAAAAGTACTATTTTAGGCATGATTGCACGAAACTCCGATGCCGAAGTCAATGTTCTCGCATTGATTGGAGAGCGTGGACGTGAAGTCAGAGAATTTATCGAACACTCTCTCGGTCCCGAAGGTATGAAACGCTCTGTTATCGTATGCTCTACAGGCGACCAGCCACCTCTAATTCGTATGAAATGCTTACAGACAGCTACTGCCGTTTGCGAATATTTTAGGGACCAAGGCAAAAAAGTTTTTCTTATGACAGATACTGTCACACGTTGTGCGATTGCAGGTCGTGAAGTCGGTCTGTCAATCGGTGAACCTCCTACAATGAAAGGCTATCCGCCATCTATTTTCTCTTGGCTTCAGAGAGTTCTTGAGCGGACAGGATGCAGTCCAAAAGGTTCAATCACAGCTCTATATACTGTTTTGATGGAAGGTGATGACATCACGGATCCTATTGTAGATACTGTCAGAGGTATTGTAGACGGGCACGTATTCTTGTCTCGAAAAGTTGCCGAGATGAATCATTATCCTGCAATTGATGTTCTGGGAAGTATTTCGAGGCTTTTCACAGAAGTTGCAGATGACGAACACAAAAAGGCTGCCGCAAAAATGCGTACGCTGCTTGCTTTGTATCGTGAGAACAAAGATCTTATTGATGTCGGCATGTATCAAATGGGTACAAACCCAAAACTTGACCTTGCTATTGAACTTATGCCTGACATAAACAAATTTTTGCAACAAGCCACAAGTGATAGCGTAAATATGGATGGAACCATCGAAACTCTAAAAGAAATGATGGCAGATGTTGAAATCTAATCAGCTTACAGCAACAACTCTAGCATAGAAAAGAATCTATTGCTGTCAGGTGTTGATTGATTATTAGCATATATATAACTCAATGTAAATCTAGCTTTGTTCCCTTTTATATAGTAATGCATACCAAACGTATATTCTGTTGTTGTTTTTCCTGCAAGGCTTTTGTTGGTATTTAAAGTATCAAAACGATAAAATGCTTTAACTTTAGGCGTTATGTCATACATAAAAGTTGAGTAATAACCGTATGATTTTGCAGCTGAAAGAAATCGTCCATTATACCCATTTGCATAAGCATATTCAAAATCGACATGGGCTTTTTTGTAATCGTAAATAGCATGCCCGGAATAAACACTATAACTAGTCTCTCGTTGACCTACTGTGTAACTTCCGCCTGTTTTTAATTTCCCGTATTTTTGAGTGTTTCTAATAGGCTTAAAGCTAACCAAACTAGCAAATTCAGGAGCACTATTAAAAGTATCTTTCAAAAATCTTCCAGTATCAAAAACACCTGCTTGGTATTCCACTCGATCCCAATCACCGGAAACTTTTGCACCGATAGAGGTAATATTATTATATTTGTTGCCAAATTGAGAGCGACGTCCTGTAGACAATCTGAATATTGAACTGCACCCGTCCAAAGTAGTCGGAACTCTTTGCTGTCCGACAGTTAACTGATGATGCTTGTCAATTGGTCTTTTAACATAATATTCAAATAATCTGTGTTCAAAATTTGAATACTGCGGATAATCATAAAAAGGAGCAAAAGAGAAATTGTAGATAGTTCCGTCTCTAAAATGTCCTTTAACGCCATATAATGAAACCTGATTGTTAATTGTATTATGGGCATGACCTGCATTCGGAACAAAACCATTGAACATAGCGTCATGTCCCAAAATCAAACTGGCATCTTTTATTATTCCTTCATCAAAAGTTTTTTCAAAATTCCTATTGAAAATATTTTGCTCCACCTGAATACTTACAGGGGGCAATGGTTTAGGCACTTCAGCAGGTTTAACTTGGATAAACCCATTGTCCGAAGCTTGATTTTTTGGAGCTTCAGCTATCACTTCCAGCAGTTGCCCTTGTGACTGTTCTTGCGGCTGCAAAACAATAACTTCTTGCTGTTGAATGGTAGCATTGGTTTTAGCGTAACAATTCAGCACAAAAAAACAAAGCACAAAAATGCACAGAGCGAATTTAAATCCCTTTTTCATCATTAATTCCAGACCATCTAATACTAATATCGAATTATTATTAAAACATAAATAATAAAAGTGAGCATATTTTGTTAAGAAATTGTGATAATTTTCACCGTTGATTAAGATAACAAAAAATATGCTAATAATTTGAAAATCTTTCCTGTAAGTGGTAAATTTAGTTAGTAATAATCATTTTACAAAGGAATTTCAAATGAGTGAAAACAATCTAGATGTCTTGAGGCACTCAGCTTCCCATATTATGGCGCAAGCTGTCCAAAACCTTTTTCCACAAGCAAAACTAGCCATCGGCCCAAGCATTGCCACGGGATTTTATTATGACTTTGACATCCCGGATTATACTTTGACACCAGAGGATTTACCAAAAATTGAAGAAGAAATGAAGCGCCTTGCTCAAATGGGGCTTAAATTTGAAGCGTACACGATTCCTGATGTAGATGCTCAAATTCAAGAATTCAAAAATCAGGGCGAAATTTATAAAGCAGAACTTTTGGAAGAACACCGCGATCACAATCCTACTCTTTATTTCACCAAAGACAAAGAAGGAAATATCTTATGGAATGACCTTTGTTGCGGGCCTCACCTCGAATCTAGCAAGCTAATCAAGGCTTTCAAGCTTTTATCTGTAGCAGGTGCCTATTGGAGAGGAAATGAAAACAACAAAATGCTTCAGCGTATTTATGCGACTGCCTTTTTGGACAAAAAAGAATTACAAGACTACCTCACTCAAATTGAAGAAGCTGAAAAGCGTGACCACAGAAAACTCGGCACACAATTAGATTTATTTTCGATTAGAGAAGAAATAGGTTCAGGGCTTGTGCTTTGGCACCCGAATCTGTCAGTTGTGCGTGAGCAAATCGAAAATTATTGGAGAACAGAACACCGCAAACGTGGCTACGATATAGTTTTTTCACCTCACATTGCAAAGCCTAAACTTTGGGAAATCTCAGGGCATATGGATCATTACAAAGAAAATATGTTTATGGTCAAAGCTGATGAGCAAGAATTTGTATTGAAGCCTATGAATTGCCCATTCCACATTTTGATATATCAAGCAAAACGCCACAGTTACAGGGATTTGCCTGTTCGTTTAGCTGAACTTGGTACTGTTTATCGTAATGAGCGTTCAGGAACTTTGGCTGGATTGACTCGTGTACAAGGCTTTACGCAAGATGATGCGCATGTTATTTGTACACCTGAGCAGTTGGTTGAAGAAATCAATGCGATTATTGATTTTGTTGATTATACGCTCAAGATGTTTGATATGAGCTATGAAGTCGAACTTTCGACTCGCCCCGAAAAATTCGTCGGAGAAATCGTAAATTGGGATAAAGCTGAAGCAGGTCTAAAAGAAGCTCTGGCAGTAAAAGGAGTTACCTATGAAATCAACGAAGGTGACGGAGCATTTTATGGCCCGAAAATCGACTTCAAACTAAAAGATGCCATCGGTCGCACTTGGCAAGGTGCTACAATTCAATTGGATTTCAACCTTCCAGAGCGTTTCGAAATTAAATATCAAGACAAAGACGGTACAATGAAAACTCCTGTTATGCTTCATCGAGTGATTTTTGGCTCTATGGAAAGATTTATGGGCATATTAGTTGAGCATTATGCAGGTGCCTTCCCGACTTGGCTTGCTCCTGAACAAGTTTGCCTCGTTCCGATTGCCGACAATCATATAGAATATGCCGAAAAAATATTTAAACAATTTAAAGAAGCAGGCATAAGAGTTAATCTTGATGACCGCTCAGAGAGTATGAACTACAAAATAAGAGATGCTATCAAAACTCGCAGAGTGCCTTATGTATTGGTTATGGGTGATAGAGAAGTAGAAAATAATGAAGTCGCCATACGTGGTCGCGGACGCGATAACCTTGGCACAAAATCAATTGCTGAATTTATCGAAGCTATTCAAAAAGAAATAACATCTCGCGGAAAAGAACTTCTATAAAAACTAATCTAAAAGATTTTCTAAAGCTTCGGCATTTTTAGAAGCTTTTACGACGTTGATATTTCTGTTTCTTCTCATATAAGTGCGAAGAGCTTCTCTCACAAGCTCAGAACGAGTTCTTTGCTCATCAGTTGCCATTTCATCAATTTTTGTTAAAAAATCATCTGTCATAGATATTAATACTCTTGCCATTTTTTGTCTCCCTAAATCAACGGTACAAGATTATTATATAACAATATGATATATAATTGACATCATTTTACGAAAAGTTAATATTTGCTGTCTTGGATTATTTGACAGCTCAACATCACTTCGCTTTGCTACAATTTTTTTACAAAATTTTCGCTTCGCAGGATATCTCGCAAGGCGGGTTATACCCCCGTCAAAATCTGCTCAATCCAAACGCAAAGACGATGAATTTGAAGGTCTCGGTGCACTCGCAGGGCCATTTGATCTCAAAGGAATAGCAGGAGCTGAAGGTTTTGGAACAACAGATGGTCCTGGAACTTTTGTATAAGAAGGCACCGCTTGCTTAGTCGGAACTTTTTGAATTTCTTCATTTTTAGATTTAACTGGAGATTCCTTTGAAGACATCGGATTGATAGGTATATTAGGTATCAAATCACCGCCTTCAATTGGAGGCTCACCGCCTTCAGGAAGAGGTGCAATTGTAGGAGTACCACTCTGAACAACTTCTTCACTAGGCTGCAATTCAAACGTAGCAGGCAATTCTGACTTATCCAAAACAATTTCGGGATAATTAAACCCTGTATACGGAATATTTTGAAGAGCTGCTATCATATAATCTTTCCAAATCAAAGCAGGGACTGAACCGCCCGTAATCTTATGATTTGCTCTGTTTTTATCGTTCCCGACCCATACGCCTGTTACAATTTCAGGTGTATAAGCTATAATCCAAGCATCACGATAATCATCTGTGGTACCTGTTTTACCGGCTATTTGACGCCCCTCTATTTTGGCAGCTTTACCTGTACCAATATCAATTACTCTTTGCATCATAGCCGTCATAGCAGCTGCTACATAAGGGTCTAAGACTCTTTTATAACTAGGTTTTGCTTGATATAAAATCTCGCCTGATGAAGTTTCAACTTTATCTATCGAATATGGTTCTGGCTGAATACCCGCATTCGCAAAAGCTGAATAAGCTTTAACCATTTCATATACTTTTACGGCATTTGAACCCAGTGCCATAGTTAAGTTTTTTTCAATCGGAGTAGAAATGCCTAAATCACGAGCCATTCTAAGAACATTATCCATGCCTACATCTTTTAAAAGCCTTACAGCTATGACGTTTGAAGACAATGCCAAAGCTGTGTGCAAAGGCAATTGTTTGCGGTATTTGTTTCCATAATTTCTCGGAGACCAAGGCCCCATCCTCAAAGGCAGGTCATCATACAAATCATTCGGAGTTTTGCCTGAAGCAATTGCTGCTGCATAGACAAAAACCTTAAAAGAAGAACCCGGTTGACGAATAGCCTGAGTAACCCTGTCGTATTGGCTTTTACGATAGTCTTTTCCACCCATATATGCCAAAATTTTTCCGTTGGCTACATCCATCGAAAGCAAAGCCACTTGCTCATCATCGCTGCTTAGGCCGTAGGCCCCAAAGTATTTATTGACGGCAATTTGAGCTGCTTCTTGTCCTTTATAATTAAGCGTTGTGGTAATTTTATAACCGCCCCTTGAAATTTCTCGTTCCGAAAAACCAAGTCCTTCAAGCTCATCCATCGCATAATCTATAAAATAAGGTGCTTTATTCAAAGAAGTTCGGGAATGGTTTTTTTGCAAATAAATAGGTTCATGAAGTGCCTGTTTGTATTGATCTTTAGTTATAAATCCCATTTTGCGCATTCTTTTAAGTACAATTGCACGTCTTTTGAGTGCCAAATCCGGTCTTTTATATGGCGAATAAACTGATGGAGCCTGCGGAAGACCTGCAATGAGAGCAGATTCTGCGAGAGTAAGCTGGTCTAAAGTTTTGCCAAAATACACATCAGCAGCGGCCGCCGCACCGTATGCTCCTTCTCCAAGATACACAGTGCTCAAATAAAATGCCAAAATTTCATCTTTTGTAAGACTTTTTTCGATTCGATGTGAAATAACAAGTTCTTTAACTTTTCTGTCCATTGTTTTTTCGTTAGACAAAAATAAAATTCTTGCAAGCTGCTGAGTTATTGTACTTGCACCTTGAGAATAACGATTTGCCTGAATATTAAAGAATAGCGACCTGAAAAGTGCGAATAAATCGAACCCTCTGTGCTTATAAAAATTCTTGTCTTCTGTCGCAATAAGAGCATATTTAAGATTGTCAGGAATTTCCTCAGGGCTTACTGTCATTGCCTTGTAGGCGCTGAAAGTTTTAATAATTTCACCATCTTGAGACACAAATTGCGTTACAAGATTCGGGCTGTATGTTTTAAGGTTCTTGATAGGAGGCAGCAAAGCCAAATACAAATTAAACGCAATCACACAAGCAAAAAATCCTGCGAGCAGCATAACTATAGTATTTGTATCTATTTTTTTAGGCTGATTTTTTTTACTGTTTTTTTGAATTGCCATCTTCTATTTCCAATAAATTACTACTTATATTAATATTATACTAATATATTAACAAAAGCATGCAATTTTGGGTAAAAATAATTGAAATTTTTAAATTACATAGCACCTATTTATTACGAATTCTTAGCAAAATTTGTTCCGCAAAAAGTTTTATACAAAATAAAAGGCGAATGTCTAAAGTGTGGAAAATGCTGCAGATACCTTCATTGCGAAGGATTAGGCTCTGAAATAGAATTTGCTTTTTTGCAATTTATTTATCCTGAATATCGAAATTTTAAAATTGCAGGCACAGATGAAATGGGGAATTTTGTTATAACTTGCAAATTAATTGATAAAGAGAATCTTTGCCCTATTTATCACAAAAGATCTTCTGTGTGCCAAAAATATCCTTCTTTTAAAAAACGCCCTAAAGGTATACTCCATAAAGGCTGTGGCTTTTCGATACACCCTGAAAAATCTTTTAAGGCTTTTTTAGAGAAATAAATTTTATTTATAATACAATTGAAACAGTTAAAATTACAGGTTCAAAAATGAAAATAGCACTCGCTCAAATCAACCCGAAAATCGGTGATTTAAAAAACAATACAAAAAAAATTATCGCCAATATCGAAAAAGCAAAATCTGAAAAGGTCGACTTGGTAATATTTTCAGAACTATCAATTACCGGGTATTCCCCTTTTGATTTGCTAGATTTTGAGGCTTTTGTGCATGATAATCTTGCCTCTTTAGACGAAATCAAAGCCCACACTCAAGGAATTGGAGTGATTTTAGGGTTTGTAGATTTTAATTCAGAACCTAAAGGCAAAAAATATCGAAATTCCGCAGCTTTATTACATAACGGCGAAATTATCGCCAAATATAATAAAATGCTTTTGCCTTATTACGATGTTTTCCACGAAACACGCTACTTTGAACCAGGTGAGGATGTTTGTGTTGTAGATTTTTTGGGAAAAAAAATAGGTCTTAGCATTTGTGAAGATCTTTGGAATGACATAAGCAGCTTTCATTACCAGCAATATATTATGAACCCGATTGAAGATTTGGCGCAAAAAAAGCCTGATTTTATAGTGAATCTATCCGCATCTCCGTATATTTTGTACAAAGAAGATAAAAGATTTGAAATAACTAAAAATTTGGCCAAAAAATACAATATTCCATTCATTTACGTCAATCAAGTCGGCGCAAATGATGACCTGCTCTTTGACGGAAACAGTTTTGTGATGAACACAAATGGCGAAATAACATCTATGTGCAACGATTTTGAAGAGGATTTTGTTATTTATGATACTGAAACAGGCAAAGGCGAAATGCGTCCAAATTCAAAATGTATTGAAGAAAAAATCATCAAAGCAATAACTATGGGGCTGAGAGACTATTGCCAAAAACTTGGCTTTAAAAAAGTAATTTTAGGATTATCAGGGGGTATTGACTCCGCTTTGACTGCATATTTTGCCAAAGAAGCTCTTGGGGCTGAAAATATTTTAGGCATCACCATGCCAAGCAAATATTCTTCCACAGGAAGCGTCAAAGATTCTGAAGATTTGGCAAAAAATCTTGACATAGATTTTAAAAATATCTCAATAGCACCAATGTTTGATGCATTTAAAGAACAACTCGGCGAAGATGTAATCACAGGGCTGGCGGAAGAAAATCTTCAAGCAAGACTACGCTCAAATATTTTGATGGCCTATTCAAACAAAGGCGGGTATTTGCTGCTTTCAACAGGCAATAAATCCGAGCTTGCAGTAGGTTATTGCACCATTTACGGCGATATGTCAGGAGGTTTGAGCCTGATTTCTGATTTGCCAAAGACTTTTGTCTATAAAGTTTGCAAATTCATCAACAGAAACGGCGAAATCATTCCAAATTCCACCATCGAAAAAGCCCCTTCAGCGGAACTTAGGCCCGATCAAACAGACCAAGATTCGCTGCCTGATTATGAGGTTTTGGATGATATTATCGAAGATTATATAGTCCTAAATCAGCCCACAGAAAAGATTTACCAAAAATACGGCAAAGAGCTGGTCGATGATATTATCTCCAAAATCACTAAAGCCGAATACAAAAGAAAACAAGCGACTTTAGGACTAAAAATCACCCCAAAAGCCTTTGGAAGCGGGCGAAAAATCCCGATAACCCAAGGTTATGACTTTACAAAAAAATGTACTTAGTCTAAAAGACTATTGTCTAATTGAACTTCTGTAGATTCAGACTCAGAAGCATCAGGCATTTCTGCAGCAGATAAAGGCTCTTCTACTATAACATCTGATGATTTGTAATTTACCAAATAAATAAACTTATACAAAACAAAAGGATTAAAAGCCTTAGAACCTTCCGCTATCATTATTTTAATAGCATCAGCGGAAGTCATCGGATCTTTATAAACTCTTTGCGATACAAGCGCATCATACACATCTGCTATAGAAGTAATTTGGGAAAACAAAGAAATTTCTTTGCCTTTCAGCCCATGCGGATAGCCTGAACCATTATATTTTTCTTGGTGCTCAAGTGCTACAAGAGCAATTCTCTCAGCAAGTCCCATTTGATTCTTGATAATATCATAGCCATATTTTGCATGTTGTTTCATAACATCAAGTTCTTTTGGAATAAGCGGCTTGGCCTTATTCAAAATTTCAAGAGGAATTTTAGACTTGCCTATATCATGCAAAAAAGCTGCTAATGTTAAATCCTGAATATCTTTTTCATTAAAATCAAATTTCATCGCCAGAGCAGAACATATTGAAGACACGTTTACACCGTGAGAAAAGGTGTATTCATCAATAATTCTAAGCTGATGAATAGATTCAACCTGATCAATTTTGGCGCTGATTTCATCTATTATGACATCCCGTGTTGCCTCACAAAGAGTCGTATCCGGCAGTTCTCCCGCTTCAATCTGGCGAATAATTTTTTTGGTATTCCCGACAAGATAATCAGCAATTTCTTGAGAATAAACAGCTACCAAATTCTCTTTAGGAACATTATACTTGGCTTTGGAAATCTCTGATACCAAAGGCTCTTCACTATCAGCCCGATATACATTAATTACGCTAAATTGTAAAATCATACTTGGTGTCAAAGGCGTTCCCTTTTGATATACAACTTCTCTAAAAGAATTGTACAAATCAAAATCTAAGGAATCTTTTCCTACATGTTCCAGAACTACAACTTTTTGCATATTTTTATGCTCACTTGGCTAATTAACACGGTTCCAATAATTTTAGTATAACTTATTTAATAATATCAAAGCAACCGAAATAAGAGAAATTTATGAGAATTTTTGCCCTTTTTCTATTTATACTATTTTGGAGTCACTCTCCAATGCTCAAAGCTGAAGAAAATTTTTACAACGATGATATTTCTCAACTGCGAAGCCTGAACTCAGAATTGACCGAACAGCTTTCATCTGCAACACAAGAAATAAACAAGCTTCAGTTGGAAAATTATAAGCTCAAAATTTCTGATGAAATCCAAAAAGAACTCATCAAAACCCAAAAAGAACTCGAAAATAAATCATACGAAGTCAGAGTTTTAAGGCAAAAACTAATGATTTCTAAAGATGAAAAAAATATCTAATAATTCTCGGCAACTCTCAAAACATAGCTAAAATACTCATTATTTTTGTATTTTAAGGCTATTTCAATCACTTGTTCCTTGCTCAAATATCCCATGCGAAGTGCAATTTCTTCCAAACAAGCTATTTTGATGTCTTGGTTTTCTTCGATTGTGTGGACATACTGTGAAGCCTGCAACAGAGAATTGTGAGTCCCTGTATCAAGCCATGCAAAGCCACGTCCAAGATTTTGGACATCAAGCTGATTTTTCTCCAAATAAACTCTGTTCAAGTCAGTAATTTCAAGCTCCCCTCTTGTAGATGGCTTGAGATTTTTGGCATATTCAACTACTTTATTATCATAAAAATATAAACCTGTAACTGCAAAATTCGATTTTGGTTTAGCTGGTTTTTCTTCAATGGAAACAGCTTTGCCATTTTCGTCAAATTCAACCACTCCAAATCTTTCAGGGTCTTTCACTTGATAACCAAAGACTGTCGCGCCTTCAATTTTTTTTCTTGCTTCCTTAAGCATTTTTGAAAAACCTACGCCATAAAAAATATTGTCCCCCAAAACCATTGCAACAGAGTCATTGCCGATAAATTCTTCCCCTAAAATAAAGGCTTGGGCAAGTCCATCAGGGCTTGGCTGTTCTTTATAAGAAAATCTTACCCCGAACTGTTCGCCTGTACCGAGAAGTTTTTTGAAGTTTGGCAAATCATAAGGCGTCGAAATGATAAGTATATCCTGAATTCCAGCAAGCATCAAAACCGAAACAGGATGATAAATCATAGGTTTATCATATACGGGCAATAATTGTTTCGAAACAGACATTGTACTAGGATAAAGCCTTGTACCGGAGCCACCTGCAAGAACTATTCCTTTCATTTTAACCTCGCATTTCTATGTATTTTTTGAGAGCTTCTTTCCAATGTTGACAAAAACCTGCATTATCCATTACAGAATAGTTTGGACGTTTTGCAGGACGAGGAAATTCATCACTTGAGCAAGGAAGTACTTTTGTGGCAATTTCCAAAAGATTTAGAGCTTCGCAGGCAAATTCATGCCAGCTTGTTTTTCCACTTCCGCAAAAATGATAAATTCCATAAGGTTTATTTTCTTTTATCAAAGATAAAATAAATTCTGCCAAATCTACTGTCCAAGTAGGACAACCGATTTGGTCATTTACGACTTTGAGTTCTGGCATTTTTTGTGCCAAATCAATAATTGTTTCGACAAAATTTTTGCCCTTATGCCCATAAAGCCAGCTTGTACGAACTATATAATATTTTTTGCAATATTTTTCAATTGCAATCTCGCCATCAGCTTTGCTTTGCCCATAAATTCCAAGCGGATTTCTTGTATCTGTAGGCAAATATGGTTCACAAGCTTCGCCATTAAAAACATAATCGGTTGAAATATAAACCAAAGGAATTTCTTTATCAGCACAGATTTTTGCAATATTCTCAGTACCTTTGGCATTTATCAAAAAAGCTGTTTGAGAATCCTGCTCTGCCTTATCCACATTAGTATATGCGGCACAATGAATGACAAAATCAGGATTATGATACTTGATGACATATTCTGCCTGATTAAAATTAGTGATATTCAAATTATCCACGTCAGTTTCGAGGACTTTATATCCTTCTTGTTTAAGTATTGGGCATAAATCCTGCCCTAACATACCTTTTGCTCCAGTAACAAGGACTTTTTTCATCTAAACTAAACTCGCTTTCTTTGACTCTAAGGTTTTTATCCACTCCTGATTATTCAAATACCAGTCTATTGTTAGTTTTATGCCCTCTTCGAAAGTCAAAGACGGTTCCCATCCAAGCTCTGTTTGAATTTTTGTATTATCAATCGCATAACGTCTGTCATGCCCAAGCCTATCTTCGACGTATTTTATGGAGCTTTCATCTTTACCCATTGCATCTAAAATGATGTTGGTAATTTCCATATTTGTTTTTTCGTTATGCCCACCGATGTTATATACTTCACCGATTTTACCTTTGTGAAGAACAACATCAATAGCAGCACAATGGTCATAGACATATAGCCAATCTCGAACATTCAGTCCGTCTCCATAAACAGGGACTTTTTCACCTTTCAAAAGTTGTGAAATAAAGAAGGGAATAAGTTTTTCAGGATATTGATACGGACCATAGTTATTTGAGCAGCGAGTAATCAAAACAGGCATGCCGTAAGTCTCAAAATAAGCTCTCACAAGCATATCCGCTGATGCTTTACTTGCAGAATACGGGCTATTAGGAGCTATTGGCGTGTTTTCTGTAAAATAACCTGTTTTGCCCAAAGAACCATAAACTTCATCAGTTGAAACTTGAAGATATCTTTGAACTCCAGCTTCTTTGGCGGCTTGAAGCAAATTCAAAGTTCCTTTTACATTTGTATCTATAAAAATCTCGGGACCTGTAATACTTCTATCTACGTGGCTTTCAGCAGCAAAATTGACTACTGTGTCAACTTGCGAAATCAAATCACTTACCAGATTTTTGTCACAAATATCGCCATGTATAAAAGTGTAATTAGGGTTATCTTTGACATCGTTGAGGTTTTCGATATTTCCTGCATAAGTAAGAACATCAAGGTTTATCACTTGATAGTCATGATATTTGTTCAGCACATGTCTGACAAAACAACTTCCGATAAAACCTGCACCGCCTGTTACTAATAACTTCATAGTAATTCCTCATTTGCTAAATCTTTAAAAAATGGCTGAAGGTTGTCCTTTTCGCTGACTAAAGGTTCAAAATCCAAGCCCCAATCAATATTTATGGCCGGGTCATTCCATCTTATACCCCTATCGAGTTCTTGGCAAAATTCATTCGATGCCTTATATAATAACTCAGCTTCATCGGATAAAACAACAAAGCCATGGGCAAAACCTGCAGGAATATAAAGCATTTTTTTATTTTCTTCTGATAATTCATATCCAACCCATTGTCCAAAAGTTTTTGAACCGCCCCGTATATCAACAGCCACGTCAAAAATCCTTCCATTAGTACATCTTACCAATTTGGCTTGAGATTTTGGATTTAGCTGATAATGAAGCCCCCTAAGCACGCCTTTTGTGGACTTTGAATGATTATCCTGAAAAAAATCATCCATAATGCCATTTTGGACAAAATCAGATTTTTTATAAGTTTCCGCAAAAAAACCTCTATTATCGCCAAAAACTTTTGGCTCTACTAAGATGACATCTTCAATTTTAGTTTTCTGAAAAACAAATGGCATAAAATTCTCTTTTTATTAATTATATTAAATAAAATTAATCCCTACAAGGTATAAATTTTACATATTTTTTTGAATGTAGAAACATCTATTACAGAAAAAGCTTCTGCATAATCCACATTAGGCAATAATCCTCTGAAATTATTCAACCCTACAGTTTTTCGGGTGTAATTTTTGCTCGCAAGCTGAGATTTATAAATTTCGATAAGTACCTTTTTTTCTTCAATTACATCAGAAATATCCACATAAAGATTTGGCAATGCAAGTGTTTGCCAAACTTCGTAAAAAGCTATTTTTAAAGTTTTTTTATGTTTCTCGCTCTTTAAAAGCTCCTTCAAAAGTATCGAAACAGCTTTGTGATCCCTATGCTGGTCAATTATATTAGGTATAAAAATATAATCATATTGAGAAATATCTATTTTTTTAAAATCTTTTGAATGCAAAACCAGTTTTCTATCTTCTATATGGTCAAAAAAACTGTATGAATTTAATTTTAGCCTTTGCATTGCTTGTTCAAATTCATTTTTGCGAATGTTTATTTTTTCTATTTCCAAAAGCTCCTGAGCAACTCCGCCTGTGCCGTTTGTTATGCAAATAACATCAAACAATTCGCCTTTTTTGATAAGCGTTCCGCCCATGCCTATACTTTCATCATCAGGATGAGGCGCAAGGCAAAGACATCTTGCATCTTGGCTTAATTCCAAAGCATTGAATTCTGTATTCATTGCAAGAAAAGCTCTGTATATTTTGGATATTAAAAAGTCAAATAAAAATTGCTGAAATTTCATACTCTACTCCAATTTTAAAATAATACCATAGAAAAATCCAACTATCGGAATATTTTTTTGTTTATTTTATACTTATTATAAATAAAATTACAGGAATACTAATCTAATGCCCTCTAAAAAAATAGCGGTAATACATAGCGGTTTCCAAAATGATTATTTGGATAAATTATTCAGCCTATTTAATGATGAAGGCTATCAGGTCGATTTTTATACTAGAAATAAAGAAATTAACGAATACCCGAATGTAAAAAACATCTACCATTTTGAATCCAAAGTGGATGAAAAAAATCCTGAATTGATTGAAAAAATAAGCAAAGAAATAGAACTTTTAATAAAAGACAAAAACTATGATTACATTTTAAGCGATTGCTGCCCTTTAAGCTTTGGCAGTAATGTTTTTCATCGTCATTCTTTGGATTATCGCAAAAGTTTAAGCCCTAATTTTATTTATGAATTTCTTTTTGCTTTTGGACACCTAAAAGAGTTGAATTATTTCAAAAAATGGCACACTCAGAAGCACCAAAAAATATTTGTGATGTCAAATGAAATGAAAAAAGACTATGCTAAAGCACTTTCCATCCCTAAAGAAAAAATAGTAGTGTTGACTCCCGGGTTTAATACAAACCCGACTACAAATATCGAATCTGAAAGGAAAAATAATTCGACTGATGAATTTATCTTTGGATTATCTGCAATGGGTTTTAGTTCCAAAGGCGGATATATTTTGCTCGATGCAATGAGACGCATCAAATATAAAAATATAAAATGCAAAATCATTTATCCAAAACATGAAAAAAATTATTATTTAAAATTTTTAATCCAAATTATGGGAATTAAAGATAGAGTGGAATTTGTAGGCGTCCAAAAAAACATGACAGAATTTTACAATTCAATTGATTGTCTTGTGGTAAGTTCTTTATCAGAAGCTTTTGGCAGAGTCGTAACTGAAGCAATGATTAATAAAACACCTGTAATTATCGGCTCCAATGTGGGTGCATGCGATATTATAAATGATGGGCAAAATGGATTTGTTTTCGAGTTCGACAAAAATTCCGGCAAAAATCTCGCTCTAAAAATGAGCGAAGTTTATGAGAAAAGGAATAATCTGGAAAGCCTTATAGCTAATGCTTATGAAACAGCTTTAGGACTTTCTTGGGACAATTTTGCCCAAAAAATATTTGAAGAAATAAAAAAATAATCCCCTCTTTATTAACGTAGCTATTTGACTTATAATTAATCCTACGTTACAGAATAAGAGTGAGCCATATGAAAGTTGTAATTTTAGCAGGTGGACTTGGTACCAGACTAAGTGAAGAAACTGATTTAAAGCCAAAACCTATGGTAGAAATCGGCGGTCGTCCGATATTATGGCATATAATGAAAATCTATTCTAATTATGGCTTCAATGATTTTATAATTTTGACAGGTTACAAATCACACATTATCAAAGATTATTTTATAAATTATTACTCAAGATACTCTGATATTACAGTAGATATGTCTTCAAATTCTGTCGAAATCCACAAAACACGCACAGAGCCATGGAAAGTTACTATGCTTTATACAGGCAAAGACACAATGACAGGCGGCAGAATCAAAAAAGCAAAAGACTATATAGGCAACGAAACTTTCATGCTGACTTATGGCGATGGCGTTTCAAATATTGATATTCCTGACCTTATCGAATTTCACAAAAAATCAGGCAAATTAGCAACTCTTACAGCGGTCCAGCCTTCTGGAAAATTCGGGGCAATCAACATCGAAAATAACGGCGAAATTTCATCTTTTATGGAAAAACCAAAAGGCGATGGGGCTTGGATTAACGGTGGTTTCTTTGTTTTGGAACCAAAGATTTTTGATTATATAGAAGACGGCGATTCTGCTATTTGGGAAAAAGAACCGCTTGAAAAACTTGCAAAAGACAATCAACTAAATGCTTATAAGCACAAGGGTTTCTGGCGTCCTATGGATACACTCAAAGACAAAATAGATTTAACCGAAATGTGGGATTCGCATAATGCCCCTTGGCTAACTTGGAGTTAAAATGGTTTTCGAAATTTATAAAAACAAAAAAGTTTTTTTGACAGGTCATACAGGCTTTAAAGGCAGTTGGCTGACCTTGTGGCTAAAATCTCTCGGAGCTGAAGTTTTGGGGTATTCACTAGAGCCTAATACTAACCCTTCGATGTTTGAAGAATTAAAAATAGATTCTCAAATTCAAAATGTTTTCGGAAATATTTTAGACAGAGAAAAACTTAAGCAAGTTATGGCTGATTTTGCTCCTGATATGGTGTTTCATCTTGCGGCGCAACCGATTGTCAGATTGAGTTACTCTGAACCCGTTTTGACTTATGAGACAAACGTAATTGGCACCTTAAATGTATTAGAAGCAGCCAGAAATTGCAGCAGCATAAAGGCTTTTGTGAATGTAACAACAGATAAATGCTACGAAAATAAAGAAATTGATAGAGGATACTATGAAGATGAGCCGATGGGTGGGCACGATATGTATTCTTCCTCAAAAGGTTGCGTCGAAATTATGTCATCATCTTATCGCCGTTCATTTTTGTCGAATTCTTATGCAATGGCAACAGCCCGTGCAGGTAACGTAATAGGCGGCGGGGATTGGGCAATCGACAGACTTATACCTGATTGCATTAGATATATCAACCAAAATCAGCCTATCGAAATCAGAAATCCAGTAGCAGTAAGGCCTTGGCAACATGTGTTGGAGCCGCTTTCAGGGTATTTATTGCTGGGCAAAGTACTTTTGGAACAAGGGCAAAAATTCGCTGAAGGATTCAATTTTGGACCATATGATGAAAGTGTTTTGACGGTTGCAGAAGTTGCAAAACAAGTGGTCGAAAACTACGAAAAAGGTGAAGTCGTTGTGCAAAAAAGAGATGCTTTGCACGAGGCAAATTTGCTTATGCTAAATATTGACAAAGTACAAAAACTTTTGGGCTGGAAGCCTGTTTTCAGTGCGAAAGAAGCCATAAAAACTACTGTTGATTGGTACAAAGAATTTTATAATGGAAATCTAAATATGCTTGAATTTACATTTGGCCAAATTGAAGCATATCAAGAAAAAATAGATTATAAAGGGGTAAAAAGTGAGACAATTACTAGCACAATTAGTTAGAAACAATATAAAAGCTTGGTCAAAAATTTATTATAAACTTGCACAGCCCGACAAAAAAAGAGGGGCTTATGTAGCGGTATCAGGTAAGGTTTTAGGTGAAAACGAACTTTGCAATATGATTGATGCTTCATTGGATATGTGGCTCACAACAGGAAGATTCAATGACGAATTTGAGAAAAAATTTGCGCGGTTTTTAAACTCCAAATACGTTTTGACCACAACATCAGGTTCATCGGCTAATTTGCTTGCTATAGCTGCTTTGACATCCCACAAACTGGGTGAAAAATCACTCAAAAAAGGTGATGAAGTCATCACGGTCGCGGCAGGATTTCCGACAACAGTCAATCCAATCGTCCAAAATGGCTTAATACCTGTTTTTGTCGATGTAGAACTTGGCAATTACAATATAAATATTCAACAAATTGAAGAAGCGCTAACTGAGAAGACCAAAGCTATTTTTGTGGCTCATACTCTTGGTAATGTTTTTGAACTTGATAAAATAGCAGAACTTTGTCAAAAACACAATCTTTGGCTCATCGAAGACAGCTGTGACGCTCTTGGGGCAAAGTTTGATAATAAATACGTAGGAACATTCGGGCATATCGGAACATTTAGCTTTTATCCTGCGCACCATATCACTATGGGCGAAGGCGGGGCTTTGTGTACTGACGATGCTAATTTATACCGAATTATTATGTCGTATCGTGATTGGGGACGTGATTGCTATTGCAACCCTGGGCAGGACAACAGATGCAAAAAAAGATTTGATATGCAGCTTGGCAATTTGCCTCACGGATATGACCACAAATACACATATTCGCACCTTGGATACAATCTCAAAATCTCTGATTGGCAGGCAGCTTGCGGCGTTGCGCAGTTGGATAGAATTGAAGGCTTTATCAATAAAAGAAATGAAAATTTTGATTATCTTTATAATGGCTTGAAACAATTTGAAGAGTATCTTCTTCTGCCGACTTTATGTGAAAAGGTCACACCGTCTTGGTTTGGCTTTACTTTGACCGTCAAAGACAGCGCTCCTTTTGGCAAAATGGAATTGGTCAAATTTTTGGAAGATAATAATATCGGTACAAGACAGCTTTTTGCGGGCAATTTGCTCCGTCAGCCTGCTTATGTCGATAATGATATTGAATTGCGCATCAAAAATTCTAAAATCTTAAGCTCAAAAAACCTTACAGAAGAGCATTATGCAATGCTTCCAAATACAGACACAGTGATGAATTCAACCTTTTGGATTGGCGTTTGGCCAGGCTTAGAGAAAAAACAATTGGATTATATGATATCAAAATTTAGTGCGTTTATAAAAAATAAGGCGTAAGATGAAAGCATCAGATTATATCGTAGAAAAAATACTAACCGCAGGTACTGATAAAGTATTTGGTTATATTGGCGGAATGATTACGCATCTTGCGGATAGTATTTATCAAAATAAAAATATCGAAATGATAAATGCCATTCATGAACAAGGTGCAGGTTTTATGGCTGAAGGTTATGCCAGAAATACTGACAAAATCGGTATTGCGATTGCGACATCGGGACCTGGGGCGACAAATCTTTTGACGCCAATCACGAGTTGTTACTTCGATTCGACGCCTGCGTTATTTATTACGGGGCAGGTAAATACCCACGAATATAAAAGGTTTCCGAATATCAGACAATGTGGGTTTCAAGAAACAAATATCGTCGATATGGCAAAACCTGTCACAAAATATGCCGTAATGGTAAAAGATGTTGAGGATTTGCGATATGAACTTGAAAAATGTTTGTATCTTGCCCAAAATGGTCGAAAAGGACCTGTTTTATTGGATATTCCTATGGATATTCAAAGGGCAGACGTGGATTTTTCAAAAATGAAATCATTTTTTGAAGAGGTTGAAAATTGTTCTTGCCAAATAAATTTAAAAGAATTGAAAGAAATATTTAATTCGGCAAAACGTCCTGTGGTTCTTGTTGGTGGTGGCGTGAGGCTGTCAAATTCAACAGATGAACTAAAAGATTTTTTCGCAAAAACTAATATGCCTGTCGTCCAATCATTGATGGGATTGGATACTGTTTCTTCTGATTATGAGTACAATCTGGGGCTAATCGGAGCTTATGGCAATAGGTACGGCAATTTTACTTTGGCGAATTCGGATTTGATTTTGGTTTTGGGTTCAAGACTTGATTTGAGACAAATCGGGGCAAAGACGGATACGTTTGCCAGAAGTGCCAAAATCATCCAAGTCGATATTGATGAACACGAATTAAATTGTGATAACTTGGACAAAATTACAATAAAATCAGATGTAAAAACTTTTTTGAATGAATTGAATAAAAAAATTTTTGATATTGAAATTTCTGAGTGGCAAAAAAAAGTTTTGGAATGGAAGAATGAATACCCCTCGACCAAAAGCATCGATGGTTCTGACTTGATACCCAATATTGTTATTTCTAAAATATTCGAAAATCTCAAAAACACAGATACCATATCTGTTGATGTAGGGCAAAACCAAATGTGGGTTGCACAATCAGCCTCTATCAAAGAAGGTCAGAGAATATTTTTCTCAGGTGGGCTGGGCTCTATGGGCTTTGCGTTGCCTTGTGCAATCGGTGCAGGTATAGAAGGTCAAAGAGCGATTGTCATATCGGGTGATGGTGGATTCCAGATGAATATTCAGGAACTGGAAGTCATTAAAAGGCGAAATTTGCCTATCAAAATGATTGTCCTCAATAATCAAAGCCTTGGTATGGTGAGGCAATTTCAAGAAATTTATTTTGAGGGTAGATTGCAATCAACTGTTGAAGATTATTCGGCTCCCGATTTTGCAAAAGTCGCCGATTCTTATGGCATCAAAGCTCAAAACATAAATGCAGATGAAATTAAAGATAAAACATTCAAGGATTTTTTCTCAAATAATCAACCTGAGCTTTTGAATATTTATCTTGAGCAAAAAACTGATTTGCAACCCAAATTGATTTTCGGTCAGCCGATTGAAAATATGCATCCATTTTTGGATAAGACAGAATTTGCCAAAACAATGCTGATTGAACCTCTGGAGGAAAAATTGGATGACTAAAAACATTCTCATCACAGGCACAGGCGGATTCGTTGGTAAAAATTTGAAAGAATGGTTGGGTGAAAAATATAATCTTTTCACTCCTCGAAGTTTTGAATTGGAACTGACAAATTTTGAAACGGTTCAAAAATATTTTCAAATTTACGATATAGATTTTGTAATACATTGTGCCAATAAAGGCGGAGCCAGAGGCGTTTCAGATGACAGGTCTGTAGTTGAAGATAATTTAAAAATGTTTCATAATCTGCAAAAGTGCCTTCAAGGAAAAAGAATGATTTTCTTCGGTTCAGGCGCACAGTATGATAGATTTCGTCCGTTAATAAAAATAAAAGAAGAAAATCTGGGGGAATTCATTCCTCAAGATCCTTATGGGTATTCAAAATTTCTTATCGCAAAAGAAATTGAAAAATCAGATAATATACTTTGCCTCAATATTTTTGGCTCATACGGCAAATGGGAAAAAGAAAACCGTTTTCCGAGCGATGCGATATCCAAAAATCTTCAAAAAGAACCGATAGTTATCAATAAAAATGTCGTATTTGATTATTTATACATAGATGATTTGTGCAGAATTGTTGAGTATTTTGTGGAGCATCAGCCAAGCGAAAAAAATATCAATATCACTCCTACTCAAAGCATTGATTTACTAAAAATTAGCAATATCGTCAATGAAATCAGCGATTTCAAAAGTAAAATCATCCTCAAAAATGAGGGTTTGAACAATGAATATACGGGGGATAATTCGAGATTTTTGCAAGAAATGGGCAATTTCAAATTCAAGACTTATGAAGAAGGCATAAAAGATTTATTTGAAATTTTACAAAGAAAAAGAGAATTAACGCATGAATTTTAATGAAATGGAGCTCAAAGGAGCGTATCTAATAGAATTAGAAGAATTTTGCGATGAACGTGGTACTTTTGCAAGACAATTTTGCAAAAAAGAATTCGAAAAACAAGGCATCGAGTTTGAAGTTTGTCAGGCAAATATTTCCAAAAACTATAAAAAAGGAACTTTACGAGGTCTTCATTTTCAAAAAGCACCATACTTTGAAGCCAAAATAATTTCTTGTTTCAAAGGGGCGTTTTTTGATGTGATAGTTGATTTGAGAGAAGACTCCCCAACGTATTTGAAACACAGCTCTGTTGAATTGACAGAAAATAGCAACCAAATGTTATACATTCCCCCAATGTTTGCCCATGGGTTTCAGACACTTACAGATGATACAGTAATCTATTATCAATTAGGCAATTATTTTGCGCCACAATATTATGATGGTATAAGGAGAGATGACCCTAAATTGGGCATAAAATGGCCCGATTGTAAGCAACGAATAATAAATGAAAGGGATAA
Source organism: uncultured Gammaproteobacteria bacterium (assembly GCA_964444415.1). GTDB lineage: Bacteria > Cyanobacteriota > Vampirovibrionia > Gastranaerophilales > CAJFVJ01 > JAEWLZ01. The sequence goes on from CAYUHE010000001.1 coordinate 49,672, forward strand.
TTCTTACGAATTATTATAATTATGAAAAAAGTTATTTTGACAGGTGCAACAGGATTAATAGGCCAATATTCAATAGAATCGCTATTGGAAAAAGGGTTTGAAGTTTTTGCAATTTCAACTAAAGAACAGCCAAAATCTGATATAACTTGGATTAAAGCTGATTTGTTGAATTTTTCTGACCTGAAAAAAGTTTTTGAAGAAGTCAAGCCTGATTATCTTTTGCATTTTGGTTGGGATGTTACGCATGGGAAATACTTGGAATCTGAGTCAAATGTTGATTGGCTAAAATCAAGTTTAGAAATGTTAAAATGCTTCAAAAATAATGGAGGAAAAAGAGCCGTTTTTGCAGGAACATGTTTTGAATATGAATTGGGCGATGATTTGCTAAAAGAATACGAAACACCGACCAACCCTGCTACGAAGTATGGGAAATGCAAAAATGAATTAAATCAAATGGCAAATTTATATGCTAAAGAAAATGACATCAGTTTTGGCTGGGGTAGGATTTTTTATGTTTACGGCAAAAATGAAAACCCAAACAGGTTAATTCCTTATATAATTAATAACTTGAAAAATAATCAGCAAGTCATTTTAAAATCAGGGGACTTAATCAAAGACTACTTATATGGCAAAGATATTGCTGCTGCTTTTGTAGAGTTTTTAGACAGCCAAATTCAAGGGGACGTGAATATTTGCTCCAATAATCCAATAAAAATAAAGGATATGGCACTGTTAATCGCTCAGAAATTAAACAAAAATAATTTGCTTGAACTTCAGCCTATAAAAAATAATGAGCCTCAAATAATTTTGGGTGATAATACAAGACTAACCCAAGAAGTAGGATATATCTATAAATACTCTTTGGAATCCGGGATAGAAGATTTGCTTAAGGAGAGTTTATAATGAGCGAAAATAAATTATTATCAATTGCAATTCCGACTTATAATCGAGCAGAAATTGTAAAAAAAACTGTAATGACTTTGATTAATCAAATTCTTGGCAAACATGAGGATTTGGTTGACATTGTAGTGGCTGATAATGCCTCAACAGATAATACGCAAGAGGTTTTGCTTCAAATTCAAAGTGAATACCCTAATATTTTTAAATATACAAAAAATGAAGAAAATATGGGCTTGGGTAAAAATCTTCAAATATCATCAGACAGAGCGGTCGGCAAATATGTTTGGTTTTGCAGCGATGATGACGTGCTTTATGATGGAGTGGTTGATAAGGTTGTAGAAGTCTTATCGGGCAATGACTATGATAATATTCTTATAAATTACGAGGCTGAGCCGGAAGGTTTGGCTGTCGATGTGAAAGAAGATTTTGTAACAAATAGTCTTTCCGAATTTTTCAATTCAACCAAAAATGCTTGCGGATTATTGACAGCTAATATTTTGAAAAAAGAAAATATCGATGCAGCCAAATTCAGTTCATATACTTGGTATCACTTTGATAAATTACTGAATTTTTCCAAAGATACAAAATCTTATATTATCGCAAAACCTTATCTTTTTTGCGTAAGACCCAAAAAAAATAACTGGTTTAGTGCAAAGAATTTTTTACTTTATTCTGTTGAAATAATAACCGCCATAATGAAATCTTCTGCCGATAAAAAAACAAAAGATTTATTATTAAACCTTTATAAAGCAACTTTTTACAAAAATATTTTCAGGGCAAAAAGACATTGTAAAAAAGGTGTTGTGGATTATAATGATTTAGAAAAGCAAGTCATCGAGGCCAGAAAACATTATGATTATGATTTTGATTTTGAGCAAAAAATGTTAAAATCCAAATATCGTTGGTGGTTTATGGCAAGATTAAAAAAATATTTAAAGGCGTAAAAAATTCATGAAAACCAAACCGATAATAGCTTTTTGTAATGACTATCTCGAACATCCCACGCAAGAAATTTGTGATGAATTTTTAACTCATGGCATCAAAGCTGTCAGCGGAAAAAAAGCCCTGGAATTAATCAGAAAAAGAGAAATTTTGCCTGAACATATTTATGTAGTGCAAGAAATCTTGGCCAAAGATGCCAAAAAACTCCTGAAACTCGGGGCAAAACCTTTTTTGCTTACAAGTGGAGAAACCACTATTTGGGCGCCTTTGCTATATGATAATCTTGAAAAAGAAGCACAAATTTTTAAACACAAAATACTTTTCAAAGGTTCTTTTAAGAATTTTGGCGGAATTAATAAATTCAATCATCATTTTTATTTTTCTTCTTATTCACAAAAAAAATCTTTGCCCGAAATTAAGCCTTTAGAGGACAGAAAAAATATTGTAATGGTTGTGGCAAACAAATATTGCCGCATAAAATTCCCGACCAGTTCAAATTTTAACAAATTTTGCCTAAAATTAAAGACATGTTTTTCAAAATCATTTCATGATGCTTTGAAAAATAATTTGCAAAAAAAACGACTTGAAATTATAGAATTTTTCGGAAAATCAAAAAATTTAGACCTTTATGGTGCGAATTGGAACAAGAAGAAAGATATTCCAAACAAAAACTGGAACAAACTAAAATCTATCCTTCCAAATATCTACAAAGGTCGTTGCGAAGACAAAATCGAAGTCATCTCAAATTACAAATTAGCTATAGCCTTTGAAAATATAGCCTACAGCGGCTATGTAACAGAAAAAATCATTGACTGCTTCGTAGCAGGAGTTGTACCGATTTATCTTGGTGCACCTGATATTTGTGATTTTGTACCCAAAAATTGTTTCATAGATGTCAGAGATTTTAAAAATTTTGAAGAATTAAACATTTATATTGAAAGCCTTTGCGATGAAGAAATTATGGAATTTACCAATAACGGCAGGCAGTTTTTGCAATCCGAGGAAGGCAAAAAATATAGCGAAGAATATTTTGTTCAGTACGTGTCTGACCTGTTCAAAAAGGAAATTTGCGTATGATACTAATCAATATAATGGGCGGCTTAGGAAATCAAATGAGCCAATATGCAATGGCGCGGAAGCTTTCGATTTTGCTGGGTGTGGATTTTAAGCTTGATTTGGTTACAACCAAATATTTTAAAAAAGATTTCGTCCATACGTATCAGCTCAATAATTTTAATCTTATCGAAAATATAGCTACACCTGCTGAAATAAATAAATTCATCAAAAAAGGGAAGATATTTTATAAAATATTCAATCAAATCAAACGCTCTATGGGGCTAAAAACCGACAAAAATATTATTTATAACAAAAATTGCTATATAGAGCCTATGCCGCAAATTTTCAGAGAAGAAATCCTTGATTTGAAAGATAACACATATTTGATGGGGTATTTCGCAAGTTTTAAATATTTTGATGATATTAGAGAAACTATCCTTGAGGATTTTAGCCCTAAGAACCCTTTGAGCGAAAAAGGGACTGAGCTCTTGGCTAAAATTAAAAATTCAAATTCAGTATCAATCCACTTTAGACGCGGGGATTTTTTGACTAATGCCGACTTTAAAGACAGAGCCGCAGTAATAAATTCTGAAGAATATTATCAAAAAGCTATTGAGTATGTGATTGAAAATATTCCAAATCCGCATTTTTATATCTTTTCTGACGAAATTGACTATTTGAAAGAAAATTTCAAATTGGATTATCCTGTTACTTATATGGATTTTAATCCACCGCAAAGAGGTTTTGAGGATATGTATTTGATGAGCCAATGTAAGTGTAATATTTTGGCAGGAATATCTTCTTTCAGTTGTTGGGCAGCATATTTGAATAATAATCCCGACAAAATAGTTATTATTCCTGAGCATTGCTCAAACGATGACTATTATCCCTATCAGCACATAAAAATCGCTTCAAAAGGAGTTTTAAATGCAGTATAAAGCTGAAGATATAGAAATTTTTATTTTGACTTATAACAGAGCCCAAATGCTTGATGAAACACTGGGCAGTATCAAAAATCAAACAGTACAAGGCTTTGGCGTAAAAGTCTTTGACAATGGAAGTACTGACAATACTCTGGATGTCATCAATAAATACGGATTTGATTATAATAAAAATGAAAAAAATTTAGGACAGCTTGTAAATTTTGAACTTGCAAAAAATGCAGCTTCCAAAAAATGGGTTATGTTTTTTCATGATGATGATTTGCTAAATCCTCAATATATCGAAAAAGTTCTTTATTATTTGAATAAATATGAAAATATCGATGTGGTTACAGCTGGCTGTATTGCTACTTATGAGCCTAAATACAATGATTTTGAGCCAATAAAAGAAGCTTGCTTGTGCAAAGACAAAAAAGAATTCGCACTATATTTGTTTATGGGTCTTAATAATCATTTCGGCTCAACAATTTATCGAACAGAATTTTATAAAGAAAATTCTTTCAGACAAGACATTTATGGCAAAATTGCCGACAGACCGCTGGTTTTGGATTCTATACAAGATGGCAAAATACTTGTTTTAGACAAAAATTCTGTTCAATACAGATTGCATGAAGGTCAAGACACAAATGCAGGTGCAACAGGACCTTTTGTTCAAGAATTTTTAAATCTTATTGAGCTATATCATAATATTATCAAATCAAGTAGCTCGGGATTTTACAATTTTCTATACGATTGCTCAATTTTGACTTACCTGCATTTTGCTTATTCTTGGATGAAATGGGAACATCCAAAATATTCTTTCAAAAATTTCTTAGATTTGGCTTTTGAAAAAAATTTGATTGATAAAAAAACGCCCCTATTTTTGCCTATTGATGAGTCGAAAATATCAAAATTTTATTACAGACAAGTCAGAAGTATTCTTAAAAATATGTTTTACAAGAACATTTTGTGCTAGAATTTGAAACTATGAAAATATCTATTATTACGGTTTGTTTAAATGCCAAAGACACAATCGAAAAAACTTTTTTGAGTGTTCTAAACCAAACCTGCAAAAATTGGGAACTAATTGTAATTGACGGCAAATCTACCGATGGAACCGTTGATATTATAGAAAAATATAACGATAATATCGCTTATTTTGTATCTGAAAAAGACAGCGGCGTTTATAATGCAATGAACAAAGGTATCAGAGCCGCCAGCGGTGATTTTTTGTTGTTTTTGAATGCAAATGATACATTACATTCTACCGATGTTCTGGAAAAAGTGGCGGAGGCTTTAACCCAAAATCCTGAAGTGAAATACTTATTCGGAGATGTTCATTATATCTCTGAAGATGGTTCCCAAAGTAAGATTGAGAAATATAACAATGTTAAAAATGACCTATATTTTGTCAATCGAAATATTTGTCATCAGGTAATTTTTTATCACAAATCACTATTTGAAAAATTGGGTGAATACCCCGAATGCTACAAAATTTATGCAGATTGGGATTTCAACACGAAATGTCTGGTTCAAAATAAAACTCCTGCAATATATTTGCCAATAGTAATTTCAAACTTTCAATTAGGCGGAATATCCGCAAATAAAGCCCTTTCTAAACTTTATAAAAAAGAAAAGGCAATGACTTGGGAACGAAATTTCAAAAAATATATAGTATTAAGCCAAACTCACACTTTTTTAAGGAAATATTTAGGTTCAATTTACAAGCCATTTGAAAGTAAAATCTTGAGCGGAATTATAGAAATTTATGCCTCACAGCCAAAATTTAGGCTAAATATAAAAACATTATTAATGCTATAATAAATCTGTAAAAATAATTCACATTCACTCAAAAAAACACCCTAAAAGCATTAACATTCTTAAAAGAAAGTAAATGAATTTGATAAATGTTACAAAAACTTTTTTGCCCCCAATTGAGGAATATCAAAAATATATTTCTCGAATTTGGCAAAATAATCAATTGACGAACCAAGGTCCCTTGCTCAAAGAGCTTGAGCAAAAATTGGGCGGTTTTTTGAATGTTGAAAATATTCAATTTGTTTCAAGCGGAACAATGGCTCTGCAACTAGCTTTGAATGCTCTTGACATCAAAGAAGGCGAAATTATTACAACTCCTTTTTCCTATGTTGCAACTACTTCATCTATTTTGTGGGAAAGATGCAAGCCTGTTTTTGTTGATATTGAACCTGATAATTTTACAATCGATGCAGATAAAATAGAGCGGGCAATTACTCCTGAAACTAAGGCTATTATGGCAGTACATGTTTTCGGGTACGCTTGTAATGTCGAAAAAATTGAAAAAATTGCACAAAAACACAACCTGAAAGTTATTTATGATGGGGCACACTCTTTTGGGACAAAATACAAGGGTAAATCCTTGCTAAATTATGGTGATATTTCTACATGTAGCTTTCACTCGACGAAATTATTTCACACCGTTGAAGGCGGAGCTTGTATTGTTAAAGATAAATATATCAATGAAAAATTATCACTCGCAAAAACCTTTGGTCACATAGGTTACGAGTATTTTCAATTAGGCTTAAATGGGAAAAATTCCGAAATGCACGCTGCGATGGGGCTTTGCAATCTCAATTATATTGATAAAATCATCTCTGAAAGAAAAAAAATAATAGAATTATATGACAAACTATTAGGCAATTCTGTTTCCCGACCTAAAATTCAGGAATATCTCGAATATAATTATGCTTATTATCCGGTATTATTTGAAAACGAAAACCATTTGTTAAAGGTTTTTGAGGCTTTGAAGAAAGAAAATATTTTCCCCAGAAGATATTTCTACCCGAGTTTAAACAAACTTCCATATGTAAACGGCGAAAATTGTCCAATATCAGAAGATATAAGTTTAAGAATCGCCTGTTTGCCTTTATTTGTTGGATTAGAAGAAGATATTATCAAGAAAATAGCAGGAATAATAAATGAATAATCAGAAAAAAACCGCAATAATGCAACCGTATTTTTTGCCTTACATCGGCTATTGGCAATTGATTAATGCTGTTGATGTTTTTGTGATTTATGACAACATACAATATACAAAAAAAGGCTGGTTTAACCGAAACCGCTTTTTGCAAAACGGCCATGATGTTCTATTTTCTGTTCCTCTCAAACAAGATAACGATTTTTTATATGTAAATAAGCGATTTATTTCACCTGAATTTGACAAAAAAAAACTGATTGCACAATTCCAAAATGCATATGCTAAAGCTCCATATTTTAAAAATGTTATGCCTTTAATTGAAGAAATCATTATGTTTAAGGAGGACAATTTATTTAAATACATCCTAAATTCGGTGAAAAAAATCTGTAACCATTTAGATATAGATACCCAAATCATAATTTCATCCCATTTAAATATTAACAATGAACTAAAAGCCGAAAAAAAAGTTTTGTCGATTTGCAAAGCACTAAATACTACAACCTACATCAACACAATCGGCGGAATGGAACTCTATGACAAAGGAGAATTCGAGTCTAACAATGTGGAACTAAAATTTATTAAACCAACAAATATTGAATACAAACAATTTGACAGTGCCTTTGTACCTTGGCTTTCAATTGTAGATGTTTTGATGTTTAATTCAAAAGAAGAAGTGAAACTATTCTTAAATAAATATGAACTTTTATAAAAAATGTAAGGGAATAAATATGAGTTTTTTAAATGAAGAAGAAATTAGTAAAATTGGTTTAAAAAGCTATGGCTCAAATTTAAAAATCAGTACAAAAGCTTGTTTTTATCAGCCTGAACAAATTTCACTGGGGAACAACATTAGAATTGATGATTTTTGTATTTTGTCAGGCAATATCATTTTGCATAATAACATACATATTGCAGTATATTCTTACCTATTATCCAGCAATAAAAGCTTAATAGAATTACAGGATTTCTCTGGAATGTCCTTTAAAACAACAATTATGACTAATAGCGATGATTTTAGCGGAGAATTTATGACAAACCCAACTGTGCCGAATGAATTAAGAAAAATGTCCCACAATTCTGTTACTGTTGAAAAACACGGTTTAGTTGGAGCTCATTCACTCGTATTGCCTGGCGCAAATATAGCGGAAGGTACTGCAATTGGTGCTATGTCTTTAGTAACAAAGCCGACTTTACCTTGGAGTATATATTTTGGTCAGCCTGCAAAAAGACTAAAAGCAAGAAAACAAACCATTCTAGAATTAGAAAAAAAATATTATGATATGTTGAAAGGCTAAACTATAATAAAATGTTCAAATGGAAAAAATTAGGCAGAATTTTTAACCCGACTGATATTAAAGGTAAAGCTTGGCTGGATGAATTTGCCCAAGCTCCCGCTACATTAATATTTGATGATTTTGTAAGAGTATATTTCAGCTGTCGCTCCAAAAGAGATGAAAACGGGCAATTTGTGAGTTATTCAGCATTTGTAGATTTGGATAGAAAAAATTTATTTAACATTATAAACATTGCGCAAGCCCCTGTTTTAAAACTTGGAAAAAAAGGCTGTTTCGACGAATTTGGAACTTACCCGATATCTGTCTTAAGAGAAAATAAAGAAATTTGGGCTTATTATGGAGGTTGGAGTAGATGTGTCGCAGTACCTTTTAATACAGCTATAGGATTTGCAAAAAGTATTAATAATGGTGAATCTTTTGAAAAATTAGGAAACGGTCCAATATTATCCTACTCTCCAGATGAACCATTCAATGTAGGAAGCGTCCGAATTCGCAAATTTGATAATCTTTATTATTTATTTTATGTAACAGGCAAAAAATGGCTAATGGTGAACGGCAAGCCCGAAATGTCTTTAAAAATTCGAATGGCAAGCTCAACTGACGGATTAAATTGGACAAAACACAATAAAAATCTTATCCTCGAACTAAATTGTGAAACCGAATCACAAGCAAGCCCTGATGTATTTTATGCAAACGGAAAATATCACATGTTCTTTTGCAATTGGATTCCAGCAACATTTAGAGAATCTAAATCAAGAAAAATAGGGTATGCATATTCAACTGACTTAATAAATTGGAACAGAGACGACTCAAAAGCCGGAATTGATGTTTCAAAAGAGGGTTGGGACTCTGAAATGATTGCATATCCTCATGTTTTTGAACTCGATGGCAAAATTTATATGCTATACCTTGGAAACGAAGTTGGCCGTTACGGTTTTGGCTTGGCTGAGCTTGAAGGAGAGTTGAAATAATGAAGTGGGAAAAACTCGGGCAAATATTTGAATTTGAAAAATCACCTTTAAAAGACAACTTTGTAAGCCAAGTACAATCACCACAAGCTGTAGTTTTTGAGAATTTTGTCAGGATTTATTTTTGCACCAGAAAAAAAGATGCCTCCGGAAAATTTTTGAGTCACGTTCAATTTGTGGATTATGATAAAAAATTCGAAAAAATTCTCAACTATTCAAATCACGAAGTTATTCCTCTTGGAAATTTGGGATGTTTTGATGAACACGGAATTTTTCCAATAAGCCCTATTAAAATTAATGACAAAATTTATGCTTATACAAGTGGCTGGTCAAGAAGAATATCCGTTGACGTTGATTCTGGAATTGGCCTTGCAATTAGTGAAGATAATGGTAAAACTTTTAAAAAACTGGGAGAAGGACCTATCTTAACCACCTCATTATATGAACCATTCTTAGTATGTGACGGGCTTGTCCGAAAATTTGAGGACAAATTTTATATGTTCTATATTTTTGGTCAAAAATGGAGCGAAGAAACTGAAGGAAAAATTCCTGAAAGAGTATATAAAATTGCTTATGCAACCTCAGATGACGGAATAAATTGGCGGAAAATGAACAGATGCATTATCGAAGACAAAATCGATGAAAACGAATGCCAAGCTCTGCCGACAGTTATAAAAATCAACAAACGTTATCACATGTATTTTTGCTATCGCCATATGATAGGTTTTAGAACAGAAAAAGAAAAAGGATACCGCTTAGGTTATGCTTATTCTGATGATTTGATTAATTGGACAAGAGATGATGAAAATTCCGGAATTGATATTTCAAAAGAGGGTTGGGATTCTGATATGATGTGCTATCCGCATATTTTTGAAATAGATAATAAAATCTATATGCTTTATAATGGGAATGAATTTGGCAAATATGGTTTTGGTCTTGCTGAATTAAAAGGAGTTTGAAATGGAAGTTCAAAGAAATTACAATGCAGAATTAAAAGATAATGAAGGCAGAGAATACGCTTACAATTTTGATTTTGACGTAATGCATCCTTATATGCTGAAATCATTTGAACCATTTTTCAAAAAAGGCAATATTTTAGAACTTGGCTGTTATCAAGGTGCTTTTACAAAAAGATTGAAAAAATATTTTACCGACATAACTTGTGTTGAAGCCTCAGATGAAGCTATTGTTGAGGCAAAAAAAATCTTGGGCGAAGATGTAAAAATTATAAATTCTTTATTCGAAACTGCTAAATTGCCTACAAAATATGACAATATTGTTATGACACATGTTTTAGAACACCTCGAAAATCCTGTGGATATACTTAAAAAAATCAATGCTGAGTGGTTAGCTGATGGCGGAAAATTTTTTATTACATGTCCAAATGCAAATGCTCCTTCTCGTCAAATTGCAGTTAAAATGGGGCTGATTTCTCACAATTCGGCTGTAACTCCAGCAGAAGAAGCTCATGGTCATAGAATTACCTATAATTTGGAGACTTTAGAAAAAGATGCCCTAGAAGCCGGATTTAAAGTAGTTCATCGCTCAGGAATATTTTTTAAAGCGCTGGCTAATTTTCAATGGGATAAATTATTGAATACGGATATAATTTCAAAAGAATATTTGGACGGTTGTTATGAATTAGGCAAACATTATCCTGATTTGTGTTCAAGTATTTTCTTAGTATGCGAAAAAGGAAACTGAAAATTTCTAGTTGCTCCAAATATATTTCATAGCTCTGAAAGTATTAACAGGAGCCAGCAAAAACCTATATATTTGAGGGATAGTACACAAAATTCTTAAAATCATCTTGGGATAAAAATCATAACAAAGCGTGAAAAACAAATATTCACTCTGAGTAATTATCTGACGGCGAAATTTTTTATTTCGCTTTGAACTTCCGCCTTCAAAATGGAAAATAAACGCATCAGGAATATAAAATATTTTATATCCTGCTTTTTGAATTCTGAATTGCAGCTCAGATTCTTCGAAATACAAGAAAAATCTTTCATCAAAAATCCCTACTTCATCCAAAACACTTTTACGCAACATCAGATCTGCCCCGATAATTTGCCCAACTTGTTGAAGTTTGCCTCTATTTGTATCATTTTTTTCCCTTTTGCAAAGATACCTTAAACCTAATAACCTAAAGAGATAACTCTTAGGTGTTTTTAGAAAACCAAAAGAATGAACAGGATCCATCTTGTCATCGAATAAATTTCCACCACAGGCACCGGCTTGAGGATATTTTTCCATAAAATCAAATAAAACTTTAACGGCATTATTAATCAAAGCAGTATCTGTATTTAATAGAAATACATATTTGCCGCTGGATTGCTTGATAGCAATATTATTGGCTCTTCCAAACCCTATATTTTTTTGGTTTTTTATTAGTTTTACTTGAGGAAACGCTGCTTTAATAGCATTGCTAGGATCATTCAAAGAGGCATTATCCACAACAAAAACTTCAAACTCAACTCCAGATGTCTTTTTATAAATAGAATGCAGGCAATCAAGTGTCAGTTGTTCGGTATTATAATTTACTAATATTATTGAAACATCCATGCGAAAATTTTAACATAAATCAGCTGACTTTGAACACTTAATTAGAAAATATTTAACAATTTAATTTGCATATTAAAAATGCCGAAAACTTTTTCAACAGTCTCAATCTAAATAAATAATTTCTTGCCTTTTTTGCTGAATTTGAGAAGTATAATATTCAAGCCAAGTAAGCCCTTCTTCCTTATATGCGGGTTCACAAAAAGCTCTAATACGTTTTTTGTCTAAAGATTCAACTTCAAGAATTAATTGCTGTTTTTTGATTTGTTTCTCAGCTTGCAGTAATTGATTTTGATATTCAATTGTATTTGAAATATCAACAACTCCTTTTGGATTTTCAAAAATACCGTCTTGAATTTCATCATAACGCAACTTATCAAGGTTAGAATCCACATAATCACGCTGTTCTTCTGTAATTTCGATATATTTTAATGGCAAAATCGTATAATCAATGTCATAGGGGTAGTTACCGCCAAAAGTATTATCTTCTTTTATTTCTTTTCTTATCATTTTTTTGTCCTTTCTAATAACCTATGGCAAACCATCTAATGCCGCAACTCAATCCATCGTATTTTGTTATACTTAATGAACTTAAACTATTAGGATTAGCGACTATATTCGCTTGTGCCCCTCCATATATTGTGTCTGAAACAACACCGACACTTCTTATTCCACTAACAAAAGCTATAGGATAATTAACGCTGAATGGAGTTGGAGAAGATCCTGCCACTAAATATCCTCCTTGCTCAATATATCCATCAGGCGATATTCTATACCAAGAATAGTTATCAACTGCTTGCCATTTTTTATAACTATTAACATTAATGTTATAGCTGTTTTGGTTGTATGCAAAAGTCCCTATTTCTGAAATTGCCCCACCTGAATTGGTTTTAACATATCCTACAGGAATTTTGCCATAATCATCCCATGATGAACCATTGTATTTCTTGGCGATACAAGATTCTGTCGCAGTCAAATAATGGATTTGATTAACAGTCGGACTTGATGGCAAAGCAATGCCCTTGGTAAAACTCGAAGCAAAAACCTCTGTAATACCATCTACTCCAATATAAATATTCAACGTCTTACTTATCAAATTGCTTATAGTCAAATCGCTGATTTCGCTAATAATTTTATTAAAACCTTTAGCATCACTCATAGAAACAACTTGCGACTTACTCAAGAATTTTATAATACATGGAAAACTGACAAATGTAGCGCCATTTACATTAGAAGTTGTCGAAATTATTAATTTGTTACTGTTAAATCCAAAAATAGGAATCAAAAATTCATCTTTGTCCAAAAAGTCATCGAAATTGTCATAAGAATAAAAAATATCTCCTGCTGCATTTTTTATACAAAAGTTTTTTATATCGCCTGAGATTTCTGTTGTGTTGAATTTTAGATACAAATAATCAAAAGAAAAATTCGTTGTTTTCTCAACAGCCATAAAAGCCGGGCTTTCTAATGAAGGGGTGTGTACCAAAGAACAATAACTGAATTTGTCATTATTTAATGACTTGTATATATCATTGCCAGGGGCTGTTACCTGATGACTCGCACTAAGCGTCCAAACGCTTGAAGAGTTTGATGTCATAATTGGAACTATACTGTTTCCGCAATTGAATTTGACTACATTTCCTGTATAACTAAGCAAATTTGCATTGCCGCTTGTGTCTGTGCTGGCAGAATTTATACAAAAAGGCGTAACCTTTTCAGAATTATATTTCAAATGCATAAGACATTCATTTAAAATATCGGGGTCGTAGAGAGCAACATTTGCTTCTGTCGGATTGTCTGTCCATAAATAATTGTTTACCATATTTTCTCCTTTCAGAATTTACTCCTGTTATTTTACAAAACAAGATAAATTCAAGTAAGACAGTTTGGCGATTGATATGAATTTGTTGTTTATTTTTGTTGTTGTATAATTAAAGAATGAAAAAGCAAAAAATTTATATAGCAGGACATAGAGGCCTTGTTGGGAGTGCAATTGAACGTGAACTTCGCAAAAATGGCTACGCCAACATAATAACAAGAACTCAAGCAGAGCTTGATTTGCGCAATAGTGAAGAAGTGAAAGTTTTTTTTGAAGCACAAAAACCAGATTGGGTATTTTTGGCAGCTGCAAAAGTCGGCGGAATCCACGCAAATAGTACTTATCCGGTAGATTTTTTGTTGGATAATTTAAAAATTCAAAATAACATAATCGAAAATTGCTACAAAACAAATGTCAAAAAAATGATGTTTTTAGGTTCAAGCTGCATTTACCCCAAAAACGCACCACAACCAATAAAAGAAGAATATCTTTTGACATCAGAGCTTGAAAAAACAAACGAACCATATGCCATAGCGAAAATTACCGGCATAAAGCTTTGTGATGCTTATAACAAGCAATACGGAACAAATTATATCTGCGCAATGCCTTGCAATTTGTATGGAATAAATGACAATTATCACTCCGAAAATGCCCATGTAATTCCGATGCTTATCAGGAGATTTCACGAAGCCAAAATTCAAGGTCTAAAAGAAGTCGAAGCTTGGGGAACAGGTGCTCCTAAAAGAGAATTTATGTTTTCGGATGATTTGGCACAAGCTTGCGTTTATTTGATGGAAAATAAAAATGCCGCTGAAGTCGGTGAATTTATCAATATTGGTAAAGGTTCTGATATAACGATTAAAGAACTTGTTGAAAATATTAAAGAAACGGTCGGTTTTGAAGGCAAAATTGTTTGGAACAAATCAAAGCCTGATGGTACAATGAGAAAACTTATGGATTCATCAAAAATCAATGCTCTTGGATGGAGTGCCAATACTGATTTTAAAGATGGACTAAAATTAGCTTACAAAGATTTTTTAAATAAACAATAGAGGATACTAAAATGGCAAAAGTAGCATTAATTACAGGAATTACAGGTCAAGACGGAAGCTATTTGGCAGAGTTACTGCTCGAAAAAGGCTATGAAGTCCACGGAATGAAGCGTAGAGCTTCTTCTTTCAATACAAGTCGCATAGACCATTTGTATCAAGATACTCACAACAAAAATTTGAAATTTAAACTTCATTACGGCGATTTAACCGATTCGACAAATTTAATTCGTCTAATCCAAGAAATTCAGCCCGATGAAATTTATAATTTGGCAGCACAATCTCACGTTAAAGTGTCTTTTGACTGCCCTGAATATACTGCAAATGCCGATGGATTAGGAACTTTGAGAATTTTAGAAGCCATTAGGATTTGTAAACTTGAAAAGAAAACAAAATTCTACCAAGCTTCCACTTCTGAGCTCTATGGCTTGGTTCAAGAAACACCGCAAAAAGAAACCACACCTTTTTATCCACGTTCTCCTTATGCTTGTGCCAAGATTTATGGGTATTGGATTACGGTGAATTATCGCGAAGGTTATGATATTTTTGCCTGCAACGGTATTTTGTTCAACCACGAAAGCCCAAGACGCGGAGAGACTTTTGTAACACGCAAAATCACTCGCTCTGCTGTCAGAATAAAGCTTGGTATGGAAGAAAAATTATATCTAGGCAATTTGGACTCTAAACGTGATTGGGGTCATGCAAAAGACTATGTAGAAGGCATGTGGCTTGTGCTTCAACAAGAACAGCCTGAGGATTTTGTCCTTGCAACAGGTGTTACAACGACCATTCGTGATTTTTGTGAAATGACCTTCAAAGAACTTGGCGTTGAGCTTGAATGGTGTGGGCATGGTGTTGATGAAAAAGGTATCGACAAAGCCACAGGCGAAGTACTTATTGAAGTTGACCCAAAATATTTCCGCCCTACAGAAGTTGATTTGCTTCTCGGTGATGCTACAAAGGCTCAACAAAAACTTGGCTGGAAGCCAAAATATGACCTTCCTATGCTTGTCAAAGAAATGGTAGAAGAAGATCTTAAAGAAGCCAAAAAAGAAAAATTCTTACGCGAACAAGGTTACGAAATTTTAATTCCACAAGAATAAAATTTATAAAGTTTCAACCCCACAATGAACAAAGTTGCCAAGACTTAACTCATTATGTTGCAATACAAAAATTTCATTATCAATCAAGGCTTTTACAACTAGGGGTATAGCCTTTTGCGAAAGATGACACTTGTCTTTAGCAATGAATTCTTCGATAGTTTTGCCTTCTTCTGTTACTAAATCATCAAAAATTGATAAAAATTGGAAATTATTTTCCAGACACATTTCTTTCAATTTTTTATTGAATTGTGCTGTCGCTTGATTTCGTTCTATTTCAGAACCATATTTAGGATAATCGGGATTTGTGGTCCATTCATCTTTTTGTGATGCTATTGCACCCCAGCAAATAATTGTATAGCCTTTATTTTGCAATATTTTAATGTATTCCAGATAATTATTCAGAATATCTTCAATAACTTCTTCGACTTTTTTATTTTGTTTTTCAGCTTGTTTCAAAGAATGTACTCTAATATCTATTTCACCAAAACACAACATCAAAGTTGCATTATGGGGCAAATATTTTTCTTCAATTAAAAATAAAGTTTTATCTAATGTATTTGTAGAGCTATTTGTTTTGGCATTGTAAGCCAAAACAGGACCAAGATGAAAAGTTTTAAAAAAATCAACCAAATTGCAGGAAGTATTGATGTGTTTTTCCATTGGCAAAAAATTGATATATTCTGCTCCGCCAAAAAAATTTGTATGGCTGTCCCCTATGACATATATTTTTGCTTTAACTTTTTTTATTGATGTTTTTGTATATTCGCTAAAACATTTCAAATAGTTTTTATTAATTTCCCTAAAAAATTTTTCTTTTAAAATTTCGAAAAAAATCTTTGATATAGCTCTTGGTTTCTTTAAAAAAATATGGATTTTTGTGAGCAAAAGCTTCTCCTTTTAGGTACAAACCTTTTTTGCTATAATAACATGAAAGGCTGATTTATGAAAAAGACACAAATAGAATTCATTTTAATAAGCTGCTGTACTTGCCAAAGACCCCATATGCTTAGCAAGTCACTAAACAGTGTCAAAAACCTTGTTTTGCCCAAAAATGTGAGGATAGAACTTTTGGTTATAGACAATGACAAAAAAGCATCCTCAAAAAAAGTTATAGAGGAATTAAAGCAAAGCTTTCCTATCAAAATAAACTACTTTGTGGAAGAAGAAAGAGGCATCGCAAATGCCAGAAACAGACTTTTAAAAGAATCTCTTAGTCTTGGAGCGAGCCATATTGCACTTTTTGATGATGATGAAATTCTGGATGAAAATTGGCTGATTTCTCATTATTATTATTACAATCATCATCCCGAAGCACTAATAATTTCGGGACCCACATACAATATGTTTGAAAACCCTGTGCCGGATTATGTTGCAAAAAATAATATTTTCAAATCCTCAACAACCAAAAAGACAGGGCTAATAAGAAATATCTGTGCGAGCGGAAATGTGTTTTTTGCCACAACCATTATGAGTGAAGCAGGAATTTATTTTAATACTGATTTTGTTTTTATGGGCGGTGAAGACGGGGAATTTTTCTCGAAGGCCTCAAAGGCAGGTTTTGAAATAGTTTGGAACAATGAAGCCATTAATAGAGAATTAATAGGCGATGAAAGAGCCAACATAAAATGGATTTTAAACAGAAATTACTACAACGGCTATTCAAGTGCCTATTTAAGATTTAAGAAAAAAACCCCTTTAATAAAGAGACTGTTTTTCATAGCCAAAACCTCTGTAGTTTTATTGCTTGATTGCTTGATTATGCCTTTTTCGGCTTTATTAGGTTTGACAGCGTTTTTCAATGCACTTGGAATAACTTACAAAACAAAAGGCAAAATGGATGCGGCAATCAAAAATAAACCTTTAAACTATTATCAAAATATCTGCGGTCATTGAACAAAACGACGTTCCCATTGTAAAGTCGTTTTGATAGAATCTTCTAAAGTTTTTTGAGGAATCCAATTCAATTCTTTTAGGATTTTTTGATTATCGGCAACAAGGACTGCAGGGTCGCCTTCTCTTCTCGGCAGTATTTTTCGAGGAATTTTTTGCCCTAAAATTTCTTCACAAAGGTCGAAAATTTCTTTTACGCTGTTTCCGCTGTTTGTCCCAATGTTATAAATGTTGCTTTCACCGCCGTTTAAAAGACTCCCCAAAGCCAATCTATGCGCTTCTGCAAGGTCTTCCACATTTATATAATCTCTTATGCAAGTTCCGTCGATTGTATCATAATCATCCCCAAATAATTTAAATTCTTGAGCATCACCTGATAGGGCTGATTTAATGATATTTGGAATTAAATGAGTTTCAGGATTATGAACTTCTCCTATAATGCACTCGCTATTCGCCCCTGCAACATTGAAATATCTAAGCCTGATACTTTTTAGCTCCTCTAAATCATCAAGAATTTTTTCCACTCGTAATTTCGATTCTCCATAAGGATTAATAGGATTTAAGGGGTGATTTTCATCAATAGGAGTATAGTCCGGCTCGCCATAAACTGCAGCAGTTGAAGAAAAAACTATTTTGGAAACATCATTCTCTATCATTGCTTTAAAAAGATTTGATGAACCAACAACATTATTTTCATAATATTTTGAAGGATTTTTGATAGATTCTGCCACTTGCGAATAAGCTGCAAAGTGTATCACAGCTTCAATTTTGTGTTTTTTAAATACATTATTTATATCATCAAAATTTTTCAAATCACCTTTGATAAAATCGACTATTTTACCTCCGAATTTTTGATTTTTTAATACGTCTATTGTTTTTTGATGCCCCAATTCCAGATTATCAAAAATAACAATGCCAAAATTATTTTTCAATAAGTTTAGAACGCAATGAGAACCTATATATCCTGCTCCACCGGTTACTAAAATCATTTTGATGCCTTTCTTATTATTAGCTATTTTATTATAGATTATTTTCAATAAAATCAAAAACTATTTCAGGGGTTATTGACTGCATACAAGGCTTATAAATACTTTCTTGAGATTGCTGACAAACTTTATCGCATCCTGTCGGACATTTAAATATCGAATTTATTGCATAACCTTTTACCCCGTAAGGTCCGCAAGATTCTGCCGTCGTAGAACCCATTAAACCTAATGTTTTGACACCTAATGCCGATGCCATATGCAATGGGCCTGAGTCCCCCGAAATAAACAAATCAGCAGCCGCAACTAAAGCTGCACTCTCATCAAGCCTAAGCTCGCCTGAAAATAAAACTGAAGAATTAATCTTCAAAAGCTCTTTGTGATATTCTCTTTCGCCTTTAGAGCCTACAATAAAAACCGTTCCGCCATGTTTTTCAATCAATCTATTTGACAAATCAATCCAATTTTTCAAGGACCAAATTCTTCCTTGTCTAAGATTGTCATTTTCTCCGCCAGGGTTTATTACAAAAAATGGTCTTGGAAATTTTTTTGTTTTTTCTTCAATCAAATCTTTTGTCTTATCTGACAAAAATAACTTCAAATTCTCAGGTTTTTCAATATCTTCAAAAACATCTTTGGCACTGTTAAAAAAAGCATCGACAGCATGAATCCTGTGCCTGTTTCGATTAGCAATCTTTTTAGGATTTGCAACAAAAATCATAAATTGATTCCTAAAAGAATTTGAAAGGTTGATAATCACATCAAATTTTTCTCTCCGAAAAATCAAACCAAGCTTGCAAAGATAGAAGAAATCATCTTTTTTATTATTATCAAATCTATAAACTTTGGCTAAATTCGGGTCATTTTCAAGCAATGGAGCGATAAAATCGGACGTCAAAAAATGAATTTGCGACTCAGGATATTTTTCTTTTATCGATTGGTTAATAATAGTCGTATGCACGACATCTCCAATTGCACCCAATCTAACTACCAGTATCTTTTTATTCATAAATCTAATATACGTAAAAAATTACAAAAGGACAATTATATTTAGTTTGGATTATACTTAAAATAACTTACAGGAGGTAGTATGAACGCCTTAGAAAACAAAATGCTGCAAACTCTTATTGACCTGAAAAAAAATCACCATGCAATTGGTATCAAAGCAGAATTTGAAGCAGAAGGTACAAAGTTTGAAGAAGCACTCCGACTAAAGGAAATAGCCAATCTTGCAGACCTAGATTTGACAATCAAAGTAGGTGGGTGCGAAGCTCTTAGAGATATGCATGATGCTCGTACAATTGGTATCAAAAACCTTGTAGCGCCGATGATAGAGTCCTCTTATGCCCTTCAAAAATATATTCGTGCAATCCAAATAGTTTTTTCTTGCGAAGAGAGAAAATATATCAAATTTTTTATAAATATAGAAACCATAAACGGCATTAATAATCTGGATGAAATTTTGAATACCAAAGAAGCCGAATTGCTTGATGGTATTGTTTTTGGCAGAAGTGATATGTGCGGATCTTTAGGCATTCCTTCTTCCGAAATAAATTCTGAAAAAATATTTTTTTATGCCCAAGAAATCGCTCAAAAAACTTATAATCTCAAAAAAGAATTCGTGATAGGGGGCAGAGTAAACAATGCTTCTTTGCCTTTTTTGAATCAATTGCCAAAAGAATATTTGACCAAATTTGAAACCCGAAAAGTCATATTTGATGCCCAAAAAGCACTTTCTGACAAAAATATCGAAACAGGCATTGAAAAAGCTCTCGAGTTTGAACTTATGTGGCTAAAAAACAAACTGAATTACAACGAAACACTCGCTGATGAAGATTTGAAGCGTATTGAAATATTAAAAGAGGGTACGGAAAAAGTCCAAATTTTGCAAATTTGAGACTTTTTAGTAACCGACCTAAGAAGTGTGAAAACAGGTCTGACATTGGTCAAATGTCAGACCTGTTTGAAACCGGACATCTAAGGATGCGAAAAAAATTCATTTTTTCGCATCCTTAATATTAATACTATTATTATTAAGCTTTGTTAACAATGTTAATATGCAATGTTGAAAAGGTTTTACGG
This sequence comes from uncultured Gammaproteobacteria bacterium, assembly GCA_964444415.1. Classification (GTDB taxonomy): domain Bacteria; phylum Cyanobacteriota; class Vampirovibrionia; order Gastranaerophilales; family CAJFVJ01; genus JAEWLZ01. Next base: position 70,197 of record CAYUHE010000001.1, read on the forward strand.
AATTTTTTCAAAAAAAGGAGATAAAAAGGATATACAATTTAGCAATTTTTTATATACCGAGGTTTTTAATAAAGTATAGAGAGACATATGATAAGAAAACCACAAAAAAACATTACGAGAGACATTACATAATAAAAAGGAGAAAAAAATGGCTAAAGTTTTAATTTCAATGCCTGAAGAGTTTTTAGATCAAATTGATAATTTCGCGGATGTAGAGAATCGTTCACGCAGCGAATTAATTAGAGAAGCCTTGAGAACATATATTCACAGAGCAAAAGTAAGAGAGAGCGTTACAGCTACAAAAAATGCAAGCACTTTAGAAGCGCTACTAGACTAACGGAGAGAGAATATTAGTTATTAACCCAATAAATTTTAGTTTAAATTTTTTATCTCGCAGATTACCTGCGAGATTTTTCTATTTATTAATACAAGTTTCGCTTCGCTCACTCTTGTCTACCCTAAAGGGCACCCTCCCTTGTAATACTCCTTCGTCGTAAACAAGAAGAGCTGAGATTTCGCTGTCTTGGATTATTTGACAGCTCAATCGCCGGCTCCTCGCCACCGCTATCGCCTTTCACTTTTCAAAGTTATCAATCAAGAAAAACCAATTTTTCCAAAAAATCAGGCTTTTCTTAATTTCTCCAATAAAAAATCCCCTTGAATAATTTCTCGGGGAAGAAGAGATCATGAGGCAGAAATTTATAGCATTTGCCATAAATTAAATATACACCGTTTTAAAACTTAAATAGTCTTCTATACTCTCTAGATTGGACTTTAACCTCGTTTCGATATGTATATCATATTATATAAAAATTAATTGAAAATAGTTCTTAAGTATAATTTATATTACTCTTAAGAGCTATTTTTTGCCCAAAACCCTTAATGATTGTACGTTTTACACCTTTGGATGCATCAAAAAAACTTAAGTTTTGACTGTTTTTATGTACTCAATAGCTCGATTTGCTAAAATAGTATTCTTTTGCTTTTTGTCTTTTTTGATTTGTCTAGGAAGTTCCATAGGTTCAACAATGCCCCAATTACTGTTTATTGGGCTTAATGATTTATGATCTTCAAAGGTAATATATTGAACTAAAGCCCCAAGCATGCTTTCTGATGAAAGCTCCAACAAAGGCTCGTTTTTAAGAAATTTGGACATGTTTATACCCGCCAAAAGCCCTGAGGCAATGGATTCGGTATAACCTTCCGTACCTGTAATCTGCCCTGCGAAAAACAAATCTTCTCTTTTTTTTGTTTGCAAAGTTCTTTTTAAAACTTTTGGACTGAAAACAAATGTATTTCTGTGCATCACACCATATCTGACGATATTAGCCGATTCAAGCCCAGGAATTTTTTGAATAAGTTCTTTTTGGGCACTCCATTTCAAATTTGTCTGAAAACCCACCATATTATACAAATTCGCAGCCATATCATCTTGCCTGAGCTGAACAACTGCATAATTTTTTTCGCCTGTTCTCTCATCCACAAGACCAACTGGTTTCAAAGGACCAAAACGCAAAGTATCCACACCCCTTGAAGCTAAGACTTCAACAGGCAAACAAGACTCGAAAAACTTGGCATCTTTTTCGAAATCTTTAAGCTCAATTTTGGGAGCATTAACTAAAATATTGTAAAATTCTGCATACTGCTCTTTATCCATAGGACAATTTATATAACAGGCATCGCCTTTGTTATAACGATTTGCCACAAAAGCAATGTCAAAATTTATACTGCTTTTTTCGATAATAGGCGCAATCGCATCAAAAAAAGCCAGATGGGCTTCACCAGTAAAGGCCTTAATTTCATTACTTAAATCTTCTGAAGTCAAAGGTCCTGAAGCTATAATGGTAGGCCCCTCAGGGATTTTCGTGATTTCTTGCCTGATAAAATTTATTTTGGGATTTTCTTCTATCAAACGCTCAATTTCAGAAGAAAAAACTTCTCTATCTATAGCCAAAGCATTCCCTGCCGGCACAGAACAACGTTTTGCTACTTCTATCAAAACCCCGCCGAGCAAACTCATTTCTTCTTTCAAAAGACCTGATGCCCCTGTAATATCTAAAGAACCTAAACTATTACTGCAAACAAATTCTGCCGGTTTTTCAGACTGATGTGCGCCTGTAGTTTTGAGAGGACGCATTTCATAAAGGTCAACTTCGATGCCTCTTTTTGCGAGCTGAAAAGCAGCCTCTGTACCTGCCAAGCCTGCCCCTATAATGCAAACTTTCAAATTACTGCTCCATATCTTTGAAAGGAGTCGTATCATTATAGCTCGCCATATTTATAAAGGTATATAAAACTTGCGAACTGAAATTCTTTGAACCGACCTCTAAAATTATTTTAAGAGCATCTTTTGTATTTTTAACCCCTGTTCTAAGTCTACCTGTAATCAAATTATCATAATAGTTACAGATATTTATTATCTGACTGTACAAGCTTATTTGATTATCGGAAATGCCATAAGGATAGCCTGAGCCGTCATGGTTTTCGTGGTGTTCTAAAACAGCACGGCATACATTTTCAGGAAAACCGAAATCATTTTTCAAAAATTTATAGCCTATCTGCGGGTGAAGCTGTAAAACTTTTTGCTCTTTAGGAGTCAAACTTTGTTTTATTAAAATGTTTTTATCAATTTTGGTTTTGCCGACATCATGCAGCAATGCAGCTAAAGCTACATCGTTAATGGCAAGCTCTTTCAATTTCATTTTAGAAGCTAAAATTATTGCCAAAATGGTAACATTAACTGAATGTGTCTGGTAATAACCGCCCATAAGCTGAACCTGCGAACGATATACCACATTTTCAACCGTAGGCAAGATAACTTCTATAATCCTGTCTCTGGCCTCTGTAAAGACTTCTTGGTTATTTACTTCATGCAAAATATATGAACCAAGAGCTTGCAAATACGTTTTTTTGATTCCAAGCTGTTCTTGAACTTCGATTATGGATGCGCTGTTGATTTTGAAATCTTCTTTAAAAAACTCATTCCAATAATCTTTTTCGGTAATTTTTTTCTCATCGCCTTGAAGATCTTTGTCTATAGTTTTTAATGCTTCATCCTGCTCATTTTCGTCAATATATATTGCAGAAAAATATCTTAATTGAAGCAATTTTCCAGGGGTTAGAATTTTCCCGGACTCGAAAATTCGCTCACCATTTTCATTGTAAATATTATATGGTAAAGCCTGATGTTCTATAAGGTCTTCTGTTCTAATTTGTTTCAATTTGATAACCTCTATGGTCGACTCAATCCATTCTTACAACTGTAAAAAAGTATAAAAATCTAATTCTAATTATATCCTTTTTCAATTTTATTGAAAAATTTTTTCAGTCAAATCAATTATTTAGTCGACTTTGTTCTATGCGAACATAATCGCATAAATTTTCGAGCTTTTTATCTTCCATCAATTTCAAAAAATCGGAAATATCAGCGATTTTATTCATTGCAAAGGCAACTTCTGAAAGCAAAGCACAGTCATTGCAAAAAATAATATCCATGGAATACATTATAGAACCGGCTGTGGGCTTGTCTAAACCGCAGCAAGAGCAGGCAAAAAGCTCCGTTTCGGAATTTGGATTATCTTCAATATCATCCAATCTCATCTGCTCCATAACTTGTTGCATATCTTCGATAACTTTCATTTCTTCAGACATAGACTTATTCCTTAATAATATATAGTTGCGAAAAATTTTTAGTGCTAAAATTATCCTTATTAAATATAATACCATATGGATTTTTTTATGAAAGCTGCTGTATTAAAAGAAAAAAATATTTTTGAAATTGAAGATATTAAAAAACCCGAACTTGAAGGTAAAGGTGCTTTAATAAGGGTTTTGGGCTGCGGTCTTTGCGGCTCTGATATTGTCAAAATAAAAACAGCTATGGCAAAAGAAGGTTCAATTTTAGGACATGAAATAGTTGGTATTATTGAACAAATACAAAGCGAAACTGATTTTGAAGTGGGCGACAAAGTTGTATTAGGACATCATGTTCCCTGTTTCAATTGTGAATTTTGCAAAGGCGGAAGTTTTTCAATGTGTAAAACTTTTAAAAAAACTAATATAAAACCGGGCGGTTTCTGCGAATACCTAAAAGTCTCTGAAGCCCATCTCAAAAATACCGTATGCAAAGTGCCTGAAAATATGTCAGACATAGTGGCATCATTTACAGAACCTCTGGCTTGCTGCATAAGGGCAATAAAAAGAGCTTCCATTCAAAAAAATGACACCGTCTTAATCATCGGCCTTGGCTCAATAGGACTTTTAATGGGTCAAGCAGCTCAAGTTTACGGAGCAAAAGTCATCGGCTGTGATATTTTACAAGACAGGCTTTCTATGGCAAAAAAACTCGGCTTCAATGAAACAATTTTATTTCAAAGCAATGAAACGACTTCTGACCTTTTAAAAAAGAAAATGCATGCTCTATCAGGTGTTGACAAAGTAATTTTAACAGCAGGAAATGATAATTCTATTGCTTTTGCACTCAAATCAATTCGTGATGGCGGCGATATAGTGATTTTTGCAAGTGTAAAATCAAATGACAAAGGCTTTTCCAACAATGAGATTTATTATAGGGAATTAAGCATCAAAGCCAGCTATTCTCCGACACCTGCTGATATAAAAGAATCCTTTTCTCTACTAAAAGATGGTAAAATAAATGTAGAACACATAACTGAAGTTTATGATTTTAAAGACCTAAACCAAGCTGTGAGTGACTTTGTAAGTAACAAAATTCTGAAAGCGTATATCAAAATATGAAAATGAATGCAGTACGGTTTTATGCCCCTGAGAATATAAAATATGAACAAATAGAAGTTCAAGAGCCTAATGACGACGAGATTTTAGTCAAAGTCATGGCAGCTTTAACTTGCGGTACCGATGTCAAAACCTACCATAGAGGGCATCCTGTTCTTATAAAAACCACCCCATCAGGTTTTGGGCATGAATTCGCAGGCATAATAGAAAAAATAGGCAAAAATGTTGAAGGATTTAAAGTCGGAGACAGAGTTGTAGCGGTAAATACAGCTCCTTGCATGGAATGCTATCATTGCAACATAGAAGAATATAATCTTTGCGAAAATTTAGAATTTTTAAACGGCGCTTATGCAGACTACATAACAATTCCAAAACAAATTGCGAAAATCAACACATATAAAATACCTGACCACGTATCTTTTGAAGAAGCTGCTTTTGTTGAACCTTTAGCAAATGTAGCACATGGCATCGAGAGAACCGAGATTAAGCCGGGGCAAACCGTGGGAATTATTGGCTTGGGGCCTATAGGTCTTATGCTTACACGTTTAGCAAAGCTAAAAGGCGCAAAAGTAATAGTAGCGGGCAGAAATCCGATGAAATTAGCTTTGGCTCAGTCTTTTGGAGGCGCTGATGCAATAATAGATTTGAATCTAGAACCTGATCCTGAAAGAGCATTCAAAAATCATACCCCTGAAGGCAGAGGTCTTGACGTTATCATTGAAGCTGTAGGATTGCCGGAGATTTGGGAAAGAACATTCAAACTTGTCAGAAAAGGCGGTACAGTACACCTTTTTGGCGGGTGCAAATCAGGAACCAGCGTAAATATAGATACGCACAGACTGCATTATGATGAAATAAGAGTCATTGGCGTTTTTCACCACACCCCAAAATATGTAAAACAAGCACTAGGCTTGATTTGTTCAGGGCAAATTGATGTAAAAAAATTAATAACTCACAAAATGCAGTTAAAAGAACTTGAAAAAGCTATAAAAATGCATAAAAACGGCGAAACTCTTAAAATACTTATTTCTCCGACAGGACAAAGCTAACTCTTCCAAGTAGGTACTCCAGCCGTAATCGCTTCGCAAAACGGCTGCAGCAACTTCGCCTCAGTCCAGTTTCGCCAAATCCAAAACTCTCATTTTGGCTTTGACTTCACATCCTTTTTATTTAATAAACAATGTAACTCTTTGTAAAATTCATCCATATGACTAGCACAAAAAGAGATGTTTTTAGTTTAAACTAATAACACGTTCTAAAAAGAAGGCATCATGATAACAAAAATTCGACATCCAAAACTAAATATGGATCGAACCTTACGATACTCTGAGAGTGCGACAAACAAAGAGTGTGTGCTGCAGAAGAACGAAGAAAAAACTCAAACAATGAATAAATCCGCCAACGTAACTTTCACGGGCGGATTTTTTAGTCCTAAAAAACAAGACAGTGTGAATTTTTCAGGAGCGCCTACACCTCCTAAAAAAGATTTTTGGACAAAATTAGGCGAAAATCCTAAAATTCAAAATTTCATAAAAAGCAAACGATTTGATAACCTCTTAAAAAAAGCAAATGATTTTGCCTGGATGGAAAGCATATTAATGTTTGCAATAGCAACCACTATCAAACCTGTTTCGATTATGGCATTACCTGTTGCAAAAGAAGAAGACAAAAAATATGCCGCAACAAAAGCATTTTTGGGAGGAGTTGTCGACTTTTCAATTTCCACCGCCGTCATCTTGCCTATAACCATGGTTATTAACAAATTCAATGAAAAAATCAAAAAAGACCCGACCATTTTGACGGACAAAGTATCCTACCTAAAAGACAAAAAGAATTTCAACAATTTCAAAAAAGTTATTGAATACTCACCAAAAATTCTTTTAATCCCTGTAAGATCGGCTCTTACAATTGCCTTAATCCCTCCAACTTTGAAATATCTCTTCCCTGAAGAAGCTAAAAAGTTGAAATCAAAAAAAGGAGGCGGCAAATAATGATAAATTCTATTAACGCCTACACTTCTCAAAATAAATATTTGCCAATCAAGCAAGAAACTTCAAAAAATTCTTCAAATACTAATTTTGGGAAAAATAAAATGCTTGATGATTTTTGCTCAAAAATTGCAAATAAAAAACAAACTCAAAATATTATTTTCAAAATAGCAAACAGCGACATTATGAAATCAATTGTAAATTGGGGGGCAAAAGAAAAAACCACAATTAACAGAAAAGGTGAAATAATCTCCTCGAACAATTCCGATAAAATTAGTCAATATCTTATGGTTGGATATTCTGCTATTTTACAGACCAATCATATTATTAATATTTTAAGAAACAAAAAAATGCCTGAAGACAGAAAAGAAACATTAGCCATTAACAATGTACTTACTTTTATCCTTCCGACTCTGGGTGCTTTCACGATAGACAAATCTATAAACAAAGGTATAGACAGATTCCAGCGCTATGCAGAAACAGTCAAAAATAAAAAATTCAACGATTCTCAAGCAAAAGGCTTAAAAACTTTAAAGACGGTCTTTATCTTCGCAATGATGTATAAATACTTCGCAAACCTTGTAGCTACGCCTCTTGCAGAAGTAACTACAAAAGGGATGAAACACGCAGGACTCATAGGGAATAAATCTCAGCCAAAAGTCGAAGTTAAGAAAGAATCTTCAAAATAACTTCCGCTCTTGATAACAAAGTGTGATTTTGTTCGATTTTTTCGATAGAATTACCCTTAAACTTGGCTCTTTCAGAAGGGTTTTTAATATATTTATTCAAAAGATTTATCAATTCATCAGTATTTTTGTACAAAATCAAATCCTTGCCGTCTTCAAAATATTTGGCAGTGTCTTCAACATAATCGCTAATCAAAAAAGACCCCGTAGCAAGAGCTTCAAGCACCCTTGAATTCATACTCGAAAAACCCTGCTCAAGTGTAATATTCAAAATCACATCTGCACGATGATAAGCTGCAGCAAGATGTTTTTCATCCGGCAGAAACCCTTTATAGCATTTTTTGTATTCTTCAACTTCTTCTTCATTCAAATAACCTTTTTCAAGCATATTTTTCACACTTTGCTCAAAATGCAGCCCAAAACAATATATTGAAAGCATCCCTGGAAAATTCTTCACCACTTGGGCAATGATACTCTCTCTCCTATCTGTCAAAGGGCGCCCTGCAAAAAGAATTTTGGAAGAAGTCAATTCAATTTCAGGATAATCTTGTTTATAAAGTTCAAAATCAATACCTGTAGACAAATAATGGGCAGGGACCTTAAAATCACAAAGATATTTTTCATCCCAAGAAAAAACAATCGTTTTTGGCTGATTATTTAATTTATCCAAAAAATCTTCTTTGCCGCCATGGGCAAAAATACTTTTGGGGTCGTCTATAAAATAATGCACACAAGGTATTTTGAGCGAATTTACAAATTCTTTCACATCTTCTTGCATAAAATGCATATAATCCATCCCAAAAATAAAATCGGGCTCAAAATCTCTTACTTTTTCAAAATCAATTTTTCGAATATCATATAAAAGCATCTCAGCTCCAAGCACCTCAAAGCCTTTAGCAATGCCTTTGATAATCATTTCGCCGACTATGCTGGCAGGTGAAATAACAAGAATTTTCATATTATGCCTATTTATCGTTTAATTTCAAAAGCAAATTATTATGCTTTGCCACAACTTCTCCCGATGAAAAAACATAATCAGGAAATTCTTTGTCAAAAAGATTTTTGTAAGTCTCATCTTCTTTAAGCATAAAAACCAAGAAATCAGCGTCTTTGCCTTTTTCAATACTTCCTATTCTATCATCAAGACGCAAAATCCTAGCAGCATTTATTGTCATCATATCCAAAAATTTCAAATCATCTATTCCTTTTTTGATATTTCTGACATATTTGGCTTCATTTAATATGCTCAAATCCTTATTGCTGACCAGGCTGTCTGTGCCAAAAGCAACTTTTCCAGGAAAATATTTCATCAAATTAAAAATATTAGCCGTTTTTTTGTGATGAAATTGGTTACTGCGTGGACAATGAACAACGCTGGCACCCAATTTTGCAAGAGTTTCAAGCTCTTCATCATAAAGCTGATTGACATGAACCGCAATAAAATTATCCCTCATAGCATCAAATTCCTGCAAATAAGCAACAGGCGTAAGACCTTTTTTGTCAGGCTTCATATTTTGAAAATCTATAAATTTGTGAAGCAAATTAATATCAGAAGTCCCGTTTCTTAGCCAATCAAGCTCATCTTGACATTCTCCCAAATTAGTTTGCAGCAAGGCATGGTGCTTTCTGGAAAATTTTGCGATAACTTTCCAAAGTCGTTTATGCACATTATACAAAGAATGAGGTGCCATACCCAAAAAAGTATTCTCTTTTTTTCTCAATAAAAACTTATGGACCTGTTTTTTAAGTCTTCTAAATTCTCTTTTGCTTGAATTTTTGGAATCGGCGAAAAGCTCAATAAATATATAAGTTTTCAAAGGAATATCATTTAAAATATCAAAAAAATCTTTTTCGGATGAGACTTGTGCAATCGTTGTAGTCCCAGACAAAATAGACATTTCAAGGCCTTTTTTAAATGAATTTATTTTGTCTTTTTTATTCCAGCAAGAATATTCTTTAAAAACATTCATCATCCAATTCATAAATCTTTCAGGCGGAATATATCCGACCACAAAAAGTTTTTTCAAAGTCAAAATAAATCTTTTGATGAGCGCATTTTTATTTTTTGGTTTATAAGTCCCAACATCAGTATATTGCAGATGTGTATGCATATTTATAAAACCGGGGGTCAAAATCGCATTGCCATAATCATAAAACTCATATTCTGCATCGCCAAAATATTCTTGAATTTTATCATCATCAATAATATCGAGTATTTTACCCTCTTTAACGACCAGAGCCTTATTTTCAAGAACTCCCTCATTCGCAGGCAAAATCCACTTAGCTTTATAAACTTCCGACATTTTTTTATAACCTTTTTAAAAATTTTAATAAGACAAAGTCTATTGTACAACACTTTATTATAGATGTTAATAATTTAATACTTTATCTTAACTTGCCTACATCCAGTCTAGATATATATTTTTAATATTGTTTTTTTCAATAAGATTCTTTATATGGGCCATTCTTTGTTCTCCATTTTGGAAAAATCTTTCATGAGTCTCACAGAAAATATAATCAATATGATTATATAAACCTTTTAAAATAATTTTTTCTAAAATTTCAAATTCCGCTCCTTCTACATCAAGCTTTAAAATATATATTCTTTTGGGCAAAATCTCTTTTTCAATAAATTCGGTGAGGTCTATGACTTCTACATTTTCTTGTAAAATATCTTGTTTATACACTTCAGTATTATCAATTAATGTTATAGATGAGCCGCTAATATCCTCTATACCGTCAAAACACAATGAACTTAAAGTTAAAGTTGTATTTTTATCCCATACTGCTTTATCAAAGATTTCTATTTGAGGGGTGGTTTTGAATAAATCTTTTTGATGATTTGCCAATCTTGAATTTGCCTCAAAAGCATAAACTTTGGCTCCAAAAAGATAAAATAACTCTGTCACATACCCAGCAAGAGAACCGCAATCTATACAAATAGACCCTTTTGGCATGTCTGATAAAATTTCTAAACATTTTTGAGTTATACTTTGTTGTTTTTTAACAATAAAATTTATTCTCGGCTCTTTAGCAGCACAGAAAATATCTGGATTTTTATAAAAATTTTCACATCGTTTAGGGTCAATTTCACAAATGTCTTTAGAACATTTTTCTGTATTTCTTGGCATAAATTTCTTCCTTATTATAAATACTCTTTTATAATATCACATCAATTAAACTAAAAAACACTAATCCATTTCGTTTAAATTCCAAGCAATTCCTTGACTTGATACTCTACATATAGTGTAATAATGGGGAACGTTTACTAAATTAGAGTGTAATTTTCCATTTGAGTCGGCAAAAAAATGTACATTAAAGAGATTGAAATAGATAATTTTAAATCTTTTGCCAACAAGGTCACAATACCATTCTTAGACGGCTTTACGACCATATCAGGACCAAACGGTTCAGGCAAAAGTAACATAATAGACAGCGTGCTGTTTGCACTTGGGCTGTCTTCTTCGCGTACTTTACGTGCAGAAAAATTATTCCACCTAATAAGCACTCATAACAACAAAAATGAAGCTGCGGTCAAAATAACTTTCGCGCCACTAGGCGAGGATGAACCTATTGTCGTTTCTCGCAAAATCAAAAAAGCCGGTGCAGGAAACTTTATCAGCTCTTATAATTTGAATGGGAAATCATCAACTTTATCAGAAATTCACGACTTTTTGGGAAAATACAACATCTCGCCAAATAGTTATAACGTAATTATGCAAGGTGATGTAACAGGAATTACCAACACCAGCTCGAATGAACGCCGAAAAATCATTGACGAAATCGCAGGAGTGGCTGACTTTGACCGCAAAATCGATCAAGCAACACGTGAGCTGGAGATGGTCGAAACTCGTGTCGAAAAATCAACTATCATTTTGACAGAAATCGAAGCTCGACTCGAACAGCTTGAACAAGAACGAAAAGAAGCCCTCAAATACAAAAAACTTAAGGACGAAAAAGTCGAACTCGAAAGCAAAATTTCGACCGTAAAATATTTTGATCTCAAAAACTCAATGGAACGCCTGCATGAGAGCATTCTAGATGCCGACAATCAAAGAAAATCAGAACTTGAATCACTCAAAAAACTCTCCAAAGACCTTGCCAAAACTCAAATAGAGCTTGCCGATATCTCTGAACAGGTCAAAACCAAAGGCGAAGCCGAACAAATCGAAATCAAAAAACATGCCGAATCTCTCAAAGGGGAAATTGCACGCAAAAAAGACTCTATAGCCTTTAATGACAAACAAATTGAGGATAATAAACTTGTAATAATCAGCTCAAATGAAAACATCGAAAATTTGAAGCAAAAAATCGATGATACGCTTATCAAGATTGACGGGAAAAAAGATGACATCAAAATAATCGAAGCGAATATTGAAAGCGAAAAAGCCCAGCTTGAGCAAGTTTTATCACAAGTTACAAACATCAATCAAAGTACAAACGAGCATGTCGAAAAACGCAACGAGCTCAGACGTACTTTGGAAAAATCCCATGATGATGAAAACAATTTGATTAAAGAAAAACTCCCGCTTGAAGAAAAGCTTTCATCTCTGAGAAAAGAAATCGCCGAATCAAAACAAATAGTTGAACAGCTTGTAGAATCAAAAAAAATGTTTGATTCAAATGAAGATATTTTAAAGACTCAAATTGAAGAAACACAAAAGGAACTGATAGACTTTGAATCGGCTCAAAAGAAAATTATGATTGAGCTTGATACTGTCAAAAATGAAATTACCGACTCTAGCTATAACGTAAATCTTGCATACCGCAAAATCAGCAATCTTGAAGCCCAAAAACAGGCTTTTGAAGATGCTAATTTCGGTCGAGCTATCGAAACCGTCATGAATTCAGGATTGGGCGGAATCCACGCTCCGCTGGCAAAACTCGGCAAAGTCGACAAAAAATACTCTCTTGCCCTAGAAGTCGCAATGGGTTCTCGCATGAGGTATATAGTTGTGGACTCGGATGAAGTTGCTTCTGTCGCAATCGAAATCCTGAAATCAGCAAATGCAGGTCGTGCATCGTTTTTGCCTTTGAATAAAATCCAAAAAGCCCCGGGGAATTTGAAACTCCCAAAAGAACAAGGCGTCATTGATTATGCGATTGATTTGATTGATTATGATGAAGTTTATGATAATGCATTTTATCATGCCCTTGGAGAAACCCTTGTTGTAGAAGACATGCAGGTTGCCAGAAGACTCTTCGGGCGCTACCGCATGGTCACACTTGACGGGTCAATTGTCGAAAAATCAGGTCTCATGAGCGGTGGTTCAAATGCCAAAAGCAACCTCAAATTCAGCCAAAATGAAGACGAGGAACTAGAAACTTACAAAACTCGCTTAAAAGAATTTGAAACCAAGCATCAAGAACTTGAAGCAAAAAAACTTGAGCTTGAAACCAAGCACGAAAAAATCCGCCAACATTACTCTGGAGCGCTAAATGAGCTTAACAAGAAAAAAATTGAATATGATAATGTAGTTAAAAACCAAGCTGATGCTGACAAAAATATCGAAGCAAAAATTGAATTTCTTAAAGAATCTGAGCCAAAAGTTGAAGAACTCGGCAAAAATCTTGATGCCATTGAAGCAAAACATATTCAAATCAACGAACTTTCAGCTTCCTTGAAGGAACAAATTGAAGCCATTGAAACCCAAATGCCTCAAGACGAACTCTCCAAGCTAAATGAACTCACCGAAGGCATCGAGTTTGAAGTCAAACGTCTTGAATCCCAAATCGCCAACTGCAACAACGATATCAAAGGCTTTAACATGGAGATTGATTTCAACAAAGAATCAATCAAAAATCAAGAAGAACGCATCTTAAAAATCAATGTCGATAATGTCAAACTTGTTGAAGATAAAGAAAAATTCGCCATTGAAATAACAGAAATTCAAACCCAAATTGAAGAACTTGATATCAAAATCAAAGAAATCGGCGAAAAACTCGGCGAACTTCAAACAAAACGTGACGAACTTCAAAAATCCGTCATTGACATGGAGAAAAACAAAACTGTTTTTGAGGCCAAAATTGAAAGAACTCAAGAACAAATAGAGGCTTACAAATCTCGCAGAAAAGAGCTTGAGCCTGAACTCGAAACCATAAGAGAAGAACTCAAAGAAGCAGGCTATGACTTATCAAACTTGAAACCACTTGAGATTTCGATCGAAGAAGTTATGAAGAAAATTGCCAGTCTTGACCGCCGTATGGAAGATCTTGGAGCTGTCAATATGCGTGCAATTCAGGACTATGATGAAGTTGAATCCCGCAAAAATGACCTCCACGAACGCCTCAAAACCCTTGATAATGAACGCAAACAAATCAATGACAGGATGCTTGGCTATGAAGATTTGAAGAAAAAAGCATTCCTTGAAACATTCCATAACGTAAATGAAAACTTTAAGGATATTTTTGCACAGCTTTCTGACGGAGAAGGGCAGTTAATTCTTGAAAATGCTGAAAATCCACTCGCAGCAGGGCTTACAATTGAAGCTCGCCCTCGTGATAAAAAAATGCAGCGTCTTGAATCAATGTCAGGTGGCGAAAAATCGCTTACAGCTCTGGCATTTGTTTTTGCCATTCAAAGATATATGCCTGCACCATTTTATGCCTTTGATGAGGTAGATATGCACCTTGACGGCATAAATGTCGAAAAATTATCTGAAATGATTAAAAAGCAATCGGCACAAACTCAATTTATCGTGGTTTCATTGCGCAAACCTATGATTGAATCCGCAAATCGCACAATAGGCGTGACCCAAAAAGAAAAAGGTATTACAAAAGTTACAGGAGTCAGATTAAGTGATTGATAATGTTTTTGAAACAGCTATGAATCTGCAAAAATCCAATTCCAAGGACGGCATTGAGATTTTGGTCAATATGGCAAAAAAACAGGAACTTGACCCATGGAACGTCAATATTGTTGATGTTACAGACAAATACCTTCAACATTTGGTCGAGCTAAAGCAAAATAATCTTCGCCTAACTGGGCGGACTCTTTTGTTTGCAGCCATTTTGCTTCGCCTCAAATCTGATATCCTTGAAGGCATTGACCCTCTTATGCTCGAAGAAGAAATGGTGCAAGGCTTTGAAGAAGATTATGATGACCCTGATTTTGTTGATTATGAACAATTGGCCAATCGTGCAAATGTAATCTCTATAGACGAAGCACTTGAGCGTCGTACTAGCGTAAAACTCAATCGTAAACGTGTTGTAACCCTGAAAGATTTGATAAAACAATTAGAATTTTATGAAGAACTTGAAAGAAAACGTTCTTTAAAAAATGCTCACGAACGTGCAAAACGCCGAATTCAATCTTATGCGAATTTGAGTCCGCAAGATATCATAAATCTTGCCCATGACGAATACATCGAAGATAGCATAAAAACCTTGTACACTCTACTTGAGCGTCTTTTTGAATCTAATGAAAAAATTGAGCTCTCGGAGCTTCAAACTGTCGGAATGGATAAAATTTCGGCTTATATTGCCTTACTCTTTCTCTCCGCAGACGGCAGAGTGGATTTGGTGCAAGATGAATTTTATTCTGATTTGTATGTAATTGCAGATAACCTGAAAGGAAAAGATGAGCCTAAAGTCCAAAGTTGAGGCGGTTTTATTTATTACAGCGAGAGCTGCAACGCCTGAAGAAATTTCTGCCATTTTAAATGCGCCTGTCGAAGATATCGAAGAGGCTTTATTGGACTTGATTATGGACTATGCATCCAGAGAAGGTGCTCTCGAAATCGATGATGAAAACGGCTACATAATCCAAATCAGGCAAGAATATATGGATATCGTAGAAAAACTTGTACCGGTTGAGCTTACGCCTGCAATTCTCAAAACTCTTTCGATTATTGCAATCAAAGAACCTATTTTGCAATCAGATTTAATCGACCTGCGCGGCTCAAGTGCGTATGACCATATCAAAGAACTATTAATCAAAGGACTCGTAACCAGACGACGTGATTCAAATACACGTTCTTTCAAAATCAAAACTACAGATAAATTTTCAGAATACTTCAAACTCAAAGGGGATGAGGCCACAGTGGCACAATTTATGGCAGAGAAAAATAAAATAAACCACATAGGTGAAATCGTTGATCAAAAGGAGCTTGAAATAGATGATGATTTACTAAATGTCGACATAATCGACGACTAGGAAAGGAAAAGACTATGGATAAAAATGCAAAAATGTCAGCTTTCAACCAGACCAGATATGGTGAGGCTCAAGCTATGCTTAACCAAAAAAAATCGGCTGGAACTATAACCAAAACATCAAAATTCACCATGCCGGATGGAAAAGTCTTGGTTAGAAACCCAAAATCAAACAGAATAGACTTCAAAACTCTTTTTTCGGGCTTGCATGATAACAACAATACCAATACAATCAGTAATTTCAAGCTAATTTCTGATAATATGATGGCATCCTATAAAAAAATAAATAAATAAGCTTAACCGAACAAACACTCCCAAAGAGATTGTTCTAAAAGAGCTTTGTATTTGAATTTTCCGTATTGAGGAAATAAAACATCCTCAAAATAATCTTCTATCTTCTCTACATCGTAAGCACAAATAAGTACTATGTCAGGATTTTGCTCTTTTACGTTACTTGGAGCAAAAGCTTTAAACCCTTTATGCTCTAAAGTTTTAGAATCAAAATTCTTGTCCGCTATACCTATGATATTAAGTCCGCTTAAATCAAAATTTTCTATGATTTCATCAAAATACATACCTGCAGCATATAAAATGACTTTTTTATTCTTGTATTTTTTTGCTAATTTATCTATTTTTTTTTGAAGTTTAAGTTCTTGCAATTCTTCTAATATACCGCTCATAAAGACTCCCTCAATATATAATTACAAATCTAATTATATTTTTTTGAAAAACTCAAGTCAAGATTGTATATATCATTCTATTTTTTAACAACTTCAGGTCTTTTTAAAGGAGTTACTTTTGTCGGTTCTTTCATAAAATTCTTTTTGTAAAAATCTGCCAGAGGTGTCGCTACAACAGGCACTATATATCTGTATATAAAGGCAAAAGCAATCATTGTAGGGGCTACTGAGCCTATATTGCCAGCACGGAATTTATATTTTTCAAGATAATTTGCTCGCAGTTCTCTTGTTCTTTCTAAAGGGGTTAATATTTTATTTTGTTTTTTCTCTATAGCTTTAAAGAATCCTTGTTTTTCTTCTTCTTGCATTATTTTTTCGATATTTTCTTCAAAATGACTCCTCTTATATTTTTGATAATTTTCGCCCATCTCTTTGAATTTATCTTTTATTGCTTCACCCAAAGCAGCTGAAACTATAGCGGAAACCCCCCAAACTATAAATTGATTTGCAGCAAGAGTTTTTTTGCGGTCTTGTTCTATTTTCGGGCTGCTTATTGTCGAACCTGCATATACCAAAGTTCCCAAAAACGCTGTCCCTGAAGTAAACAGATTCTTTACAGCTGAATCTGTTTTCTTATCATTAGCCATTTTTTCAGATAAATTCTTTACTTTTTTATTCCCAGCAGCTCTCTCAATAAAAGACTCTATTTTCTTTATAAATTTTTGACCCAAATTCAATTTTTCGGGAACTTGCCCTTTAAATTGAGGCTGAGAAGAATTATTTTCAAAAGCTTTAAAAGAAGCGGTTAAAGGCTCTTTCGGTTTTGAGGATGTAGAAATATTAGATGATTCATTTGTCTTTTGGATTGGTGGCTTTTGCTGCGTTTTATTTTTGCCGTCTTTATCTTTCTTAAAGAAAAGCCCCATTACAGTTGGAATCAATGCAATAGTGCCGGCAGCAATAAGCGGCTGCAAAACAAATTTTGGTCCCCAGCTCACTATAAAATTAAATGCATCTTTATTTTTAGCATTATGCTTAATAAAGCTATTTTTTAAATATTCAGGGTCTTTATCAACTCTTTGAGCAACCTTTTTCAGGGCCGTACTTACAGGGTTAAACAGCACTATAGCCGTCACATACCCCCAAATCCCAGAAGCCATGCCATGAGCAGATGCGTATTGTTTATCTCTTTTCTCACCACCAGGAAGACTCAAAATGGTCAAAGGTCTTAGAACACAAGCCAAGCCAAGAACTGCCGTAGCCTCTAAAAGAACAGGTTTAGCTGTCATTTTTGCAAATTTTTCAAAACCTTTACTTAGATAAAATTTCTTTTTAGCAGCTTCGCTCATCTTAAAAGGACTGCCTTTGAAATTCACATCCGAAGGTTTATTAGCAAAATTTCTTGAAAATACCGTTCTATCCCGGCTTTTCAGCCTGTCAGAATTTTGACTTAGTTGAATGACCATCACACATCTCTAGCTATATTACATCTTCTTTAAGATTCAAACAAAAACTTTCATGTTAGTACCAGCAGTATTTTTTTACAAAAATTTATATAATTCTATAGGAATTCTCCTCAAAGTCTATTTTGAGCAATAATTATTCGCTCAATTCCTGATAAATCTTTTAAAATTTGAATATTTACAAATTCGTTATGCTCCAAAATCTGAACAATGTTTTGAGACTGCCCTATTCCAATCTCAAATGCTAAATAACCCTTTTTATTAAGATAATTTTGTGACTGCTCAATGATTTTTTCATAGAACTCTATGCCTTTTTCATCCGAGGTAAAAAGTGCCAAATGAGGCTCCTTCAAAGCTACTTCCGCCTGCAAATTCGGCAACTCACCTTTTGGGATATAAGGAGGATTTGAGACTATAATATCAAATTTGTCTGAAATATTTGAAAACAAATCCGAATGAATAAATTCTACTTTTTTGCAAAGAGTTTTGGCATTTATTCGGGCAATTTCAAGAGCTTTTTCGGAAATATCGCATGCGCTAACAGCCATACCTGTGATTTTTTGAGCCATAATAGCAATACATCCAGAGCCTGTACCTATGTCCAGAATACTTTTTTCGGGTAACTTAGATACTGCCTCAACCAAAAGCTCTGTTTCGGGCCTTGGAATAAGTACATGCTCATTCACTATAAATTTTTCACCCATAAAATAGCTATATCCGACAAGATACTGCATCGGGATTTTTTCTTTGATTCTTTTTTCTAGCAAAAAATTGATGTTTTCTAAAATTTCTACCGGAAGCTCATGCCCCAGCAAAAAATCTTTTTTTGAAAACTCAAAACTATCAAGCAAAAGGCTAATCTCAGCGTCCGCCTGCAAAACATGCATAAGAGGATAAAGTTTTTGGCAAAGCTCTTTATATTTCACCACTAACCGCTACATCATTTTCAAGTGTAATAACTAATTTAGTTCCTGACGGCAAGTTTATCGGCTGACCTTTATGGAAAAACAACCAGCCAAGCCCTAATGAAAATCCTGATACAGCACCAATAACACCTCCTACCAAAGGGTATGGCATCAAAAGACCAAATCCAAAACCTGCCAAAGCTCCACCTATTGAAGTAATAGCAAGCAAAGATGAAATTTCTTGAAACTGTTTTGATTTGTCAGCACCAAGAAGCATGCTCGAATTGTCTTTTGTTTTTATATTCGCAACTATAGGGAGTTTAAGGTCTTCACCGCAATCAATTTCTTCAAAAACAACTTGTGCTTTTGCATTTTGGTACCAAATGCCTTTTCTTCTGAGTTTGGTTATTTTGCCTGAAACAATCGAACCCTCAGGTGCGATTATTTTATTGTTAATTTCTAACGGAAAAACCAATTTTGCCCTGACTTCATCGCCAATACTTGCTGTTTCAGAATCTATTGTATCCTCCAATTCGATAGCCAAATTGTCGCCAGCTTTTAAATAACCGTAGTCTTCAGCTTCTTCTGAAGTTGAATCCTGATTTTGCTGTTCTTGAAAAATTTCTTCTAATTGAGCTTCTATATTATTGCCGTATTGCTGAGGATACGTATTTGCAAAACAAAAATTCAATCCAAAAAAGCTTATAAGAAGTGCGATTGTTATTATTTTCCTGCTATAAAATTTCATATTCCCTACTATAAATCTTTTGGTTTAAACTTGAAAAAACCTGTTAAAATATCCTTCTCTTCAGATAAATTTTGGTGTAAAAATTTGACCATCTGTTTCTTTATAGGGTCAGAGGCTTTTTGCTCCAAATTTCTAAATGCCTTTTTGGAGTCTTTTTGATTTTCTATTAACTTGAATGGTTTTTTTTCTTTCATGATTATTATTTTACCTGCATAAAGCAATAAACACAACTAAAGTTGTATTAAATTCGTACCTTTTGGGAATATTCAAATAAAACCAAAATGCTATATTGAGTATGTGAGTTGTTCCCCCCGAGTTAGCATATTTAAAAACACAAAACCCTTGATGTTTTAAAAAATTTAAACAACTTATACACAACGTAAAAATCGAAGCTTGTTTTTTTGAAAAAAGTTTAATAATTTTTTCTCAAAATAGCACAGCTCTAGGTTTTGCGCCCATTTATCAATACATATTGAGCTATTTCACACGGATGTTAAATATTAAAGAAGGAGATTCCCTATGAGCGTAGTAGTAAATACCAATCTGGCGTCTGCAATGGTGCAGAAAAACTTAGGTAAAGCAACACTTGACCTTGGTAACACAATGAGAAAGTTATCAACAGGTATGAGAATCAATTCAGCAGGCGATGATGCTGCAGGATTGTCACTATCTGAAAAACTGAAAAGTCACATTGATTCATCAGAAATCACTAAACTAAATGCACAAAGCGGTATTAATATGCTGCAAGTTGCAGAAAGTGATTTAAGCGTTATTCAAAACAATTTACAAAGAATGAGAGACTTGTCTATACAAGCAGCTAACGGCGTCTATTCAACTTCAGAACGTAAAATGATTAACCAGGAATTCCAAGAGCGTATCAAAGAAATTGACAGAATTTCACAAAGCTCACAATTCTCTGACTTATTCTTATTGAACGGGTCTTTGGGACCATCAGGTTCACAATTAAAACTGCAAGTTGGAACTTATGCATCACCTGCAACAACAAATACAATCAACATCGGTGCTGCATTCGCAACAACAAACACTGTAGCACTCCATCTTAACACCTCTAATGTCACAACTGTAACTTCTGCCCTTGCATCTATCGTATCATTAGATGCAGCTATAAGTACAGTTTCCAGCAGAAGATCATTAATCGGTGCCAATATTAACCGCTTGCAAAGTACTGTAGAAAGAATTGATGTAAGAAAAGAAAACCTTCAAGCATCATACTCAACAATTAGAGATACAGATATAGCCAAAGAAACAGCTAATCTCTCTAGACTACAAGTATTGCAACAATCAGGAGCAATGCTGTTGAAACAAGCTAACCAAACAACACAGTTAGCTCTGCAATTACTACAATAAGAAATTTTAACCTAATATAAATCAGCTCAAGGGAAAAATCACTACCCTGCGGAAATTCCGCAGGGCTTTTTATTGCAATTTTTACGGATGTGAAAAGATTCTGAAATGATTAATTTCAGAATCTTTGAAACTGGACGAGGGCGACGTAAGCGGTTGCAAAGCAAACGCCACAGGAGCAATTTTACGGATGTGTCGTAAAAGTCGTTTGTTTTATGTATTCCAATTATTTTTAAAAAAATGCTAGAATATAGGTACTATGAGTTTAATTAAAGAATTTATCAAAGCTCTTCCGGCAAGTACCGATTGCGAAGTAAAAGCTATAATAAATAGTAATCAAGACTATTTATTATATAAAGGTACAATAATTGGAATAGACGATAAACTTGACATAAGAGATATTCCTCCTGAAGCAGCCGTAGAAATTATTGATGCTTCTTTTTGCAAAATAACAACAGGGCTTGTCGATACTCATACCCATGGCGGGTTTGGGTGTTATTTTAATGATTGTTCTGAAGACAGTCTATACAATCTTCTTTTTCAACTGCCAAAACATGGCATAACCTCAATATTGCCAACAGTTATGACTGGCTCTGATTATGAAATACGAAGTGCAATTTCAAAAATAAAAAATGTTGCAAATTCAGCCCCAAAAGGTGCTTGCAAAATAGAAGGCATACATCTTGAAGGTCCATATTTGGCAAAAAAATTCGGTGGGGTTCATCCTCCTGACTATCTAAAAATGCCTTCAATCGAGCATTATCAAAAAATTGAAGATGATTTTATTAAAGTTGTTACTTTGGCTCCTGAATTGGATAAAAGTAAACTGCTTACAAATTACCTAAAATCGAAAGGTGTAATCGTTTCAGGCGGTCACTCTGAAGCTTCACCTGAAGCAATGGCAGATATTTTTCAAGTTACTCACCTGTTCAATGCTATGCTTCCTATCAACCATAGGACCCCTTCTATTACTTCTGATGCACTTTTCAGAGATGATGTAATTGTGGAAGTTATAGCAGATGGCATACACATTGATACAGAAACTCTGAAACTGATTTTCAAAATTAAAAAACCCGAAAAAGTCATACTTATCAGCGATGATCTTCCTATTGCAGGTTCTAAAGAGACAAAAGGGAACTTTGCAGGGCAAGAAATTAACATAAGAAACGGCAAAGCCCTAAACGGCAACGGTACAATTGCAGGAAGCATTAAATTCTTAGATGAAATCGGCGATAGACTAATCAAAGAAAAATTGATTAATTTTGATACTTTCATTCAATATGCATCAACTAATCCTATTAGAAATTATCACCTGAATTATGCTTTGGCTTTGGGCAAAAAAGCTGATTTAGTACTTTGGAGAGGCGATAAGCCTTACATGGCAATCATTGATGGCGTAGTAGCAGACTAATTTTCTAATTTGTGCCATTTCTATGACGTCCAGTGTCGTAAAAGCCCGAAAACTAATCGTTTTCGTGCCTTTACTCACATCCGAAAGGTCGCTCGCATTAAACGAGTTCTCTCTTGGCTCACGCCATTCGTTACACTCTCTGCTCGCAATCCGTTTTTTATAGTATAATTATTTTTGCTAGCAAAAAGGAAAGCAAAAATGATTATTCCGAGTATAGATATAATGGGTGGCAAAGCCGTTCAGCTTGAGCAAGGCCAAAAAAAAGTTTTAGAGAGAACTGATATTTTTGAATTAGCAGAATATTTTTCTCGTTTCGGAGAAATTGCAGTCATAGACCTCGATGCAGCTATGGGCCAAGGTGATAATGAAGCCCTTATCAAACAACTATGTGCCAAATTTTCTTGCCGTGTCGGTGGCGGAATTCGTGACATCGAAAAGGCTCAAAGACTTATTTCTTACGGCGCTCGAAAAATCATCATCGGCACAGCCGCAAATGAAGAATTTTTGTCAAAACTCCCAAAAGACAAACTAATCGTTGCAATTGATGCTAAAAACGGCAATGTAGTAACAAAAGGTTGGGCAGAAGATACAGGCGAAACTCCAGAAAACTGGATTGGGCGCTTTGATAATCTTTGCTCCGGATATCTTTATACAATCGTCGAAAAAGAAGGTATGATGGGCGGTACAGACCTTAAAGCTATCAAAAAAGTCTGCAAACTTACCAAAAATCCTATCACCGCAGCGGGCGGAATTTGTACTGTAGAAGAAATTGTCGAACTCGAAAAAATGAACATCTCATCACAACTCGGAATGGCAATCTACACAAATGCTTTGAGCCTTGAGGATGCTTTTTGCGCTGTTTTGGATTTTAAAAAACAGCAAGGGCTCATCCCGACAATAGTACAGGATATCAAAACCAAACAAGTCCTTATGCTGGCTTACAGCAACCAAGAAGCTGTCAGAAAAAGCCTAAAAACCGGCAAATCTACTTATTTTTCACGCTCTCGCAATGAACTTTGGACAAAAGGTGAAACTTCAGGAAATATCCAAAAACTTGTTAGTGCAAAGTTTGACTGCGATAGAGATACTCTTCTTTATAAAGTTGAACAAACAGGACCTGCTTGCCACTTAGGCAGTTTCACTTGTTTTGAAGACAGGGATTTTGTGATTGAAGATTTGTACGATTTGCTTTTAGAAAGAAAAGCAACCTTGCCTGAAAAATCATTCACCACAAAGCTTTTTAAGGATACTGGATTTTTGAATTCCAAAATTCTTGAAGAAGCAAACGAAGTCGTAGATTTTGAAAACGGCGAAGATGATTTAGGCTGGGAAACAGCCGATTTGACTTACTTTGTACTTGTTCTTATGGCAAAAAACAACGTAACACCACAAGAGGTTCTAAATAACTTATCCTCAAGAAGAAAATAACCAATGCAAATAATCAATTTCGAAAATTTAACCGCTGATTTTTATACCTATCAAGAATTTGAAGGCATCAACTCTGTCTGCGATATCATAAAAGATGTCAAAAATCGTGGTGATGAGGCAGTAATTGAATACTCGCAAAAATTCGGTGATGGTGATATAACAGCACTTGAGCTCACCGAAGAAGAAATCGAAACAGCTATAAAATCAGTCCCTGATGATGTAATCGAGGCAATTAAAACCTCTATTGCAAACGTCAAAGCCTTTGCCCAAAAACAATTTTTGAGCATAAATAACATCGAAATGAACCTTAACGGAGCAATTTTAGGGCATACAATAGTACCACTCGAAATAACAGGAGCTTACGTTCCTGGTGGAAATTATCCGCTTCCTTCATCAGCCATTATGTCTGTCGTGCCAGCGAAAGTCGCAGGAGTCAAAGAAGTAATCGTCTGCTCACCAAAAATAAAGCCCGAAACAATTGCAGCAGCAAAACTTTCAGGTGCAGACAGAATTTTCAGAGTCGGCGGAGTGCAAGCAATTGCAGCAATGGCTTATGGGACGCAAAGCATCCCGAAAGTAGACAAAATTACAGGCCCTGGAAACAAATACGTCACCGCAGCCAAAAAAGAAGTCTACGGTGTTTGCGGAATAGATTTTTTGGCAGGTCCATCAGAAGTGATGATAATCGCCGATGAAACTTCAAATGCGGAATTTATCGCAGCTGATATGCTTGCTCAATGTGAGCATGACCTTGATGCAAGAGCGTATTTGGTTACAAATTCAACAGAATTGGTCGAAAAAGTCAAAAAAAATATCAAAAAATTCTTACCAAATCTAAAAACTGCAGAAATTGCAGCAAAATCTATCGAAAAATCAATCGCGATAATTGTCAAAGATATTAAAGATTCAATCGAAATTGCCAATAAAAAAGCCCCTGAACACCTAGAAATTTGCTTCGCACAGGCAGAAGAATGGATGCCAAAATTTACAAATTACGGCTCATTATTCATTGGAAATTACTCGGCAGAAGTCCTCGGTGACTACTGTTCAGGCACAAATCACGTTTTACCGACCAATGGTATTGCCAGATATTCAGGCGGTTTAAGTGTTTTTGATTTTATCAAAATCCAAACTTTTCAGGAAGTTCCAAAAGACTCAAACCTCTTTGCTGTAGCTTCAAAAATTGCTGAAACCGAAGGGCTTATGGCTCACAAACTTTCTGCAGATTTGAGAATTTCAAATTCGTAAAATTTGGACTTTTTACCTATCCTCTAATATAATTAACTTATCAGAATTTAAAGGAATAAAAAAATGGATGAAAAAGATTTAGAAAAAAGTACATTAGCTGACGGCTTAGGCTTGAAACTTGTTGAAGCGTTGCAAAACCAAACAAACGCCGATGGCGATTATATCGAGGAACCAGTAAAAATTTATGAGGAAAAAACTGAATTGAAATCAGAATTGCCTCAAATCAATATTTCCAGCGATAATTATGTCCTTTCAGAGAACGTAACCAAGCTTATTCATCTTGTAAATAGCCTGCCTGCAGATGTTTCCAAGCAAACAGGTGCTGTTATTATCAAGCAAACTATGGAAGCTATGGGAACGTCAATGAGAGATTTGATGATTGAAGCCAAACAAGTGCAAGAAAACATCAACGGCAATATTCGCAGTTGCATGAGCGATATTGAAGAAGCCAAAGCAAGCATTAAAAGCCACGAAGCTCAAATAAAATCTTACAAAAATCTTTCGACTGAGTTGAATGATTTGGTCGGACTGTTTATTATAACTGAGAAATAGTATAGAAAAGGTGTATTTACTAAAATGCAAAATTTACAAAATGAAAAAGACTA
This sequence comes from uncultured Gammaproteobacteria bacterium, assembly GCA_964444415.1. GTDB lineage: Bacteria > Cyanobacteriota > Vampirovibrionia > Gastranaerophilales > CAJFVJ01 > JAEWLZ01. Next base: position 95,627 of record CAYUHE010000001.1, read on the forward strand.
TAAAATCTTACAAGAAAATATATTTGAAAAACACAAAACCGTTTTAAACCTTTTTAATCAAAACAATCCAGATATCTATATCTACGGTTGCGGAAAATATGGCGATTTAATTTTAAATATATGCAAAGAAAATAATATTAAGCCAAAAGGTTTTATAGACACCTATTCAAACGCTGAAGAAATTCAGGGATTAAAAGTTTTCAAATTCAGTGAAATTGAAAATAAAAAATCTTTAATAATAGTTGCTTCTCTTTTTTATGCTTGTGATATTTGCCAACTTCTAAAAGTAAACGGCTTCAATAATTTACTTTCTTTCTTAATCTTATTTATCCATTATAATAAATATCTTGATGAACCTACCACCTTTGAAAACACCTTATATGATTATATTTTAGATATTGTTTCAAATTATGATAAATACATCGAAACATTAAATTTGCTAGAGGATGAAACATCAAAACAAACCTTTAAATACCTTATGAATTTAAGAAAAAACCTTGATTATGCAAACCTCTTTAATTTATTTCGACCAATAAGAGATATATATTTCGAAAAAGAAATATTGCACCTGACAGAAAATGAAGTTTTTTTAGATGGTGGCGGTTTTATTGGTGATACTTCTTTGCAATTTATTTCAAGGACTAATGGCAAATACAAAAAAATATTTCTTTTTGAACCCTGCAAAGAAAATATAAATGCCGCTATTTTGAACTTAAAACCATATAAAAATATTGAATTTATTCAAAAAGGAATCAGCAACAAAAATGCTTCTGTAAATTTTGAAACAAATTTGAATAAAGCAGGATGTTATGTCTCAGAAAAAGGGAATGACTCAATAGACTTGGTAAAAATCGATTCTGTGATAGATGAGCCTGTAACTTTTATAAAATTTGATATCGAAAGTGAAGAAAAAAACGGACTTTTAGGCGCAGCTGATTTGATTAAAAAATACACCCCAAAATTAGCTATATCCGGGTATCACAAGCCCAGAGATCTTTGGGAGCTTCCACAAATTATAAAACAAATTAATCCTGATTATAAAATTTATTTTAGAATGCACGAATACTCTATAGAATCTGTATTCTATGCCATACAGCCATAAAAAAAACCGACTTCTTTGTGGGAAATCGGTTGAAGTCTTGTTGACTCCTCTAAGCGGTTAGTGAAAGGTATGTCGGTGTGTGTTGGTTGGTTGAAATCTTTTAGGTGACTTGCCTCTACTTTTTTTATTCCTCTTTACACTTATATAAAAACATCCCAATATAAAAAATTGCTAAATTGGATGCATTTTATATATATTATTTTTAATATTTCTTTACATTAAATAAAAAATCATTAATTCCAGAGGTTTTTAGAGATTATTCCAAAGAATAATAATGCCAGCGTTAAATCTATGACACGCGAGAAAATTTTTGTTAGAATGTTTTTATGGAAAAAATTCTTTTAATATCTAACGATAAAAATCTTAGCGACACCTGTTCTTCAGTTTTTATTAAAAATGATTATAAATTTGAAGTGGCTAACGATAGGCACCAAATAGATTTTATTGTTACAAAATTCTCTCCTGATGTGATTTTGGTCGATATAGATTTTGAAGATACTGATATTCAGGTGCTTTGTAATAATTTAAAGCTTTATTCTCAAAGTGATGACATTCAGCTAATCCTTATTACAAATGGTGAAAAAACGCTCATTGACGCACTAAGCAGGATTGATGGGTATATCGTAAAACCTTTCAAAAATGAGATTTTACTCTCAACCGTCAATGCCCATATACGTACCAAAAAACGTCTGGATATGATTTTCAGTAAAACAAGTGAACTGGCAAGAAGCCTTTACCAGCTAAATGTTATGTATGATACAAGCTCACAGCTTGCAGGGACTTTGGACAAGCAAAAGCTGATAGACGTTATGAGAGAAGGCTTTGAACGCAGCATCAGTTTCGCGATGTGTGCGATTTTAATTGTTTCAAAAGATGATGTTCAACTGATTATAAACTCGCTTCACCCTGTCTCAGAAAGGCTCGAAGCGGCAATCAAACTACGCATGATGCTCAATTATAAAAATCTATTTTTTGAAAAAAGATGCCCTGTAGATTTTGTAATTGATGATATTGAAGTTACCCGCTCCTCCAAACATTCCGATGGTACTTTCGACATAAAAATCGTTGATTTTGACACTTTATTTTCGCCAATCAGCACAACTGACAAGTTTTTTGGTCTTGTTGAAGTTTTTCGTGAAGAAAAATTTTCTCAAGAAGATGCAACATGCTTTCAAACCCTTGTGAAACAAGTTTCTTTACCGCTTGAAAGTGCCAATCTCTATGAAGAATTGCAAAATACAAACAAAAAACTCGAAAAACTTGAACAGCTTAAGTCTGAATTCATATCAATAGTCTCTCATGAGTTGAGGACACCACTTACAGCTATCAAAAACTCTTTGAACATTATATTAAGCGGAAAATCAGGAGAACTTCCTTCTGCTATGTCAAATTTTTTGAATATGGCAAGCAGGAATGTTTCTCGCCTTGCAGGAATTATCAATGACCTACTGGATTTGTCAAAAATTGAAGCCGGAAAAATGGATTACCGTTTTGAAAAATTTGAAATAAAAACGCCTTTGGACAATGTTTATGGGACTTTCATTTCTATGGCGCAAGAAAAAAATATAGACTTGAGCTTTACTATTCAAACTGATTTGTCCTCTGGGTACGGGGATTTGGATAGAATTGAGCAAGTATTATCCAACCTCGTCTCCAATGCAATAAAATTCACCACAGAAAATGGAAATATCACTATTTCAGCTCAAGATGCAACTGAAGATGACATCAAAAATTGCCCTGCAAATCTCGGCAATGGTTACATAAAAATATCCGTAAAAGATACAGGTATTGGCATTTCATCTGAAGATATGCCAAAAGTTTTTGATAAATTCCAGCAAATTGAAAGTGCTCTTGTCAGAAAAGTCGGTGGGACAGGACTTGGTCTTTCTATTGCAAGACAACTTGTAGAAGATCACAGGGGCTGTATTTGGGTCGAAAGCGAAGTCGGGCTCGGAAGCGAATTTTCATTTTTGATACCCAAGGCTCAAGAACAAAATATTTTTGTACTTGAACTCGACAAACTCATCCAAAAATCGAAGCAAACGCACTCTAATTTGGGTATGATTGCTATAAAAGAAAAAGGGACAGAATTTATAAGTGAATTTGTCAAAAACCCAAGCATTGTAACTAAATATGACAAAGCGAGAATTTTTACCTCTTACGGTGAAAATTCAGCCACAATGCATATAATTTTGCCTGAAGCCAATAAAATGGCGCTGGATATTTTACTCCAAAAAGTTAAAGAACTAATAATCTCTCAAAATTTCAAGTATAATGTTTCATTAGGAGGAGTTATTTATCCTGAAGATGCAATTAATTCGAATGAATTATTGCAAAAGATCGAAGAACATATGACAGAGTTGGTTTTGTAGATAAGGGGTATGCATGCGCAAGACAGTTTTAATTGCAGATGATGAAGTTGATATTGTTGAAACACTTCAATTTATGTTGCAAGCCGAAGGATTTGACTGCAAAGTAGCTTATGACGGCGAAGAGGCTCTTGCTCTGGCAAAAAGCGTCAATCCTGATTTGATGATTCTGGATGTTATGATGCCTAAAATCAACGGCTACAAAGTTTGCCGCTTGCTCAAATTTGATGCAAAATATCGGGATATTCCGATTCTGATGGTGACCGCTCGCTCGCAAGATGAAGATAAAATCATCGGCGAAGAAACAGGAGCAAACGAATATATCACTAAACCTTTTGATATTGAAGCAGTAGTTAACAAAGTCAAAAAATATTTGGGTGAATGATGCAAGAAATTTTAACAAACAAAACGGTAGAAAAACTCAAACATGACCTCGTAAAAGAAGGAATGGTAACTCACGACGAGCTCAATCATGCACAAGAAATTTCACAGGCTCAAAGAGTAAATTTAGCCCAGGCTCTAATCAAATCAGGCGTTTTAAATGAAGAAATTTTGTTAAAATTTATCGAGTCCAAACTTCATATACCTTATGTGAATTTGGATGATTACACTCTGGATGAGAGGCTTTTGAGCTATATCGACCCGACAGATGCCAAAAAATACCGCGTCATTCCACTATTCAAAATCGAAGATGTTTTGACGGTTGCGATGTGTGATCCGATGGATTTGTTTGTAATTAACAATCTAATAAAATCAGATGAAATAAAAGTCGAACCGATTATTTGCTCGGAAAATAGTATTTTAAAGGCAATTAACAGATATTATTACAATCAAGAAACCTCTATTTCTTTTGAAAAAGATGAAATTATTGATTGGCGAGATATTTTGAATAACGAAAAACAAGATGAAAATCATCTGAAAAATATCATCGAAACAATTTTAAGACAAGCCATACAAGAAAATGTTCATGAACTATTCTTTGAACACAAATCGTATGGCTTGAGTGTTATTTTTAGGAAAAACGGCGAAATTGATAACAAAGGTGAAGTCCCTTCTCTTTTGATACCGCTATTTATTTCAAAATTGAAATCCTTATCAAGGCTTGACCCTAACGAATCCGAGCTTCCACAGCTTGGAAAACTTGTATTCAAACTCAACGATATTGACTACACAACAAGCGTTTCGGCTTTCCCAACAATTAACGGCGAAAGAATTTTCTTAAAAATCTACAGTCCTCCAAAAAACCTGAGCGATTTGGCGTTGCCTTTTGAAAAATTGGATTATTTGAAACAAGCTATCCAAAACCAAGGTATAATACTCGTTTGCGGCAGCGGCTTGAGCGGCAAAACCCATGTAATTTATTCGATGCTAAAGGAATTTTCGAACAATTCTTTGAATGTAATGACCATCGAATCTATAGTCAAATATGACCTTGAAAATATTAATCAATGCGAAATAAACGAAAATGTCGGACTAAATCTTGATAAAGCTATGCGATTTATAGAATTCCAATCGCCTGATGTTGTTTATTTTGAGGGTCTTAATACCAAGTCAGGGCTGGAATATTTTATTTCTTTGGCACTCAAAAACAAACTTGTGATTACCGAGTTTTTGGCTGACGGAATGGAAGATTTACGCAAAAGATTTTCTTTTAAAGAATTTGACATCATCAAAAAACTTATTACCTGTTTGATTTTTATCCACAACCAGAGCAGTATTGAAGTTTTCACAAAAGAAGAATTGAAAAAATTTATTTAACATATAATATTAAAGTACAAGTAGGAGTTAGATTATGCCTGAATTAGTTAGAAAAATTATAAGAGATGTTCCCAATTTTCCAAAAGAAGGAATTATTTTCAAAGATATAACAACTGTTTTGAAAGACTCAGAAGGTCTCAAACGCACCATTGACTACTTAACAGAGCAGTTCAAAGACAAAAAAATTGATTATGTAGCAGGAATAGAATCCCGCGGATTTATCTTCGGAACGCCTCTTGCATACAACTTGGGTGCAGGGTTTATAGTCGTTCGCAAACCGGGCAAATTGCCTGCTGCGGTAGAAAGTATCACTTATGACTTAGAATACGGTTCAGACACCTTAGAAGTCCATAAAGACGCTATCGAGCCAGGAAAAAGAGTTTTAATTATAGATGATTTACTTGCCACAGGCGGAACAGCCGCAGCAGCTTGCGATTTAGTCAAAAAAATCGGCGGTGAAGTTGTAGGAATAGCCTTTATTATTGAAATCGAGGGGCTTGGCGGAAGAGATAAATTGCCTAAAGATATAGAAATTGTTTCAATGGTAAATTGCTAATGCTAAAAAAATTAATCGGAAAAATGATTATCCTAACAATTGGTGCTTTTTTAGTTGCGCTTGGGCTAGATTGTTTTTTGGTTTGCAACAAAATTATAGATGGCGGAATTATAGGGATTTCAATAATTCTCAGCTACCTAAAAGACTGGCCGCTGGGTGCTTTGATTGTCTCTTTAAATATTCCTTTTTTCCTTTTCGGATACCAAAAACTCGGGAGGAAATTTCTTTTAAGTTCACTTTATGCTATTTTTTGCCTAGGCGCTTTTGTAACTTTGCTTGCATCTTGCCATAAAATTACAGGGAACTTACTTTTGGCTTGTGTTTTCGGCGGACTTTTGGTCGGTGCAGGAGTAGGCCTAATCATCAGAAATAACGGGTCTCTTGACGGTACTGAAGTTATTGCCATTTCAATTGCAAAAAAAATTGGTTTTTCTGTCGGCGAAATTGTAATGTTTTTTAACGTCTTTATCTTGACAGCAGCAGGCTTTGTCTTTGATTGGGACAAAGCCATGTACTCTATTTTAGCTTACTTTGTAATTTTTAAAACTATCGATGTTGTTTTAGAAGGCTTTGACGATTCAAAAGCCATGCTTATTGTCTCTGACAAACCCGATGAAATCGCCGCAATAATTATGCACGAACTCGGCAGAGGCGTAACTTTTTTGCACGGGCAAGGGGCTTACAGCGGAATTGATAGAAAAATAATTTATTGCATCATAAACAGGCTTGAAATCTCAAAAATCCGAGACGTAGTTGTAGAACATGACTCAAATGCTTTCATTACAATCGAAAACGTCCACGAAGTTCAAGGCGGAGTCATCGGCAAAAAACTTTTTTAAATATTAACCTCACGTCTAGTGTAGCAAATGCCCACCAACTCACATTGCCGTGCTTTGCTCACTTTTGTAAGGTCGACCCCTGACAAGCCTCAAAATTAAAAATTTTGGACTTGTGCAGTAGTCTCAGATTGTAAACTCCCTCCAAGTCTGATAAAATGAGATGTAAAAAAATTCAGGGAGATTCATGATGATTGTAGGCGTGATTAAAGAAATTAAGGCGAATGAACACCGTGTAGCACTTGCGCCGTCAGGCGTTGATGCTTTGGTAAAAAACGGACACTCCGTATTAATCGAAAAAGGTTCCGGATTAGGCAGCGGCATAAGTGATGAGGATTTTATCCAAGCAGGAGCAAAAATACTAAATACACCCCAAGAAGTTGTCGATAAAGCCGATATGATTGTCAAAGTAAAAGAACCTCTGCCAGCAGAATATGACCTTTTTAAAGAAAATCAAATCCTTTTTACATATCTCCATTTGGCAGCTGAACCAAAATTAACTGAAGCTTTAATCAAAAACAAAGTAACTTCGATTGCATATGAAACAATTCAAGATAATAAAGGAAACCTCCCTCTATTGCAACCTATGAGTGAAGTTGCAGGAAGAATGGCAGTACAAATCGGAGCCCAATTTTTGGAAAAACATTACGGCGGTTCAGGTATTTTGCTAGGTGGAGTACCGGGAATTCCGACAGGAAAAGTTGTCATCATAGGTGGCGGAATCGTAGGACTGAATTCAGCAAAAATGGCAGTAGGTTTGGGCGCAGATGTCACTATTATGGATATTTCTTTAGATAGACTTCGCTATATTGATGATATTTTTGCAGGTCGAGTAAAAACGCTTCATTCAAACCCCTATAACATAGCGCACGAAGCTAAAACAGCTGATTTATTAATTGGAGCAGTTTTAATTCCAGGTGCAAAAGCCCCGCATCTTGTCACTGAAGATATGGTAAAAACAATGAAAAAAGGGTCTGTAATTGTAGATGTAGCAATTGATCAAGGCGGTTCTGTCGAAACAATTGACAGAGTAACTACTCACGAAAATCCTGTTTTTGAAAAACATGGTGTATTGCATTACTCAGTAGCAAATATCCCAGGAGCGGTCGCCAGAAGCTCAACCTTTGCACTCACTAATGCAACTTTGCCCTATGTGTTAAAGCTCGCAAAAAAAGGTCTGGCTGCCGTTAAAGACTCTTCAGCTTTGGCAAAAGGTGTAAACGTCCTCCATGGTTCAATTACTTGCCAATCGGTAGCCGAATCTTTAGGCAAAGAATACACACCTCTTGAAAAAGTTTTGGGTATGTAAATCTATACTTGAAAAAAGTACCTCGAGATGAAATCCCTAGCAAAGCTCTAGGCGAATAGACATAGAGATATGCACCTACTTGGCTGCGGAGCAAAAATGGTTAGATGCCGAAATAAATTCGGCATGACATTTTAAAGCTTTGTTTTAAAATAAATTTATTACTTCAATCTTACCCAAGAAGCTTTGCGAACTCTCACATTCTCTGGTGTAATTTCGACAAGCTCATCTTCTGCAATGTATTCAAGACAATCTTCAAGCGTCATAAGACGTGGTGCTTGCAATGTAACCATTACATCCGCGCCTGATGAGCGCATATTTGTAAGCTGTTTTTTCTTGCAAATATTAACAAGCAAATCCATCGGTCTATTGTGCTCACCGACTATCATTCCGCGATAAACTTTAGTTTTTGGATTCAAGAAAAATACGCCTCTGTCTTCAAATTGTCGCAAAGCATAAGGAATTGCTTCGCCGTCTTCATGTGCAATCAAAGAGCCATTTCTAAGCTTTTGAATTTCGCCGGCGCTAGGTTTGTACTTGTCAAAAACATGGTACATAATACCTTCGCCTTTTGTCATTCTGATAAAATCGCTTCTGAAACCAATCAAGCCGCGAGCAGGAATTGAAAAATTCATGTTTGTTCTAATTCCGTTTGATTGCATCTCTCTCATTTCGCCTTTTCTTTGGGCTAATTTGTCAATACAGCTTCCTGCAAAATCAGATGGTACATCAATCACAAGGTTTTCATACGGCTCATGTTGAACTTCATCAATTTCTTTAAAAATTACTTCCGGTTTTGAAACCTGAAACTCATACCCCTCGCGGCGCATTGTTTCAATCAAAATCCCAAGGTGCAATTCGCCTCTTCCTGAAACTCTGAAAACATCAGTATTTTCAGTATCTTCAACTCTCAAACTGACATTTTTTTCTAATTCTCTATAAAGTCTTCTACTGATTTGCCTTGAAGTAATAAATTTGCCTTCAAGTCCTGCAAAAGGTGAATCATTTACAGAAAAATTCATCTGTAATGTAGGTTCATCAATGTTAATTAGTGGCAATGCCTGTGGATTATCAATTGATGAAATTGTTTCACCGATTTGCACATCAGGAAAACCGCATATACCGACAATATCACCGGCTTGCGCCGATTGAAGATCAACTCTGTCAAGACCTTCAAAGCCAATCAATTTGGCAACTTTACCACGCTGAATTTTATCCTCTCGAGTCAGCAAAGTAACCTGCTGTCCGCTTTCGATAATGCCGTTAACAATACGTCCGATGGCTATTCTGCCCACATACTCATTGTAATCAAGAGTTGTTACATGAAACTGCAAATTTTCTTTGGCATTTCCTGTTGGAGGTTTGATATCCTTGATGATTGTGTCAAAAAGAGGTTTAAGATTATCAGACTCATCTTCAACTTCTTTTTTTGCAATTCCGCTAACGCCACTTGCATAAACCACAGGGAAATCGAGTAAATATTGATTATCTGTAAGTTCTAAGAATAATTCAAATACTTTGTCCAAAGCTCCGTGTGGATCAGCTCCTTGTCTGTCAATTTTGTTGATTACGACAACAATTCTAATCCCAAGCTCAAGAGCTTTTGAAAGTACGAAACGAGTTTGCGGCATCGGACCTTCAGCTGCATCAACAATAAGCAATGCTCCATCCACCATGCCAAGTACACGTTCAACTTCTCCGCCAAAGTCTGCGTGACCCGGTGTATCGACAACGTTGATTTTGTAACCACCATAATTAATACAAATATTTTTTGAAAGAATGGTAATCCCTCTTTCACGTTCTATATCATTAGAATCAAGCACGCAAGTTTGCACAACTTCATTATCTCGGAACACACCGCTTTGCTTAAGCATTCCATCTACCAAAGTAGTTTTGCCGTGGTCGACGTGTGCAATTATAGCGATATTTCTTCGCTTTTCTATTGATTTCATTTTTTCTTCCTCATGTCTTCTTATATATAAGATACCAAAGATATAACTTTAAAACCAATTTTTTTAAATTTAATGAATTGTAAAGTTTTTTGAAATTTTTGAATTTTGCAAAAGCATATCGTTTTTATATTAAGGGACTTCTAATATTTACAATTTAATATAAAAAAAGCCCCGCATTTTACGGGGCTTTTTTCTATTTAAGATAATCTTTGAGATGTTTTATCTCATCTCTTGCACGAAGTTTTTTAATCGCGACATCTTCTATTTGTCTGATACGTTCTTTTGAAAAGCCCATTTTTTGGCCAAGTTCTTCGAGAGTTTTTTGTTTTGTTCCATAAATCCCAAATCGCTCAATCAAAATGGTCTGTTCACGCTCAGTCAAAAAACAAAGTACTTTTTCTATATCTTGAGACAAAAGTTCTTCTGTAGTCTCGCTACTTGGACCTTTATGCAAAGTGTCTGGCACATAATCCTCTAAGAACAGTTCGTCACCAATTTGCATATCAAGAGAAATAGGTTCTCTAATCATTGCTTTTCTGATGTTTGCAATTTTCAGTTTGCTCAAATCCATTTTTTGCGCCAATTCCATATCAGTCGGCTCTCTGCCAAGCTCATTAGAAAGATCATGCATAGTTCTTTTTAAAATTCTGATTTTATCAGACATGTGAACAGGTATTCTGACCGTACGAGAAGTATTTGCAATAGATCTAATTATTGTTTGTCTAATCCACCATGTTGCATACGTCGAAAATTTGAATCCTCTTTTGTAATCAAATCTCTCTGTCGCACGCATAAGTCCAAGGCTACCCTCTTGAACCATATCCATAAATAAAACGCCTTGCCCGACATATTTTTTGGCAATACTGACTACAAGACGCAAATTTGCTTGCACAAGTCTGTCTTTCGCCTTTTTTGCCTCATCTTTAGGGCCTTCTTTTATAATTTGCCCGAGCTCAAGTTCCTGAGGTGTTGTCAATAATTTTTTCTTACCAATATCTTTCAAATACATTTGAAGAATATCATCAGAATATGCACTAGTGCATTTATCAAAATATTTTTCTTCTTTTTCCTCTGTCCCATCATCAATTAATGCGTCTATCAATTTTTCTTGGACATCTTCTATAATTTCTACTTTAAAATTCATAATTCTACTATTCCTATCATTCCGTTTAGTAATCTTTTTGCTTATTATATTACTAGACGATAGGATTGGTAAAAAGTTTCATATTAGACTAAAAGCCTAACCTTATAAGACTAAAAGGTCTTCTTTCTAATCGTTGACTAACTAAAGACATTCCATAACAAATGACAAAATATACGATAGCTATAAGGACTAAAATCTCTGTCTCTCTAAAGGTTCGCTCATAAATCAATTCGCCTGAACGGGTAAATTCAATAAGCCCAATCACAGAAGCCAAAGATGTATCTTTCACAAGAGAAATAAATTGGCTGACAAGAGCTGGCATCATTCTGCTAATTGCGCAAGGCAAAATAATATATTTGAGCCTCTGAAAAACATTCAATCCAAGAGCTTTCGCCGCCTGAATTTGGGTCGCCTCGACTGATTTCAAGCCACTTCTGACAATTTCTGCAATATAAGCTGACGTAAACAATGACAAAGCAATATAAGCAGATTGAAACTCAAGTGCGCCAAAAATATCATCATGAAATATATTTATACTAGCCAAAATCGGCGAGCAAGTAAGATAAATAAACACAATATAAAGCACCAAAGGGATACTTCTTGTGATTTCGATAAAAAATGCAGAAATAATTTTTAATGGCAAAATATTTGAATACCTTGCTATACCAAGAAGAGACCCCAAAATCATACTCGTAACACCGGAAAGCAATCCGAGCATAATTGTTATGCGAAGACCCTTAAAAAGCAGTTCGGAGTTGAGGATTATGTCATGCATCAAACCCTAGCCTCCCTACCGTAGACTTTCAGTTTTTTCTCCAAAATATTTGTAATCAAAGCCACAAACCCCGACAAAACCATATACATCAAGGCTCCAACTAAGAAAAACTCATAAATCCTAAAATCATCTGCCGCACCTTTATAAATTACATAAAAAATATCCACAACGGCAATAAAACTGACCAAAGAAGAGTTTTTAATCAAATTGATAAACTGGCTTCCTAAAGCAGGGATGACTATTCTGATTGCTTGAGGAAATGTAATCAAAAAAAATGTCTGAAAATAATTTAGCCCCAAAGCATACGATGCCTGCGGCTGCTGTTTGGCAATCGAATTCATACCTGAGCGCAAAACTTCAGCAATATACGCCCCTGTATAAAGGCTAAGGGCAATAATACCGCAGTTTATGGGCGAAAAACTAAGACCAAAATGCGGATAAACTTTATAAATTATATAAAGCTGTATTAAAAGCGGGACATTTCTTGCGGCTTCAACATAAATATTTGTGATGATTTTGGCAAAATGATTGGGCAAATCTCTCAAATAAGCAACAAAAACGCCCAAAATAAAGGCGAAAATGCTGCTTAATATTGAAACTCGCAAAGTTATCATCAAACCTTGCAGAAGAAGTTCTTTAGCCTGTAAAATAACTGAAAAATCAATGGTGTACATTTATTTTACCCATTTGTGTTTAATTTTCTTAAGAGTACCGTCTTTTTCCATACGGTATAATGACTCGTCAATAGCCATTCTTAGCGTTTCTGTCTCTGTACCTTTTTTGATAGCTATGCCATAAGGCTCTTTCGTATATCTTTCTGGTAGGATTTTGAAATTTTTATCAGTATCCAAAAATCCGTACAAAATACTGTCATCTGTCGTAAGGGCATTGCCGCGACCTGCTTTAAGGGCTGAAAATGCATCGTTATAAGTTCTAAATCCTTGAATAACGGCATCAGGAGCCATCATTCTAATATTTTTTTCTGAAGTCGAACCAAGAACTATGATAACTTTTTTGTTATTAAGATCTTTAATCCCACGAATATCACTATTTTGAGGAATCATTATAGCTTGCCCGGCAATATAATAAGGCTGTGAAAAATCAACTACCTCAAGCCTTTTGGGATTAATTGTCATAGTTGCAATAACCACATCAATCGCATCAGATGTAAGCATGAAAATCCTGTTGGATGAAGTCACCTGCTTGAATTCGACAGCATTTGGATCGCCCAAAATGCTTTTTGCCATTTCTCTCGCAATATCTATATCAAAACCCTGAACCTGATTTTTTTCATTTACAAATCCAAACGGCTTACTGTCATATTTTACGCCTACAATCAATTTCCCACGCTGTTTTATTTTGTCCAATTTGTCCATTTGAGGCTGATCAGACTTGAAGCTGCAGCCTGCCAAAAATATAATTAAGGATAAACTTAAAAGTAATAATTTTTTCATATATTTACACTTTCTAAAAAATCTTTCGTAGCTTGTTTTTCAGGATTATCAAAAAATTCATCCGGTTTATTTTCTTCGATTATTTCTCCATGAGACATAAAAAGAATTCTGTTGGCGATTTCTTTTGCAAATTTCATCTCATGAGTAACAACTATCATCGTCATGCCTTCTTGTGCAAGCCCTTTCATTACATCCAAAACTTCTTGTGTCATCTGAGGGTCAAGAGCCGACGTTGGCTCATCAAAAAGCATTATATCAGGTTGCATGGCAAGACTCCTGGCTATAGCAACCCTTTGAGCCTGACCGCCTGAAAGTTCATCGGGGTATTTGTTAATTTTTTCCAAAAGCCCGACTTTTTCCAAAAGTTCCATTGCAATGAATTCCGCTTCATTCTTTGAAACACCCTTCACCTTTATCGGCGCAAGGGTAATATTTTGCTTTACCGTCATATGCGGGAAAAGATTAAATTGTTGAAAAACTATGCCCAATCTTGTTCTTAAAAGATTAATGTTGGTATGTTTACAATTAATTTCTTGCCCGTCAATATAAACTTTGCCTGCACTAAGTGGCTCAAGGCCGTTAATGCATTTAAGAAGTGTACTCTTGCCGCACCCTGATGAGCCAATAAGGGTAATGATTTCACCTTCTTTAACTTCAAGATTTATATTGTTCAAAATTCTTGTTTTACCAAAATATTTTGATAAATTAACTATTTTTATCATGTTAAAAGCCTTAAAATTGTTATAATGAGCATTGCATTCCTGACTTAAGGATATTATAGTTGAATATAGTATTTTTAGGCTCATTTTCTTAAATGAAATGTTATATAATAAAAAACGCGAGGTTGTAATGACAAAATATTTATCAATAGGAAGAATTTTAAATTTTCACGGGATAAAAGGCGAGGCAAAAGTCGGTTATACCAAAGGAAAAGAGGACCAACTTTTATCAATCGAGCAATTCTTAATCGAAAAAGACGGAAAACAGATTTTTTTGACACCTGAATCGGTGAAATTTCATAAACAACATGCCTTGATAAAATTCAAGGAAATCAACACTATCGAAGAGGTTCAGGCATTAAAAAATATTGAACTAAAAGCTGACAAAACAAAAGTTCAAGACTATCTTGAAGAAGATGAATATCTTATTGATGATTTGGTAGGACTTGACGTTTATAACACAAAAGATGAATATATCGGTAAAGTCAAATTCCTTGAAGCACAACCGGGTAGTGAGCTTTTGTCAATTGAAGATGACAACAAAAAGATGCACCTCGTACCTTTTGTTAAAAAACTTGTACCTGTTATAGATTTACAAAAAAACATGATAATAATAGATGAAATCCCTGGTTTGATTGAAAGATAATGCAATACGACGTAATAACTTTATTTCCGGATATGATAAAACAGCATTGCTCACACAGCATTGTTTCTCGAGGCATCGAAAGTGGCTGTATGAGAGTAAATACAATCAATCCGCGTGATTTTACAGAAGACAAACACCACAGAGTCGATGACACTCCTTATGGAGGCGGAGCCGGCATGGTACTTATGTGTGAACCATTTTTTAAAGCTTATGAAAGCATTGAGAAAAAACCTAAAATAAAAACCCTAATGCTAACTCCACAAGGCAAACCTCTTACGCAAAAAATTGTAAAAGACCTGTCTGAATATGAACAAATCATACTCCTTTGCGGGCATTATGAGGGTTTTGACGAGAGAATTAGAGAAGGTATAGAACTTGAAGAGATTTCTATCGGGGATTTTGTTTTGACTGGTGGAGAATTGGGGGCTTTATGCATCATAGATGCCACAAGTCGCCTTATTGACGGTGTTCTAGGCAAAATTGAGTCTGCCCAAGAAGACACCTTCGAAGACGGGCTTCTTGAATATCCACAATACACAAAGCCTTATGATTTTAGAGGAATGAAAGTTCCTGATGTCTTACTCAGCGGAAATCACAAAGAAATCGCAAAATGGAGACACGAGCAAAGACTTTTGCGTACAGAGCAAAAACGACCTGATTTGTACAAAAAAATCTAATTCCTCTCATCGGTATCGAGATTTTTGTACTGCTCTATCAATTCTGTCTCGGGATAACCCTCTATATCAAGCTCATCAGAAGGTTCGTCATAAATAGATTCACCGTCATTACAAAACAGGATTATTTCTCGTCTGTCAGTATGAGGCAAAAGTTCTTCTTCGTCCAAAACCAGAACTTCGCAGTCTATATATTTTCTTTTCGATTCAGAATAAAGTTTTTTATTAATAGTATGTGCCATCTTTTTCACTTCCTTTACTATTTTCATCTTCAGATTAGCATATCAAATTTGTTTTTTTATGCCACGAAATACCAATAATATTTTGGAGTATAATTTACTTATGAGTATAGATAATGCACTAGTCAAAAAAATAGAAAAAATATTTGGCAAAGACAACGTCTTGAGACAATTAGAAGATTGCTACCCATACGCTTTTGATGTCATTGAACAAGGCGATAATGTCAGCATTCCTGATGTTGTAGTTTTCCCTGAAAACAAAGCACAAATTCAAGAAATAGTGAAATTTGCCGACGAAAATAACCTTGCCATAATTCCACGCGGAGCTGGCACAAATCAAGTCGGCTCTTGCATCCCCGAAAAAAATGGCATCGTGATACATTTTTCCAAAATGGATAAAATTCTGGAAATTGATGAAGCAAACTTAAATTGCACAGTTCAAACAGGTGCAATTATCGGAAATATTCAAAGCGAAGTCGAAAAAAAAGGATTATTTTTCCCCCCTGACCCATCAAGCCTTGCCGTATCAACTATCGGAGGTGCTATAGCCCAATCGGCAAGCGGCCCAAGACATTTCAAATACGGCGGAACCAGAGACTACATTATTGATTTGGAAATAATCACCGCAACAGGCGAAATAATCCATACCAGCTCAAAAACACCCAAAAACGTTGCAGGATACAATCTTACACAACTTTTTGTGGGATCTGAAGGCACTCTTGGAATAATCACCGAAGCCACGCTAAAATTGATTCCAAAGCCTGATGTACAAAGGGTCATGCTTGCATTTTTTGACAGCCTCGAAGACTCTGCGAACGCAGTTTCTTCAATAATAAAACATTGCCTACGACCATCCACTATTGATTTAATGGATGAAAAAACCATCGAAACAATAGAAAAATTTTATCCGACAGGAATTTTGAGACTAGCACAAGCGTGCTTGATTATTGAAGTTGATGGCACAGAACTTGATGTTCAAGATCAAACCAAAAAAATAATTGCCGTTTGCAACGACCATAAAGCTTGCGAGATAAAATTCGCCCAAAATAAAGACGAATCAGACAAAATCTGGTTCGCTCGCAGACAGGCTTTCAGCTCTGTAGCCAAGTTAAATTTTGATATAGTAACCGAAGACATCGTTGTTCCACCAAGCAGACTTGTTGATATGGTCAAAAAAATCCAAGAAATTTCAAAAAAATATGGCCTGGTAATTACAATAATGGGGCATTCAGGCGATGGGAATTTGCATCCGAATTTTTCTTTGGACCTAAGAGATGAAGACCAAAAAAATCGCTACAAACTAGCAGAAAAAGAAATGTTTGACTATGTAATTGAGCTTGGCGGTACAATTGCAGGCGAACATGGCATAGGTTCTGCTAAGAAAAAATACATCGGCATGGTGAATTCTGAACTCAATCTTCAATTTATGAAAAAAATAAAAGAAGTTTTTGACCCGAAAAATATTTTTAACCCAGAGAAAATATTATGAAAGAGTTTTTAGACTACAAAGATGAAATCTATACATGCTCAAGATGCGGTTTGTGCCAAAGTGTTTGCCCTGTTTATGAAGTTACAAAAAAAGAAACCATGGTTTCTCGAGGCTTTTTTTCGCTCCTGAACGGAATCGTAAAAGGTCATCTCAAATTCAACAAAAAAATCAGAAAAAATATCGATAAATGCCTCACTTGCAACAAATGTAAGGAATATTGCCCCTCAGGAATCGACGCTGAAAAAATTATGATTTCGGCAAAAATAGCCTCATACACTTACGCACCTTTATGGAAAAAACTTATTTTAAGAGGTCTCTATTCGAAAAATTTTTTGAGATTAGCAAGCCTAATCAAACTATATTTATTTTTCCCAATCCTGAATTTCAGCAAAATCGGTAAAATTTTGTATGAATTTTTGAACCCAAACATCAAATACAAAAAACAAACCCCAACCAAAACCTCAAATTTGAAAGTGGTAATCTTCTCAGGATGCATAAACAACTACTTCAATTCATCTTCTTTGAATGCAATAAAAATGATTTTGGAGCAAAACGGAATAAAATACACCATGCCCGACTTTGACTGCTGCACCATGCCCGCATATAATATCGGCGATATCGATAATTTCAAAATATTTGCAGAAAAAAATCTCCTAAAAGTCGCTGATAATATAGATTACATCCTATTTGACTGTGCAACTTGCAAGAAAGCATTCAAAACTTATATCGAAGTACTGGATGGAAAAATACAACAAAAAGCTATAAATATTTTTAATAAATGTAAACACATTAATGAATTTTTGCTTGAACAAAATATTGCCCTGCCAAATATAGTTGAAAAAGCCTTTTATCACACGCCTTGCCACCTTGATTGCGAAGAAGCAACAAAAGAACTTATGCTAAAAATGAATATCGAAGTTGTACCATCAGAAAAACGCTGCTGCGGCTCTGCAGGACTGTTTTTTATAGAAAATATTAAGATTTCTAACACCCTTGCTACAAAAAAAGCTCAAGAAATCAATATTTCTGATGCAAAATTTGTTATGACAGATTGTCCATTATGTCGCCTTGGGCTAATAAAAGGTCTTGTTTTTGATAATTTTGATAAAAAAATCTTCAATTTTGCAGAAACTATTGTTGAAAAATATAAAAATTGATATTAAAGTGTTCAAAAACCGATATTTCGTTTTGTAAATTTTTGTAAATTTACAATAATATTTGCGCTAAAAAGGTTCATAAAATCCATGTCTATACTTATTATAAGAAAATAAAGTATTTTTTCATTTTGCATTCGGTTAGACATTCCAAAAAAGGAGAACGTATGAAAGTTTCAAGCATTGACACTCAAGCGAGGCTTAATTTTGCTACGAATAATTTGGCTAAATCCCAAAAAATTGATGACTCGCAAACCCCTAAACCTACTAGCATTGAAACAAGTACCCCTCCTATTGCCAAAACCGTACCGGTGAACTTTACTTCGATACATAGAATGAATAAACCTTCAGCGGTTATAACTTTTGGCGGAACAAAAAATAAAGACCAAGTTCTTTTTGTTGCTGCAGAACACTATGATCAAGTCGGCGGCGTTGCGACAGTTGTTAAAGATTTTGAAACTTTTTCACCAAAAGAAAAAGAAATGATTTGGACTCCGTATTATAACGGTGAAGTTAAATATGATCCTAAAACAGGAAAAGAAACGGGTGAAGCAGCCGTTCTTAAAAAACCTGACGGAACACCTATTTATACCAAAATGGATTTAACCAAAAATTATCTTGAAGATGTATTAAAAGATAAAAAAAATTATGTAGAACTTGAAAAAGTATCTGAAAAAATGATGCAATTTGCTGAAGATGATATAGAAATTGCACTTTATCGAGTCAAAGGAACAAATCATGGGATGGTCTTTACTAATTCTACTGCCAGAATGGCAAAGCCTTATGCTCAAATGGCAGGTAGCCATGGAGATGAAGGTCTTTATGCTTATTCCTCAGCAGGTGCGGCTCTGCCAAAAACTTGGAAAGGTGATCCTTATGCACAATTTAGTAAAGCAGTTACAGAACTTTTGCCTGAACTTGAAAAACAAGGATTTGCTCCTGAAACAGTAATTTGTAACGATGCTCAAACTGCTTTTATACCTGAATTTATGGCTCAAAGAAGTAAATCTGGCGATGCTTATTATCAAGCAATGAAACCTACTTATGTCACTCATAATTTAGGCAATGGCAGTTATACAGGCCCGACGAATTATCAAAATTTAGCAACTAGCTTTATGACAAAAGAACAAATCGCTGCGGTTAAAAAAGATCCTGCATTTATTGAAGCAATTGTTGAAGGTGAAACGGAAAAATATTTTGCAAAATTAATGCCAGAAATTGAAGCAGCAAGTTTAGGCAACAGCCCAAATGCAACATTGATACCTCTTCTTCATCGTAAAAACGATTATGTCAAAGCAATGACAACTGTTTCCGAAAATTATGCGGAACAAATAGCAACAAATCCTAAAAAATCTCCTCAAAGCGTCTATACTCTTTGGTCAAAACTTTATAAAGAGGGTAAAGTCGGTGGTATTTTAAATCCATGTAACAACCCCGCATTTACTATACATGGACCACTAAACGGTCAACCTGGATATAGTAAGGCTCAGCAAGCACTCAATACTAATACTGCTACTGAAGAAACCATTCCTGCTTTTGAAATTCTTAAAAAAGATGCAACTTATGAAGAAATGAAAGCGGTTAAAAATAATAATAAAAAGAATTTATTCCACAGGCTAAATGGGACTTTCCATACTAAAGACATAGGAAACATCATTGGCGGTGCATCTGATAAAACCACGAAGATAATTGGGTCTATAGACAAAAAATGGATTGACAAAATAGATAATGGTGAAAATGTAAAACTTTTTGTAAGTTGGGGCCGTGCCGATTTCCAAAAAGGTTTTGATATAGTCCTTGATTCTTTTGAAAAACTTACTGAAAAAATCGGAACAGAAAATTCTGTACTGGTATTTGGTGGTCCTCTAGGAAAAGATGCTGACTCAGAAAAAATTCGCGAAAAAGTCAAAACTATGCTTAAAGACGATAAATTTAAAGGCAGATTAGTTTTGATAGACGGATTTGCTCCAAATGCTCCATTATCAAGTGCCGCTGATTCTGCCGTTTTTGCTTCAAGATTTGAACCTTGCGGGCTTACTGATTTAGAAGCATTAAGATTTTATTGTACGCCTGTAGTAACCAATACTGAAGGGTTATCTCAAAAGAACCCTGACCCTAGAATAGCAAGCGAAAAAGACATTGCCACATCATACAAAACCACTAACGAATTTTATATGCATGATGAAATCCTAAAAACAAAAACACCTAAACTCACCGAAGTTTATGAAAAATTGGTAGCATATGAGAAAGCAGCTCTCCAATATAAAAAAGTAGACGCTAGCGTTATTGATACATTAGCAGCAGAAAATGTAAAGAATTCAACCATATATAAATATCTAGAAAAAACCTATATTGATGATATTTTGTCCGATGAACTAGCAGAAGCAATGGCGGCAAATATTAATCAAACCGATGAAACTTCAAAATTAATTTATGAAAATCATAAAAAACTTGATACAACTTGGGAAGGAAATGCAAAACTTCATCCTCACCCATCGAACAAATCTTCAAGACAACTGTATCAAGAAATTCATATTGATCCCACTCCTACAAAAGCCGAGAAAACTTTATTCAATTTTGATAACAGCATAATGAATAAAATCAAAGATTCTACCGAAGAGACCTCTAAAAAAATCGGCAAAGAAATAGGAGAAGGATCGAAAAACTTCTGGAAACAGCATGGTGGTAAAGTCGGTATTGCAGCAGGAGCTGTAGTTGTAATAGGCGGCTTAGCTTCTTATTTCGCCAAGCCTAAAAACGCGTCGATAAACGCTGACGGTGACGCTTTTCAAAGAACTTCTCCAAATAAAAACAACAAAGTACAAAACAAACCTACAAATGCCTCAAATAAACATAATCAAGCTCAAAAACAACAAACTGCAAAAAGAGCTTAAATTAAGATATATTAATTTTATTAAAACATCTTGAAAGTTTCATTTTAAAGTACTAAAATAGTTATAGTATTTCGCATTCTATTTAAAGTCTAAAAAAAGGAGAAAATATGAAGGTTTCTGGTATTAACAACCCAGCAAGGCTTAGTTTTGCATCAAAAAACACAGCCGCAAAAAATCCTGAAAAAAAATCTTCTTGTAATTTTTGCGGTAATGACTCAACAACAGTCGGGGCGGCCATAATAAGTGCCTCTGCCCTAATCGGATTCTTAATTTATCTTGGATTAGCTCCTCAAGGCAAAAAAGCTGCTACAAAAGAAGTTGATTCTTTTCAACTCCAACAAAAGACAGCTCCTTTCAGCCAAAATTCTGAAAAAAACTTGGCACTAAATAGACCCTCTAATAAACACTACCAAAGATTATTGAAAAAACAAGAAAGATTAAAAACCGCTTAATTAACAAGCGCCTTGTGCAAAATAATCCCTGCTGAAACAGCAATATTTAAAGATTCTACTTCATTTTGGAGTGGAATCTTTACGAATTCATGAACATATTCCATAGCCTTGGATGACAAACCCTCCGCCTCAGAACCAAACATAATAACAACAGGCATATTAAAATTCACTTTATTCAAATCAATAGGCGACTTGGCAGGGTCTAAAATTGTCCCGATAAATTTATGATTGCGAAATTGATGCCTGATTTGTTCAAAATCATCATTATGCACAATCGGAATTTGGAACAAATTCCCTGTGGCAGAACGAATTACCTTGGGATTGTAAAGGTCAACACAATCGCCGCAAAGAACTATCAAATGCACTCCAAGAGCAGTAGCTGTGCGAATTATCGTACCCAAATTCCCTGGGTCTTTGATATTTTCTAAAAGCAAAACTGTTTTGCCGTTCAATTGTGTGAAATCATATTCTTTTTTCTTAGCCACTGCAATGATTTCAGGAGCACTTTGAGTTGTTGATATTTTTTTCAAAATTGCTTCTGTTACCAAAAATTTTTCTTTTGCACTAAAAATTTCTTCCTCTAAAAAAAATAACTTTTCAATTTCAATCCCAGCTTTTATCGCCTCTTCTATTGGTTTTTTGCCTTCAAGCAAAAAAAGCCCAGTTTCATCTCGAAATTTTTTCTGCTCCAAAGCTGCCGCAAATTTCACAACATCATTACTTATACTCGTAATTTTTACTGTTTCTGCCATATTTTTACCTGCTCAATTTCATTTTCTGTAAGCATATTATAATTAATCAATTTTTCATCGAAAGGTGCCTTAGAAAGTGGTATTATCTTGTAATTTTCATCGATATAAACCACGCGTTCAATCCTTACGCCGAATTTGCCGTCTTTATACAACCCTGGCTCAATGCTGAAGCACATATTAGGCTTCAAAATACACTCTCCGTGCTCTGAAGGAGTGATAAAGGGCGGATTTTCATGCACCAAAATGCCAATACCATGCCCTGTGGAATGTGAAAATTTGAACCCTTCAAGAGCATTTTTTTCGACAATTTTGCGAACTGCCCAATCAAGTTTTTTGCCTGTAATATTTTTTGTCAATCTGCAATTTAAACCTGCCAAAAACCCTTTTAATACTGCAGTGTAAACTGTTTTATACTCAAGTGTCGGCTCATTTCCCACAAAAAATGTTTGCGTAATATCAGTTGCATAACCGCCGCTAAAATATCCTCCGCAATCAAGCAAAACAAGGGTATTATCAATAATTTTTTCAGAAGCAGCATTAAAATGAACACTCGATGTATCATCACCCGATGCCGCTATAGTCTTGAAACTCAATCCCTTTGCCCAATGGCGTTTAAACATTTTTTCAGTACGATTTTCAAGGTCAATTTGAGTTTTATTTGATTTATTTCTCATCCATCTTTGAACTTTTTTAATCACTTTATCAGTTTTTTTGAAACATTTTTTCAGATATTCGATTTCATTTTTATTTTTTATAGCCTTCATCTCGGCTATAGGGCTGCTTTTAACTTCTTTTAAATCATGATGCGCAACTGCTTTATAAGTTTGAAGGTTTATTGAAGATGTTATAATTTTGGTTTTTTGAGGAATTTTTAAATAATCCAAAAACTCTTCTTCAGGCAAAATTTCGAATTTTTTACCAATCTTGCCCCCAAATGCGCTGATTTTGCAATTTGTAAAAATAATGCACTTTTCTCTTTCAACAACTGCCTTTGCCTTAAAACACGAACTATACGGAATAGAATTTGAGCGATAATTTGTCAAATAAGCAATTTCATCTAATTTTGTCAAAATCAAAATATCGGTATTCATTTCATCTTGAATAAGACTAAGCTTTTTATCCGCACTCATTCCTGTATATTTTTCTTTCGCCTGATAGATATTTGCTTTTGATGAAAACGTAAAATCCTGAATGAAATCCTCATCAAACAAAATAAATTCGACATTTTTGAGCTCTTTTTGCATCTCACTAAAACCTAAATAGCTGATTTTTGAAGAAACCAGTCCAACTTTGACATGCCCTTTTTCATCCAAAATCTCAATTATAGCTTTTCTTTGAGACTGCGAAATATCAAGTTTTACAACATCTATAAGGCTTTGATGAACTTCATCATCAGCCTGCTTGTGGTATCTGCCATCCACAAACAAAAATGCGGAATCTACCCCTACCAAAACATCGCCGGTAGAGCCTTTGAAGCCTGTTATATGATACCTTGAATTTTCGCAAAGAGGTACATATTCATTTAAATATTCATCCGTTGATGAAACTAAAAAATAATCGAGATTTTCTTGAACCATCAACCGTCTTAGATCGCTTAGCTTACTCATTTCACTCCCATTTTATAAAGAATTCAGATAATAAATAAATGCTCGAACGCCTGCGCCTGTAGGCCCTTTTGCAAGGCCTCTGATTTCTTTATCGCTAATTGCACACCCTGCAATATCAAGGTGAATCCAAGGAATATCTGTCACAAATTCCTTCAAAAACGCTGCCGCTGTCATAGTTCCTGCCAAACGACCGCCTGTGTTTTTCATATCCGCCACATCACTTTTAATGGCGGTAGTATGCTCTTCATACAAAGGCATTTGCCAAAAACGTTCCCCTGCTTGCGCTGCAGAAGCTGTCATTTTTTCAATCAAATCTTGGTTATTTCCGATAATTGCTGCGGCTTCTTGCCCAAGAGCCACACAACAAGCCCCTGTCAGGGTTGCTATATCAATTATTTCATCGACTTTCAAATCACAAGCATAACAAAGAGCATCTGCAAGGGTCAAACGACCTTCTGCATCGGTATTATCGACCTCAATCGTCTTTCCGTTCAACGCCGTCAAAATATCTCCTGGCCTGTAAGACGAACCTGATGGCATATTTTCAACTGCTGCAATAATTGCATGGATTTCAATGTCAAGATTCATTTCTTTTGCATAGTTCATAACACCCAAAACGCAAGCAGCGCCTGACATATCGCCCTTCATTTCTCTCATCGAAGAAGCGGGTTTAATATCAAGTCCACCACTATCAAAAGTCACGCCTTTACCAATGATTGCGACCTTTTTTCTGGGATTTTTCGGAATATATTTCATATGAATAAATTTCGAATCATTTTCTGAACCGATTCCTACCGCATAAAAAGCCCCCATGCCCATTTTTAAGGCATCTTTACCCTCAAGCACAGTTGCATCAATCCCTTTAATATTAAGAGCTATTTCAGCCAATTTTGCAGGATTGACAACCATTGCAGGCTCATTAATCAAATCTCTTGCAAAGTTCGTAGCATTAGCAACAATTTTGCCTTCTTTTACCCCAGCTTCAATTTGCGGGATTATTTCATTATTAATTTCAACAATAACAAACTCTTCTGCTGAGTCTGATTTTTTTGTTTTATATTTTTCAAACTTGTATCCTCCGAGCAAAGTCCCTTCTGTTATTACTTTTGCGCACTCTTTTGGATCCAATCCGCCAATTCCTGCACCATGCAAAATTGAACAGATTTTTTTGGCCTTCACTATCTTTTCGCACTTTTTGATAATTTTTGCACTCAACTCACGAAGTTTTGTTAAATCAAACTCTTTTTGCTCCCCAAGCCCTACCAATAGGACTTTTGAAGCTTTTATTTTACCGTAAGTCTGCAAGATATAAGTATCACCGAATTTGCCTTCAAATTTATCTTTATTAATTACAAACTCACTAATCAACCCGCCTAAAGCCTCGTCTACTGCACCTGTAGCTCCTGAAGGTAATTTTATGCCTTTAAATAAATTCACAATGACTACATCGCAATCTATCTCCGCCAAAGAGGCGTTTTTTACCCTAATTTCCATTATGAAACCTCGCAAAATCTAAAAACTATATCCCATTATTATACCGCTTTTTATTGTAAATTCAATGAAGCAAGTTGGAAAATCCAATTTCTACAAAATTGAGATTTTCTAATTTGCGACCTTCGAAGTGTGAACATATGCCTGACCTTGGTCAAGGGTTAGGCATATGTGAAACCGGACATCTTGAGGATAGCTTTCTTTTCGCTTATAATAAAATCAAGAGAATAGACGGGTTTTAAAAAGATGAAAATTCACGAATATCAAGCAAAAGATTTGTTTAGAGAATATAAAATCCCTGTGCCTGATGGTTTTTTGGCAGTCAATTTTGAAGAGGCTCAAAAAATAGCTGAAAAAATAGGTTATCCTTGCGTGATAAAAGCGCAAGTTCATTCTGGTGCGAGGGGTAAAGCAGGCGGAATCAAAGTTGCCAAAAATCAAGAAGAATTTGAATTCCACGCCAAAAATATAATCGGAATGGAATTAAAAAGCATCCAAACAGGTGATGACGTCAAAATTGTACGCAAAGTCCTAATTGAACAAGGCGTAAACATTGACAAAGAGCTTTATTTGGCAATCACAGTCAATCGAAACACCGAAAATATCGTCATAATCGCCTCTGCTTTTGGCGGAATGGACATTGAAGAAGTCGCCGAAAACAACCCTGACAAAATTATCAAAGAAGATATCGAAATCACAAAAGGATTGTCTCAAAAAAACCTCGATAATATCAATGTCTGTCTCGGTTTTAACTGTACAAATATTATTAAAGGGCTTTATAAATTATTTGTACAAAAACATTGCTCGCTTGTAGAGATAAACCCTCTTGTAGTAACAAAAGAAGGCTCTATTCTGGCAATTGACGGCAAAGTTAACTTCGATGACAATGCACTTTATTTGAACCCCGAACTTCTTGAGCTGCGTGATTTTGATGAAGAAAATCCTCTTGAAGTTGAAGCTTCAAAATTTAATTTAAATTACATCAAACTCGACGGCACAATTGCCTGTATGGTAAATGGTGCAGGGCTTGCAATGGCTACAATGGATTTGATAAAACTTGCGGGGAAATCTCCTGCAAATTTTCTTGATGTCGGAGGCGGAGCAAGCAAAGAAAACATCGAAAATGCCTTTAGAATCTTGCTTTCAGATAAAAATGTCGAAGCTATTTTGATAAATATTTTCGGCGGAATTTTGCGTTGTGATATTCTGGCTCAAGGCGTCAAAGATGCTGCTCAAGCTCTTGATATCAAAATACCTATCATAGTAAGGCTTGAGGGCACAAATAAAGACCTTGGGGCAGAAATTTTAAACACTTCAGGAATGAAATTTATTGTCGCAAAAAATTTGGACGAGATTTTGAAAGCTTTAGGAGAATTAAAATGACAATTTTTGTAAATAAAGATTCAACGGTTATAGTCCAAGGTATCACAGGTTCTCAAGGAGCTTTCCACAGCGAAAAATGTCTCGAATACGGCACAAAAATAATTGGCGGAACAAGCCCAAATAAAGAAGGGCAGACAATTTTTGGCTTACCTGTATTTAATACGGTTCAAAACCTTATACAAAAACTTGGCGTAACGCCTGATGTTTCGATGATTTTTGTCCCACCAAAATTTGCCAAAAACGCAATTTTAGAAGCCTCTGATGCAGGGGTCAATCTCATAATCTGCATCACAGAAGGAATTCCTGTACTTGAAATGATGGAAGTCAAAAAGCACCTTGCCAAAAATGGAACAAGACTAATCGGACCAAACTGCCCCGGAATTATATCTTCAGAAGAATGCAAAATCGGTATCATGCCGGCTCATATTCACAAAAAAGGTCCTGTAGGAATAATTTCTCGCAGTGGGACTTTGACATATGAAGCCGTGTATCAGTTGACCCAACTGGGTATCGGGCAATCAACCTGCATCGGAATCGGCGGAGACCCTATTATTGGAACAAACTTCATTGATTGCCTAAAAGAATTTGAAAAAGACACCGATACCAAAGTCATTTGCCTCGTGGGCGAAATCGGTGGTGATGCAGAAGAACAAGCCGCCGAATACATCAAAAAAACCATGGCAAAGCCTGTAGTAAGCTTTATAGCCGGAGTTTCTGCTCCAAAAGGCAAGCGTATGGGGCATGCAGGGGCAATAATTTCTGGCAAAAAAGGTTCTGCCCAAGACAAAATTAAGGCTCTTGAAAATGCCGGAATCACTGTCTGTACTTCGCCTGCAGAGATTGGTGTAACGATTAGTAAACTTATTTCAAATATCTAACAAATTCATAACTTTATAGCTTATTATCTAAAAAAGAGGTTGTGTTTCTACAGAAGAGTCTAAATGTTAATTACGCCCATTCAAAAAAGCTATGAGATTTTCAAAAGAAATAATGACTTAGCTTGTACGTCTGTAAAAAGTTTGCAGCTAAAGCCTCAGCCTGAACGCGACCAGATAAATTTTTCCGGTAAAAAAGGCTACAAATTTGATTTAAAAAATATGCCGAATTTGCCATGTGCTTATTGCGCAAAAACTATGATAACCACAGAGGAACAAATCCGTTTTGGTGAAAAAATTGCTACTTTAACAGGAGAAAAACTACGAAACGCTCTTGAGTTTATCGCAAAAGAAGACCAATTCCCAATTGAACAAAGGGTTGCAAAATTATTAATAAGGCAATCCAAACAAAAACCTGATAGAGATGCCCAAGAACTCTTAATGAGTGCCTTTCCGTGGGTAGAAAAAAAGCTGGTTAAACAACAAAAAGAAATTTTAGACAAACTTCCTGAGTTTATTAATAATCTAACAGGAAAAACTAAAGAACTAACGATGCACAAATTTAATGAAATTAATTTAATTCTAAATCACTGTGCTCCTGATTATATTTTTAAGAAAAAAGCCGCTATAAGAGGGTTTCACAAAGTTTTTAGAGAAGAACAAGACCCTAATAATCAAATGATTCTTGACAAAAGTTTGGGAATTTTAGCATCACTACCTACTTCCAGAAATAATTTAGAAGCTTTTGTTGTCAAATATAGCCGAAGAGGTTCAAGAGAAATCGGCGAAAGACTTTTAGACCCTTTCTTATCCAGTACGGAACATATTGAACCAAACTCTGAAAATGGTGTGTCTAAACCCTATAATTATTTGGCTGCACATAAAAGTTGTAACGAAAAAAGAGGCTCAGAGCCATTTCACCTGTTTGTTTACGATAATCCACAAGTAATTCCAAATATAGAAAACCAGATCAAAATTATTGCAAAAAAAATTGAAAATTTTGAAATTTTTGGACTTGAAAATTATCCGCCCCAAGTCACAAGGACTTTAAAAAAACTTTCCCATGGACAAATAGATATTGA
Source organism: uncultured Gammaproteobacteria bacterium (assembly GCA_964444415.1). GTDB lineage: Bacteria > Cyanobacteriota > Vampirovibrionia > Gastranaerophilales > CAJFVJ01 > JAEWLZ01. The sequence goes on from CAYUHE010000001.1 coordinate 124,336, forward strand.
TATGAGCGGTTTTATTCCTCCTGATAAAACTTTTAGAACATTCCATGAGCTAGGTAGCAAACAACCTCAAAAAAAAAGTTCAACAACAAATAAAGTATGGCGCCACCCAAATGCAAACTCGGGTTCAAGCTCAAATCAAACAACAAAAGCCAAATTAAGCAAGCAAGCTCAAAAAGAAATTGAAATTAAAAAACTTTTTGAACTCCTTAAATCAAGTACTCCTCAACAGACCCCGACTCCTCATCCTGTTTACAAAAAGAAGCTGCCAAAACCAATTGAGCCTGTTAAAACAAAAGAGGAACACCCAACCGAAATTTTGAAAAAAGAACTAATAAATATGTTTGAAGCCCAACCATTGAAAGACCTCTCAACTAAAATACGATCAGAACTAATCGCCAGAGAGAGTGATGCGAATAAAGAAATTCTAAACACAAATACTGCTTTATTATATGAAAAAGCTAAAGAAGAAGAGAGAATTTCAAATTGGACCCAAAAAATATACTCCTCAATACAAAAAGAACAGAAAGCTAAAGACGAAAAGGGGAAACAAAAAATTGTTGACTTGTTCTTATCTTCCCCGACAGAAGGTCTAAAAGAACAAATTCGTGCAGAAATAATCTCGAGAGAAAGTGACCACGTCAAAGCAACCTTGGCAATAAGCTTTGATTTGCCAAATGAGAGAATGCAGATAGAAAAAAGAATTTTAAATTGGACCAGAGAAATACACTCCTTAATACAAAAAAGACAAAAGTCGCCAGAAAGAAATCTCGCAGACAAAAATTTTCAAAATGGCGAAACAGACACAAAAGCACTTAAAAAAGAAATCGCCTCTTTATTTGTAAAATCTCCAGGAGAAGGGCTAAAAGAACAAATCCGTACAGAAATAATCTCAAGAGAAAGTGACAGAATTAAAGAAATTTTGAGTATAGATCCCGAACTACTAAACAAAAGAATGAAAATAGAAAAAAGAATTTCTGAATTAACTAATGAACTATATAGTTCTGTTTTATTAAAGAAAAAATCAATCGTTAACCCCGTAAATCAGATATCTCTCGTAACAGAACAACCTAAAACATATCCTATTAACAAATTTGAATCTAAAGATGATAAAAAAAAGAGAGAAATTTTTGAACTGTTTATCTCCTCTACTGCAAAAGATTTGAAAGAACAAATTCGTATGGAAATAATTTCAAGAGAAAGTGATGGAGTTAAAGAGCTTCTGGGCATAAATCCCAAATTGCTGGCTAATAAAACTCATCTGGAAAAAAAGATTTCTAATTTGACTAAACAAATCTATGAAGCAGTTGAACAAAGACAAAATGAAAATCCTCATCTTAGACCCCAAGAACCTAAAAATAATCAATCAAATGAAAAAACTGTAATTAAAAAAACTAAAACCCCTGTTATTATAATTAAACAGGAGCAATTACAAGAAGCTTTGGGAAATAAAAAAACAGGAAACTTGAGACAACTGAAAAAATTAATGAAGCAGCAAATAGCGCAAAAAGGTAATTCATAAAAGAAATTTTAGTCGTATAATATAACAATGCACAAGACTAAAAGGATTTTTTTATGATAAAAATGAATGTAATGGGTATAGCCATCGATACAAGAACAGGCTCACCTATTGTTGTTTTGAAAGATGAAGATAACAGACGAGCTTTGCCTATTTGGATTGGCTCAGCCGAAGCAAGTGCTATTATACGAAAAATTGAAAATATACCCGTAGCCCGCCCTATGACTCATGATTTAATCTGTACAATCATAGATGAAATGGGTTATGAAGTAACCAAAATTGAAATTCACAATGTCGAAAAAGAGACTTATTTTGCAAGTATTTTCTTGGATAACGGTGATGATGAAATCGTAATAGATGCCAGACCATCAGACGCAATTGCAGTTGCAATAAGAACAAAAGCCGATATTTTTGTAACTCCGAATGTAATCGCTGAAGGAACAATTTCGACAGACAAAGAAAAAGATGAAAAAGAAGACCAAGAATTCAAAAACTTTATAAAAGATATAAAAGCTTCTGATTTTCAAAAACTATTAGATGAAAACAAAGATTCTAACCAATAACAAAGTCTTTGAAGGCTAAATTTCTTGAAAATAATAGAAATAGCTCTAAAAAATAGCCGAAAGACTGTTTTTTTGTTTCATTTTTTTTACAAAAATGACATTATTCGTTTATAATAAATGTTTTTTTATTATTATTATTACAAAGTGTTAAATTTTTTATTGGGTTAAGCAATTCTATTATTTAGAAGTTTTATAAAAATATAACTAAACAATAAAGCGTAAGGAAAGGCTATAGGAATACAAAAATGGTACAGTATCTTACAAAAGAAGAAGTTAGACAATGGCGAAGCTCTCTAGAAAAGATAACATTAGAAGAATTTGCAAGAAGACTTGGAAAAGAAATTGAAGAGAATAAGAGAACTCACGACATAATTGATATGATTGTGAATAATGAATCTGTTTCATCAACAGAAGATATATCAAAAACTAAATCTGAAACAGAAGTCAAAGCAAAACCAAAACAACAAGCAGAGCCAAAAACTGAAGAACCCAAACAAAAACAATCTGCTAAAGTCGAAATTACTCTTGCTTTTAGCAAAAGTTTGACTGAAAGAGAACAAAGAGTTTTTGAATATCTGTCAGAAAACAAAGGCAAATCTGTTAAAGCTCAAGATTTGGCAAGCGTTTTGGATATCCCTCGTGATTATATTTACAAATATATCCGCAACCTTCGCAAAAAAATGGAAGAAGACCTTCTTATAAACTCTGACGAAGGCGGCTTCATCCTGAATATATAATTTTTCAATTCAATAACTTTTTAAAATGCCCTTTCATAAGAAAGGGCATTTTTCTAGGGCGAGTTCTACTCCCGTCATACCCAAGGGCACCCTCCCTTCTCCGCTTAAGTAAACTTCAGCAAGAAGAAGAGCTGAAAATCCGCTTCTTGGATTATTTGACAGCTCACCACCTTTAACTTCATTACAATTTTGCTTTCGCAAAATCTTCATTTCATCAGGTGCTTCGCATGGCGAGTTCTACTCCCGTCAAAAATCCGCAAAAAAAAGAGGCTTTGTTTCCAAGCCTCCTCATACAAGTCAAGAAAGGTTAGTTATTATGGGTTAAAGTTTATTATCTACCCATTTGTATCAGCTGCTGAAGAACTCTGCTTACTGTATCAAAAGTACGGGAGTTTGCTTCAACGCTTCTTTGGGCTACGATTAATTCTGCGAATTGTTTTGTTAAATCAACGTTTGATGATTCCAAGGCACCGCTTACAACTCTTGCAAAACCGTTGTTGCTTGCGATTGAATACATTACATCACCTGCGTTTGGCCCTGGAGTAAAGTTATTGTTACCTACTGAAACCAAACCTTTGTCGTTAACGACTGAGGCCAATTGCAACTGCAAGTTTCCGGCTTCTATCATGGCACCATTGACTGTAATATCCTTACTTTCAATTTTTGCACCATTTGCCATTTTGTAGATAAGCTGTATATTTTTGCTTCCATCTATAATCTCCGATGTAACTTTATCACCATTTGAATATGTAGCTTCGATTGCACCGTTACCTGAAATATAATAAGAAACTAATTTACTTGCGTTCAAAATATTATCAGCAGGACTTATAGTTGATTCATAATCAAGGATTTTACTTGTATAAGTAATTGTTCCAAGTAAAGGGTTGGCAACATTGCTATCAACTCCGGCTACGGCTGCTAATTTTGTTTCATCAGTAAAGTTACTTGCTTTTGAAATAAGGTTAATTGCTGAAATACCAACAATTTGGTTAGGAGCTACTAATCCATTATCAAATTCTTTATCAATTGTAAAATTTAATGTCCCATTAGAAGTTGTAGGCGTTGCCAATGTAACACCATGAATGTGAGTTGGCACAGCAGATACCCCTATTGTAGCATCTATAGCCGCATTAACCTGTGTCATAATTTGAGCTAAATTCGTTGCAGTTGAAATATTAACAGGAACTGTTGTTCTTTTAGTACCCCCATTTGAGACTATTTCTATCTCAAAATCACGAGTAGGAAGAGGTGTTGTACTCTTCTCAAATTTTAAGCCATTCAACTCAGCTAAAGGAGAAGTTGCAAAATCTACTGCTTTGCTATTTCCTTGTGTGGATAATGTCAACATTGGAGGAATTCTTATCGGAATAGCAGACCCGTCAACAGAATAAGATGTATCTGTTCCAAGAACTTTGTTACCGTTAGATGTTACAAGATAACCGGTTGAATCAACGGAGAAATTCCCTGCTCTTGTAAGCAAAGTTTCGCCGTTTGAACCTTCTACACAGAAAAAGCCTTGTCCATCAAGATAAAGATCTGATAGAACCCCTGTAGATTGGTTTGCACCTGTGGTGAAATTTTTGCTTATGCTTGCAGTCTTTGTTCCTAGACCTATTTGCATAGGATTTTGTCCGCCTAAAGCTTTAGTAGGCGCAGAACCCAAAGTCAAAGTTTTGGCATATACATCTGAAAAGTTAATCATAGACTCTTTAAAGCCAACCGTATTGATGTTTGCAATGTTATCAGAGATAACATCGATTTTTTGCTGGGATGTTTGTATCCCACTTATTGCTGTGTAAAAACCTTGTGACATTTGAGTTTTCTCCCCTCTGTATAATTATTTTAAAATCTTAATTCACATTAACTGCTAATTATGTTGTTGTTTTAGCTACTTGCCCTGTTGTAGAATTTATTTGATATTGATTCAATAAACCGCTGTATTGATTCGCCGCAGAAGCACCTGTGAGAGTCCCGTGGGTAATGCCTGTTGTTGTTCCGCCTTCTGCAACCGATTGTATATTTTTCAAAGGATATGCTGTTCTTGTTGTATCCCCGTCAAAAATTACAGATGTTGAAGAACCGTTAGTTCTTACTTCTGCTATTTTGCCTGACAAAGTTGATCTGCCTTGTTTATCATTAGGATCCAAAATTGTTACTTTTTTGCCCATCAATGAATAGGCTTGAGTCATAGAATTTGCGCTATTCATTTTTTGCAACTCGTTAACTTGTGTAAACGTTGCATTTTGAAGCATCATTTGTGAGTTATCTGTAGGTTTTGTAGGATCTTGATTTTTCATCTGCTCAAGCATCAATCTTAGAAAAGCATCTTGACCCATCTCACTAGTACCCATTTTACTTCTGGCCGCATTGGCTGCATTGGTACTATTAGAGATTTGCGTCATCGTGTTATTAATTTCATTTACTGAACTCATCTTACTATTTCTCCCCTTTTTATTTCTTAATTAAACCCTGTAATCCACTAACCCTGAATCTTGTGCCGCTTCATTCGGCTGTTGTTCTTCTTGTATATCTTGATTAATTTCACTTTTAGCTGATTGATTATTTTTTTCATCCCCCCAAGAATCCTTATCTGAATTCTGCGCATTACCTTGAGAAAAATCTTTCGGGTTTTGCTCTTGAGCAAATTGCATATTATGTTCTGAACGATTTGGTTCTTCAAGCTTAACGACCAAATTCGCACAAATTACGCCTTGTTGTCGCAAAGTCTCTTTTAAATCTTGTATATTTTTGTTTAAAGAATCTACGGCTTCTTGTGTTTCTGCCTTAAATTCAGCGCTTATAGTCCCTTTTTCATTCATAATATTAAGAGTTACTTTGCCCAAACTTTCAGGTTTCAAAATCATTGTAACTTCTGATTTATTAGCAGAAATATTTCCTTGAATATTTTTCATAACCTGATCGAACACATTTTTTTCAAGCATATTATTAGTATTTGCCAGCTGAGGCAAATTGTTCATTTGCAAATTGCCTTGCATATGATTTTTAGATGTGTCCAAAGTTATACTAGAAGCCATAATACTGGCTTTCAATTGAGCCTGAGCATCTTGATGTGCCTGAGCGAACTCTTGTCCAAAGTTTTGTCCGAAGTTTTGCCCAAAATTTTGATTATTCATAGCTGCATTTTTGAAATCCGCTTGAGCTTTAGCATCGGTTTTTTCATCAGGCACAGCATTATGCTTAGCAGCTGTATCAACTTTTTTAATAATATCTTTGTTTAAAAGCTTATCCAATTCATTAACAGTTCCCAGGTTCTCACTTACAACATTAGCTGCAAGCCTCTCCATGCTTACTTTATTTTGAATATTTTCTTCAGCAACAGTTTCCGGCTTTTTATTTGCCTCCAAATTCGCTACTGAATTATCTTTTTCTTTTTTGGCTTCTTGATATTTTGTTTTCACTTCAAGTTTTTCGATTTTTACATCTTTCAAATCGACATTGATTTTTGGCGTTAAAGCCTCACCTGTAGCTAATTTTGGAATATTTTCAAGTTCTGTAGATTTGACACTTACCAGCAACTTTTCTGTCGAAACATCTTTTTCTTCAACTTCTTTTGATTTAGTAGCTGAAAGTTTTATTTCTTTTTCATTTTTGCCATTTTTTTCTGAATTTTTGCTTTTAACTTCTTGCATATTGCTCATCATCGCCAAAACTTGAGCTTCAACTTCTAAGTTTTGAAGATTGTCGACTAATACCTCAGTGCTTCCTTCTTCTGCTTTAACTTCAGCCTTTTCAGCTTTTTCTGACTCGTCTGAAGTTTTTTCTTTTGCTTCTTTTTTTGAACTCTCTTTAGATTCTTTTGAAATTTTTGTCTGTTCAATTTTTTCTGAAGTCTCTGGAGTTTTTTCTTTTACTTCATTTTTTGGTGTTTCTTTAGAAGTATGTTGGACTTGCTGTTGTTGTGCTTGTCCTGCAATAGAATTCACTCTAGGAGCTTCTTGAGATTTGGTTTCTGCTCTGTTTATATTTTGTTCAGACGAAGTCTCTTTAAAAAGTTCATGTTTTTTAGGTTGTTCATTAGCGCTTGCACTAGTATTATAAGATTGTGAATAATACTTATCATCAGACATTTTCGAAGCAGTATCAGACATGAAATTGCTTGTACTTGAGCCATTTGAAAACATTTGTTTATAATCAAATTGATTTTGGAATTGCGTATCAAACTGATTATTAAAAATACTTGTAAATTGTTTAGAAATAGTTGAGAAATTTTGAGTCGTAAATTCGTCTTTTTTTGCGAATTTTTCTGTATCGACTCCGCCGCTTAATTTATTCAACATTTCATTCATTCCGATGGTCATTTAGTTAACCTTTTCCCTAATGTCTAGTCTAAATCGAGCCTGGGTAACATCTTCCAGTTCTTTTTGTTCTTGGAATTGAAACTCTATAAGAAATTCGTGATAATGTTTTTCTTTCAGCTTCTCTAACATTTTTGCAGCTTTCAAGGCTTCAATTACCTCTTGTTGTTTCAGCTCTAGCTCTTGCTCCGTATCGGCAATTATCTTGTGCTGATTTTGGATATCAACGGATAATTTTTCGATATAATCCTGATGGATTTTGATAGTAGTGAAATCAATACTTACGTTTTGACTTAATATACCATCCAGAGACAATCTTGTTTGGTCTTGCTTTTGAATAAAATTCTCCAGCTCGTCCGTTTGTCTTTTCAATAAGGCTTGTACTTTTGACATCTCGAGTTGTTTATCCTCGAGCTCTTTTTGACGTTTATCAAGTACAATTTGAAGTTTAAATTTAAATTTTTTCACTTCAACCTCTGTCCCACCAAAGCTTATAAAAAGCTATATATGAAGATTACAACATGTTTTAAGTTCCCTCATCCTCTAAAAAGACCATTTCGAGTTTTTTTATTAAAGCCAAAAAAAGCTTGTCTTTTCTAGCTGCTAAGATATAAAATAGTTTAAAGACTACTTTTAAAAAGGACTTTTATGTATAAAGAAGATTGTATTTTTTGCAAAATTGCCCAAAAACAAATCCCTTCTGGAATAGTTTTTGAGGATGAAAATATCCTTGCATTCAAAGATATTGCACCAAAAGCGCCGACTCATATCTTGGTCATCCCAAAAGCCCACTACGAAACCTTATCCGATGTAGATGATGAAATATTGCTCGGCAAACTTTTAGCGGCAGTACAAAAAATCACTAAACAACTTGGCATAGAGCACTACCGAACTGTAATCAATAACGGTTCAGGCTCAGGACAAGAAGTTTTTCATGTACACTTGCATATTCTCGCAGGTCGAAAACTTACTTGGCCACCGGGGTAAATACGTCATTCTGAACTTGATTCAGAATCTTGCCATTCCTCACCTACGCGGTGGGCGGAAACTTTTTGCCTAAAAAGTTTCATAAAAATGCTCGCCTGTTATCGTTCATACCTTTCTAAGCTCATCTCGCTAGGCTCGCCAAGCAGTTCTCGCCTCCCTTCCCCTCCATCAGAGGGGAGGGCGCTCGATTTCGCTAAAAAATGTTTATTCACTTGCCACAAGGCGAGGTTATACCCATATCTTCTTTTATACATTTTTCGTTATATGCAAATAATGGTATATCATACAAATCACCAAAATTTTCATATATAACTTTTGATGCCTTTAAAAAATCATTCGGCAACTTTATTCCTAGTTCTTTGGCAGAAGATTTTACTCTTTCATCTGGAACACAACAATATGCCCCTTCAATATTTGGGTATATTTTTTGACATCTCAATTCTCGAAGTATTAACGGTATTTTTATACGCATTGATTTATCTTTAGTTCCCAGCCCTTTAATTTGCCTAATATAATCAATAAAAATAATATAATCTGATTTTTGATTAGATTCTAGTAATTTTTCTTTTATTTCATGCCATTGTCTTGCAATAACACCAACACTTAAATAAAAATCTTTTCTAAAACTTACCTTTTTTCTAGATTCTATGCCTGTATATTCTTTAATTATTGAATGAGCATTATATTCTTTTTGACATATCTCTTCCCCTATAAAATCTTGATTTAACCACAATTCTATGTCGGATTTATTAGCAAATTTTAGATATGCAGTAAAATATGCAGCATTTTCCCAAGGGCCTGTTTTTGACCAAGCTGAAGCTAAAACAAATAATAAAAATAAATCTTCTTCTTTGCTTAAATCCAATCTCATTTGCTCATTATTAGAATTTTTAAGGTTAAAATTATCAACCCAACCCTTATAGTCATTATTGTCATCAAGATTTACATAAGGCAGATAATCTTTATTTTTTATTACTGCATCTATCAATAGTTGCTTCATTTACTCTGCAAATCTCTCTTCTGCCAATAAAACCGCACCCATCATGCCGGCGAGATTCCCTGCCTGTGCACGAAGAAGTTTGATTTTTGTTGAAGCAACAAGTTCTTTTGCCAACTGGTTTTCCATTTTTTTAAGATCGATGCAATCCACCATGCCACCAGAGATTACAATACTTTCAGGGTCAAAAATATTCCCAAGAGCAATAAGCCCTTTCAAAACAAGATTTTCCCATCTTTCATGAATTCTCTGACAAAGTTTATCACCTTGTTTTTTGCCCTCGATAACATCAAATGACGTGATTTCATCGATATTTTTGTCTTTCAAAAACCCTCTGTCACGAGGAGGAACATCAAGAGCCATTTCTTTAGCATTAATTGCGTAGCCAGTACCTGAGGCATAAGCTTCCCAACAATCAAAACTACCGCAAGTACATTGACGTTTCGGTTCCTCAGAAAGCTGCATATGACCGACTTCTGCGGCCACACCTGATTTTCCCTTCAAAAGATGTCCGTCGATGATTACTCCACCTCCGATACCTGTTCCGAGAGTAATAGTAATTGTGTTTTGATGCCCTTTTGCAGCACCGATTTTGTATTCTGCATAAGCCGCTGCGTTTGCATCATTTTCAAGCAAAACATCCAACCCGAATTGGCTGGTCAAAACATCCTTAAAATCAATAGTGCTATAACCTTCAGGCATATTCCCTGTTGAACCCAAAACCTTTGTGCCTTCTTTATTCACCGCCCCTGCTGTTGCGATGCCGACAATCTTACATTCGGGATATTTTGCAAGAATTTTTTCGACACTCCCTATAATTAAATTCAAAAGTTCTTCTTTTGTGTCAGGGGTCGAAAATTTGAACGGTTCCGCCACAATTTTGCCGTCTTTTATAACTGCTATATAAATTTTTGTTCCGCCAATATCAATACCTATTGCTGTTTTTGTCATAACTATTCCTTTATTTCTTGTTGTTGTAAAAGTGCTTCTTTTTCTTGTTCTTCTAATTGTTTGACTTCATCAGTATTATCTATCAATCCGGCCAAATCACAGATTTGAGCCTTCCATTCTTCCATAATTTCGTCCACTTCTTTTTCATAAGAAATAATTTTGCCGATTTTGACTGTCATATCCCCTTCAAAAGGTCTTTTAGCAATTATAAAGTCTTTCATAATTATGCCGACAGGCAATATATCTGTTTTGGTCAATTTTGCAAGTGTAATAAATCCTTTATTGACTTTATTAAGCTTGCCGTTACGGCGACGCCCTCCCTGAGGGAAAAGTGCCATAGTCCAATGTTTATTTGCAAGAACGACTTTTGCTGTTTTAATCGTTGAAACTTCAAGTTTGTCTCTATCAACAGCAAAAGCACCAAGCCACCAAATGACAAGGTCGAGAAAACGAATATCAAAAAGCTCTTTTTTTGCCATAAAAGCTACGGTTTTACCAATAATGGCCGAAATAACAGGTGGGTCTAGAAGAGATAAATGGTTTGCTGCAACCAAAATTGAACGGTCTTTAGGTACATTCTCCTGCCCTTCGACCTTAAGCTTGTACATTATTTTATAAAACGGCAAAAACAGAAATAGCGCACAAAATTTCTGGAAAAAAGTTGAAAAAAATGTGTAGTCCTTAGCTTCTCTCTTGGAAATGTTTTTAATCATACTACCTTCTGTAAATTTTCTCTTTTTGGTAATTATATTTTAGCAGAAAAAGTCAGATAGGAGAAAATTGTTTTTTGTTTTTGTCATTGCGAGCATAGTGAAGCAATCTCTTTTTGCTCCGCAGGGGATTTGATATGCCCTACTCGGGCAGAGGAAACTTTTTACGCAAAAAGTATAATAATCTTTAGCTCCGCAGGGGATTTCATCCAGAGGTACTTTTTTCTAAAAGTACCCAAAAAGACTCGCCTGTTAACGTTCATAAGTTTTTAAAGCTCATCT
>CAYUHE010000002.1:0-125287 GCA_964444415.1 uncultured Gammaproteobacteria bacterium
ACGAGATTTCTGAATGTGACTGGAGTTCAGACGTGTGCTCTTCCGATCTATGCTTAGAGCAATGAGCAATTCTACAATGTCTGAATATATTTCAAGCGAAATTGCTTCTTTCGAAAAATTGTACAATTTATTTGTTTCTGAGAATGAAGAGGTCCAAGAATTATCTCTCGAATGCTTTGATAATATTCTCTCAGGCTTAGTTCATGTTTGGCCGCTTAGTGTTTTGTTTGATTTTGAAGTCAAAGCTTGCCTTGAAACCTTGCTAAATATGGTACAACAAGAAGGCAAATTCCAAAAAAGATGCTCCCCGCTTCTTATGAAGGCAAAAAATCGCTTGGAGCTTTTCAAACAAAATGATGAATACAAATTTGATGAAGACAAAAATACTCTTGCCGAACTTGATGATATATGCGGGCTTTTAAATTCTTATCCCGAAGAATTCTGGGAAGCTCAAATTGACAATCTGTTTGATGAATTGGATTCGACAAGCAGCAAAAGAGTTATAGCTACTTTAAATTTGATTGCCGAGATGAAAATAGATTATGCCTCAAAATATCTATTGAACAAACTTGATACTGCCGATGAGAAAATTTTGTGCGAAATTATCATCACACTTTCTCACATTGGCGGAATTTCTGAGATTTCTAATAAAAAAGAGATTTTAGCAAAAATAAAAAATTCAAACTTGAAAGCTATCGCTGAAAACATTTTTCTGACTGCTGTATAGTCCAGATAAAGGATTAACTTTGCTCGAAAATCTTCTATTATAAAAGTAATAAGAGGAGATATTGGGTTATGGTTCAAAGTATAGATTCAAGTGCGATTATTTCGCCGCAAGAAATGCATCAAAAAGTAATGTTCAAAGAATTGTTTTCTTACGACAAAGACTCTAAATTAGGCTTAAGTAAAGCAGAATTGAGCAATTATATTTCGGATAAAGAATTTAACGGGTCTGAAATTCCTGAATTTGCCAAAAAACTTATGGAAAAATTTTCAGAGATTGACCAAAACAAAGACGGTAAACTCTCTGGGGAAGAAATGTCCTCTTTAGTGAACAACCGAGGAATGTGGGAAATTAATCCCCTTGCAGCTGCGTCTCAAGCTAACAATGCTCAAAATGTTTCTTCTTCTAGCTGTGCAACAGGTCTTTTACATAACAATATTCAAGAACTTGCTCAAAAAGGGTATAATTCTGTCAAAAATAATCCGCAATTAAAACTTCAGGCTGAAAACCTTATTAACAAAATAATGTAATTGGATGATTACCCAAGTCGAAACTTCAACTAATATTAACTTACAAGTAGGAAAGTTAAATGGTTGGAGATAGCACTATGGTTAGTAGCGGAAGTATGACTGCGAATTCATTATTCATGAATTCATATTATGGTTTACAAAATGCATATCAATATGCCTTACCTCAAGACGGTACAGGCGTAACTCAAAAGGATTTATTGACTAATAAAACGGCTTATGCGCAAATGCAAAGTAACCCATTTTCGAGTTATTTGGTAACAAATTTCACGCAGGTAGACAAAAACAGAGATGGCAAAATCACATCCGATGAAATGACTGGAATGATGGAAACTTTTTCAAAGCAAGGGTTGTCTTATCAGCAGTTAATGACGCTTTCAGGTTCTGCTGGGATTAAATCTGACGATTTGAATAATATTTTGAACAATTTTAAAAAAATTGATAAAAATGGAGACGGCAAAGTTTCAATGGCTGAAATCAATGCTTATCAGGCTAACAAACAGGTCAATGACAAAATTGCCGAATTAAAAAACAAAAAAAGTTCTGATTTTTCGATTATGTATGCAGATTACGATAAATCAAAAGATTCAGAAGACTCAAAAAATTCTAAATACTAAGAGACGTCTAGTATCGCAAATGCCCGCCAATTGACGACATTGCCGTGCTTTGCTCACTTTTGTAAGGTCGACCCCTGACAAGCCTCAAAATTGAAATTTTGGACTTGTGCCGTGGTCTTATTAAATAGAAAATACAGTCAAAAGATTTAAAAGCCCCACAAATGTGAGGCTTTTTTATTTTTTGAAAAATTAAAATGACCGTATTCTCTTGAACCTTTTAAATTTCTATAAAGAGTTTTGATCCGACAATGTTTGGTTGCCCATTATGATAACCGGCAAAAAATCCGCCTTGTACTGGCATATTTTTTCCAAATGTCTGACTAGTTTCATTTAATTTTGAAGTTACAAAAGGGTTGCCATTAAAAGGATTTGGATTCCCAACCTTTTTTACAGCAGGTTTAGCTTGCGTAACTTGAGCCTGTTGTGTTTGAGGCTGAGTTTGCGGCTGCATTTGGCTTCCGCCTATGAAATTTGCTAAATGACCTACCATATAATACCCTTTCTTACCGAATACTTTTTCTTATTATAAACTATTTTTGAAAATTTTTGAACCCCCCTCCTACAAAAAGTTTATTTTAGAATTTCATCTATGGTTTTATAAGCTATATCAAGCATTTCATCGATTTGCTCCTCTGTAATAACATAAGGAGGCATAAAATAAAACGTATTTCCGATAGGACGCATAATTATTCCGTTCTCAAGACCTTTTTTGTATATTTGCATCTCAATTCTATCTTTAAAATCAAAAGGCTCTTTCGTGGCTTGATTTTTGACGATTTCTACCGCCCCAATCATCCCGAGGCTTCTGACATCGCCGACATTTTTGAGTTTTTTGAATTTTTCAAGTCCTTTTTTAAGGCGTTCTATTTTAGGCTGATTTTTTTCAAGAATTTTATCTTCTTCAAGAATTTTCATATTTTCTACAGCTACAGCACACGCAAGAGGGTTTCCAGTAAAACTGTGCCCATGGTAAAAAGTTTTTGTTTTTTCATAATCATCATAAAAAGCGTCATAGATTTTCTTGGTCGAAAGAGTCGCTGCAAGAGGTATATAGCCTGCAGTGATTCCCTTTGCAAGACACATAATATCAGGCGAAATCTCTGCATGTTCACAAGCAAACATCTTTCCTGTACGCCCAAAGCCCATTGCCACTTCATCATCAATCAAAAGAACATCGTATTTGTCACAAAGTTCCCTGACGATTTTCAAATATTCTTTGGGGTAAATAATCATCCCGCCAGCCCCTTGTATCATAGGTTCAATGACTATTGCAGCAATTTTTTGATGATTAGCTTTCAAGATTTTTTCTATCTCAGAAGTACATTCAAAACAGCATTTACCTTGAGTTTTGCCCATAGGGCAGCGATAGCAATATGGCGAAGGTACTTGAAAAATATCAAACAAAAGAGGTTTATAAATCTTATGAAAAAGGTCGCACCCGCCTATTGAGACTACTCCCAAAGTATCACCGTGATAGGAATTTTTGATAGCTACGAATTTTGATTTTTCGGGCTTTCCAACTTGTACCCAATATTGATAAGCCATTTTGAGGGCAACTTCAACTGCTGTTGAACCATTATCTGAAAAAAATACTTTTTTGAGTGGCTCAGGCGATATTTGAACAAGTTTTTGCGCAAGTTCTATTGCAGGTTTGTGCGTAAATCCCGAAAAAATCACATGTTCAATTTTTTCCGCCTGCTCGCTCAGAGCTTTGTTCAGTCTTTTATTAGAGTGTCCAAGCGTATTGACCCACCAAGAAGCAACCGCATCAAGGTATTTCTTGCCATTAAGATCATATACATAAATCCCCTCGCCACGCTCTATAACAATAGGCGAATCGGACTCATAGTCTTTCATTTGCGTGAAAGGGTGCCAAATGTATTCAAAATCTTTTTGAATTAATTCATCATAATTACTCAATTTTGCCACCATTATATTTGTTCATAGCCTCATCTATTGAGTTGTCGATATAAAATTCAATAGCTTCAGAGCAAATTGGGATAATTTTGTCCAAATATTTTTTTTCATCGCACGAGAATTTTTGCAATACAAAATTTTCTGCCGCCAAAAAACTTGGCTGTGGGCCTATGCCGATTTTTAGACGGGCAAATTTGTTGTCTCCACCAAGATGCTGAATAATTGATTTCATACCATTATGACCGCCATCTGAGCCGTTTGAGCGAAATCTCATCACACCCAGTTCCAAAGACAAATCATCATAAACGACCAAAATATTTTCTTTTTGAATTTTGTAAAAGCTCATAACTGCGCTCACAGCTTGCCCTGAAAGGTTCATATATGTAAGAGGCTGTAATATGACTGCATCTTCAGTCCCAATTTTGCCTTTGCCCACAATTGCATTAAGCTTTGACTCGGTTTTACCTGAAATAGAATATTTATCCGCCAAGTAGGAAACCACGGCAAAACCTATATTGTGCCTAGTGTTTTCGTATTTTGACCCTGGGTTTCCAAGCCCTATGATTAGCTTCATGTTATTATCCTTCAATAAAAATATTAACCTATCTATCTAAACGCATATCCAATTACAAAGGCAAATATTTATCCTATTAATAATTATAATGATATTTCAAATATACCGCAAAATAAATTATCAGGATAAATTTGAAATAAAACTAAAGATTAATATCTTGGAGGAAAAATGAAAGCAAAATCTCAAAACACCATAAAAAATGAAAGCTCCCAAAAACTTAACAAGTTTTTGGAAGATAAAAATGTCCACAAAAAAGACTTCGCTCAGATGATAGGTGTTACCTTGTCTTATGTTTACAGCTTGATAGATAATACTGTTCCTTTCTCTTCAAGAGGAACAACTCTTGAGCGTATAGCAATAGTTATGGGAATCAAGCCAGAAGAATTTATGGAATATACTCCGTCTGATGAACCTAAAATAATTGATATCGGTATTCAGCTTCTTCAACACAAACAAAAAAGGCTCGGAATGTCGAATGTTGATTTTCTGCGAAAATTCCCCAAAAACAAACGTACAGAAATTGTAGACCTTTGGCGTGGGGCTTTGCCGCTTCCTTTAGATTGGAACAATCTTATGAATATTTGCTACATTCTTGATGTTTCTGCGGATGAAATCTTTCCTTACTGGCAATCTCGTATGCAGCAGCATATGATTGCAGGCGGGATTGATGTAATCTCAAATACTGATTTAGTAGATGCAATTTTTGAAGCTGCAAGAAAACAAATAGGGGTTTAGCTTATTCAATACGGCATAAAAAAAGAGGCCTGAGTTTCAGACCTCTTTTAATTCTATAAAGAATTATTTATTAATTACAACCACAACCGCAGCAGCAGCTGGATTTTTGACCTTTGAAAGCCGCCAATCCTGGGTATTTTGCAGCAGAGCCAAGTTCTTGTTCAATTCTGATAAGTTGATTGTATTTAGCAATTCTGTCAGAACGTGAAGCAGAACCTGTTTTGATTTGTCCGCAATTTGTAGCAACAGCCAAGTCAGCAATGAATGTATCTTCTGTTTCGCCTGAACGGTGAGAAGAAATAGCTGTGTAGTTAGCTTTATGAGCCATATTAATAGCTTCTAAAGTTTCTGACAAAGTACCGATTTGGTTTACTTTAATCAAAATTGAGTTAGCTGTTTGTGTTTTGATACCTTTAGAAAGAAGTTTTGTATTAGTAACGAACAAGTCATCACCAACTAACTGAACTCTGTTACCGATTCTGTCAGTAAGCATTTTCCAGCCTTCCCAATCATCTTCAGCCATACCGTCTTCGATAGAGATGATAGGATATCTTTCAGCCCAATCAGAAAGGAAGTTGACCATTTCTTCTCTATTAAGAGTTTTTCCGCCTTCACCTTCAAGAACGTAATTGCCGTTTTTGTAGAACTCAGAAGATGCAACGTCTAAACAAATTTTGATTTGTTCAGCTGTGTATCCTGCATTAGTAATAGCTTCAAGAATAACTTCGATACCTTCTTGGTTAGAACCTAGGTTTGGAGCAAATCCGCCTTCATCACCAACTGATGTAGCAAGCCCTCTATCGTTTAATACTTTTTTCAAGGCGTGGAATACTTCAGCGCCCATTTGGATAGCTTGTTGAAAATTACAAGCACCTACAGGAGCAATCATAAACTCTTGGAAGTCGATATTATTGTCAGCGTGAGCTCCGCCGTTGATGATATTCATCATTGGAACAGGTAGAGTTGTCGCATTGATACCGCCAAGATATCTGTACAATGGCATTTCATAAGCCAAAGAAGCTGCTTTAGCAACTGCTAAAGAAACGCCCAAAATAGAGTTTGCGCCTAATTTTGCTTTATTTTCTGTACCGTCTAATTCGATCATGATTTTGTCGATAAGTTGCTGATCAGAAGCATCCATATCCAATAATTCCGGAGCGATAATTTCGTTGATATTTTCAACAGCTTTAAGAACGCCTTTACCGCCGTAAGCAGCTTCGCCGTCTCTTAATTCCAATGCTTCAAGAGCGCCTGTAGAAGCTCCTGATGGAACACCTGCACGCCCTACAACGCCACATGAAAGTGTAACATCAACTTCAACTGTTGGATTACCGCGAGAATCTAGAATTTGTCTTGCTGTAATGTCTTCAATAAATGTTCCCATTGATTTTTCTCCTTTTTTTAAGCTAATCTATATTAGTTTCTTCTATTATTTCGTATAA
This sequence comes from uncultured Gammaproteobacteria bacterium, assembly GCA_964444415.1. Taxonomy (GTDB): domain Bacteria; phylum Cyanobacteriota; class Vampirovibrionia; order Gastranaerophilales; family CAJFVJ01; genus JAEWLZ01. The sequence continues at coordinate 6,537 of CAYUHE010000002.1, forward strand.
ATCTTTTGAATCCTGGATAGAGACATTGCCTGTCGGAATTTTAATGACTTTGGCAATTATATAGCGATTGAAATATTCTATTTTGATAATATCGCCTTCTTTGAGTTGCTTTGCAGGCTTGGCAGGATTGTTATTAACAAACACTCTGCCTTGCTCAGAAACCTCATTTGCGACTGTCCTTCTTTTGATTAGTCTTGAAACTTTTAAGAACTTATCGAGTCGCATATTCTACCTCAAAGAAATCATATCTCTATACCTAAAAAGATACTACAAAAATGAATTTATCAATAGTATTTTAAGTAATAAAACAACGAAAATTAATACTTAAAAAACTTGTTTATTCTACTGAAAAAGAATAGAATTATTGTATGAAAAGAGCGATTATAATAGTAATAGATTCAATGGGTGTGGGAGCAATGCCTGATGCACCTGAATACAATGATGTTTTAGAATGCAATACACTTTGCAATGTCGTTGAATTTTGCGGAGGCTTGAACATCCCAAACCTCCAAAAAATGGGGCTTTGCAATATTTTGCCAGTAAAAGGCTCTCCTGCTTGTGAAAAACCACTTGCATCATTCGGCAAAATGGAAGAACTTTCAAAAGGCAAAGACACTACAACAGGTCATTGGGAGCTTGCAGGATTGGTTCTTGATGAACCTTTTAAAACTTTTCCAAATGGTTTTCCTCAAGAATTGATAAAAAAATTCATCGAAAAAACAAATTGCAAAGGGATTTTGGGCAATTATCCTGCCAGCGGCACAAAAATTCTCGAAGATTTGGGTCAAAAACATCGAGAAACAGGATTTCCGATAGTTTATACAAGTGCGGATAGCGTATTTCAAATTGCCTGTGATGTCGATGTGGTACCGCTTAAGACTCTTTATCAGTGGTGCGAAATAGCAAGGAACCTTTTGGACAATAGCTACAACACAAGCAGGGTTATCGCAAGGCCTTTTAAGACAACGGCTAAAGGGTACGAAAGAATCTCAAAAGACAGACGTGATTATTCTCTTGAGCCTTTTGCTCCAACAGTTTTGAATGAAATCCAAGAAAAAAATGGAAGAGTTTTAGGTATTGGCAAAATTGAAGATATTTTTGTAAAATCAGGCATAACACACGCAATCCATACAGGTACAAACAAAGAAGGGCTAGATATTTTGCTTGATACTGCCCGTGGAAATTTCGATTATTCAAAATATTGCATCGCAAACTCTGCAAAAAACTGCGATAAAGAGCTTATTTTTATTAATTTGGTCGATACGGATATGCTTTTCGGCCATCGCAATGATGCTTTGGGCTATGGACGTGCAATTGAAGAAATTGATACTTATCTCGACAAAATTCTTGATAATATGACAGAAAATGATTTACTTTTTATCACGGCTGATCACGGCTGCGACCCTACTGTAGAGGGTACAGACCATACAAGAGAATATGTGCCTATTTTGATGTATAACAAAAACTTGAAACCTGAAAACTTAGGGACAATAAAAGGATTCAATTTTGTCGCTGATAAAGTCAGAAATTGGCTTCTTAAATAAGAAGGAATTTTTCAAAAACTCTAATTCCAGCATCACCGCTTTTTTCGGGGTGAAATTGAACTGCAAAAAGATTTTCTTTTTCGATAGAAGCCACAAAATCCACGTGATAATTGCAATATGATGATGCAATTTGCTCATTTTTTGGCTTTACATAAAACGAATTTACAAAATAATAATATTCATCTTCCAAAATAGAATTATTTGATGTTGTTTTGATTTTATTCCAGCCGATTTGAGGGATTTTTCCCTGCTGAAACTTCAAAACTTCACCATCCAAAATCCCCAATCCTTCTGCATTTGGAGCTTCTTCACTTTTTTCAAAAAGAATTTGTAACCCAAGACAAATCCCTAAAAAAGGCTTGCCCTCTGCGATAGAAAGTTTTATAGAATCAATCAATCCGCTTTCTTTAAGAACTTTTGCAGATTGCTCAAAATGTCCTTGCCCAGGGAAAATTAATTTGTCTGCACTCAAAATTTGCTCAGGCGTAGCCGCAATAAAAAAATCTTGCCCCAAATGTTTGAGCATATTTTCGATACTTTTTAGATTACCTGATTGATAGTCTATTATGCCAATTTTCATAAAATCCCTTTGGTAGACGGCATAATATCTTTGTGCAAAATATCAATAGAACAAGCCTCTGACAAAGCTCTTGCAAAAGATTTGAAAATCGCTTCAATTTTATGATGAGTATCCTCGCCGTACATAAGATTGATATGAATAGTCGACAAACTCGCCACAGCAAAGCTGTTAAAGAAATGTTTAACCAAAATAGTATCAAAATCGCTGACAGTTTGCTCATTTATTTGTGCATCGACATTGGAATAAGGACGACCACTTAAGTCAACTGCCACAAGAGCCAAAGACTCATCCATCGGCAAAAGCATTTTGCCGTACCTGTTGATACCTTTTTTGTCGCCAAGTGCCTGCTTGAAGGCCTCGCCAAGCGTGATTGCAACATCTTCAACAACGTGATGAGTATCTTTATCGTGAGAAACAACTTTTATGTCAAGGTCAAAATGCCCATGAGCAGCCAACTGTTCCAGCATATGGTCAAAAAATCTGATACCTGTTGAAATGCTTTTCTGTCCTGCACCATCAAGGTTAAGGCTTACTTTTACTTGCGTTTCAAGAGTTTTTCTCTCATAAGTTGCATTACGACTCATTATCTTAGCTCCCTGAACTTAGCTACTTCATTAACGTTATTTAATACTACCATAGCTCCGTTTAATTTCAAAAGTTTTTTAAGGTTTTTGGTCTTATCCTGTGGCGGTAAAACCCCTACTGCATTAACTTTAGCCTCATGAGCCGCAATCATATCATCAAGAGTATCGCCAAGATAAAAAACATTTTTAGGCTTAAGTTTGCTCATAATCATAAAAAGCCCATAAGGATTAGGTTTTTGCAAATCTTCATCCAAATTATCCATTGTAACAATGGATGAAAAAAGATTTTTAATACCAAAATATTCTAGCGAGAATATAGCTTCCTTCTTTGGTCTTCCTGTAAAAATAGCCAAGTGATGATTTTTTGCCAAACTTTTTAGAATATTTTTACAAATCAAAAGTTCTTCATTTTGAATCAGACCCTCACCATTTTCGCCAAAATAAAACTCCTGAAATTTATCAATAATAAACTGTTTTTCCAAAATAATACCTTCTTCAAGCAAAAGATATTCGGTCAAATCCCAGTCGTTATTGAGTCCACCAAGATTTTTGGCTTCTTGAATTCTTTCGATACGCAATTCTTGACCTGAAAAATATTCGTAAGTTTTTTTGACAGCCAAACGATATGAGTTACCGACATCAATCAAAACTCCATCCATATCGAAAACTATAAGATTTTTAGGTTTTATAATATCCACAAGCTTTTTCGCCTGAAGCAAAGGAGGAACCGTAAGCCTGAAATGATTTTCCAAAATCCCTTCTGTATACATTTTGGTTTTAATATTATTGAGTAAAAGCCTTTCATAAACAGCCTGTGCCTTATCACCAAAATCAATACACAAAAAATTTGCATCAGAAGGATAAACTGTAGCGATATCAGACAAGGATTCTATCATGTATTTTTTTGATTTTTCAATTTCAGATTTGACCATCTCAAGATGTCTGCGATCAGAAAGTGCTGCAATTGCGGCGATTGATGCAATATTATTGACATTACAAGGGCTTGCAATTGTTCTTACATAATTAATATTTTGCCTGTCAGAAATTATATATCCAAGCCTTAAACCCGCTATTGCAAAGTCTTTTGACATGGATTTGATAATAGCCACATTAGAATATTCTTTAGCCAAATAAACATAGCTTTTATTTGCATAAGAAGCGTAAGTTTCATCAATCATAACAAGTGCATTTTGTGCATTTTCAATGACTTTCAGGAGGTTTTCATCCAAAACAAGCTCCCCTGTAGGGCTGTTTGGTGTTGTCACAATAATAAGTTTTGTCTTAGCATCAATTGCTGAAAGGATTTCATCTATCGGATAAACCCATTTTTCTTGATACTCAACTTCTCGATATTCCGCCCCCGTGATACGAGAATAGATTTTCGACATCAAAAAAGACGGCGTAACCGTTACTATATTTTCATCCGGCTCAACAAACGTATTGATAATATAGTTCAAAGCCTCGTCAGCACCGTTTGTCGGAAGCACCATATCTTGAGAGATTCCCTGATACTGCGCAATTGCCGTTGTCAAACTTTCATACGCAGGGTAAAGCATTATTGTTTCTTTATCAATTTTTTTAATTGCATCCAAAACTTTAGGAGACGGGCCGATTAAATTTTCATTAAAGTCCAGCTTCATTGAATATTTTTTTTCTGAAGTCGGTTCATATCCTATTGCATTTTTTAGTTGTTTTTTAGGCTCTACCATTTTAAATTTTTATACCTCTTGAGACTGTTTTTCTTCTTCCATAATTCCATGGTCGGTTTTGCCCCAATCCATTGAACGATTTGTAAAAATTATCTTCGGAATAATCAAAATTACCAGAGGTGACCAGAAAAACAATACATAACAAGCTGTTTCTACCGATTGTTTAAAAGTTTGCCACAAAGAAAGCTGCTGATAGCGTCTCAGGCTATACAAAAGACCAACAAAGAAAAATAATCCAAGAGCAACAAACAGGGCAAAAGATGACATCATATTATTTGGCATATGCTGGATACATCTTGCTGTCTGCAACATGCACTCGGATACAAGCCAAATCGGTAATAAAAATTCTGCAATATAAGCCAACATATCCACTCTTGCAAAAAGCGAAATTGTATCAGATGTAATCATTTGATCAAAATAATCCAAATATCTTCTTATGCTTCCTTCAATCCATCTTCTGCGTTGTTTTATCAAGGAATCAAAAGTCAAAACGCCTTCTTCATATACTTCTACAGCTAAGCAAAATCTGACATCCCACCCTTTAAGGTGCAATTTTGTGGACAAATCCAAATCATCGGTAATTGTATGTTCATTCCAGCAATTAACACTCAATAGCGCTTCACGCTTGATTAATTGCCCATTTCCACGAAGCTCAACAGCTCCTTTAATAGAATCTCGTCCGCATTGAAAATGGCTGTCAAGCGCCATTTCATTATCTTGACACCGAGTTAGAAAGTTGAAATCTCTATTTGAAACGACTTTTCTTGCCTGAACAGCTCCAACATCTTTTGTTGCAAGTTTAGGAAGAATTCTATTCAGAAAATCAGGTTTTATACGGGCATCTGCATCAAAAACGCAAATAACTTCACCTTTTGAAAGCCCCAAAGCTTCATTCAAAACAGCTGATTTTCCGGGGAAAGCATCTTTATTTCTAATCATAGCTTTGAATTTTTCAGGGTATTTGAGCTCAAAAGCCTTTAAAACTGCGGCTGTATTATCTGTACTTCGATCATCAATAACTATAAGTTCAAAATAATCATACTCAATAGCCATGATATTTTCGATAGTTGCTCCGATTACAGCTTCCTCGCAATGGCAAGGCACCATAATACTTACAAATGGCTTATAAGTAGTATCTTCGACTGGAGGATTCTTTTTATGCTTTCTGCGCTGGTGTTTGTAAGCAATATTCATCAAAATCGTATACGCAACGACAAATCCCATTAACAAAATAAACGCTGGTTGTTGTGGCATATAGTAATTGAAACTTATCAAAAATGACCACAAAGCAATAAGCATTAATATTAAAAGGATTCTATCTTTCACCTTAAATCTCCGAGTTCGAACTGACTTAATTTTACCATAAAAAACCCTGTGCTACAAAAGCTCTTTTATTTTTACAAACATATTTTCCAATCTTTCCTTGTCATTTATATACCAATGACCTATCAACACTTCAAACGCAGTACTAATCCTATGAGCAGGCTTATTTGATTTGCCACATGAAAGATTTCTGGCTCGTCTTGCCATATCTTTTTCTTCTTCGCTCAAGTATGACTCGATTTTGCCCAAAAGCTCCGATTGAAATTCTCCATTGACAAGAGCAATGGTTTTTTTATGGACTTCATTTGGAACTTGTGCTTGATAAATCGTGATTTCTCGAATAAAAACTTCCCAAACGGCATCGCCCATATGAGCGTATGAACGCAAATCCAAATCTACTCTATTATCCATGCGGTGCCTTCTTTTGTGTCTTTCAAAACAATTCCGATTGCCAAAAGCCCATCACGAATTTGGTCAGAATAGGCCCATTGTTTTTCTTCTCTTGCTTTATTTCGAGAAGTAATAACGAGTTTCAAGGCATATTCAAACATTTCTTTGTCTTCTTTTGGGATATTTTCAGAACCCGCAAGCATTGTTTCGCCCAAGAATGACTTAGAAATAATTTCATCCGATTTGATAAAAGTCAAAAGTTTTTGTTTTATTTCAAAATAGTCAACTACTTTTTCGACAGTAAAATCAAAACCAAGAACATTTGAAATCCCTAGCAAAATCTCAAGATTTTCTTTAGCCAAAGACTTGTCATTGGCCTCTTTTGCTTTGTTAATATTGCTTGTCAAATCAAACAATACCGCAATAGCTTTTGCAGTATTAAAATCATTATCCATTGACTCAATAAAGGCTTTTACGGATGCATTTTCAGGATTTGTTTGTGGTTCGACCTTTTCACCAATGAAATTTCCTGCTTCATCAATAGCATTTTTGATACGTTTTACACCATTTTGAGCAGAAGTCAAAGACTCATCATTAAACCCCACAGGCATACGATAATGATTGGTCAAAATGAAGAACCTGATTGTGTTTGAATCATATTGTTCAAGCAATTTGTTGATTGTGACAAAATTGCCAAGTGACTTGGACATTTTTTCCTCATTAATAGTCACAAAACCATTATGCATCCAATATTTTACGAATGGAAAATCTTTATAGTCATAAGCACAGCAAGATTGAGCGATTTCGTTTTCGTGATGAGGGAAAAGCAAATCCTGTCCGCCTGCGTGAATATCAATCGCTTCGCCTTTAAAAACTCTATTTATCATAGCTGAACACTCAAGGTGCCAGCCCGGGCGACCTTTTCCCCAAGGAGATGGCCAGCTAATTTCGGTGTCATCTTTTACTGATTTCCAAAGTGCAAAATCCAATGGGCTTTCTTTACGTTCATCCGATTCAACCCTTGCTCCTGATTCCAAATCTTCGATTTTTTGGTTAGAAAGCTTGCCGTAATCAGCGAATTTTCCAACCCTGAAAAATACATCACTGTCTACGTTGTAGGCGTATCCATTTACCTCAAGTTTTTTGACCAGTGCAATCATATCGCCAATGGTTTTGGTCGCCATTGGTTCAATATCAGGCTTAAGGCAGTTCAATGCATCGAGGGATTTAGTAAATTCTTCATAAAACTCCATAGAAATAGCTTCGGGAGTGGAATTTTGGGCTTTTGCTTTATTGATGATTTTGTCATCAACATCGGTAACGTTTCTGGCATAAGTCACGTCATATCCGCGAAACCGCAGGTAGCGAACGACCATATCCCAAGTGATATAGCATCTGGCATGACCAAGGTGAGCGAAATCATACACAGTCGGCCCACACACATAAATTCTGACTTTATTGTCATGTATCGGGACAAATTCTTCGTCTTTATTTGTGTATGAGTTGTATATTTTCATCCTTGCTCCTACTTAATAGCGTTCTGCACTCTTTTGATTACTTTGTCTTTGCCCAAAATCGAAATTGTAGCGCACATATCAGCGCCTTTTGTTCTACCTGTCAAAGCTCCACGAATTGCCCACATAGTATCTTTTGGCTTAATCCCTTGTTCTTTTAATTTGCCCCTAAATTCTTCTAACGAATGATGCAAAGCATCTTCTGAATCATAATTCAGGCTTTGTGCGAACTCTTTAAATTCTACCAAAACTTTTTGCGAAGTGTCAGTATCCAACACGGTAGTTTGAATTTCGGTATCTATAACAACATCATCGCCAAAGAAATAACCAACCGCACCCGAAATCTCTGAAAGCAATGTCAAAGGCTCACGAACAACTTCAACAATACGCTCTAGCTTATTTTGAGAATATACGGTCAAATCAAAATCTGTCAAATAAACTTTTGCTCGCTCCAAAATATCTGAAGCAGGCAAACTTCTAATATATTGACCGTTCATCCAGTTCAATTTGTCAAATTCGAAGATAGAATTACTGGAAGACAATCTATTTATGTCGAAATCAGCTATTATTTGTTCCAAAGACTTTATTTCGACCCCATCAGAAGGTGACCAGCCCAAAAGTGCGATGAAATTAACAAAAGCCTCAGGTAAATAACCTTGCTCGATGAATTCGCTCACCGCAGTAGCACCATGCCTTTTTGAAAGCTTGCTTCGATCAGGTGCCAAAATCATCCCTAAATGTGCAAACTCTGGAATTTCGGCATCAAGAGCTTTATAAATCAGGATTTGCTTTGCAGTATTTGAAATATGGTCCTCTCCACGCAAAATATGAGTTATTTGCATATCAATATCATCAACCACAACCGCAAAATTGTATGTAGGAGTGCCATTTGACTTCATAATTACAAAATCACCAATCAAATTGGAATCAAATTCCAAATGACCTTTGGCAATATCTTCAAAAGTAATTTTTTCATTAGTAGGTACTGTAAACCTCACTGTAGGAACGCGTCCTTCTTTTTGAAACTCGGCTATTTGTTCAGGTGTAAGATTTTTGCAGCGCCCGGAATATGTATGAGCGACTTTATTTGCAACAGAGGCAGCTTTTTCAGCTTCCAACTCTTCTTGCGTGCAATAGCATTCGTAAGCATAGCCTTGAGTTTTTAGTTGTTCAGCATATTTTTTATAAGTTTCAAATTTTTGAGATTGGCAATATGGAGCGTAAGGACCGCCTTTATCAGGACCTTCATCCCAAAAAAGACCTATTGAACGCAAACTGTCAAAGATGTTTTGGATGTATTTTTCGTCAGAACGCTCCAAATCGGTATCTTCTATTCTTAAAACAAAATCACCACCCATTTTTTTGGCAAAAAGGTAATTAAATAAAGCTGTTCTGGCTGTTCCGACATGCAAATTCCCGCTTGGTGAAGGTGCAATGCGGACTCTTACTTTTCTATCTGACATTTCGTATTAAACTCCTAAAACTACCCTCCTATTTTAGCAAAAACAAACTTAATAAGTAAAAATTTATTAACTTTTTCAACGCTTCTTGCAATATTTGCTTGAAGTGATATTATCATTGAGCTAGTATAGTTTAACACTAGAAAAATAATGATTACAGAAGGAAAATATAAATGACAATCAACTTAAAAGAAAAAGGCAAAATAATCAAAAAATTCGGAAAAGATGCTAAAGATTCTGGGTCTACAGAAGTTCAAATAGCTTTATTGACTGAAAAAGTAAAACAATTAACAGAGCACTTAAAAGAAAATCATAAAGACACAGGAAGTAAAAGAGGTCTTTTGATGATGGTTGGTAAAAGAAAAAGACTTTTGGCATACCTCAAAAATGACAATATCGAAGGCTACAGAGAACTAATCAAAAAATTAGGCATCAGAGGCTAAGATACTTTATCGGATATAAGAAAAAAACAAGACGAAAGTCTTGTTTTTTTGTGTCTAATTATTACCAAAATGTAACTTATTTGTCCTTTTTCGCCAATTCTTATATGATTTGGATACGAGGTGGAATAAAAAACAAAATAAGGTCATAATTATAATATTGCTATGGAAAAACAGAAGAGAAAAATTGTTATAGTAGATGACGAGCGGATTATCACAGATACGCTTAGGATGTTATTGTCTTTAGAATTTTCTGATGAAATCTGTACTTTCAACTCACCTATAGAAGCCTTAGAGTTCATTCAGCATAACGGAGCTGATGTTGTTCTGTCGGATTTTTTGATGCCGCAAATGAACGGCATTGAGTTTTTGACGCAAGTAAAAAAAATTGCCCCACATACCTGTATGATAATGCTTACAGGCTACGCTGACAAAGAAAACACAATCAAAGCAATCAACGAAATCGGCATACACAGATACATCGAAAAGCCTTGGAACAATACAGATTTGATTTTGGCGGTCAGAAACGGCTTTGAAAGAACAGAGCTAATAAATAAACTTACGCTCGAACAAGAAATGAACAAACTCCGTGATGATTTTATAGCAACACTAACTCATGACCTGAGAACACCGCTTCTTGCAGCAATTCAAACACTTAAATTTTTCCTCGACGGAACACTTGGTGCTTTGAATGAAAAACAAAATACATTCTTGGACACAATGCTTACAAGCAACAAAGATATGCTGGGCTTGGTTAATGCACTTTTAGAGGTCTACAAATATGAATCAGGGCAACTTGTTTTATGCAAAGACAAATTTCTGTTAAATGACCTGCTTTTTCAATGCATAAATGAACTAAACCCACTAATGTCGCAGAAAAATATATCCATTACTTATAATAATGAAGCTGTAGAAATATTTGCAGATAAACAAGAACTTAGACGAGTAATATCAAACCTTTTGGGCAATGCTATCAATCACACTCAAGAAGGTGGCAAAATCTCTATAGAAGCTCAAAAAAATGATGAAAATATTTTCGTATCAGTCGAAGATAACGGGGCGGGAATTCCTATTGAAGATATCCCGAATATGTTTAGAAGATTTTCTCAAGGAACAAAAAACAAACGCTCAACAGGCACAGGGTTGGGGTTATACCTGAGCCGACAAATTGTTGAAGCACACAACGGAAAAATTTCACTCAAAAGTGAATTGGGCAAAGGCTCTACCTTTACTTTTGAAATACCTGTAGCTATTACAGCAAATGTATAAAAATGGAGATACAAAATGGATAACATAAAAGTACTTTTAGTTGAAGACCACACAATGACAAGAATGGGCTTGCAACTTGTCCTTGAAAAAGCTGACGGGATTGAGCTTGTAGATTGTGCAGACAATGGAAGAAAAGGCGTTGAACTCGCCAAAGAACTTCGCCCAAATGTAATTTTGATGGATATCGGATTACCTGAAATTGACGGCATTGAAGCAACAAAACAACTAAAAGAAGCCAATACTGATTCTTATATAATTATGTTCACCTCAAGAGACAGTGAAAATGATGTTTTCGCTGCATTTGCAGCCGGAGCTGACGGTTATATAATGAAAGGCGCAAACGAAGAACAGCTTATAGCTGCCATAAAAGCTACTGCAGAGGGAACAGCTTGGATTGATCCTGCTATCGCTCGTATGGTTTTGGGAGCTATAAATAAAAAAAATTCAGCTTATCAAGCAAATCCAAACGCAGACGGCAAACAATTTGCAAAAAGTTGCGGAATTACAGAGCGTGAGCTTGAAGTTTTGGGATTGATAGTCGAAGGACTTACAAATCCTCAAATAGCTGAGAGGCTTTTTATTACAAGAGCTACGGCAAAAGCACATGTCCATAGTATTTTGCAAAAATTGTGCGTGGATGACAGAACCCAAGCCGCTGTAACAGCTATGAGGGAAGGATTGGTCTAAGTTGAAAAAACTTATATTAATTTTTCTTTTAATAATAATTTTGTCCCCGAAGGCTTTCGCGACAGGAAGCCCTATTCTACACTGGGCTCTAAAACGTGAAGCCAAAGCGCAGCTAGAAGAATTTGCAAGCAAATTAGGTATTGATAAACCAACTCAAAAAGAAATTAAAAAAGAGTGGAAAAGATATAAAAAAGCCAAGAAAAAACAAGAAAAACTCCACGAAAAAAAACTCAAAAGAATTGCGCAAAAGAAAAAAGAAGAAGACAAAAAAAAATTCGAACTTCAAGCACAAGAAGCCAAAAAGCTTTTAGATATAGAAAATTTTGAATTCGCTAAATATAACGACCCTCAAGGCTCTAAGGAACTTGATTTTTTCGGGATTTACGGACAACGACAAATTGAAACCGAAAGAGTTATTTCGCCTGATTTTTCAAAGCTGATTTATTCAGAAGTCCATTTTTATCCAAGTGAATCTCAGGTTACATCAGAAATGTTTTTGCTCCCGCTTCCTCCTCAAAAAACAACACTATTAAGAGTCTTGGAAGCTAATTTAGCAGATAAAAAACCTATGAAATTTTACAAATCCGGGATGAATGAAGTCGAAGAACAATTCTTTAGAACAATGACTATGGTGGATTGGTCCGCAGATTGCACAAAAGTTCTTGCAAAAGAAAGGATTTCTGAAAATTTGCGAGGATTTTTGGAAACCAGAGTGTGGATTTATGAATTAGATACTGAAAAAACTTATTATATGCAAAATTTGCAGCAAGAAATCAAAAATTATTGGGAAAAACAAGGCTTGAGTTTGAACCAATACAAATGGGATATCTCACCTATTGGCTGGTATGAACCTTCAAAAAAAGATCCCTCAAATAAACTGATAGTAAATGCTTACGGCTATAAGCCCGATAAAACAAGGGTTTTTTTGGGAGCTTGGCTGGCTGATTACAAAAGCGGCGAAGTTACTTATATCAACAATCCCAATCACTACAAAGCAAGCCAAAATGGTTTTGTTGTAAGACCAAAATTTAATAAGTAATTATTTTACAAAACAAAACTATTCAACTATTATTATAAAAGAACTAGTTTTCAGGAGAACTTTGAATGAAATTAACAGTATTAGGAGCTGGTTGCTGGGGGTCAGTCTTAACAAGACTTTTGGCTAACAACTTTGATGAAATAACACTTTGGAATAAAAAAGAATTCACTTCGGAAGAATTTATAAAAACAAAAAAGCTCACTCGCCCGATGGAAGTTCAGCTTCCGGATAAAGTTGAAATCGAAACAGACCTCCAAAAAGCTGTGGAAGGTGCTGATATTATACTTTATGTTATTTCGACAACAGCTGTGCGTGAAGTTTCAAAACAACTCAAAGAATTTATTAAGCCAAATCAAATTCTTATTAATGCGTCAAAAGGCTTGGAGTTAGAGACTTTTAAACGTATGAGCGAAGTTATCCATGAAGAACTTCCTGATAACAAAGTTGCTGTTTTATCAGGTCCAACTCTAGCAGCAGAAGTCCTAAAAGGACTTCCTACAGCAGCTTCAATCGCCTGCGAATGCCCTGAAACTGCTTTTAAACTTCAAGATTGTTTTTATGTTAAAGACAAATTTAGATTATACTCAAACCCTGATATCATAGGCGTTGAGCTTGGCGGAAGCTTAAAAAATGTTATAGCCATTGCCTCTGGGTTCATTGATGCAATGGAACTCGGAAACAACACACGCGGAACAATGCTTACTAGAGGAATGGCAGAAATCGCCAGAATCAGTATCGCACTTGGTGCAAATCCAAGCACATTGTACGGTTTATCCGGAATGGGGGATTTGATTGCAACAGCTTCAAGCCCTTTAAGCCGTAATTATCGAGTTGGATACATGCTCGGACAAGGCAAAAAATTAGATGAAATTCTAGCAAGCCTAGGCTCAGTTGCTGAAGGTGTCAAGACCTCAAAAGCAGTTTGTGACTTGGTCAAAGAACTTGGTATTTCAGCTCCTTTGACGGAAATGATTTATGAAGTTCTTTACACAGAAATAACGCCAAAAGAAGCTGTGTCAAATCTTATGAACAGAAGTTTGAAGCAAGAAGAGCAATATTACTTCGGTGGCTGATCTTTTTTTAGTTCGCTTATAACATTAAATCCAACACCTGGACAAGATAAAAGCTCCTCAATGCCTATTTTTATCTCCTTACTTGTGTCCCAAGGATCTGTTAAAATAAAAGAATCTCCTTCTTTTTTTACAGAATAAAGATGGTCTTTTTCTAGAGACGTCCCTTTTGGAACACTCAAAAAGCTAACATTTACAATACAATTAGGGTCATCTACAACTTTTTGAATTTTTTCTTTGATATCCGGAACTAAAGTCTGTTCAGCACTAATAGCGGCATATTTATAATATTTTAATAATTCATCGTAATGTTTAATTTCTTGCGGAGGCGCATTGTTCTCCACAGATTTATTATATTTTTCAAAAACTTCTCTATATTTTGTTGCACAATTTTTAAATTGTTTTTCTTCTTTTTTTGTTACCATTGGAGCCAAAACAAAATTATCTGCTTTTGGATAGAATAAATTTCTGAAATTATCCCCATTTGAGCCTTTCAGAAAAGTTTTGGAATCTTCACCTAAAGCTTTTACTGCAGCTATTTCTAGAAGTCTAACATCCTTATCGCCTGTTGACAATTTATGTTCTGATTTACCAATTTTTATTTTTCCTGATTTTAATTCTTCTTCTGTAACATCAAAAGGTTTTTCAGCTCCGGGAAATTTGACCGAAAAAGTGCCGTTTCCATTATTTTTAATAAGATTTTTTATTAATTCAGGGTCTTTTTCTTGAATAGATTTTAAGCGTGCCAAAAACCAACAATCGCCAACGCAACCTTGCTTAAAGCTGCCAATTATACCATCTTGCAACGAATTTGTAGGATCCATATCTTGTAAAAACATAGCATAAGCATCTGAAATACCAATCTTGTGATATGAAGAAGGGTTTTCAATAAATTTCGAAAAAATAGACTCAGAAGGTATAGAAGAATACTCATCTAATTTCAATTTTTTTTCATTAAAAGCTGCCTTCATTATGGCTAATTTAGTTGAATCATTATCAACAGTGCTCATAGTTATCCCTATTTCTCAGTTCTCTATACAAATAAAAAAACTATTTCTTCAAAAAAATTGCCAAAATATATGGAATATAAACAAAATGTTTACATTCCATATATCTCTAAAAAATTATATAATTTTACTCTTCCAATTCTTTTATCATCTTATCAAGCTCTGGCTTGATTGATTCGACATAATCATCGCCAATCTTCAGCAAAATTTGAAAGTTCTTCGAATCTGTATTATCAGGACGATTATCAAAACCATCTTTCTTGTTCAATTTTGGTTGGAAACGGCAATACTTATAATTCGGTTCTAATTTTGAAAGCGTTGACATATAAAGGTCATTAGTATTCGTAACGCCATCAAGCATAAATGTATAAGTCGGCAAAGAATATTTCAAAAAGCCCCAATTTTTCAGTTTTTCATAATTATAATCAGTTTTTTCTTGAAAACCTGCCCCTAAAGAAACCAAGAAAACATCTTTATCAGGATTACGTTTCTTAGATTCTTCATAAGCGAATACTGAAGGATTTTTTGCCACCAATCCGCCATCAATCAAAGTTCTCTTTTTGCCGATGGCTTTATCGTAATAAGTTATAGGTGAAAAATAAAACGGAGCAACACTTGTAGCCGCAGCAACCATGCCCATTTTTGCATCGTTATAATTTGGGTCATAACTTGTAAACGGTACAGGCATATTTGTTTCTGTATCAAAAGTCAAAACAAAAGCATCTGTTACGGCATCTTTCATTTGGTATTTTTTGAATCTATTTTCACCCATTTCAGTCATTGATTTTAGCTGATATGGAGTATTAAACAATTGCACCGCAGGCTTTGAGAAAAACTTCGCGGTTGTTTTTTCTTTAAAAATCTGCCTTGAATCATACTGAAAAATCTCGATGATATCATTGGCCGAATATCTTGGCACCTTTGGGTCATTCTCTGAAGGCATCGTCAGATACAAAGTAAGCATCCCGCCTGATGAAGTCCCTGCAATATAATCGAATATTTCAGCGGTTTTTTTGCCTGTTTTTTGCTCGATATAAGCCAAAACCTTGAGTGTAATCAAAGATTTGATTCCACCACCGTCAAGAGATAAAACTCTTACCTTTTCTTTTGCAAAACAAGGTGGAGCTAAAATAATTACAATTAATAAAACTAAAAATAATCTCTTCAATATGTTCATATATTTATGCCTTTTTCATTTTTTCTTCTAAGATTTTGGCTGACTGCTCATAGCCGACACGCCCCATCAAAGCATAAGTATAATTTTTGGCTTGCTCAACACCGGGCTGATTGAATGTATCAATATTGTATAACTCACCTGCGATTGCTGTTTGAACTTCCAACATATACAAAAGTTGTGCCACATAATAGCTGTTTACTTTTGGAAGTGTAATTGTAAGAGTCGGACGTTTGTAATCAGCCAAAGCAACACGAGTTGAATCAGCTTCTGCATCCATAAGTTCATTAACAGTTTTTCCGCCAAGATAGCCTATACCTGTGTATTCGAACACATTTGGGATTTGCAAAGTTGTATCAAATTCTGTAACTCTAATAAAATTAATTAATTTATCATTTGGACCTTCATTATAAAGTTGAACTTGTGAGTGCTGATCAGTCGCACCAAGAGCTTTAAGAGGCGTTGGTCCGACATTTACTTTTTTGCCTTTTTTATCGACTTCTTTTCCTAATGATTCTGCCCAAAGCTGTACATACCAATCAGATACATATTTGAGTCTGCTTGAATACGGCATCATAACTGACAAATTTTTGCCTTTTTTTGTTTCCATCAAATAGTGAATCAAAGCGTTTTGAGCGGCAATATTTTCGAAAATATCTTCATTTGAAAGTATTTTATCCATATCTTTGACGCCTTGGACGATTTCTTCAACATCAATTCCGACCAATGCCAAAGGAAGCAAGCCTACTGCTGAAAACACAGAGAAGCGACCACCGACATCATCAGGAACTACAAATGTTTTATAGCCTTCTTGATCAGACAATTGTCTCAAAATTCCGCTTGTTTGATCGGTTGTTGCAACGATATTGTCTCTGTAACTTTCGCCGAGTTCTTTTTGCAAAAGCTCTTTGACTATCATATAAGCAGACATTGTTTCTGCAGTTGAGCCTGATTTTGTAATTACGTTTACAAGCGTCTTTTTAAGGTCAAGAACTTCTAAAAGTCCTGAAATTGTATCAGGATCAATATTGTCTACAAAGAAAATTCTTGGCATATTATTTCTTTGCTCAGGGGTCAAAAGATTCCAATAAGGCTTTAAAAGTGCTTCTGTAAGGGCAATTCCACCAAGAGACGACCCGCCGATACCAAGAATTAGAATGTTTTCAAATTTGCCTTTAACCTGACCTGCGTATTCTTTTATAAAATAAAGGGTTTCTTCATCATAGCCAAGATTCATCCATTTTAGCCATTGTCCGGCATTATTTTTACGAGCTTGGATATCCTTTATGATTTCAGCGATTTTTTTCTGATGTTTTTTGAATTCTTTTTCGACTTCAAGTCCATGTTCTTTGCCAATCAATGCCGTATCAACATTGTTATAGTTTAATTGCAACATCTTTTTAGTACTCCCTTTTTCATTCTCTCTATTCGAATATAATTTCGAGGACAAAATCTATCCTATTAGTATTAATTTTACTTGCTAATAGGCAAAATGATAGTATTTAAGCAATATATTTAAAGAAACTTAAACATTTCAGGCATAATATAGCAATAATACTTATCTTTATTCTTTATTTTTATATGATTAAATTCAATACATACAAATATCAAATTCCATCAAAAAATCCTGTGGCTTTCTCAGGAAAATTAGACTCTGCTGAAAAAATGGTAAAAGATATCAAATTATCTAATTTGTACGGAACTTCTGACTTAGGCAAAGTCAAAATAAATGGAAAAACTTTTGATGTTCAATCTGTCGGAGAAAACTACTTCAGTATCAACGATAAAAAGAAACAATTGGGTTTTATTATTACATCAAACAGAGAGTATAATGGAAAAACTTGTTGCTCTGTAGCAGAACTCCGCAATATGTCTGAAGAAAATGGTATCGGCACAAAACTTATGCAAATGGCATATAAAGCCCATAAAGACTCGGGTAAAACAGGTGAGTTTAGAGCCCATGAGGTCCTTTTGGAGGCGGAAGAATTTTATGAAAAATTAGGGCTGGTAGAAGATACAAAAAGGGCTGCACAATGGTATTTACCTTTTGAAAATGAACATATTTTAGAACAAAAATATGGCGGCTTATAAGCCAATCTATGAACCGCTTTGCGCTAGCATTTCAAGCTTTTTCTTTTGGTCATAATTGATAAGTAATTCAAGCAAATCATCGAGTTCGCCGTCAATTACAGTCCAAACATTGAGATTTTGTCCGATGCGATGATCGGTCAAACGTCCTTGAGGAAAGTTATATGTACGGATGCGCTCACTTCTGTCACCTGTTCCGACTTGTGAACGGCGAAGATCAGTGATTTCTTTCATCTGTTTTTGAACTTCCAAGTCATATAATTTTGCCCTCAAAATCTGCATCGCACGCTCTTTATTTTGAAGCTGAGAACGTTCCTCAGTACAAAAAACCATAAGCCCTGTCGGCTTGTGAACCATTCTTACTGCCGTTTCAACTTTGTTTACATTCTGTCCGCCTGCTCCGCCTGAACGAGCTGTGGAAATCTCTAAATCTGTCAAATTAATAACTGTATTAATATCAACATCATCAACTTCAGGCATAACAGCAACCGTTGCTGTGCTTGTGTGAACACGTCCTTGCGATTCTGTAGCCGGAACTCGCTGCACACGATGAACGCCTGACTCATACTTGAGCTGACTATAAACCGCATCACCCTGCATCGAGATTACAGCTTCTGAAACTCCTCCTGCTTCGCACTCTGACAAGCTTAGAACTTGCGTCTTCCATCCGCGTTTATCTGCAAAACGAAGATACATTCTCATTAAATCTCCTGCGAAAATATTTGCCTCATCACCGCCTGCTGAGCCTCTGATTTCAAGCATAATATCTTTGTCATCATTAGGGTCGCGAGGCAGAAGAAGTACTTTCATTTTTTCTTCGCAATCATCAATAATAGTTTGAGACTCATCCATTTCAGCATGGAAAAATTCTTTCATTTCAGCATCAGATTCTTCTCTAAGTAGCAATTGTGCTTCTTCAAGTTTTTCGATAGCAGCTTGCCATTTATGATAAATTTCCACAGTTTCTTCCATAGATTTTCTGTTTTTGGAAAGTCTTTTAAACTCATTATAATCATTGGTTATCCCAGGCTCAGAAAGCTTTTCGCCAAGCTCATTATAAGTTTGTTCTATTTCCAAAATTTTAGGAAGCATATCTTTCATTATTTATTACCCTTTTGAGTCGCTTTTGGCTGCATATCTTCCACAGCTTTTGATTTCGTTGCAATAGCCCATAACTTCGCATTTTGGAACTAAATATTCTGCAAGCCAAGGCTCTTTTTGAATAACAGCTTCACATATTTTTTTGACTAAAACACGAATTTCGAGTTGTGCATTTACGCACAATCTCAAATTTGCAAGATGGATAAGCTCACGCAAATTCAAACTTGCAACCAAAGAACTTGATGCTGCATTTGGAAGCACAAAACGTGCATCTTCAGCAGGGATACCTGCTTTAATAAGTTTTTCATAAAACTCAGCAGATTTTGACATAAAATCTCTAAACTCATCCTCCATTTGCGACTTTTTGATAGTAGGAGGAATAATATATTCAAACTCATCTTTTTCAGTTACATATCTTTGAGATTTTTGAGAAAATGACATATGGCGATGTCTCACAAGCTGATGAGTGCAAGCTCTTGAAACACCTGAAATAGCAAAAACAAAAGTGCAATGTTCAATTGTACTATGATGACCAGAGGCCAAAACCTTTTTGATTAAACCAAGCATCTTGAGTTCATCTGATGAAACATCCCAAATATCAATCGGATAATCTGCCGAATAGCAAGTTCTGCAGGCAGTATAAATTGTTCTTAAAACATCCTCTGGGGATGAAATCAAATCTACAATCGGGAATTCTCTTGTCATTTTGCTTCCTAACATGCCGTTAACACTAATAAAACCCGCTAACACGGGCTTAGAAAAATCAGACCAACCCTATTTGAGCCAGTCTGATTTTAAAAATACGCTAATTTTTTTCGTAACGTTTTTTGAATCTTTCAATTCTTCCTTCAGTATCAAGAATTTTTTGAGAACCGGTATAGAATGGGTGGCATGCTGAACAAATTTCAACAATAATACCTTCTGCTACTGAACCTGTTTCAAAAATATTTCCGCAGACGCAACGAATTTGTGTTTTTTTATAATCAGGATGTATATCTTGTTTCATTTTTCTGTTTTCCTCTTTCATTTCCTTTGTCAATTCATAATCATACAAAATAACTCCATAGTCAAGAATAAACTCCGTCTTATGTTTTAAAAAAGTCTCTGAAAAATCCAAAATTTCAATTTTGAGGCTTTTCAGAGACTGGTCTTACAAAAGTGAAAAACGGCGAAAATGATAAGTTTTCGCCGTTTTGAAACTAGCCGATTGAAGCGTAATAAAAACCAAAAAATGCTATTTTTTGAGTTTTTACACAGCTTCTAAATTGTAAATGCCTCTAATTAGTTTTTTACTTGCCTTTGAAATGACCTTTTGGCTTTCCGCTGCCGCTTTTTGGTTTTCCTGCATCGAATTTCCAACCACCTGAATCATTGGATTTGCCTTTAAATTTTCCAGGGCCGCCACTTCCTGCGCTACTAGGAGCTTTAGCTCCTCTGAAACCGCCTCCGCTACGGGGTCCTTTGAATCCGCCACCACCGAATTTTTTGGCTCTATCAAAGCCTCTTTCTTTTTTCGGTTCTCTTGCATCAATTTCGCCAAAATCGACAGAATTGTCAAAACTTTCGACTTCTTTTTCAAGAGACATTTTTAACAATGCTGCTGCGATATCCAGTGATGTATAGTCATTTCCCATAATCAATTCAACTTGATTAACATATTCACTCAAATGCCCAACTTCAAGCATATCTTTGATTTTTGAAACATAAAAATTGATTTTCGTTGCTTCAAGTTCATTCAAAGTCGGCACATTTTGACGCTGAATCAAACTGCCGTTTGATTTTTCAATACGTTTAAGATTATAGACTTGTTTGCCTGAAACAAACGTGAAAGCCATACCTTTTTTGCCCGCACGGCCTGTTCTACCTATTCTGTGAATATAATCTTCATCATCACGAGGAAGGTCATAATTGAAAACAGCCTCAACATCATTCACATCAATTCCGCGTCCTGCAACATCAGTTGCAACAAGGATTTCAGTACTTCCTTCTTTGAAACTTTTCATTACTTTTTCACGTTGATTTTGATTCATATCACCATGCAACCCATCGGCAAAATATCCGCGTGTCTTAAGATCTTCAACCAATTCATCAACTTGACTTTTTGTATTACAAAATACAAGACAAAGTTTGACATTGTGCAAATCTATCAGACGGCTCAAAAGTTCCGGTTTGTTTTTGTTGATAACTTCAAAATAAATCTGCTGAATTTCAGGGGATTTTGCTTTTTCGTGAACAACATTGATTACTGTAGGATTTTTTTGATAATTTTTTGTCAAATTCAAAATATTTTTGTCCATGGTTGCAGAAAACAAAACTGTTTGTCTGTCTTTAGGAGAATCTTTCAAAATGATTTCGATGTCATCACGAAATCCCATATCAAGCATTTCATCAGCTTCATCAAGGATTACCATTTTTAAGTTTGAAACATCTAAAGTTCCACGTCTAAGGTGATCCATTGTACGTCCCGGTGTGCCTATTACAACTTGTGCCCCAGACTTGAGGGCTTTTAGCTGTCTTTCAATTTGCTGTCCACCATAAACAGGTGCCACAGAAATTTTTTCTTTAAATTTGCCAAGTTTCACAAATTCTTCAGCGACTTGAACTACAAGTTCTCTTGTCGGGCAAAGAATTAGTACTTGGGTTTTTTTGCTGTTGATATCAATTTTTTCGATTGCAGGAATGGCAAAAGCTGCCGTTTTCCCTGTTCCTGTATGGGCTTGACCGATGATGTCTTTACCTTCCATAATAGGTCCTATAGCTTTTGACTGTATAGGCGAAGCTTCCTCGAATCCCATCGCTTGAACTGCTTTAAGCATCTCTGCAGATAGGTTCAGTTCTTCAAATTTTAAGTTTGTCATTGTTTTTTCCTTTTAAATATTAAATGCCCCGTTACAATTCTAGAATGTAAAGGAGCATGTATTTTTTACATTAAAGGTTAGATCTGATCTCTCAACTACTTTATTATAACGCAAACAGTTTAAATTGGATTATTTGTCCAAAGATCTCATCGAAAGCTCAACATTTTCAAAATTATTTTTGAATCCATTTATAAAATCGTTTGTTGTATTTACCCAAAATTTTGAATTTATAAGAATTTTTGACATTTTCCCGTTATTTTTGATATTAAAAATTACAGGATCTGAACCGTTGTTTTTAGCAAGGTAATCTCTCATTGCCACAAGTCCTTCAAAAGTAGGTTTTTCATTGATGACAACATCGACAATGTTACAATTATCAACAGGTTTGACAGTATCGACAACCAGATTGACGGTTGCTCCTTCATCATCACCTCGCAGTTGAATTTTGCCTGAAATGATTACTTTTTGCTCAGGTTCAATAAAAGAATTGTAGCTGTTGAGTGTCTCTTGAAACGCAACAAATTCAACACTTCCGTGCAAATCCTCTATCGCCCCGACTTTTAAAAGTTTGCCGTTTTTTGTACTTATTAGCCTGACCTGGCTAATCAACCCGCAGACTGTAACATAAGTCCCATCTTTGATTTCGACCAAATCGATAGTCCTATGCGTTGTCAAAAACGGCAGTTTGTCTCTGATGCTTTCAAGCGGGTGACTTGTGATATAAAAACCGAGAAGTTCTTTTTCAAAATGCTGAATCTCGCCATCTGTAAATTCTTCTCCATCTGGGTTTATCGAAAAAGTCACAGGCGATAAACCCTCTTCCATAAGCCCAAAAAGCCCGATTTGCCCAGAAATTTTGCGCTCATGTTCTTTTTGCGCTGCAGATACTATCGAATCCAAGTTATCTACAAGCTGTTTTCTGTTTTTTTCAAGCTCACAAAAAGCCCCTGCTTTGATAAGGCTTTCAAGAGTTCTTTTATTTAAAGCTTTTGGATCGACTTTTAGACAAAAATCGTAAAAACCTTCAAAAGGCTTTTCCTCTCTGGCTTTTATGATTTCTTCAATTACACTCATTCCGACGTTTTTGATTGATGCCAGACCAAATCTAATGTTATTTTCATCAGGAAAAAAGTCCGCAAAAGATTTATTTATATCAGGAGCAAAGACTTTTATGTCCATTTTTTGTCCTTCTGCAATATAAGCCTGTATTTTGTCCTGATTATCGCTTACGCTTGAAAGTAACGCTGATAAATATTCTACAGAATAATGAGCTTTCAAATAAGCTGTCTGATAAGCGATAAAAGCATAAGCGGCAGAGTGAGCCCTGTTAAAACAATACGCTGCGAATTTTTCCATCGAGTCAAAAAGTTCTGTTGCAACTTTTTCGTCTGTACCTTTTGAGATGCATCTTGTGACGAAAACTTCTCTTTGCTCGTCCATAACTTCTTTTTTCTTTTTACCCATTGCACGTCTAAGCAAATCTGCTTCCCCAAGCGTGTAGCCTGCCAAAACCTGTGCAATTTGCATAATTTGTTCTTGATAAACAATTGTCCCGTAAGTGTCCTCCAAGATGTGTTTTAAGGCAGGATGAGGATAACTCACTTTTTGGCGTCCGTGTTTTCTGTCGACAAAATCATCCACCATGCCAGAATCCAATGGACCTGGGCGATACAAGGCAACAAGAGCTCCAATATCCTCAAATGTCGAGGGTTTTAGGCGTTTGACCAGAGCTTTCATTCCTGAGGATTCAAGCTGAAAAACCCCGTCTGTCTGCCCATTGCAAAGTAATTCGTAGGTTTTTGCATCATTAAGCGGAATTTTATTGATATCAATATCAACATTATGACGTTTTTTGACCATTTTGACTGTATTGCTAATGATTGTGAGGTTCCTGAGTCCCAAAAAGTCCATTTTCAGAAGTCCGAGTTTTTCAAGGTCGCCCATCGCAAATTCTGTGATTATGGCGCCTTCTTTTGAATTTTGAATTGGAACCAAATCAGAAAGCGGGTCTCGGGCAATGATTACACCAGCTGCGTGTACACCAAAATTGTTTTTAAGCCCTTCAAGCTGAATTGCATAATCCACAATTTCTTTTACAAGAGAATTTTGTTCATAAAGTTTTCTAAAATCATCAACTTCATTGAGAGATTCTTGAATTGTTTTGCCCATTTCTATCATTTTGCTAATTTTGTTTGATTCAGCAAAAGGGTAGTCCATAACCCTTGCTACACCTTTAATTGCGTTTCGAGCGGCAAGCGTTCCGAATGTGATAATCTGGCAAACTTTGTCAGAGCCATATTTTTCTGTGACGTATTGAATAACTTCATCGCGTCTTTCAGGGCAAAAGTCTATGTCGACGTCAGGCATGCTGATACGTTCAGGGTTCAAAAATCTTTCGAACAACAAATTATGCTCAATAGGGTCTAAGTCAGTTATGCCAAGGGCATAAGCGACTAAGCTTCCTGCAGCAGAACCACGACCGGGACCAACAGGAATTCCTTTTTCTTTGGCATAATGAATAAAATCCCAGGTAATCAAAAAGTAAGCTGCAAAACCCATACTTTCGATGGTTTCAAGTTCGTATTTGCATCGCTTGTCGATTTCTGGGGTGATTTCGCCAAAACGTTTTTCAAGCCCTTCTCTAACTTTGAAATGCAAATATGACTCAACCGTATGAGTAGGCGGCACTTCATAATGTGGAAGTACTGATTTTCCCAAATCAATAATCAAATTGCATTTATCGGCAATATCATAAGAATTCTTCATTGCTGTATCAAAAATTTCTTTATCAAGCCAAGAAAAAGCTCCCTCAAGCTCAGCTCTGGTTTTCATATAAAATTCGCTGTTAGGAAACTTCATCCGATTGGTTTCATTCATCATGCGGCCTGTTTGAAGGCAAAGCAAAATATCGTGCATTTTTTCGTCTTCACGGCTCAAATAATGTGCATCATTGGTGATAATAAGCTGAATATCAAGTTCTTTTGCGATTTTTATCAAATCAGGGTTTGTGCGTTTTTGTTTTTCGAGTCCATGGTCTTGAAGCTCGATATAGTAGTCCTCACCAAAGAGTTTTTTATATTTTTTTGCGACCTCAACTGCTTCTTTATACTCCCCTTTTAATAATGCCTGAGTGAGCTCCCCTCCAAGACAAGCAGAAGTACAAACAAGTCCTTGCGAATACTGTTCGAGAAGTTCAAAATTTATTCGAGGCTTGTAATAAAATCCTTCAAGATGAGCAATACTGACTAATTTTGAAAGATTTTTGTAGCCCACTTTGTTTTTGGCAAGCAAAATCAAATGGCTGAGTTTATTATTATTGACATCTTTTTCTTTGATATCGCCGTCATTAATATAAAATTCGCAACCTATAATTGGTTTTATGCCGGCTTCTTTAGCTTTGCAATAAAATTCAATTGCACTATACATAACCCCATGGTCTGTGATTGCAACAGCAGGCATATTGTTAGCTTTAGCGAATCTTATTAAATCGCTAACCCGAAGTGCTCCATCCAAAAGACTATATTCACTGTGGACATGTAGAGGTATATAACTTTGCATAAAATAATTTTGACAGAAAAAGTCTTAAATTTCTATCAGATTTGAAGCCAAGTTTACAATTCCCAACTAAATAAGCAAATTTTTTTATGTTTTGTTTTTATATTTTTGAACGTATAAAAGGTATTTTTGATGTTAATCAGTCCTATAGCTACAAAATATTACTATCAAAGCAAGCCCTGTCAGCCAAAGCCAAAGGCTTTACCTTCTTTCAAAGGGTCTTTATCAGGTGTTGAAAGAGAAATTGGCAATGTTTTATTTATGGAAAACGGCTCAATTTATTTAAAAGAACCCAAAAATCTTTATGATGGAGTTTGCGATCTTTTAACCGGATTGAAAATGAATACGACTACACGTTATTACGTAGAAGACAGACTAAAAGAAGTCCTAAAGCTTGAAGGGAAAAAACAATATAAAAACAAGTTCTTGGAATAATAGGGCATGGCGGAAATACTGTAGCATTAGAACTTGATAATAAAGAAGTTTTGGCTATAAACAATAAGACAACAAGAACAGGAGCGCCCTTTGACTTGCCAGCAAAAGAAGAAGGTTATTCCGGAGGTTTTCATTACACACTTAGACCTTTAGCAGAAATTGATAATATAACTGAAGAAGATGTAATTAAAATGCGCAACTGGATTCACAGTTTAGGTTATAAAACCACAGATTTGCAAGATTATGCCACTTATCAGCTTTGTAAATATCAAGGGAAAACATATCTCTTAGATAGTGAATGTGCTTACAGATAAACTATTTTGCTATATTAATCGGCTGTTTGACCATAATTCCGTCACCGCCAAGTGTCGAAATCTCTTTGCCGTTAATATATAAATAGACAGGTTTTTCTGTCATATCAGAAACTGTATTTGCAACTTGTTCCAGACGGATTGTCATACTTTCTGAACCGCCGCCTGATTCAAAATCGCCGGAAAGATTTACGACAACTAAATCCTCATACTCACCTATATTAAAAAGAGTTGTTTTGCTTGGTATTTCTGTTGAAAGTCCTTTTTTGAGGTCATTTGCATCAGGGCCTTCCAAAAGAGCATTAACAGTATTTGAATAAATATTGTCTTTCATAATTTTTCTTTTCACAGGGATGACTTGCTGATTATTTTGCTTATCAAGTTCTACTAGATAAATATTAACAAGCGTAGTTTGTTCTGTATCTTTTTCTACCACAACTTCTTTTTCTTGCTCTACAAACATATTATTAAAACTGAAAAATAAAATTCCCAATAAAACAAAAATCGTTGTATATCCTAAAAATTTCTTCATCTAACGTTCACCTTTGGACTTTGTGTATATTAAATTTTAGCTTTATTTATATTTTTTTACAATAGTGATACAATATAATAATCACAATAGCTTAGATGAGGAAAACAACATGACAGATGTGAAAATTACAAAAGATATGGGAATTATAGAAGTAGTACAACAATATCCGCAAACTTTGGAAGTATTCCAAAAATACGGCTTGGGCTGTATCGGCTGTGCTGCTGCGAGATTTGAAAATCTTGAAGCAGGAGCAAAAGTTCACGGTATCGATGTAGATGATTTTATTACAGATCTTAATACTGCTATCGCAGAATAAATGATTTAAAAAAGTCGCAAAAAGATGTCTGACACCAGGCATCTTTTTTTGTTTCAAATTTAACTTCGAGATCTACACCCTTTGGTCGATGATAATCATCTCTAAAGCGTTTAAACTAGGGATACTAGGTGGGGGAGAAAACTTGAGTATGCAAAAAAGATATTTAGATACTGTTATAAAAAATAATGCACAGCCAAAAGAAGGCATTATTTGGGCTTGGCAAAATCAACCTCCTACTATCAAATGGTGGTTGGTATTATCATCAATTTGTTATGTTTTAGGATCAGTTTTTTTGATGATAAATCTGTAAAAATAAATTTTCAAAAAAAGACCTTTGGAGTTTCCGAGGGTCTTTTTTTTATAGCTCAACTTTAATTTTGAATCTTCTTTTATCAAGCTTTTTAGGCATATTTTCTGCTAATTTATCTGTTTTGGCTTTAGCAGAACGCTTTTTTCGAATTAACATATCACAAAATGCCTCGAGCCTTGTAATAAAACCAGCTTCGCCCGTATGTTCATCAACAGTAAGGTTCAAAAGCGGTTTTTGAAGCCTTTTTGAAAAACGGGAAATCCTCTCCACCATTATAGAATCAGGTCCACAGCCAAAAGCTGTTATTGTAATAATGCCGTCTATTTGATTATCATTCATATAATAACCGGCAGCACCTGTCATTTCGAATTCATTTGCCCAATATATTTGCGTTTCAAGAGTTTTAAACCCTTCTTCCATTTGCTCTATTGTAAGCATTCCTGCAGTACTTGTGTCTATCCCCATTTTTTCAAGTTTTTTTAGGGCTTTCATACTGATTTGATTGTCATGAAGATTGTACCCATGTGCAAGTACAGCTACTTTTATTTCAGCAGTTTTTATTTGCTGTGAAATAATTACTTGCCCCGAAATAGCTGTTTTCAATGCTGTTTCAAAATCCACCCCTGAACGAAGCATCATATTAAAATTGTTTTGAAATTCCCAACCTTTTTTGCTTGCTTCTTTAATTTTTTCCAAATCAGTAATCCCTAAAGGTTCAACTGATTCTTTTAAATATTCATAAAATCCCTGATCTTTTTGAGATTTATCAAGAGTCGGCTCAATAAGCAAAAAGTCTTTTTTGACAACATTCCTTACCAAATCAGGCAATCCACGGATTTTGGAACAGTTATAAATTTTGTGCTCAATTGATTGAATACTAGGCACATAAATAGTATCCACACCCTTTTCCAAAAGATTCAAGATATGACCGATAAAAACTTTTACCGGCAAACAAGTTTCTGAAACAACAAGAGCGCTGCCTTTTGATATGATTTGCTTGGTTGTAGGGTTAGAAACAATAGTTTCTACACCCAAAGCCTGAAAAAATCCAAACCAAAAAGGGTAATAATTATAGTAACCTAAAGCTCTTGGTATACCTACTTTCATTAAAAACCTCCATAATCAATACTTACATTATAGAACAAAAATGGTGTAACAATTACTGCAAATTTACTTTTTTGCCTATAAATATATCTAATGTTACGATAAAACAGTAAATAATTTTATTTGGAAGAATATTTATGAAAATTTCAGTAATTACAGTTTGCATGAACGCAGAAGAAACTATCTTAGAAACCCTTTATAGTGTTGCATCTCAGACTTATAAAAATATTGAACATATTATTGTGGACGGTCAATCAACAGACAAAACCCTTGAAATAATTAAATCTTTTGAAAATGAAAATCTGAAAATTATTTCAGAGCCAGATTCTGGCATATACGAAGCAATGAATAAGGGTATTAAGACGGCTACAGGTGATTATTTATTTTTCCTAAATGCCAATGACAAATTTATTCATAATAGAGTTGTAGATATTTTTGTAAATAAAGGCTTGAGTCAAGGCAAAGATTTGGTTTTCGGAACTTATTTTGAACAATGCCACAAAACAGGCAAATATAGTATCAAAAAACAAAATAACCTAAATAAATTTGATTTATGGCAATCTTGTCCTTTGCAGTCAACACTTTTTTACAAAAAAGAAGTTTTTGACAAATTCGGAGTTTTTAACACATCCTATAAAATTTGCGGCGATTATGATTGGGCCATCAGAGTTCTTACCAAAGAAAAACTTGGTTTTTGCTATATTGATACGCTTGTTAATCTTTTTGATGCGAGCGGAATTTCATCAGAAAGAACTCCATTGCATGAATCCGAACGTAATATAGTCGAAAATAAATATTTTTCAAAATTAGAAATTTTACTTTTCAAACTTTTGGATACTCACCGTGGACGAAAACTTGTAAGAACAAAATTGTTCGGCAAAATTTTCGGAGTGCCGACTTTTATCTGATTTATTAGCCGTTGCCTCAAATTTTAAAATTGGGTTTTTGAGATGGCTTCTAGCAACTTTGGATATTTACAAGTTTTCTATAGTCACGATAAGAAGACGTGAGAAAACATGATTAAATTCAGCAGCCATTTTCAAGAAATAAATAAAACTCATTCTGCTCTTAAAGAGCAGAACAGGACTAATAAACAAGTCCAAAATATTTCTTTTGGATCATTTAGCCCTTCTCAAATTGTCGGAAAAAAAATGCTCCCTTTTTACCTAATGGCTTTGGTTGCTTTTGCTTCGGCGGGTTGCGGAGTTTTACGAACAGGCTATAAAAACAAAGAAATTTCCAAAGAGCTAAAATGGAATGAGAATACAAAAGTAATGGCTGCAAGCAGTCAACTATGCGATTCTTATGGCGATAACTATACAAAAGCCCTATTGAGAAAAATCAAAAACCCAAAATTCAAAGGAATTGAAGATGCAAATGACTACATTGTAAATCACACTTATTCTACCATTCTGAAAGCTCGCAATATTGGACATTGCCAAACGCCAAATAGAAAATTAAATGCTTGGAATAAATCAGACACTGCCAAACAGCGTTTTGTACTTCTAATTGCAGAGGGTGATGATAAAAGATTCACTAAAGGAGTTGGGCTATTTAAAAATAAAATAAAAGAAATTTTCAACGTACCCGATAGCAATTTTTGTTATGTCTCAAGCCCATTAACAGATAGCGTTGAGAGTGGATTTCAAAAAATTTCAGATAAAATCAATCTTTTAAAAGATAAAAGTAATATTGAATTTTTAATGTACTATAGCGGGCATGGCGATGTTTCAGAATTTGTAGACTCGACATATTCTGAAGATTCAACGACTCAAGTTTATGATATGCTTTTCCATTATCCAAATGAAAAAAAATTAATAGAAGAAGGTGCTTTAATAGGCAAATTAGTTCATACAGGCGAAGGGCAAGAAAACACTCTTGATGAATTTCAATTAAAATCTTTTATTGATAAATATTTAGATAAACCATTTAAAAAGAAACCTAAAAATTTGATAATTATGGATACTTGCAGTGCAGGTGCCTGGATAGCAGATGCGGGGAAATCCTCCGGTAAAAAATCTATGGCAAAAACCATAACCCAAAATATTAAAAGAATTTAATAATAAAAAAAGATTTCCGAAACTTATTCGGAAATCTTTTTCTTTATAGTTATTTTGGATTTTACTTAATTCTGTAGAACATACCTGCTTGAACTTCAGAATTTTTAGCTCCTACAGTCCCTGCATAATTTGCATAACCAAACAAATTTTCAACAATTCGTACTGCTGATTTAAAGTTAAATCCAAGACCTGCTTTCTTACCAGTCGCTAAACCTACTACCACATCTGTCTCAAATATGTCACCAATTTTAGCAGTAATACTAGGCCCTATAAGATTTTCTACTCTTGGTCCATTTCCTTTATGCGATCCAGAAACAAATGGAGTTACGAACTTGAAAATATTTTGTAATTTTATACCGATATTTTTGCCTAGATTTACAAGGTTTCCTGTTTTTGCAGTTGATTCAAATCTAAAGTAGTTTTGAACACCCAAAGCAGTATCCGGTTGAAAACCTACAGTTGCTTTATCAATACTTAAACTTGCTATATTTGACTCTTTATAATCTGAACTTACAGGTTTACCAGGTGTCCTGTTCATTTTATTAGGATTTTTTGGATCCGGCGGTCCTTGCAGAGGTCTGTATTTTTTTGTATTTGTTGTTTTATTAAATTTCAAAATTTCAGGTAATCCTATACCAAATTCTGCCATGCCAGCCTTTCCATTTAATGATGATGAATAAAATCCTGTAATGTCTAACGGTTGATTATTTGCACGGTTATTTCTATGCATAAGTTGCATATTCCAAGTTTTTGTAGTCTTAGTTATCAAACTGTCTGCCTTAACAGCTCCTTTTTGTGCCATAGAAGGTGTAGTTATCGCTAAAATAGAACCAACTACCGATCCTGCTAATTTCAAGCCTGTTCTCATTCTTCTCTCCTTTGTAAATTTAATTTGACTTATACCTATGTGCTTTAAAAATCCTGAAAATATAATATTGCTATAAAATCACAAAGCAAATACTCATTATTTAAAAAACCCTTTCAGGACAATGAGTTTCAGCCTTAACACTTTGTAATATTTCAACAACACTTTCTTTTAAAAATAAACTATTACGATTTAAAAGCCTTTATAGTTCTTTCAAATGATTACTTCAAATAGGCTTACACATACAATTATATTATCTATGTTAATTTAGGGGAATTCTGCAAAAAAATAAGTTTACTAACAAAATAAAGAAATAATCTATGGGTCTATCGGCAAGCCAAGCAAGATTCTTGCAATTAATTGCAAGAAAAACAAATATTGAATACCAAGGTCAACAAATTAATCAAAAAAGACTAACCTTGGCTAATAGTAGTGCGGGGCTATTCGAAAAAATGTTGTCTTTAGAGCCTCCTACTCCACCTTCTTCTCAAGATGACAAATATTATACTCAAGGATACAATTTTATCGACGAAAGAGATGGCCTTCAGAAAAAAATAACTTGGCAAACTTATGCCGATGCAATAGCAAGCGGTGCTCCTGATGCTGCCTCTTATTATTCTCCTGCATTTGGTTTGACTGTGCTATCAGCAGTTGATGGAAGCTCTCAGTTTTTTGGTGCTTCTGTTATCGCCAATCCTACAGAGGTGCAAAAACAAGCTCTTCTTGATGCTTTGGGTATTGATGTAAATGTTATTACCGAAACTACTACTATACCGTCAGGGCTTCCTATCTATCAATATTATAATGATGCTCATACTATTACTTCTGCGGCAGATTTTGTATCCAAAATTCAAACAGATCCGACAGGAAATTTTATTTTTGCCAACGATATTGATTTTTCGGCGACTCCTTTAACAAACTGTGCGATAAATACTTTTTCGGGAAATTTGGATGGTAACGGATTTGCAATTAATAACCTCGCCCTAAACCCAAGTGCTGGGGTATCGAACGTTGGTTTGTTTAGAACAATAACTGGCGGCTCTATCTCGAATCTAAACATATACAATGCCACTATTACACTTACCGGAACTAATAACAATGTTGGCCTCTTGGCTGGGAACACTTCCGGCACAACAAGCCTCACGAATGTCAATACGTCAGGTAGTATAACATCTCCTGCTGGTTTTACAACTTCTGCAGTAGCAGGATTAGTTGGTTTTTCCACCAGCGGCGGTCATATAAACGACTGTTCTTCCAACATAAATATGACTCTCAACGGAACAACAGCTAATTCTATAGGAGGCTTGGTTGGACGGTTATTAGGGAATGCAAATATACATAATTCTTATTCTACAGGCTCTATTGCAGGATCAGCTAACTTTAATAGTGTTGGCGGACTTGTTGGTTTTTCGAGTTCGGCGGGCTCTGTCAATAATACTTATTCAACTATTGACATAAATGTAGGTGCAGGCTCAGACAATATTGGGGGATTATTTGGTAAGTTGGATTTTTCAGTTGTTAGCAATTCGTATGCTTCAAGCTCAATAACAGCAGGGGGGGGCTTTAGAGGAGCTTTAGTTGGCTCAGATGAAATTGGAGCTCCTAACAATCCTCCTCATGGAAATATAACCAACACCTGTTTTTATGATAATACTGATGGACATCCTGCCATAGGTAACATTGGTAGCCTAACCAATAATTCAGTAAGTTTGACAACTGCACAAATAGCAGCAGGAATCCTGCCTATATCAGGCTACGCTGCAGCTGATTGGATTACTACTGGTGCAATTCCTACTTTGACCCCATATGTATTTACTCCTACACCTCAAAATCCTTCTACTATTACCACATCATTAATAACAGGTGTATCACCTGTCGCCAGAGCAGAAATCAGATACGTAACTATAGAAAATCCTATCTATGTCCCCGATGGTAACTATGTCGAAAAACAAGAACAAGGAATAGCGGTATTAGAGTTTGACAATCTAAACAGATTATTAAAAATAACTATGCTGACAGATAAAGATACTATAGATGCTACAAGTGGCGCTGCAGAAGATGATAAGGCTTTTAGTATAGGCGATGGTGATGCACTGACTTATTCCGGAGAATTTGACAAGATAGCTTTTGACAATGATATTAATAAATATGAATACAAAAAAGCAGCCTATAATTATCAGATAGAACAGATTAATAAATCAACAAAACAAGTTCAAAGCCAAGATAAGTCTTTAGAATTGAAAATGAAACAGCTTGATACAGAGCATAATGCAGTACAGACAGAAATGGAAGCTGTTCAAAAGGTTATCAATAAAAATATA
Organism: uncultured Gammaproteobacteria bacterium; assembly: GCA_964444415.1. Taxonomy (GTDB): domain Bacteria; phylum Cyanobacteriota; class Vampirovibrionia; order Gastranaerophilales; family CAJFVJ01; genus JAEWLZ01. The sequence continues at coordinate 40,183 of CAYUHE010000002.1, forward strand.
GAAGGCAGCTTTAAAACATTTGCTTGATTAATTTTTAAATTGCCATAAGCATTATATATAAAATATAAAAGTCACCAATTCTCTTCATAAGGACTAAAAACAGGAGAAGGCGGGATTCTCTTTAGGCGTTTGCGAACTTCGTGAGCATTACGCATAAGGATGCCCGAATGGGTAGAACCCGCAGGGTGAGAAGACCAGCTTTACAAGAAATAAGGAGAAGGCGGGATTCGAACCCGCGGTACCTTGCAGTACACAACCTTTCCAAGATTGCACCTTAAGCCACTCGGACACTTCTCCATATAAAATTTTCAATAAAATTATTATACCTAGAAAATACAAATCGTCATCCTGAATTTATTTTAAAATTTGGGTTCTATTACAACCGTAAAAAATTGCGTATTACAAGATTCTGAGCGAAATTCACAAAAAGAAGATATAAATCAAAAGATGTTTTTGTTAACAAAACTTAACAAAAAACTAACCGATTTAGCAATTATTGACGGAGTATATACTTTATTGATATAAGAGAGTATTTAGAAAGAATATAGAGGCTTAAAATGAGTGAATTCTTTAACAAACAACATTTTACAGATTTAGGTTTCTCAAGAGGAGATGCAAGAAGAGCTGCACGCGACTCGTACAAAGATTACGTGCAAGAGCAACGTCAAACAGCAGGTCTGACTTCTGTATTCAATCAACCGCAGAATTCTTTTATGAATCCATCTATGATGAATCCATATATGATGCCTCAGCAACCAGCTAATCCGATGCAAGGAATACTGGATATGATGATGCAATTAATGCCATTAGTTGCAATGGGCGTTCTTCCTAAAGAAACATTAACTGATATGTTTAGCGGAATGCTAGGCAAAAGTAAAACTGAAGGAACCTCTGGCGAAAAACTAGGCACAAAAGATGCTGAAGGCTGGAGAGAAGTTCTTACTAAAAAAACAGCTTCTGATGATGATAGCGAAGAAGCAGGAGACGTAGAAACAAATGATAGTACCAAAACATTCAAGAACGTAAATACAGGGGAAACCAGAACAGTAACAGTAAATCCAGAAACTGACGATATTACTACTGTTATTAAAGATAAAACTGGCAAAGTAATTTCAACAGAAATCAGGGCTGAGAACGGAAAAGCTATAAAAATTACTAAGAAACAAAAGTTCTCAGTATATGATACTGACAAATCCACTAGTATTGGTGATAAAAAGTATACAAATATAGAAAAATCATACAGTGAAGAAACTAAACTACTACAAACAATAATATTGACTGATAAAGCGGGAGCTACAGCAACTTACACAAAAAGTCCTGCTGCTGCTGACAAAGGTAAAAATATTTTTGTAGGCCAAGACAAGAAAAAATATAAATATGACTCTACTCAAAACAGATTAACTGAGATAAAATAAGAGTAACTCAGGTATAAAAAAAAGAGCCTCTAACGAGGCTCTTTTTTTTGTGCAAAATTATCAAAAAACCTATTCAGTCAATACTGCTTTTGTCAAACTTCTAGGCTTATCAGGATTTTTGCCCTGAAGCTTAGTCAATTCATTTGCCAACATCTGAAATCTTGCCACAACATAAATTGGCGAAAATTCTTCGCTAATAGACGGAATATTCATAAATTGTGCTTTTGAAAACGCCGCTTCATTTTCGATTTCTTTATTGTTTGCATTTTTTATGATTACAACTTTTTCAGGGCTTCTTTTTTTGATTATTTCTTTGAGATTATTAAAAGTTAAATCATAATTTTCATTGCCTTTTGAACCCTGAACCACTTGGATAACAGGAGTCGTTTCATCTACAGAAGCAATATATCCGTGCAAAAACTCACCTGAAGGTGACGGTGTCGGATTGGAATATGTCGTCTCTCTCAATTTCAAAGTGCCTTCCATTACAGAACCTTGATGAGGACCACGACCTAATATGTGAAAATTTTTCTCTTCAACCAGATTTTGGGCGATTGCTTTGACACCTTTCGTATCTTTCAGCATTGTCTCCAAATTTACGGGTATAGTTTTCAGTTCTCTTGCATAGCTACTTATTTGCTCAGGTTTGATTGTGCCTTTTACTTCAGCTAATTTCAGACCGATTGCATACAGATTTATCAATTGGGCTGTTACTGATTTTGTTGCAGCAACAGCCAATTCTTTTCCTGCACCGACTTCTACTGCTGTAGAAGCATTTTCATGAATTTTTGAACCGGGTGTATTGGTTAGTGCTATTGATTTTAGATTCATTTCATTTGATTTTTTTAAAGCCGCAAAAGTGTCCGCGGTTTCTCCCGACTGAGAAATAAATATCATCAAATCATTTTTATTAACGACCGCTTTTTTGTGTGCAAATTCACTTGCGAAATGCACCTCCACAGGAATTCCTGTTACTCCTTCAATAAAATCTCTGGACATTTCGGCAACATTTTTTGATGAGCCAGACGCGATGATTCTTATACCAGATGTTTTTTGAAGTTCTTTTTTAGACAAACCTAATTCCAAATTTGATACTTTGCCCGGTTTAGAAAAATATTTATTCAGCAAATTATTGATAACTTTGGGCTGTTCTTGTATTTCTTGAAGATAATGAGTCTTTATTCCGCCTGAAAAATTAATTTGCGAAAATTGAGCCGCCATAACACTTGGAAATTGAAAAGAATTAACTTTTGGACTCGGGTTATCAATAACCATTTGAGGCTTATTTGCTTCAACTCTAGAAAAATTTGGTTGACTTTGTGGGTAAAAATTGACTTTCATTATATTTCTCCTTTTTGGTTTTTATGCAATAAATGTTTTTTCGGGCTTTAGAGTCATTTTATCCCAAACCACAAAATTTGGTGTACTTCCTGGTTTTAGCTGATATCTGTTCTCTATGCCTAAATTTTTTGCAGGATTAACCGAACTAAATCTTATAAAATCCTGAAAAGATATCTTAGTTTTCTCAACAATTTTTTGTGCCATATCGGATAAAAATTGTATACTTCCTGCAAGTGTACCGTTACCGTTTTTGGCAATATCATCAATGATATCAACCTTGACACCATTCATATAAAATTTATCTTTGCCTGAATGAGTACCTTCTAGTGCATCAGATATGAGAATTATTTTATCTTTCGCTTTCATTCTCAAAGTCAAATCCATCATCTCTGGAGCAACAAGGCTCAAATCACTATTCAACTCTGTATAAATTTCATCATTCAACAAAGCTTCATTAGTTGCGCTCAAATCTCGATGATGAATAGCAGGCATCGCATTGAACAAATGTGTTACCTGTTTAATTTTTGATTTTTTGATATCTTCGGCTGTTGCAGTTGTATGACCGGCTGAAGCTATTATACCTTTTGAATGCAAATGTTCAGTCAATTTATAACCATTGTCCAACTCAGGCGCTATTGTTACAATTTTGATATCATCAGATTTGATTTTGCTAAAGTTCTCAACAGTAGGCTCCATAAGCATTTCTGGAACATGAATTCCGGATTTTTTAGGACTGAAAAAAGGTCCTTCAAGATTAATTCCAAATATTTTTGTGCTGCCTTGTTTTGGGTTTCTTATAATTTCGCCGAGCATTTTTAATTGCTTATTCAAATTTTCAATCGTATCGGGAATAAGAGTCGCAACAATCTCGGAACAGCCATATTTTGGCATTCTTTCCAAAAAAGACTCCAACTGAGGTTTTGTAGCTTCATTAAAATTCAAACCAAAACCGCCATGGATATGCTGATCAACTATTGCGGGTGTTAAATATTTATTTTTCAAATCAATTAAAGATATTTTTTCTGTTGCAGGTATAGTCGACTCATCAAAATCATTAACAGCAATCAATTTGCTATCTTTAAATAACAAATCGGCCTTTTTTATTTTATTATCAGGCATAAAAACATCAGCATTAGTAAAAGCTGTGTAACCAACCATTTTATGCTCATTTAAAAGAACTTCTTTTGCTAAATTTTTAACTGATGAGACCGCATTAATCTTCATACCAAAGGAAACAGACATATATAAACTAATATTTACCTTTCTTTAACTCTTTTATCATAAATAAAGTCTCAAGATTTTTTTTTGATACTAAAAATTTCGAGAAATCCACAAAAACCCTATAGCCAAGCATTTACAAGAGTTTACTATTCTTAACATTTTTCAAAACTAATGAACGCTAAAAAAATATTCTATTTCCATCTTTCAATTTCATGACCATTGGCATCAACCGAATAATTTGAGATAAGATTACCCTCTGTATCATAATGAGATATTGTACTCTTATTAAAATCACCTTCTCTATAAGTCGCTGTATAGCCATTTTCGTGATAAGAACTCTCATATTCAGAAACAGGTTGACCCTTTTTCCATGAAGTACTTTTTTCATACTTAAGAGATCCATCTTTGTAGTAATCTTCAACTAATTCTCTTTTTATGGAACCATCTGATTTCTTGAATGTTGTTCTACTTGATTGAATTATTCCCTCACCTTTTTCATTGACTCTGAAAACATTTTTATAACTAATTTTTGAATCTTCCATTGTTTCTACTATAGAATCTTTTGCATATTTTTGCATAGTATAAAGTGAAGTTATTTTGCCATCGTTATTAAAGAATTTTTCTGTAAACTTACCGCTTTTATTATCACAAGAACAATCACCATCAAAAAGAATTGTTTCATCTTCCCATATTTTTTGTCCTGATGCATTATAACCAGCCTCAAAACGACGCTTTAATGTACCATTTTCATAAAATTCCGCTGCATAAGCAGGTTTTCCATCAATATTATAGTATGTCTCTGACTTCTTTAAACCATCAGGATAATATGTCTGTTTTTCTTTTACCTGATTTGTATAATTTTTATAAAAATTTTCCTGACTAGCTATTTGACCATTTTCGTGGAATATAGTTCTACTTTTAATATTGCCGTTTCTAAAGTGTTTAATATCAGGATCTTTACCTCCTCCTGATAGCTTAACCTTTGGATTATTTTCAATCATAGTCTTTTGAGGGACGAATTCGTCATGAGTTAAAGTCTTAATATTAAAATTTTGACCCCCTGCAACTTTTTTCATTGCTGCCTCAAGAGGATTTGTTGTTACCAACAGTTTCTCTGCATTATGTGCTTGCGCTTTTGTTGCTATATTTGCCGTCATCAATAAACTTGTGACAAAAATTCCTACTTTATTCATTATTTAAATATCCTTCTCTTGTGGTTCCTTTTATAGAAGATAATAATCTGCTCAAGATAAATAGTTGTTACACAAAATTATAAGACTTCACAATAAAACCCAGAAAACCCTATACCATAAGTGTTTACTACTTATGAAATTGCATTAACATAACTTCATAATTAATTGAATTCACTTGTTTTAAAACTATAAAAACCACCTCTTTTCGAGATGGTCTTTGTGGTGGGCGATGAGGGATTTGCACGAAAAACAAGGCGAGAAAAACGAGCCGTAGTTTTACGGGTGCCAGAGAATTTGCGAAAGCAAAACTCTGGTAAACCGTAGCTCTAGCTCAAAAAGAGCGTAGAGATACGTACAAAGAAAATTTTTAAAACAAAAACCACCTCTTTTAGAAATGGTCTTTGTGGTGGGCGATGAGGGATTTGAACCCGCGACCCCTTGAATGTCGATCAAGTGCGCTACCACTGCGCCAATCGCCCGTATACTTTATTAAACTTTCTGTGGTGGTAGCTTTTGCGCTACATTCTTCCTGACTTTTGGACCAATCGCCCGTATACTACTTAATTTTTACTTGGAAAACCGGTAAATCTTTTCAATATAGTATTCAAATTCGAAGGCGTTGAATTATCAACAAATCTTTGCCTTGGAAGTATTGTAACCACTGGCTTAGGAACCAATGATTTGTTAACCTCTAAAGATGGAAAAGGATTTGCAACCGACAATTTTGATATTTTCACTATTAAATTCTCCTATATTAAAAAAGGCGGCACCCAGATTCGAACTGGGGATAAAAGCTTTGCAGGCTTCTGCCTTACCACTTGGCCATGCCGCCATTCATTTGTTAATGGTAAGACACTCATATTATGCTGTCAAGTAGCAGTATTGACATAAATTTTGTATTATTTTTCAAATAATCGTTTTTTTTAACAAAAACATGCAAATCCATGTTGCCATTGATTTTACAACTATAATTGAGTTTTAAACCCTTATATTGTAAACGTGCTTAACATAACTTTACAATTAGCCTGCAAACATGACAATTATTTGGCTTTGACTGTTTTTATAAATGTAAGGGATAAATAAAAATAGGGGTTATATCAAATGAACACATTGCTTAACAATAGTTTTAATTTTCCACCAAGTCTTGGATTCAATCCTCCATTTAACTTTGGTGCTTATCAAAACTTTATGACTCCACGTCTTTCACCAATGGTGTCAGGATGCGATTCATTATCAAGTGCGTTATCAAACGTACCGATGGGCAACTACGGTGGCTATCCAAATACAATGGGTCTTCCAAATATGATTGGCGGACAAGCATCTACATCAAATCTTCAACAACTTTTGGATGAAGGTATTATTTCTGAAGAAGAATACAAATCTGAAATGAGAAGAAGAAGCGGCATCGTATCTAAAGAAGATATCGAAAAAGCCCAAACAGCAGCTCAAGACCCTACTGAAGGTTTATTCGGCGAAGAATTGAAAAAAGCAAGAAATTCAAACACAGGTGCTTATAAAGTTACTAAAGAACATTCAGCTATCGCAAGCCAACTTATTGATTTGGCAAAAGAATCTTTAAGCAAATCTCCTGAAATGATGAGCGAAAAAGATATTCAAACTGTAACTAAAATATTTTCTGAACTAAATAAAAACCCAATGTTGGCAGAAGCTTTCGTAAAAGAAGCTAATGAAACAACTCTAACTGGAAATACAACAACTCTACTAGGCAAATTAGAACAAGTTTTGACAAAAACACAAGGCAAAAAAGCAGCTCAAGAAACTATCGCTGACATCAAAGAAAACTTAAAGAAAAATGTTGCAGGCAGAAATCCTGAATTATGGTCAGAATTTGACTCAAAAACTAAAAAAGATTCAAACAATATCAAAACTTCTACTACTGACAAAATAATGAACAAAATATCAAAAAATCCTCTTTCATCTGCAGTAGTAGGTATTGCAGGTCTAGGTCTTGCAGGATGGGGTGCTGCTGCATTAATAGGCGCTGTCGGTCTTCCTGTAGTAGCTGGTGTTGCAGGGGTAGCTGCTCTAGGATTCAGCATTTACAACCTTTGTTCTTCAAAAGATTAATTTATCCTATTATAATTCCTCTATTTATCTCTCAAAAAATCGAAGCTAAAGGCTTCGATTTTTTATGTTAAGTCGTAAAAACTTATTCCACAAAAAGGCTTAACTGCGGCTCTTTTTTGACCTTTTCCTTTTGTTTTTTATCAAGATTTTTGCTGTGATCTTTTTGCATTTTGCTCATAAGATTTTTAGAGCGTGCAATCACACTCTCAGGCAATCCCGCCATTTTTGCGACTTGAATACCATAACTGCGGCTGGTTCCACCGGGCACAACTTTATAAAGAAAATCTATACCTTCGTCATTTTCGTTAATTGTCATTCTGAAATTTTTAATTGGCGAATACTCATTACACATTACATTTAGCTCATGGTAGTGTGTAGCAAAAATTGTACGGGCTTGAATTGAATTTGCAATATATTCAGAAACACTCCAAGCAATTGCAACACCATCGTAAGTACTTGTGCCGCGGCCAATTTCATCAAGCAAAATAAAACTTCTATCCGTTGCCGAGTTCAAAATCAAAGCAGTTTCATTCATCTCAACCATAAAAGTCGATTGACCTGTCGATAAATCATCAACAGAACCGACTCGAGTAAATATTTTGTCCACAACCCCGATATGAGCAGATTGTGCAGGTACGAAACTTCCTATTTGGGTAAGCAAAATAATAATAGCATTTTGACGCATATAGGTTGATTTTCCGGCCATATTGGGCCCTGTCAAAATAATAAATTGGGCATCATTTGAATTGTGCGAAAGCAATAAATCATTCGCCACATAATTTCCCATAGGCAAAAGTTGTTCTATAACAGGATGTCTACCTTCTTTGATAGATATCACCACAGAATTATCGACTATCGGGCAGGTATATTTTTGCTCAGAAGCCACAGTAGCAAACGAAAGCAATACATCAAGTGCTGCAAGTGCTTCTGCAGTTTTCCTGATTTTTGTTACAAATTCCTTTGAATAACTTCTCAAATCGCAAAAAATCTTATATTCAATCTCAGTACTTTTACTTTGAGCCGAAAGTACTTCTGTTTCGTGCTTTTTAAGCTCCGGCGTAATATATCTTTCCGCATTAGTAAGTGTTTGCTTGCGAGTATAATTATCCGGTACAGAATTCGAATTTGCATGAGTAATTTCGATAAAATACCCAAAAGCCTTACTAAAAGACACTTTTAAAGACCTAATGCCTGTTCTTTCTCTTTCTTTTGACTCAAATTCTTCAAGCCAATTGTGCCCCCCTGTCAACAATCCACGATAATAATCCAGCTCCGAATTTACGCCCTCTCTAATGAGATTGCCTTCTTTCAAATTCATAGAAGGACTATCAAGAATCGTCCTGTCTATAATTGAAGCCAGTTCAACCAAATCAGAATTATCTTCTCCCAAAGCCTTGAGGTATTTTGAAGTTGAATTTTCAAGCAAAGCTTCAAATTCGGGTAAAACTACCAAAGAATCTTTAAGTGCGACAAAATCCCTTGCATTTGCAGAGTCATTACTGATTTTAGTGGCAAGGCGTTCAATGTCATAAACCTTATTCAGAAGGGTTTTTAGACGAATTGAAAGATGCGGATTTGAAAGAATTTCGCTCACGCTTTTTTGCCTGTCTTTTATGGCATCAATATTTTGTAGAGGTTGCTGAACCCATTGAGCCAAAAACCTTGCACCCATATTTGTGCAAGTTCTGTCGATTGCCCAAAGCAAAGAACCTTTTTTATTTTTGTCACGCATAGTTTCTTTGAGTTCAAGATTTTTTCTAGTCGCTGAATCCATTGATACATAAGCATCTAAGCTGTATGGTGAAATCACATCGAATTTTGGCATATTATCAAGCTGAGTTTTTTCGATGTAATCAATAATCGCTCCTGCCGAGATAATTCCTATCTTGAAATCATCGTAGCCAAAGGGTTCTAGCGAATTTACATTGAAAATTTCTTTGATTTTGCGAGTAGCAAAATTTTCGCTAAAAACAGAATAATCGCACTTAGTGCAATTATAGTTTTGGTAAATTTCTTTTGGCACATCGAATTTTTCTTCCGGCACAACTTGAAATGGCATAAGTTTCATTTTTTTGACGGGAATAAGAATTTCTGACGGTGAAATCCTTGCCAATTCAGCGTTTAACTGTTCCAGAGTGGCTTTTGTAATTTTGAATTCTGCAGTTGAAATATCAATATAGGCAAGCCCAAAAAGCTTTGAGGGTTTATCTTCAAAAACCGCGCAAAGATAGTTATTTTTGCTTGAATCTAAAAGGTTTGAATCTGTGATAGTTCCTGCTGTTATGGTTTTGACTACACGTCTTTCGACCAATCCTTTGGCCTCTTTCGGGTCTTGAACCTGTTCGCAAATTGCGATTTTTCGACCTTTTTCGATTAATTTTGAAATATAAATTTCAGCAGCTTTAACAGGAACTCCTGCCATTGGAACACGGCCTAAAGCCCCACCTTCTCTACTTGTAAGGGTTATTTCCAAGTCTTTGGCGGCAAAGATTGCATCTTCAAAAAAAGTTTCATAAAAATCGCCCATACGATACAAAAGAATTGTATCAGGGTAGTTTTTTTTGATTTCCAAGAACTGATTTAGCATTGGTGTTGCGAGGCTCAAGTCAATTTCGTGGGAATATAATTCGCAAATTTTCTTCTCTTCCAAAGATTTATACCTTATTTTATAAGTTTACTTAACAAAATTATAAAACGAAACATATTTAATTTATAATAATGTTAAGCAAGTATTACGAGGAGGACAAAAAATGGGCTGTATTGTAAGAATTTTACAAATAATAATTTTGATTTTGGCTTACATAGGATTTCAATCTCTTGGCGGAATGAAATTTGTGCAAGATTCTTTCAATGATTTCACAAAACCAAGCGAAGAAAAAACCACCGTATCAGCCAGCAAAATGCTCGATGTGTCAAGACTTTCAGATGATTATGTTATTTCAAAAGCATTTGATGTTTTTGGAATGAAAGTAATAGAAGCTGAATATCAAAAGTCCCCTCAAACAATCTGCTTGATTGACTCAAAAGGACTGATAAAACTGACTAAAGAGGATTTTTATGATGATAAAATTGCTGCAATTCTTGAAAATCTTCTTAGCAAATTTGCCTATCAGGCAATCCGAATCGAAAACCTCAAAATCATTCGCTCAGGAAGTTTTGTGGCAATGAATAAGCAAAAAATACCTTACATCATTTTTGAAGCCGATGTCATAAGGGGGAATTCACCAAAAATGTTTGGTATGCTTGGTGTTACAGAAGGTGCCGATGGGGAAAATGACATAATTTTGTCCTTCACAACAACAGGAAAATACAACCAAATAGTTACAGAAAACTTCTTTCGTCAGGTAAATTATAATGACATTTAATCATTACCCTGTAATGCTTGAAGAAATAATTGAAGGGCTAGAATGCACGCCCGGTAAGGTTTATTTTGATGCAACCTTAGGCGGTGGCGGATATTCTTATGAAATCGCAAAAAGAATTGGCAATGAAGGGCTATTGATTTCAACAGATGTCGATGATGATGCGATAGCTGCAGCAAAAGAAAAACTGCAAGAATTTGACAATGTAAAAATCTTCAAAAAAAATTATTCCAAAATCCCTGAAATCTTAGAAGAATTAGGGTTGGATGGAATTTCCGGAGGTATTGTTTTTGATCTTGGAGCTTCTTATCACCAATTGACCTCTGATAGCAGAGGGTTTAGTTTTTCAAAAGATTCAAAACTCGACATGCGCTATGATTTGACCTCGCAAAAAACTGCTTATGATGTAATAAATGATTATTCCGAAGACAATCTGGTCGAAATCTTCTCTGAGTATGCCCAAGAGCGATTTTCAAAAACCATTGCCAGAGAAATTGTAAAGCAAAGGAAACTTAAACCGTTTGAAACTACAAAAGAATTGGCTGATTTTATATGCAAATCAGTACCTTTCAAAACAGGTCATATTCACCCAGCCACAAAGGTTTTTCAGGCTGTCCGCATAGAAGTAAATGACGAACTTAAAAATTTGCAACAAACTTTAGATAAAGTTGTTCCATTATTGAAAAAAGATGCTAAAATAGTTATAGTGAGTTTTCACTCGTTGGAAGATAGGATTGTCAAACAGGCTTTTAAAAAATACAGTTCGGATTGTAATTGTAGGCCAAACGACCCGATTTGCCTTTGTAAGTCAAGGAAATTAGAGTTGTCAAACAAAAAACCTATTTTAGCCTCAGAAATTGAAGTTAGAAAAAATCCACCATCGAGAAGTGCGAAATTGAGAGCAGCCAAAGGGCTCTAAGGGAGAAAGATTATGGCGAATGCCAAATTAGCTAATAATTATAAAGTTCAAAATAAACCTAATAATGCGGCAGATATTATAAATGCTAATTTTCCGGTTTATAGAAGCTTAAAAAATGTTAGACTGGCAAATTTAAATAAATTTTTGTCATTTGTTTTGGCTTCGGCAATGGTTTTTTCTTTTGGAATGTACTCTTTTGTGGTTTCCAAACAAAAACAGCTCGAAACAATGCATGAAGCTACAAAAGCTATCAACAATGAAAATTTAGACCTTAAAACCAAGCTCGATTATTTGAAATCTTTTGATAACGTAAATGAAAAAATTATGGCTTCAGGAAATTTGCAACAACCTGTCAAAATCATTGAAGTTAATACCAGAATTCCTAATATTAACGTAAAAGTTCAATCGAAAAGTAAAGAAATAGGTTCAATGCTCGGATACTAAATTTATGTCAAAAAAGCTATACAAAATCAGTCAAGATCCTAACAAAAACAACAAACGTATAGCTTGGGTGCGAAAATTAGTTCTTTTTATTATGCTCGCCATAATTTGCAAATTGTTTTTCTTGCAAATTTGGGATGTTGATAATTTGAAAAAAAAAGCCAGCATCAGACGACAAAGCAGAATTTTAAACCAAGCCATGAGAGGCGACATCGTTGATATAAAAGGCTCTATGCTTGTCACATCAAGATGTTACTATGATATTTATATAGACCCTAGGCAAATAAGAACCACTCCCGATGAGGTTTCTAGCCAACTTAGTCCTATTCTGGGAATTCCCAAAAATGTAATCTTGCACAAAATTAATAATGAAAAAAGAACAGTCATATTGGCGAAAAATGTTGATATAACTACAAATAAAAAACTCCGCAAATTGGGACTCAGATGCCTTGATATAATTCAAAAACCTGGCAGAGAATACCCTCAAGGCAAACTTGCTGCTCATGTTTTAGGATACGTAAATCCTGATGCTGGTATTTATGCAGGGGTGGAAAGTACCGCTCAACGCGCTCTTGAGGATATGCCTGAATTCAAAGCAATAGAAACAAGTGCCAGCGGGGAAATTATTTACGACCTAAAAACCGACCCCAGCAGGGCTCTAAATCCGATTAAAGGCAAAAAAATAACGCTGACTTTGGATACAATTGTGCAACATATAGCAGAAGTTGAACTTCGAAAAGGTGTTGAAAAATACAATGCAGATAGAGGCTGCGTCATCGTAATGAACCCCAAAAACGGCGAAATCTTAGCTTTTGCGATTGCCCCGGGGTATGAGCCTTTAAATTACCGCAAATATGACCAAAAAATCGTTAAAAATTGGGCCCTAACAGATGTTTACCCCCCAGGGTCGACCTTCAAAGTTTTAACAATTGCTTCTGCGCTTGAAACAGGCGTTATTAATGAAAATTTCACTATTATGGATACAGGCAAAATCAAAATTCAAGGTTATGAAATAAAAAACTACGACTATTCAAAACACCCCTTTCCTGGAATTATTGACTTACATTACCTTTTTGAACACAGCAGTAACGTCGGAAGTTTAAAAATCGGATTGATGATGAGCGATGACCAGTTTTATGCGATGCTTCGAAAATTCAATATGGGCCAAAAAACAGGTGTTGACCTTCCTGGAGAATCATCTGGAATTCTTCCTAAACCACCTTGGCAAACAGTAAGACAAGCCACGGTCAGTTTTGGTTACAGTTTGGCGGCAACTCCAATGCAAATGGCTGCTGCGGTTGCTTCAATTGCCAATAACGGGACTTGGATAACTCCTCATATTATCAAATATTCGCCCGAAGAACTTCCTTTGCACGTCAAAACTAAACAAACAATAAAGCCTGAAACAGCCAAAAAGCTTACCAAACTTTTAGAATACAGCGTTAGAAATTCTAAAGCTGATGTTGGAAAAATTCCAAACTTCACCGTGGCAGGAAAAACAGGAACCTCAAACAAGCCAAAAGCCAATGGTATTGGGTATACAAAAGAAATGTACACTTCTTTTGTAGGGTTTTTCCCGTCGACAAATCCTGAAGTTTTAGTAGTAGTAGTTATAGACAATCCAAGAGGCGGAAATGTTTGGGGCAGTACAGTTGCAGGACCTATTTTTAATGAAATAGCCGCACAAATGATACGCATTCGAAATATGAAACCTGATGCACCCGGATTACACGTAAAAGGAACTGCTCAATGAAATTGAATAAAATATCTGACTATGTAAAACCCTCTTTGATATTGAATTCGACCGATATCGAAATCACAGGAATTTCTTACAACTCAAAAACCACCGAAAAAGGCGATATTTTTGTTTGTATGGTCGGAGAGCATTCTGATGGACATAATTATGCACAAATGGCTATCGAAAAAGGTGCTTCTGCCGTGATAGCGCAACAAGAATTGGAGTTAGATGTTCCGATTTTACTGGTTGAAGACACAAGTTTGGCGCTTGGAAAGCTTGCAAATGTATTTTATGAATTTCCCTCAAAAGACCTTTTCTTAGTAGGTGTTACTGGCACTAACGGCAAAACAACTGTTACGCATTTGATAGAAAATATTTTTGAACATGCAAGCAAACCTTGTGGACTTATCGGTACTTTGGGGCAACGGATTTCATCTGAAGCAGTTTATACAGATGCCAAACATACGACTCCGCAAGCGCCTGAACTTCAAGAAACTCTTCGCAAAATGATTGACAATAAACTCGAAAACGTTGTAATGGAAGTGAGTTCGCACGCTCTTGAACAGCATCGCATTGAAGGTTGCGAATTCAATGGGGCGGTATTTACCAATTTAACGCAAGATCATTTGGACTATCACATTACAATGACAAATTATTCAAAAGCGAAAGCAAAATTGTTTTCGATGTTAAAAAATTCAAAAGAAAATCATTTTGCAGTAATAAATTTGGATGATGACTATGCAATGGATATGCTTAGTGCCACACCGCGTGACGCTGAAATTTTGGCATATTCTATACATAATGAAAAAGCTGATATTATTGCCCAAAACATCAGTTATTCTTCATTTGGAGCCAATTTTGACTGCAAAACACCTTTCGGGCTGAAAAAAATAAATCTTCAAATGACAGGGGAATTCAGTATTTATAATGCTCTTGCCGCTTTATGTGCAGGTATTTTGTCAGGCGTTGAAATCGATACTTGCATAAAAGCTCTTGAAGCCACAAAAAATGTTTCGGGAAGATTTGAAGTTGTATCGACAGAACCCTTGATAATAGTGGATTATGCCCACACGCCTGATGGACTTGATAATGTTTTAAGGGCGGCAAAAGAACTCGTCAAAGACGGCGAATTAATTTGCTTATTTGGCTGTGGCGGCGACAGAGATGCCACAAAACGCCCGAAAATGGCACATATTGCTGATGAATTGGCAGATAAAGTTGTTATAACTTCTGACAATCCTCGTTCAGAAGACCCTCAACAAATAATCACAGATATTTTGGCAGGGATAAAATCTCTTGACGGAGACAGAATTTTTGTCGACATTGACAGACGAGAAGCTATCGAGCGTGTTGTCAAAATGGCAAAATCCAATGATGTCATCGTTGTAGCTGGTAAAGGACATGAAGATTACCAGATTTTGAAAGATGAAACAATTCACTTCGATGATAGAGAAGAAGTGAAAAGAGCGATTGATTTGTTAAAAATTTAATCTCAATAATAGCCCCACAAGATAATGCCTTTACTTAAATTATAAGTTAACGTAATTAAATAAAAAGGGGGTTTTTTATGTTGGATGAAAAATTAATAACAGGGCTTGAAAAACTTGATGAACAGCATGAAATTGTCCTGTCAAACATTCACGAAATTAAAAAAGCCATCAAGGATAAACTCTCAAAAGAAAAAATAATTGGATTAATAGACTCTCTGGATTTTTATGCAAATGAGCATTTTGACTATGAAGAATGCTTGGCAGAACTTTGTGAATTTTCTAGAATAAAAGAATTTAAAGATTCCCACAATGATTTTCGAAACCATTACAAAATGATTAAACAATTCTATGAACCTAAAAAAGAACTAACGCCCATTATTTATGGATTACTTCTTGCAACAGTTCTGGAGAATTGGCTACAATTCCATTTTGACTATATCGAATACGAATTCATCGCTCTACTCAAAAAATGTATAGCCGAAGGATTAGACATCTCTAATATTTAAATTTGTTTTTCGAAACTATCGACATTAATATCGAGCTTTTCACCGATTTTGATAAGTTTTTTAGCTAATTTTCTAATTTTTACATCTTTTGAATGCAAAGTTATTTCCATAATCTCAGGAAGCTTATCAAATATTTTTTCGAAATAAATATTTTGAGATTCTTGCAAATCTAATTTGATTTTAAGCGTTTCAGCTTTGCTCAAAATATCCGCAACTATCTCTGCTTCTTTCAGCTCGATATTTTTAGCCAATTTTTTGAGATTTTTGGCTAGTTCTTGTTCAAAAAGCTGGCTAGCTTTTTTGGTATCCAAAACAATCTTCAAAATATTTGCTTCTTTAATAATATCATTCGCATCATGAATGATATCTTGACCCAAAATATCTTCAGCCGTCTCAAAGATAGAATTAAAATCCTTACTGAGAGTGTACTTTGAAACAATTTTCATTTCAGGAGGCACATCAACACCAAGCTCACTCAATTGTACAATCGTATCTCGGCTTTCCTCATACATTGTGCGGAAATTCGATGAAAACTTCGTAACTTTATCACTAAGATGCATTGCCAAAAGCTCTCTTCTCTCTTCTACAAACATATTATCCAAAGTGAAATAATCTTTTGCAAAATACTCGTCTAATGTCCGGATAACTTCGGTCAGAGGTGACGTGGCATATTTATCAATCAATTCTTTTTTGATTTTTTCATATTTTTGAACAGACGTAAAATCAGTAACGGTACAATGAAAATCACCGCCTGAAAATCTCAATATCGCGAAAATAAAATCCTGAACGGAAAGAGTAATTTTGCTCTTAACCTTAATTCGTCCAATCGCAAGAGTCGTATTGCTTTTTTGAAGTTTGCGATAATCCATTTTTTCGATATTGTAGCAATAAATATTATCTTCATCAGCAGGGTCATTGTACAAAGACCTTAGAGCCCATTGAGTAACTATCTGTTTTCTTTGAACTACTGCGGGTTTGACAAATTTTTCATATATTTGACGCCCATTGCCGTAAGTTGGAATATTACTTTGAGCTTTTTCCAAAATTTTCAAGAAAGGTTCTTCAAGGTCTTTATCTGAAAAATTGATTGCAAGCTCCATAGCTCTTGCCGCATATTTCAAAATTTGCGTTGTTTCAATTCCTGAAATTTCAGAGAAGAACCAGCCGCAACTTGTATACATAAGCATCGCTTGACGCTGCATTTCAAGAAGTCTCAAAACAGCCGTTTTTTCTTCTGAACTCAAAACATGAAGCTGATGCTTTTTGAAAAATTTGTTCATTGTCAATTCATTTCTATCTAAAATGACATTGATATAATCCTCACGTGCTTCCCAAGCATCTTTTAAATATTTTGTGATACTGGTTTCATAAACTACAACCAATTCATCACGAAGCCAATCAAGTGCATCTCGAAGATGTTTACGCCATTTTTGATTCCAGCCGGCATGACCACCTGTTGAACATCCGCAATCATCACTCCATCTTCCAACCCCATGAAAACAGCTCCAAGAAGAAGGTTCTTTTACATCTGCTTCAAAAGCAGCGGGGTGTTTTTCCAAATACTCGGCATAATTTGTGATGACAAATCCAACTTCTTTGGCACGTTTTTTGAGAACATAAGACAATGCCATATCGCCAAAATGAGTATGGTGTCCATAACTTTCGCCATCTGTACCGATATTGACCAATTGGTCATAATCCCTATCTGGAGCCACACCTTCTTGCAGTCTGTTCACAAATTTGTTGCCGTCTTTAAGCAAATTATCAAAAGCTACAGAACGAGAAATCGCACCGTCATAGAAAAATATGTCGATATATTTTTTAGGATTATTTTTGACATAATAACGATAAGCTTGCGCAGGGTCTACATTTCCCCAACTAACATCTTGCCACTCTTGAGCTCCGATTTTACGAACTTTTGCAGCCTGATACGGAGACAAAACGGTGTATTTTATGCCGCAATCACACAAAACCTCAAAAATTTCATCATCAACAGCCGTCTCAGCAAGCCAAATGCCTTCAGGCTTACGCCCAAATCTATATTCAAAATCTTTTATTCCCCAAATTGTTTGAGTATACTTGTCACGAGAATTTGCAAGAGGCATAATCATATGATTATAAACCTGTGCAATGGCATTGCCGTGACCTGAGTATAATGCCTGACTTTCTCTATCGGCTTGAATAATTCTCTCATAAGTCAAAGGAGCATGCTCTTGAAGCCACGACATCAAAGTCGGACCGAAATTGAAACTCATGTACTTATAATTGTTGACTATATCAAGAATTTTGTTATGCCCATCAACAATTCTGGAGACAGAATTTGGGTTATAACATTCATTATTTATACGCGAATTCCAATCATGCCAAGGAAGCGCACTTTCTTGCAACTCGATAGCATCAAGCCAAGGATTTTCTCTCGGAGGCTGATAAAAATGACCATGTATGGTTAAATAATTTTTCTTTTCTCTCATCTCGACTAATCCCAATTAAATATTAATCCAAAATTTATTGCGGTTTTTTAGGTTTTTGCTCCAAGTTTACAACTTCGTAAGCCTCTACCCAAGCATCTCCAAGGGCACTTGAAAACACCTTGCCTTTTATTTCAATCTTGTCGCCTGATTCTAAATCGACAAGTTTTTCCGCTTTAGTCCTCTTAATAAAAATCTTCAATTCACTCAAAGGAACTGTATGATCTATAACATTATCTCTTTTAACTAAAAATGAAATATATTCCTTAGAGCTTTTCATCGCTGGTTTGTAATCAAGCCCTATGGTCGAAAACTTATTAAAAACAGCAAGTATTCTTACATTTTTATTAATGTAAGAATTTGGTTTTTCCACCAATTCTATTGCAGATACATTAGTATATTCAATAGAATTTTTTTGTTGACATGTGGCTGGCACATTTATGGTCAAAGTTAAAAATAAAAGTGCGCTTAAAAATAGTTTTCTTATCATATCGAACTCCATCTGATTAAAAGTATACCACATTATACACAAGATATGGTTGTTTTTAATTGTCAATATGGAGTAGTCTCAGGCATAAAAAAAGATGCTTTTCGCATCTTTTCTTCTTTTTCTTTTATAATAAGCCTAAAACTTTTTTGTACCAAGAGAATTTCTTTACTTCGCTTCCGTTGAATGTTGTTTCAGAATGAAGTTTTTTGATGTAATTGTAAAAAGTTTCGGATTTGTTTTCGTTTTGCTTTTTTGAATCTCTAATGATTAAGGCCATCTAGGCACCTCCTTGATTTTGAGAGATGTAAATATATATGAAATGTTCGATTATTTTTATTGACTGACTTAATTATAGTACCATTTTTTTGTCACATTGACTACCAGCAATATTTCTATATAGAATAATTTGTTACAATTTTAATATAGAAGAAGATAAATTTGAATTACCCTTAGTGCTGATTTTATGAAATAAATCACGTATTCTTTTGGGTATGCCTGGCTTTGAAAAACCTCTCCTTAGGTCTAGATATATAAAGTCTATCAATGTAATTTCGTGCTAGTTTATGAAAAATTTGTTACAATTCAATTTTTTTCTCTTGAATTAATTACGTTTTCATTACAATCTCGAAGCTGCCCCAAAAGCATCCGATTTGTAAATTTTGGATTTTTGAGATAACTTCTAATAATGGCGAAAAAAAGACTCGATGATTTACTGCTAGAACAAGGCTTTTTTGAAACAAAAAGCAAAGCTCAAGGTGCCATTTTGGCAGGAAAAGTCAAAGTTAATAACGAAAAAATAACCAAAGCAGGCTTTCAAATCAAAGACGAAGTCAAAATTGAAGTTGAAAAAAATCCTTATGTAAGCCGCGGCGGATTCAAGCTTGAAAAAGCAATAAAAGATTTTGGAATTAACCTCAAAGACAAAATCTGTCTTGATGCAGGAGCTTCAACAGGCGGTTTCACAGATTGCATGCTTCAAAACGGAGCTGCAAAAGTATACGCCGTGGATGTCGGGCATGGGCAAATTGACTGGAAATTGCGAACCGACAAAAAAGTAGCGGTGATTGAAAAAACTAACATAAAAAACTGTTCCACTGAAGATATTTATGCCTCTAACCCTGTCGAGGCGGATTTTTTGAGCGCAGATTTGTCTTTTATTTCTCTCAATAAAGTTTTAGCAAACCTGAAAAATCTTACCAGAGAAAAACATTTGCTTCTTTTAATCAAACCGCAATTTGAAGCAGGCAGAGAAAATGTTGAAAAAGGCGGAGTAGTAAAAGATAAAGGCATTCATTTTGAAGTTATCAAAAACGTCATAAATTATGCCCAAAACTTAGAACTTTATCCTCAAAATCTGACTTTTTCGCCTATAACAGGTCCGAGCGGAAATATAGAATATTTAATTTATTTAACAGATGAAAAAAATATGCTAGAAGATGATAGAATACAAGATATCATCAATAGTGCATTTGAAAATTTAGGACAAAAAAATGTTTGAAAAAATAGCTATAATTTACAACGCAGATATAGAAGCCTCAAAAGAAGTTGCCGAAAGAGTTGGAGCTATTTTGAAGTCGTATAACAAAAATTATATTATACAGACAATTTTTCCTGAAAAAACAAAAAAAACCACTGAATTTGATAAAGAAATCTCTTTTGCAATAGTGATTGGCGGCGATGGAACTTTGATTAGTGTAGCAAGATTTTATGCCCAATTTGATGTTCCTGCATTCGGTATAAATCTTGGTAGGCTTGGGTTTTTAGCACAGCTACAAGTGGATGAACTTGAAATTGGTATCAAAAAACTCATAAACGGCGAATACAAAATCGATGAAAGACTAATGCTTGAAAGTTTTGATGAAGGTCGAAATTTCAAATTCAATGCACTAAACGACATTGTTATAAAAGGCGGAAGTCTAGCACGTACAGAGCGTTTATACCTTTATATCAATGATGAACTCGTAAGCGATTACTTGGCTGATGGTGTCATAATTGCCACTCCAACAGGTTCTACGGCATATACTTTGTCAGCAGGCGGTCCAATAGTCAAGCCTGGCATAGATGTTATGGTGATTGTGCCAATTTGTCCGCACTCTTTGGGAGCAAGACCTCTTGTTGTACCCGCAAGTGAAAAAATAGCCGTAAAAGCAGGCTCTGGTTGGAATAAAGTCTATGTAACAGCTGACGGGCAAAAGAATTTTAAACTGCAAAAAAACGCCACAGTAGAAATAGTACAAAATCCTAAAAAAGCAAAGCTTGTCTTTTTAAAAGACAATGCTGTGAGTTTTTATTCGGTATTAAAAGAAAAATTAAACTGGGGAGTATCACCAAAAGGCAATGCTTAAGTCGATTTTTATAAAAGATTTTACTTTAATTGATGAATTAAGTTTGGATTTTGATGCAAAACTGAACATTCTGACAGGCGAAACAGGGGCAGGCAAAAGTATCATTATCGATGCAATTGATGCGGCACTAGGAGCAAGAGCCAATAAAGACCTTATCAAAGAAGGTAAGGAAAAAGCTTCGATTGAGCTTACTTTGCAATCCAAAAATAATTCCGTAGCAGATTTTTTACAAGAAAACGGGATAGATTCTTCTGATGAATTAGTTTTGTATCGTGAAATCACCCCAAATGCGACTCGTTCAAGGGTAAATGGTGTTATGGTGACCCAAAATATCCTTCAAGAACTCAAAAATCTGCTTATAGATATTCACTCTCAACACCAGACATACACTTATCTTCAGCCTAAAACTCATATAAATCTTCTCGATGAATATGGCAACGATTTGCATAAAGAAACTTTGGAAGATTATCAAATTACTTACAGAGAACTTTTGGCGGCAAAAAGAGAATTTGCCGAGAAATCTCAGCAAAATACTGACATCGATAAACAAACAGATTTTTTGAAATTTCAAATTGATGAAATAAAACAAGCCGAAATAACCGATATAGAAGAATTTGAGACTCTTAAAGCTGAAAGAGAAAAAATTGTAAATGCCAATGAACTCAAAGAGCTCACATACTCAAGTTATTATACTCTATACGGTCAAGAAGCAAGCATATTAAGCACTTTGGGCAACCTTGAAAACAAACTCATTAAAGCCTCGAATTTTGATAAAGAACTTTCAAAAATAGCCGACAGCATAGCAGAAAGTGCAGAAATTCTCAAAGATGCCTCTGATGAGCTAAGAAATTATTCGCAAAACCTGTCTTGTGACCCTTACAGACTTGAGCAAATTGAAGAAAGGCTCAATCTTCTCGATAAACTTCGCCGCAAATACGGCTCAACTCTTGAAGAAATATTAGAAAGTCTTGAAAATTTTGAAAAAGAACTCGAAAATATCGAAAATGCGGGCGAAAACTTAAAACTTCTGGAAGAAAAAATCGAAACTCTTGAAAAAAAATCAAACTTACTTGCGAATGAGCTTTCTGCCTCAAGGCAAAAACTTGCAAAAGAGCTTTCTGAAAAAATCGAAAATGAACTCAGACAGCTGGCAATGCCAAATGCAAAATTCAAGGTAAATGCTGAAATTATCGAAAAAAATTCTTTAGGCATTGATAATGTCGAATTTTTGATTAGCGCAAACCCCGGTGAAAGCCTCAAACCACTTGCAAAAATTGCCTCAGGTGGCGAAATTTCAAGAATTATGCTTGCCATAAAAGCTATTTTTGCCAAATCAGACAGCATCAATACCGTAATTTTTGATGAAATCGACACAGGAATTTCAGGACCGACACTTCAGGCGGTGGCTGATAAAATGAAACTATTATCGGCTTCACATCAAATAATTTGTATCACGCACCAGCCAATAATTGCCGCTACTGCGGATAAACACCTTCATGTTGAAAAATATCAGGACTTAATTTCGACCAAGATTTCTGTCAAAGAACTTGATTGGCAAGGGCGAATCGAAATTCTTTCTCACATAGCAGGTGGGGAAATAAATGAAAGCACCAAAACTTTTGCAAAAGAGTTATTAGGTAAGAACAGATAAAAACTTTCACTATCCTACTATCAAGCTTGGATTATTTAGGCTTTTTCAAAATAACAATACTTGTTTTAACTTTCGCAGGTAAATCAGAATCTAAAAAGGCTTCTTCTGCCAAGTCAATAACTTTAGACAGCATTGGTTGAGCGTTAATCAAGTCTAAAAACTTATTTTGGAATTCTAATACATAATTAGGCATTATTGCGACAAGAGTTCCCCCATTTTTTAGAAGTTTATGAAAGCAATGCAAGCCATGTTTAATAGGATTTCCATTGTTAAACGGTGGATTCATTATTATTTTGTCATAAATATTTCCGGGGTTATATTCCAAAATATCTTGACCAATGGCATTTATGCCGCTCTTATATTGAAGTTCATTAAACAATACTGGATGTTTTTCTACAGCATCAACAGACATATAGGGTTTTTTGGCATGAATCCTTTTAATAATATGCCCTTGCCCAGCCGAAGGTTCTAAAACCTTATCACAAGGTTGAATGTCTGCTTGATAAACCATTTCATCAGCAATGTTTTCCGGGGTAGGTACAAAATTACGACGATTTATAACATTATTTTCTACTGCTTGACTTACAGAAGGATTTAATGCCCCAAAATTAAGATTAAATCTATTATAATTTTTATTTATATTAACCAACATAATCTCAAATAATCCTTTCGGATATTTAAAAACCGGTAAATATAAAAAAATGCTATTTTAAAAACTTAATCTTAACAATAAAAAAGCCCCTTTTTAGGAGCTTTTTTATTGTTGGAATTTTATTAATCTTGATGGCTTCCGACTTTTTGAATTCTGTTCATCGTCTCAACTTTGAGCTGTGAAAGGTAGCTTTGACCGTTTCTTACTATACCGTGCAAGTCTTGAAGATTTCTATCAAGGTTACCCAAAACTTCTTCTGCGTATCTATCTGCACCTTCACGAATTCTTATAACTTCACTTGAAGTATTCGCTTTAACCTGTTCAATTTCGGCCAAAGTCTGTTGTTTTAGGGCTTCACAGTTGTCCAAAGTTTCAATTTTGATACGCTCAGCTTCGGCTCTTACAGCTTTTAAGATTTCAGCATCATCAATAAGACTTCTTGCTTTGTCCTGAGCTTGAAGATAAAGATGATCAGCTTTATTTTGCGATTCCATCAAAATTTCGTCTTTGCGACGCAAAATTTCTCTTGCTTCTTGAATTTCGCCCGGGATAGAAACTCTAATTCTATCTAGGACATCCTCGATATTTTTAACATTTACAATTGCATAAGGCAATGGCAACAAGCGAATACCTTTTGCAATGATGATATTCTCTAATTTGCCAAGTAAATTGTAAATCATATTAACTGTCATACTCTACACCTCTTATTAAAATAATCATTAACGTTCTTTGGGACTAATTTTGATATATCGCCGCCTAATTTTGCGGCTTCTTTGACAACTTGTGATGATATAAAGTTATAATTCGGTTTTGTTGTCAAAAATACTGTCTCTATTGTCGGGTCTAGGTTTTGGTTCATCTGTGCTAACTGCATTTCGTATTCGAAATCACTGACTGCCCTGAGTCCCCTTATTAATACTTTAGCATTTTTTTTCTTTGCGTATTCAACTGTTAAGCCATCGAAACAATCGACCTCAACATTTGTTAAACCTGCATCGATAATTGCATCTTGTATCAATTTCAATTTGTCTTCCAAAGGAATGAAAGGTTCCTTTGCCTGGTTGTTCAAAACTGCTATTATGACTTTTTCAAAGATCTTGGATGCTCTTTTCAAAACATCTAAATGCCCTTTTGTTAGTGGGTCGAAGCTCCCTGGATATATCGCTAAAGTCAATTTTAAACCTCCACTATAAAATTATAGTATCTATAAAGTTAGTTTTCAAGGATTATGTTATCTATAAGCCTTACATTGTTAAGTTTTACTGCGACAGCAACGAGAATATCGGGTTTTAACTCCGATATTTCTTCTAAAGTATCTGTCGATACAAATTCAAAATATTCAATATTTACGCCATTTTCAAGGATTTTGAGTGCTTCATTTTTTGCATTTTCGACACTTTTTTCGCCATTAACATAAAGCTCTTGGATTTTTTTCAGCATTTTATTCAAACAAAGCGCTTTTTTCCTGTCTTCTGACGACAAATAAATATTTCTCGAACTCATCGCAAGCCCGTCAAAATCTCTGATAATAGGACAGCCCACAATTTCAATCGGGATGTTCAAATCTTTAACTAATTTTTTGATAATAAAAAACTGCTGAGCATCTTTCAGTCCAAAAAACGCCACATCCGCCTGCGAAATATTAAACAACTTGGTAACAACAAGTGCAACACCATTAAAATGCCCCGGTCTTGATTTGCCGCAAAGCTTATTTTGAAAAGACTCCGGAGGAATAATATTTGTCAAAGCATCCCTACCTTCATACATTTCTTCGGCTGATGGAACAAAAATAATATCAACCTCATTAGCCTCGCAAAGCTCGGCATCTGCCCCGAGAGTCCTCGGATACTTATCAAAATCCTCATTAGGCCCGAATTGAGTCGGATTAACAAAAATAGTGACGATAACTTTATCACAAGTCTGTCTGGCTTTTTTTATAAGACTTTCATGACCTACATGCAAAGCCCCCATAGTGGGAACCAAGCCGATTTTTAGCCCTTGTTTTTTCCATTTCGAAACTTCTGTTCGAATATCAGAAATATGCTTTATTATTAAGCTCATTTTTTAATTTCTCTGCTTCTTCTCTTGGCAATTCAAAAGATTCATTGTCTGAAGGAAACTCTCCTGATAGCACATCTGTTTTGAAATTTTGTGCGGCATGGTTTACAAGATTTGCGACATCGGCATATTTTCTTGCGAATTTTGGTTTGAAATCGGCATATCTGCCAATAATGTCGTCAATTACAAGAATTTGCCCATCACAATAACGACCTGCACCAATCCCGATTGTAGGAATTGACAATTTTTCGGTAATCATTTGAGCTGTCTGATTTGGTACCATCTCAAGAACCACACCAAATGCCCCTGCATTCTCAAGATATAAAGCTTGATTCAAAAGTTGCTTGGTCTTCTCAAAAGATTTACCCTGAACATTGTAACCGCCTAAGCCATGAAGATATTGAGGAGTAAAACCTAAATGACCCAACACAGGAATTCCCATATCTGTAAGGTGTTTTACTATATCAATAATATAAGGCACTCCGCCTTCGAGTTTGACCGCTTTTGCTCCTGTTTCAGAAATCAAACGACAGGCATTTTCAACAGCAGTCTTTTTGTCTGTCTGATAACTTCCAAAAGGCATATCTACAACCACGAGAGACCTTTTAACGCCTCTTGTAACCGCTTTAGCAAATATAGTCATCTCATCCATGGTAATAGCGTGAGTGGTCTCATAGCCAAGCATAACCATTGCCGCAGAATCACCAACCAAAATCATATCAATGCCGGCTTCATCAATCTGTTTGGCTGTCGAATAATCATAAGCAGTCAAAGAAGTTATCTTGCGTCCATTTTTTTTGTAATCCATTAAATCTAAAACACTAAGAGCTTTCGCCATTTTTTACACCTCTGTCTTTTGTTTTGCTTCAAGCGATTTATTGTGAATATTGAATATAACTTTTGCCAATTTTTTGTGACTGTGTCTGACAAATCCTTGCTCATTTTGATCTATTAAAGTAGCCTCAATGACTCTTATACCAAGCTCATTTACCTTATCTTCATCAAGAACAACAGGGAAAGAATTTGCTGTTTGATATTTTTTTGCAAGATTTGCAGGCAATTTACGGTTAACAATTACAGCATCCATGATTTTTTTGTTGCCGGCATGCCTTATAACCGCCTCAACGTGAGAAGAAACGCTATAATCATCAGTTTCGCCCGGCTGTGTCATGATATTGCAAATATAGACTCTACTTGCTTTTGAAGAAGCTATAGACTCTGAAATTTCTCTAATGAGCAAATTTGGAATTACGCTGGTATAAAGACTTCCGGGACCCAAAATTATCAAATCAGCTTGTTTAATTGCTTTTATAGCATCTTCTAATGCTCTTGGATTTTCAGGATTTGAATAAAGTCTTTTGATTTTGCCGTTTGCCTTTGGAATATTTGATTCACCCTCAATAATGCGCCCATCTTCCATCTCAGCAATCAAAGTCATATCATCCAAAGTAGATGGAAGAACTTTTCCTCTGATAGCCAAAACTTTTGAAGATTCTTTGATAGCACGAAACATATCGCCCGTGATAGAGCAAAGTGCTGTCAAAAACAAATTTCCAAAACTGTGTCCGTCAAGTCCGCCTTCACCGAAACGATACTGAAAAAGCTGTGTGACCAAATCTTCTTCATCGGCAAGTGCAGCGATGCAATTGCGGATATCGCCGGGGGGCAAAACGCCCATCTCTTTGCGAAGTTTACCCGAGCTTCCGCCGTCATCACCCACTGTTACAATCGCTGTAAGATTATTTGTAATAGTTTTTAGACCTCTAAGGATAGTCGACAAACCTGTACCGCCTCCGACTACAACGATTTTTGGTCCTTTATCAAGCATTCTTTTGCGATAAAGTGTCTCCAAAACCTGACCTTTTTCTCTAGGCAAAAAAGCATCAAGAATAGTACTGTTAGTCTTTCTCCACCCAAAGTAGAAAAACACCATGCCGAAAAATAAAAACGCCAATCCCGTTACATGAGAAGGTGTATGCTCGGCAAGTTTTTGTATAGCTTCCATAACAAAATGAATTGGGGTTAATTGCAAGAATATAGCCGCGCCTGTCGCTAAAAAAGCTGCACCTATAAATATCATCAAAAACCATCTTTTAAGCCTGATTCCAGGCAAAAGAAACGTCGCTGTTTTAGGAAATTTTGTGTACGCAAAAAATTTCAATTTTTATGCCCCCTTAAAAAGTATAATTTAGACCCAACCGCTGTCAGCAACTTTGCTAACCGCAACAGGTACAGCATTGGCAAGCATTTCATCTGTTTTTTGTGCCAATTCAAGTGCTATTTTGGACCTTGAGCTCAAGTGAATTGTATCGCATTTAATTTTAGTCATACCACCTTGAGAATTTCTAACCATTGATCTGTTCAAAACCAAATCCAACTGATTCATACAATGATGAATATTTTCGATATCAGGAGCATCAAAATCAATCTCTCCATCAATATCATAAACCTTATCGAGCATAATTTCATGTGCTACGCGAACGCCTGTTTCTTCTGAAACTTTATCAAGATTTTCGCAAGTTGCACCCACATATATCAGCCAAGGATTATAACTTTTGATTGCATTAGCAATACTCAAAGATACTTCATAACTCTCTGCGGCTTGCTTATACATTGCACCATGTGGTCTTACATATTCGATATCAAGATTATAAATCTTAGCCAAGGCACTCAAAGCACCTAATTGATACAAAATAATAGATTGCATCTGCTCATCGCTCAAATTCATCTCTCTATACCCAAAACCTTGCAAATCAGGATAACCGATATGCGCTGATATTGCATAACTTTGACCTTCAATCGTGCTTAGAGCATCCATTATTGACAAAGGATCACCGGCATGAGCCCCGCAGGAAACATTGATAGTACTTACGTAAGGCGCAAGTTCAAATTCTTTTTCATTTTTATAAACACCGAAACTCTGTGCCAAATCACAGTTTACATCGATTACAAACTTTTTGTTTTTAGGCTTGGAAATATATGTCATAAGTCTTTTTCCTCTTATCGTAGATAATAATAATTATACCCCAACAATTCTTCGAGTCTATAATATTTCATTAATGTTTCAAATCTTAGTATTCTAATTGTCACGGTAATATGTTAAGATATATTAAGTGAAAGCGTGAGGGAAAAATTATGACTTTTTATTTTTCAGCAGACGGCTCAATGAAATACACCACAAATACTGTGGCGGCTAAAGGTTTAGCCGGCAAAAACAACAACAGCTCGTCTGGCTCTTCCGGCAAATCTAAATTTTCTATAGAAATGAAAAATTCTGCTACATCTAGTTCAGGCAAACTGAGCCCCGGAGACAAAAAAGCTCTGCTTTCAAACAACGTGGATTATCAAAGAATGGCTAAATACCAAAAAAGAATAAATGAAATAGCATCTAGAAAGCCAAGAACTTTTGACGATTCAGAAAATTTGACTATGAATTTGTCCGCTCTTAAAAGCTATAATGCAATAATCGAAAAACAGGCCAAAGCCCAAAAACGCGGCTAGAAGCTGTCTAAATAGCATTTCTTTGATTTGTATTTAAGTATTGTTTGCTGTTCAAATATGCTTGTATTTTGATATGGTTTTGATTGCTGCCAAAAGCCACTTTTGCAACTTTTTTAGCAGCTTTACGCGCTTCTTTTTTCAAAATCATTATATTGTCAGGAAGTTTTATATTATTAATTTTATTTAGGTCATATTCTATACCTTTTTCCATATTTTCTGCATATACAGCATATTCATGTTCGGTAGCAAATTTTCTTAAAGTATTTTTACCGTTTTCTTTGCAAACTCCAAAAACAGTTTCGTCACCTTCTTGTTTACGGGCATCAAGAAAGAAAGTGCCTAAAGCCAAACCGCCTGCAAGACCTGCAACTACTGTACCTTCTTTATAATCTTTGTCTTTATCAGAAGTCAAATCAATTTTTTCTATTTCTGGCTGTATATTAGAATCGACAGAATATTCGAGTCCATTTTTCGGTTGAATATTTTTTGAATGAGCTATACAAATAAGTTCTGAAACTTTATCATATCTGAACATTGCAAGAACTGAATTATTATATTTATCTTCAAAGTTTTTTAGAAATATCTTTTTTTCTTCATCTTTTTCCATTGCTTCTAATTTTGCTTTTTCAGCTTCACTCATTAAAGGAGATAGAGGATGCAACATCACTGTCTCGCCTTTTGACAAGGCAGATAAACCTTTATCAGCACTTCTAAGATTATTTATATTTTTTTTATCTGTGTAATATTTATTGATGAATTCTTTTTTATCAGGACCATTTATCCACTCTCTATGAGCGACGTTTCTGTTTTGTGCATAAAGGTTTTTGCAAGGAGACTCATATCCTGTTGCGGCGTATTCATCACCTGCATAAGAAGTGTTTCTGCCGGGCATAATTGCCATTATTTTGTCGATTACAAGCATTTTGTCCAATGCCGGCTGCATAATAGCTTCAAAAGTTTTATTGAATAAATCTTTTTCTTGTGGTTCTGTCAATTCCAGCTTATATTCTACTTTTGCCTGTGCAATGACATCGTTGATTGCAAAATCAATCGGTGAAACGCCAAAAGCTTCTGGATTGAATTCTTTTCCTTGGAATTTACCTTGAGCCAAGTCTTTGACAGCTTTTTGCAATTTTTCTTTTGCTCCTAAATCAAGAGTGGATTTTGCAACAATAGCCTCATCAATAACTTTTGCCATTGCTATAGCTTTATAATTAGGAGTTAGTCCGGCATTTTTAATATCTGGTGTGTATTTTTTTTCCAATTTTTCATCAGGTTTTTGCCCGTGGAATAAAGTGTTATCAAGAGCCAAAATACTCAAAAGTCTTGGTTTGTCATGATTAGCTGCGAAATTGTGAGAAGTTTTGACGCCATCTTGAGAATACCCAAACAGGAAACCTTTATTGGCAGTCCAGCCATTATTACCAATTATATTACCTACCAATTTGCCTATAGCTAAAAATTCAGGAGGATTTCCAGAATCAGTCTTAGAAGCAACCAATCCTGCAATAGAAGAGAAGAAATAAGTATAATTTGAAAGTCCTGAAACGCCTGTTTCGTGGATGAAATTTGATTCCAGAGACATATTATTATTATGACGACCTGGACCTTTTTCTATCAAATCTACGGTGTCTGTCATCTCTGCGATGATATAAGAATTAGGGTTTTCTTTTTTTACTGCCTCAGCAAAGCCTTTCCAAAATCTTGCAGATTCATCCATAACATCACCGAAATTTTCAAGCCCGTCTCTGACTTCACCGATTGGCGCTGTATCTTTAGTAGCATCAGTACGCCAGTTGAGTCCTGAAGCTGTTCTGTCAACCAAAACATAAGCCATTTTGATGTCAGACTCTTTTACTCCTTTAAATCTTGCTTGAATACTGTCAGCAAGAAGTTGTTTATTTGCTGGTGAAATATCAGGAAGACCTTTTCTTATCAAAGCTATAACTTGTTTTGCTTCATCAGCAGGTGATTTTGCAGCAATGCCTTTACCTGCAATATTTTTGAGTGTGGTATTTTTGAGAGCTTCTTCATCATAAATCAATTTGCCGTCTTTATTTTCGATTTTGACACTTGGAGCTAACACTTTAACCATAGCGAATTTCAATATATCATGAGCAACCAAAGGAAGGATTAATTTGCCTGCATCTGTTAACTTTCCGTCTTTTTTGCTTATTAATCTGCCTTCTGTATCTGCTTGAGATACAACATCATAAGCAAATTCTGTTAAAGATTTGCCTTCATTAAAATACAATTCTTCCGCATCTCCGTAGATTTTGCTGTATTTATCAGGCAAATCAAGATAACCTTTATCTTGATAAAATTGATAACGGGTTTTTGCAACATCTTCTTGCGTGAAAGCTTTTTTGGAAATGAAAGGACTGCCTAGAACTGCTGTAATATCGTGAGAAAAACCAAGGGATTCCAAAGGTAAATTCATTAAATCTTCAGCAAGTCTGTCTTTTACGTTGTCTGTTGTGGAAAGTTGCGGAATTATATATTTGCCCTTAATTACGTTTTCAATGACCTCATCTGTCATAACTTCTTTTGACAAAGGAGGGAATTTCCCATCTTTGCCCAAAGTGACTTTATAACTATCTTTATCGTTATTCAATTCTTTTGCAGAATGCTCAATAATGGCATTTTGGGCTAATTTTGTCCAATACTTGCCGACTGTTTGAATGTGGTCTTGGTTTTGGTATGCGCCTTGCTGAACTTCTCTTTTTTCTTCTTTGCTGTACCCGAAGCGGGTTAATTTTTGTTCATCACCCATTGAATAAGTGTATCTTAGTTTGGCGATATCTACGTTGCCGTCCCAATTTTCGATACCATTTGCTTGAGTATCGATATTGAAATTTTTAAATCTTAAAACTGTTTGTAAAAATGCCAATCTGTTTTCATTATATTTTTTTTCATTTTCCTTAATTGATTTTTCGAAAGCTGCAATTTCATCTTCAGGAATTTCAAACGGAATTAGAAGCGTAGAGTGATTGTTAGTATTTATTTCGTAGTGATTGCCTGTTGTAAGTTTGCCATAGCTTGTTAATAGCTCGCCTTTTTTGACTTGCTCTTTTTGCTTATCCGTAAGTAATCTTTCATCATAAATTTGAACATAAGTCGGTTGTTTGTAATCTCTTGGCTGTTTTGTTGCTACGACTTCATCTTTGGCAAAAGAATATTTGTTATTGCCATTTACGATATTTAATTTTATATGAGGCAAAATTTCTTTGCCTTCTTTTGAAGCAGGGTCAACGTTTGGCAAATTGGCTATTGTCATATTGCCTTCGATTCGAAAGTTATTGTAGTAAGGAGATTCTTTGCCCCATTTTCTGATATGAGCAATACGATAGCCTTCCATGCCTTCATTTACAAAAGCACCGTCTGCGATTAGAGACATGCCATTTTTGAACAATTCGACAATTAATGTTTTAAAATCTTCAAGAGTGCCGTTTTTTTGAGTCATTTGGAAAGGGTTTGTAATCCAATATCCGTGAGAAGATCTTTCATCACCGCCAAAAATAGGCGTTGTAAGGATAAAATCATAACCTTTTTTCTTCATCTCAGTAATGTCTGCTATTATGCCGGCGATATTTCCGCCATATTGATTAAAGTGGTTTCTTTTGGCTTCTAAAGCCTGTTTTGCTAAAGCTTCATTTTTAATAGCATTCCCTGCTGTATCTTTGACAAGTTCGCCATTTTTCATGTCATACCCGATATTATGACTATCAGGCATTAAGTGAAGAATTGTACCCCCAGGGTTTGTAACAGGAGCTCTATCTCTTAGAACTACAACGTATTTAGGTTTTTCATTGTCTGCGAGAGTTTTATTTTTTTCATGCTCTGTTCTTAAGCCACTATCTGTATGATAGGTTGCTTCGCCTGTTTGTTTGTCTGTTAATTTGAATCTGTAAGCAAAAGGCTGCCCCTGCAAAGCTATTCTTGAAGGATTTATTGTTACTTGGCCTTTGTCATTAAGAGGTCTAATTTCTGATTCATAATCAGAATCGACCACAAAATCTGTTCCGATTTTTTTGAGCTGAACAAATTCAATAGAAGCATTATATTTATCATTGTCATAAGGCAAGAAAAACTCAAAAGCCTGATTGCCTGTAGAGGTTTTTACCTGCTCCATACCTTTGAAATTAACTTTTTTAACATCTGTTTGAATATTGTTAATAATCAAAATTCAACACTCCTTACACAACTTTCAGCTATTATAAGGATTCTCAAGAATTTTTCTTGCTTAATTGAGTGTAATTGTTAAAAAAGTTTTACATTGCAAAACAATAGAAAAGACAACTATTTTGGCAGTTGTCGTATTAAGTTTCCTCTAAGTTTTAAGGTATTAGATATTTTGAACCAAAACTTCTTCTACTTGATCTTCAATATACGGAGTATTGATTTCAAATAAGTGGAATCTTCCTGCTCCCAAATCAACATTTAGCTGATTGTCTCTTGGCTGAATTTTGCTAGAATCACCGTAAGAAGGAACAAGATTTTGCATATTTTGATATGTTTTTAGTCCTGGAATTGAAACAGAACCTTGACGTCTGTAGTTCATATTTCTGTTTGCCACAACCAATAAAGTTTTGCCTTCATAATGTCTTGCGTATGCAATGATATTTTCGCTGCCTTTATCACCTTTGACTTGAAGAGGAATATATGAACCTTTTGTAATTACATCTTTGTATTTTTCTCTTGCTTCTGATGAAGCTTCGAAGAATTCGCCGATTTCAGGGTTATTTCCACCAGGTTTTCTTGAAGTATTGAAGATGTCAATTCTTCCTTCATGCACTTCAAATGTAGGGATTTTGTCCAATTTTAAAGCTTCTTCAGCAGGTTTCATAAGTTTGTTGCCGTATTTGTATTTGTAGAAATCGCCTGACTGATAGCCGTCAACCACATAAGGATTTGTCATAGGAAGAGTATTCATCAAACCTGTTGCCAAATTGCAAAATAAAGTTTTGCCTTGATACATAGGCGAAACATCATCGTGAGTTGCAAAAGAACCGATTAAAGATTTGCCTTTTTCAAGCCTGTGAGTCATATCAAGATTTTCTCTCATATAATCGTGAAGATCATCAGCTTTCATCCACTGATCAAAGATGTGGAATTGTCCGTAATATGAGTCAAATCCTGCATTCAATAGTTCTTCAGGTCTGTCATAAGCCATATTCAACATCGGAGAAGCATCTTCATAAGTGTAAGTTTCTGCTAACCAAGCAAATTGTGAGTCTTTAGCTTTTGAATAAGGAATGATGATATCCCAGAATTCAGCAGGTTTCGCTCTTGCTACATCAGCTCTGATTCCATCTACTCCAAGGTCAACGCACATATCGATAAAATCTTTATGCATTTGAACTAATTCTTGGTTAAGTTCTCTTTTATCGCCATTTTGGAATGTTTCAAACATTCTGATATCATTCCAGCCTTGAGGAACTTTGGCTGAACCGTTATCAGCTATTGCCATATATTTTTTGTTTTGTGGATTGTTATAAAAATCTAATGACGCACAGCTTGGAAGGTCAAGCATTACAGCGATTCCACGTTTGTGAGCTTCGTCGATGAAATATTTGAATTGTTCTTCAGTAGTTCTGGGGTCATTTTTATCACGCAAAGCAGGGTCTATTGAAAGCAAGTCTTTTGCAGAATAAACTGAACCTGCATTTCCCATCGCATCTTCTTCTCCCGGTGGGTGAATAGGCAAAATGTGAAGAGTGTTGATGCCCAATTTTTTTAATTCGTCCAATCTTTCAACAGCATTGATGAATGTTCCTGTTTCTTCATCAGCAGTGATTAATTCATCGCCGTTTTTGTCTTTTGCGTTGAAAGTTCTCATAATGATTGCCATCATTTTGACATCATTATTTTGAAATTTTGTTCTCAAATCATTTTGATAAACACCATTTGATGCTTTTGTTTCTTTTACTTCTTTCACTTCAGGTGTTTTTGCGATTGGCATATAAAAACCTTTGACATTTCTATCAGCCAAAAGTTGTTGAACCATTGGGTTTGAAACTTGATTTCCTTTGCTTGCAGGAGTATTTTCTTCTTTATTATTCAAAACATTTGAAACATAAGAATTTTTTTGAGGTATTTGATAGTTAGTATACATATTAACCATTATTTTCTACCTCCTTGCTGATACTTTTTTTAGGAGCATTGATTTTTCCGAAGAAGAATGGGGAAGCCAAAGTTACAACAGCAACTCCTGCACCGATACCGCCGAATAATCTTGTCCAATGATTAGTATTATGGATTTGCTCTGCTGATTTTTGAGCAAACTTGGATAATGTTTCACCAACCATTGTGGTGTTTTTAAGATCACCTTTTGCATTCATTAGAGTATATTCTTTTCTTGCATCATCATTATAATTTAAAGTCTTTTCTACTTCGCCAACAAAATGACTTTTCTTAAATCTTAATACCAATCTTCCACATTGATCATAAATATAATTAATATGCTTTTTAACATTTCCTGTAAGCCTAGAGTCCACTCCACCCAGAGCATCTGTTGTGGATTTGCTCAATTTGTCTTTGCCGAAAAGATTTTCCATAAGAGCTATATAGACTTTTGGCTCTTCGATATTAAATTTCACGAAGTGATCGCCGTAAGTTCCATCCATAATTGCATATTTCATAGCTTTAATAGATTGTTCGACAGATTCTTTGCTTTTTGGGAATGTTTTTTCAAGTTCTTCTTTGATAGAACCATTTTCAAGTCTTTTGAACAAGTCAAGACCTTGAACTACTTTATACAATGAAGATTTTGCACCCAAAAGACTGTTATCAAGAGCTTCCGTTGCATTTTTCTTAGCAGAAGCTGTTAATGTACTTCCATTTCCTGCGATATAATCAGCTACGCTATTCAAAGATGAGTCTTTTGCTGATTTAGCCAAATCATCGTAAAACTTGCCTGTCATATCTACTACTTCAGATTGGAAACCCTTACCGTCTTTTATTGAGCCTTTTACCATTGCTTCATCAAATTTATTTATTAGACCAGCAATTTTTTCTAATGCTTTTTGATATTTGGCTTCATTTCCTTCTTTGGCAAGTTCGCTCATTTTGGCTTCCATTATAGCTCTTGAGCTTGAAGGAGATTTTTTGATTTGCTCAAGTTCTTTATTAGATAGACCAATAGCATTCATTATACCTTCAGAAGCTTTTTTCCATTCTCTTGCTTTTATAGAATCTTCTCTGTCGCCGATTTTGTGCTGAACATATTCTGCCAAAACACTATTTTTGACGTTGAATGCATCCAAAGCTTTGAATATTTTTTCTATTTCTTCAGCTGTTTTTTCAGTAAGTTTTAGTGGTTTTTTTGCAAGTTTGGCATCAAGCTGTGAAGAAAATTCTTTTTCTAATGCTGTAAATAAATCTTCATCTTCATACTTTTCAGTTTCTTTTCTAAATAAAACTCCCAGTCTTTTTTTGATGTCATCAAGTTTAATTTCTTGATTATCATTTAGTTTGCCTTTTATCAAGGCTTCTTTGATAGCTTCTTTAGAGAAAACATGAGTAACTAGTTCTTTAGAACTTGCTTCTTTTGGAACTTTTAGTGTGATTTCGCCGATGAATTCTGAAACATCAGGAACTTCTTTCCAAACAAGAAGGTTTTCCAAATCTTGTCTTAAATTAGTTTCTAATTTCGAATTGCTGCCTTTATCTAATATTTTCACTAATTTAGTGATAAATTTATCATCAACGTTTTTGTCTTCGTTATTTTTTAATAAAGTTTTTAGAGCTTCAAAGCCTTTTTTGTCAGATTTATTTTTTACAATCTCATCTAAATTTGCAAGATTTTCAACAAGTCTTGCAGTTTTTCTATTGACCAGTTTTGTTTTTTTGGCTTCTTGGGCTTTATTTAGGCCTTTTTCGATTTCACTTGAAATCAAAGCCCCCATAATAGGAGTCGCTAGACCTGCTGTCAACATCCACATTGTATTTGCTTGAGTCGAAATCTTTGTCATTTTTCTTTTAACAAATTCTTGACGATTTTCCATGTCTTTATCAACGTGCATTTTATCGCCTATAGCTTCAAGTTGTTCTGAAGAATAAAGATCAGAGGCAAAATATTGAGGATCTCTGTGAAGATTGTTTTTGCGTCCTTGACTGTCTATGCATTTTTGATCGACATTAAATCCGTACAAAGCTTTGATTGGAGCATTAATAAACAATTTAGGGAATAAAACCATAGAAGCAAAGAATGATGCAAATCCTACAAATTCCATACCTTTTTTGGCAGGAATAATTCTTTGTGTAGCAAGATAACCAGCCAAAGCCAGACCGCCTATTTTCATACTAATATCGTTTGACAGTCCCAATTCGTGATCGTTGCTTTTGCCTCTCAAGCCTTTGCCAATATTATTAAGACTTTCAAAAGTATCTTCAACCGCAACAACTGGAAGTTTCCAGATAGGTGTATGAACAAGATGCCCTTTGGCCTCATAAGGAGTTGCACCTAACTGATATTTCTCATAATCAGCAGATGTAGGAATGCGACTTCTTGTAGAACTTGGTTTATGTTCTACAGATTTTTGAGATATTGAATTTTGAACCATCATATCAGTCATTATGCTTCGTAATACCTCTTAGAGTCATCTACCGTTGATTTATGTTCATGTTTTGAACGAAAACCGCTAAGTGAAGCTATAGGGGCGCTAAGTGCCATTACAGCTGAACCTAATAAGAATATTTTGCCTAAAACGCCTGCTGTTTTAGTTTGTTTTGCTCCGCCATTCCACATTTCTTTTACGCTTCTTCCTAAAATCTCAAAGAAATCAGGGATGATTTTTTTCAAAGCTTGTTTTTTATTGCCTTTATTTACCAAAAACTCTTCCCAAGGAGTTTGTGCCGCAATACCTACTGCTGTTGCAGCCAAAGTATATGACAATAAAGTTTTCCAAGTTTGGGCTTTTACAGCTAGTTCTCTAATTCTTGGCTTCATTTCTTGATCAGAGGCATGCAATTCGCCAAAACCATTTCTTTTTGCTACTTTATCGTACCAAGCATTTCTGTTGCCGACTTTTTCGCCTTGGGCATGGAATAAATCCCATCTTGGGAAATCAGCACTTTCAAAGGCTTTATGGTACTCAATTCTTGTTTTGCCTTTTTCGTAAGCATTTGGAGGTAATTCGTGAACAAATTTTTTGTAAGGTTGTCCTAAATCAATACCTGTAGACATTTCTATAGGTACATCTACTACTTTTTTTGCCAATTCTTTTGCTAAAACATAACCTACTACGCCGATTCCTAGTTTTTTACCTATTTTGTTTGCCGCTTTTTGAGATTCTGGTGAAAATTTCTTTGATGCAGAATTAAATACAGCTATCATTGCCAAACTTCCAACTACATATGGGATAACGCCCATTGCCAAAAACTCATAAAAATTAGCGTTTTGATCGCCCTTGAGGCCTTTTACTGGATATGTGGTAAATGCTTGTCCGACTTTATGTAAATTTGCTTTAGTTTTGTTTAAAACGTTTCCTCTTAATAAATGGTCATGACTATGAGCCATCTTATCTTTTATGATAGGAGATGGGTCATAATAGCTGATTTTGTTGCTATTTGGGCTATTTACATAGTTAGAATTGACCATTTATAACTACCAACTTCAATACCTTACACCATAATTAAAGCTCCTCAAGGAAAATAATTGCTCTTATATAGAGGGGTATTTACATTTTTTTACAAATATTAATCTTATTTTTATAAATCTATAATTTTCTTCTTAAAAAAAGGCTGTTTTTTTGTGTGATTTTATAAAAAATTGAGTTTTTTACTTCGCTCTGCCAAAAAATCCAGCAATAGTATTTCCATCGAAAGTATGTGCAATAATTCTTCCATGCGGGCATGTAGTGGGGTTTTTGGTTTTCATCCATTTTTTCAGCAAATCATCTATTTGATAAAAACTCAATGCTTCATTCGCCTTGATTGCACCGTGGCATGCCATAGAAATCAGAATTTCGTTGCCAATTTTTTCGATTGAACCCTCAAGAGCTTGAAGCAAATCTTCCAAAATTTCTTTATGGTTTTTATTTGCAACAATTTGAGGTAATTTTCTAAAAATAACTTCCTTTGAATTTGGGAATTCTATTTTGTATCCATATTTTTGAAGAATTTCATGATTTTCCTCCAAAACAGCTATTTCACTCGGCTCAAGCTTAATAGGAGATGCAACCAAAATCAATTGCGAATTTATTTCATTTTGCTCTAAAAGCTCCTCATACAAATATCTTTCATGGGCTATATGCTGATCGATAATTTGAAGCCCGTCTTTTGTTTCAAGCAAAATATAAGTGTTTTTGAATTGCCCGATAATTCTATAATCAGATTGATTTTGTTCTTGTTCAAACTCAAATTCCTGCTGAATTTCGAAGTTTTTTTGAACAAATTGCGCTTCAAGAGGTTTATAAAACTTAGGAGTATAGCTTACTTGTTCTTTAAACGATGCAAAATCAATGCTTTCTTTTCCTTGTCTAAAATTTTCTGATGAAGCATAATTCGAAACTAAAGACATTTCTTCATTCCTTGGGGCAAACTCGATTGCCTGTTTGATTGCAGAATGAACAAAATTGAAAACCTGATTGCCGTTTTGGTAGCGAATTTCTCTTTTTGTCGGATGCACATTCACATCAAGTTCATCTTTTGGCAAGTCTAGATTAATTGCTACAAAAGGATGTTTGCCTCTGGGAATAAGCTCTTCGTATGCAAAAGAAATTGCCTTTAAAAGCACAGGGCATTTAACAACTCTGCCATTTACAAACAAATATACAGCTTTTTTATTCGAACGGGTAAAGCTTGGAAGGCTTGCGTAGCCTGTAATTTTGAGATTTGATAAAGTATCTGTTTTATTAATTGGTTTTAGTTGATTAATCAAATCATCAGAATAAATCTCTGTCAAAATCATCTTTAAATCTCCTGAACCGGAGGTTTTTAGCGATGTAGCTTTTTCATTTTTCAAAGTTATCGAAGCTTCAGGATGCGAAATCGCTATATTTTGGAGCATTTCAATGATATTTGAATATTCTGAGCGGTCACTTTTCAAAAACTTCAGTCTTACAGGCGTGTTATAAAACAAATCCTGCACTTCCATTATCGTCCCGACAGCACAGCCAATTTGCGTTTTTTTGATTTCAGAATTTTTGCATTCGACCTTTGTTCCAACTTCATCACTTGCTGTTCTTGAAGTACAAATTACTTTTGAAACCGAGATGATACTTGCTAAAGCTTCTCCCCGAAATCCCAAAGTGGAAATATTCCACAAATCCTCTTGGATGCTAATTTTACTTGTAGCATGCGGTGCAAAAGCAAGTTCGATATCATCCGCTGAAATCCCTGAACCATTATCTGCTACTCTGATATTTCGGCATTCGTTTTTGATTTCGACCTCAATTTTGGTTGCGCCGGCATCAATTGAATTTTCGACAAGTTCTTTGACAACAGCTGAAGGTCTGTCAATGACTTCACCTGCAGCAATTTGATTTATGAGATTTTTGTCTAATTTTTTGATTTTGCCCATTAAGTTTAAAAACTCCTAATCTCATTTTATTATCGTTGCAAAAAAACTGATTTGGAATTATTTTTGGGCAAAATTTACAAAAAGTTGAGGAAGAGGTATTTTAAAAGTGAAAAATGCCTAAAACGATAAGTTTTCGCCATTTTGATACTAGCCGTCAGAAACATCTACGACTTTAGGGCAATAAAAACTCAACGCCAAAAGAGAATGAAAACAATCCTAAAAACTTCTATATTTAATAGTATAAATCCTCAGCTCTTCTAAATCTACTTGCTACTCAATATTCTCTGTTATTTTTTTGCAGAGAATTTTTTTGCGAAATCTTACAAGAGTGAGCAAAGCGAAACTCACCTTACTTTTAAAAATAAAAAAGCCCCGTCATATCTGCGGAGCTTGAATTTGATTTCTAACCTAAACCTTATTGTTGTTATTTGACTGCTGCGATTTTCGCAGTAACACCCATCTCACTTTGAATCATTTTAATATTTGAATAAGCCATAGCTCTACGCTTTTTAGAACCTCTTAGCAAAAATTGAACGCTTGAAGAAATATTTGATGCAGGGATTTCATTTTTGAACATATTAACCTCGACGATACTGCTTGACTAAAACCGCTTTTTGACTACATAAGATTTATCGACCGCTGAGGTCGAAACTTTAGATTTTGAATGCTGTTTATTACAATTTTGTTACAAAGTCATTTTAAGCTCGGGGGCAAATATAGACTATAAAGTCTTTCTGGGATTTTATGCACTTTGCAGTCATCTTTTTTTTGTGATATTTTGAAATTATGAAGAAGATATTTTTATGTATAGTTGTTTTATTTTTCGCCTCGACTCTTTATGCAAATGCGCTCTGTGTAAGAATTGCGCAGCTCACTGATGTTCATATCGGACCAAAAGATGATGAAAAAACGGCGACTTCAATCGACAAACTCAACGCTGCTATCAAATCTATAAATAACAGAAATGACATTGATGTAGTTGTCTTTACAGGTGACAACATCGATAAATCAAACGTCAAAGACCTCAAAACTTTTTGTTCAATTGTAAGACATTTGAACAAACCTTATTATGTTTTGCTCGGAAATCATGATGCTTATAAAGTCTCAGGAATCCCCCAAGAAGATTACATGAAAGCCATAAAAGCAACAAACAGAAAAAATCAAAAAACGATTCAACAAAATTTCGCTTTCCATGTAAATAAAGATATTGAAGCAATTTGTCTTGACGGTACAACGCCAAATATTCCAAGCTCTCACGGCTTTTTTGGCGAAGAAACAATTAAATGGTTCAAAAAAACTTTAGCAAAAAATAAAAATAAAAAAATTGTAATTTTT
The DNA here is from genome assembly GCA_964444415.1 of uncultured Gammaproteobacteria bacterium. Classification (GTDB taxonomy): domain Bacteria; phylum Cyanobacteriota; class Vampirovibrionia; order Gastranaerophilales; family CAJFVJ01; genus JAEWLZ01. The sequence goes on from CAYUHE010000002.1 coordinate 81,921, forward strand.
CAGCATTTTCCTTTAATACCTCCCGAAGAACAAAGACAGCTAAGGCTTTTGGAGCCTGAGGAAGAAGCTTCTATTTTGGATAATAACAGAAATATAATACTTATAGCATCGGGGCATTACCATATTGGGGCTGTAAATATTGATGAAAACGGCGTTTATCACATTTCTACGCCAAGCCTGTTGATGAGTGCGCAATATCGCATAATCGAAATTGATTATAAAAAACATGACAAAAAATGCTTCGAAATTAGGACAGAGCTTGTGGATGTTAAATATTAAATATCTTGGAAGTATCCAAAGTCTTTAAGCTGTTTGCCATTTTTGCGCCAGTCTTTTTTGATTTTGACCTGCAAATCTAAAAACACTTTTCTATCATCAAGTTTTTCGATTTCTTCTCTGGCAGTTTGTCCAATTTTTTTGAGCATTTGCCCTTGTTTACCAATTATAATACCCTTTTGTGAGTCATGTTCAACATAAATTGTCGCAATGATTTTATTCAAAGTATCTTTTTCTTCAAATTTTTCGATAACCACCGCAATACTATGTGGAACTTCCTCACGAGTATTTATCAAAACTTTTTCTCTGATAATTTCGCTTGCAATCTCACGCACCGTTTGGTCTGTAGTTTCTTCTTCATTGTACATATTGACACCTTTGGGAAGTTTACGGTAAATATTTTTGACCAAAGTATCAACATTGCGACCTGTTTTTGCAGAGATTTTGACAAGAGGGAAATTGTCTTTAAAAAGCATTTTATATGCTAAGACATTTTCTTCGCGTTTTTGCATATCTTTAATTAAGTCAACTTTATTGACAACTATAATTATAGGTATATTGACGTTTAAAATATTTTGTACAATCCACTCATCGCCACGTCCGGGAGGCTCTTGAGCATCTACCAAAAACAAAATTAAATCCGCATCCGGTACAGAGAATTTTGCCTCATCAAGCAAAAATTCTCCCAACTTATAAAGCGGTTTATGCACTCCTGGAGTGTCTATAAAGACAATTTGACCTTCTGCCGTTGTATGAAACCCTCGGATACGTTTTCTTGTTGTTTGAGGTTTGTCAGAAGTTATCGCAACTTTTTGCCCCAAAATTTGATTCAAAAGCGTTGATTTACCTACATTTGGTCGTCCGATAATTGTCACGAAACCTGATTTGTTTGCCATTTTAATTCACCCTATTGTGCATCTCATTAATATCTTTGATGCGACCTTCTATTCTATTTAGTATAGTAAAAAGTTCTTGATTGTTTGAGGTGGGTAAAAAATGGAGGTTATTCAACACACCCAAAACATTATCATAATTTATACCTACACCTTGTGTTAACATTGCGTTTATAGCTTTTGTAATTACATCTAAAAGATACAGAGTTTCTCTTTGATCTTTTGCATAATTTTGAATATTCAGCATAATATCTTCCAAATTCTCGAAAATTTCTCCGCCTTTTGAGCGGGTCAAAATCTCTATTGCCACGAGTTTTGGATTGATTTCCATGGTTTTGTCTTTGACAATATCAAGAAGCATATTATCAATTTCATCAGCTTTACCCGGAAGCGTATTGATGAATTGCTGAAGAAGCTTGTCTGCCAATGGAAAATCATTTTTTTCAAGACAAGAAGCCACATAAACTTTGTACAATGCTTTGATGCATTCGGTTTTATCATAAAATTCTTTAGAAATTGCACATATTAAAGCATCCGAAGCCAATATCAAAGAATCTTTTTTAGCTTTTTCTTCATCGAAAAATAAATCTTGCTGAAAAATTTCATCCACAAGTTTAATTAAAGGTTTAATTATTTTTTTATTCCCCAAAATACCAGCTATCATTGTTTTGAAGAGTTCCGAATGATTATCATCAAAAAGAGCTTGTTCAATAATATCATGCAAAAACTCGTTTTCAGACTTCAAAACTGCAGACAGAATAATTTGATGTGCTACTTGATCACAATTTTCGGGCCCTTTGGTTTCAATATTATTTGCCATTTCGCAAAGTCTTTGAAATTTTATTTGGGCATCTTCCAGATTATCTTTAGGGGGTGTGAAATCTTCCATTTTAGCTACCTTTCAACGGCTTATTTTAAGATTATACAATCAAAATGAGACTGCTGCACAATTTTAAAAACAAAGCTTTTTTAAAAAATTGTGCTACGTCTCTCACGTCCAGTTTCAAAATGCCTAAAACTCTCCGTTTTAGACATTTTTTCACATCCGACATATTCAAAATATTATAAAATCCTAAATTTTTTCATTTGCTGTTTTTTTAGGAGTATAATTTTTTTATGGAAAGCGAGGATTTTTCGATGTCAGAAATTATAAATGTTGATTTAATCAACTCATTATTGGAACAAAAACCTACAGAAGCACAAGTGGATGAGATTTTAGATAAAGCTCTAAACCTTAAAGGACTTACTCTTGAAGAATCGGCAACTTTGCTGAACGTGGAAGATGATAAAATTTTAGAAAAAGTTTTTAAAGCAGCAAAAAAACTTAAAGAAAAGATTTACGGCAAAAGAATTGTTCTTTTTGCTCCGCTATACCTCGCAAATTATTGTGCTAATAACTGCTTATATTGTGCTTTTAGAGTAGCTAATAAAGATATGGTCCGAACAAAACTCACAGCCGATGAAGTAATCGAAGAAGCCAAAATTATTATGAATCAAGGACATAAAAGGGTTCTTCTTGTTGCAGGAGAAGACTTGAAAAAATGCGGGCTTGATTATATTCAAGAAATTATTGACAAAATTTATGAACAAAAAGTATTCAACGGCGAAATCCGCAGATTGAATATAAATATAGCTCCGCTTGATGTCGAAGGCTTCAAACGTCTTGCAGGAATGGGGATTGGGACATTTCAATCTTTTCAGGAGACCTATCACCCTGAAGTTTACAAAGAAATGCACATCAGTGGTCCAAAAGCTAATTACCAATGGCGCTTAGAAACAATGAACCGTGCTATTGAAGGTGGCATTAAAGATTTTGGCATCGGGGCATTATTCGGGCTTTGCGATTATCGTTTTGAAGTGCTTTCAATTCTTATGCATGCCGATTATTTGGACAAAACATACGGCGTGGGTCCTCACACTATTTCGATTCCAAGAATTGAATATGCCGAAGGCTCTGATGTCTCCAAAAATCCTCCGCATGCAATCACGGATAACCAATTCAAAAAAATTATTGCAACATTAAGACTCTCCGTGCCTTATACAGGAATGATTTTGACCACAAGAGAAAGTGCAAAATTCAGAAAAGAATGTCTGGAACTTGGTGTTTCACAAGTTAGTGCCGGATCAAAAACAGACCCTGGAGGGTATTCTAATAAACATGCAACACCACAATTCCAAGTCGGCGATACCAGAAGCCTCGAAGAAGTTTTGATGGAGTTGGTTGAAGGCGGTTATATGCCTAGTTTTTGCACAAGCTGCTATCGAAAAGGACGAGTCGGCAAAGATTTTATGGACTTGGCTAAACCGGGCTTAATCAAACGTTTTTGCAACACAAATGCAATTTTGACATTTCAAGAATATTTGAATGATTATGCCCCGCAAGAGCTCAAAAAAACAGGCGAAGCATTGATTTTGAAAGAAATTGAAGCTATTGATGATGAAAAAATCAAAGCCGAAGTTAAGTCAAAACTAGCTTCGATTCAAAACGGTCAGCGAGATATGCATATTTAAGGTAAAAATATGGCATTTGAAAAATCGGAAACTTTAGAAAAACTTGAAGAAACTTGTCAAAATTGTTTTGACTGTGATTTGGGCAATACAAAGATAAACGCTGTTTTTTCCGATGGAAATATTGATGCCAAAATCATGCTGATAGGCGAAGCACCCGGGCAAAAAGAAGATGAAACAGGTCTACCTTTTGTCGGAAGAGCAGGAAAACTTCTGGACCAACTGCTTTTGAGCCAAAATTTGACTAGGAAAAATGACATCTATATTTGCAATACCGTAAAATGCCGCCCTCCTAATAATCGTGTGCCGACTGATTTTGAAAAGACTCAATGCCGAAAATATCTTGCTGCACAAATTGAAATCATACAGCCCAAAATAATCCTTCTTTGCGGAGCAACAGCAGTAAAATCTATTTTGAAAACCAAAGAGCCTATTTCAAAAATTCGAGGACAATGGTTTGAAGGTGAAAACGGGGCAAAAATTATGCCGATTTTTCATCCGTCTTATTTGCTTAGAAACCCTTCTGTGAAAGAAAATACACCAAAATGGCTTATGCTTGAAGATATTAAAAAAATCAAACAGACCTATGACCTTTTAAAATAAAAAACCGCCTTTTTTACAAGACGGTTTTTCGGTATATGGGTTTTTAATCCATAATTCTGAATTTTAAGCAGTTAAATCAAAAGATGATGCTAATTCCGAAGAATTACCTTGATAATTGCTTAAAAGTTTTGAGATGTAACTGGAAACGCCGCTATTGTTCTTCAAATCCGAATTAGAACTGCCGGATGAAGCTTTTTCAGCATCTTCTCCTGCAATTCGTTCTTGAATAGAGACTTCTCCATCTTCATTTGTATCTAACTTATCGTAAGTTTTATTTGAAGTACTCTCAGTTTTGCCTGAAGGTGGTGGAGGCGGTAGACCTGCCAACATCATTCCAGGCGGTGGCCCCATTGGTTTTTCTGGTCTTGCTGCTTTAATTTCTTCATCAGTAGCTTGACCGTCACCATTTTTGTCAATCTTATCGAAATTATTGGACAACTCGCTTGCCATATGGGCTGCGCCCTTATCCTCTCCTTTTGCGATAGAAGCTAATTCCGTTTTTGATAGACCTTCTTTTCCATCGGTATCCGCCGCCTTCATTTTTTTCTGCATTGCAGCCATCATCTGTTGCATTGCACCTAAGCCGGCATTACCGCTTATGTTGGATACCATTTTAGTACCTCCTGTATCTGTACAGGTTTAGTTTAACTGAATAAACTATTTTTTTTATCCTACATAAACTTTAAGTTATTTTATGAATTTTTGTAATATGTAAAAAATATTTTTAGCGATTTTTTTATGACTTTGGTACAATGGTCAAAAAGGTGGATAGACGAAAAGAGAAAATATCTTAATGATCGACGAGAGAAATATAAATAATATTATCGAATTAATCGAGAGTTCCAATCAAAAAATCAAAACCATCAAAGAAACGATTGAAGAACAGAAGAGTACTTTTGAGTTGCCGAAAAGCGAATTCAAAAACCTCAGCACTTGCGTTGAAGAAGTCCTAAAATCAAAGAATTTTGATAATATACAAGAGCTTTTTAACGATTTAAATAAAAATATCGTCTTTAAAACAGATTTTTTGAAAGAACAATATACAACTTTGGACGAAAATATTTTTAAAGTCCAAAACATAACCAAACACATCGATAAAGACATTTCCGATGATGTAAATATTCTTGTCGATATCGTGGAAACTTTTTCTTACAAAATCAAAATTCTGCAAGGCATAGTCGTTGATATAAATACCAAAACCACTGCTTTTTCAGGACAAAATATCGAAAAATTCTTAAAAGATTTTCGCTCTGAATGCGGAGATTTTGACGAAGAATTCGATCAGGTTTTAAAAGAATTAAAACAAAATTTCAAAAGAGCAGCAGATATTACTGCAAAACTGTCAAAACTTGACACAGGAGTTGACCTTTCAAAAGAACTTTTCTCTATAAACGTCTCCATAAACGCCATAATGTCATCAATTTCTGTTTTTGACGAAAAATACAAAGACCTCGGCAAAGCCTTCACAGACTCAGGTCTTTATACTGATTTTACTGCAAAAATCGAAGATTTGTCTTACAACACAAAACACCTTATAAGAAATATCGATAATTTCAACAAAATAGTCGAAGACGGCTCTAGCGTTAAAAATCAGGTAACATCTTTAGAGCAAAAAGTTGAAACCATAAACAACCTTATTCAAATTATGAATCAAGAGGGTTTGCTCGAAATCAAAGCGCTTTTGAGCTCAATTGACAACTCCGATGACATTAATGAAATCAAAACTTTCTTAAATACTCTGGATTCATCAAATCAAAATGAAAAACTTGATGCTTTAAAAGATGAACTCAAAGAAAGCATAAAAGCTTTAAGTTCAACTGAACAACTTGATGAGCTAAAAGAAAGCATAACTGTTTTACAAGCTGAAAAATTAGATGCGCTCAAAGAATCTATTTTGGCAGCCCAAAGTGACAATGCGGTCCTTCAAGAAATAAAAACTATAGTTGCAAATCTTGAGAATACCAAAAATCTGGGACAATTCGAAACACTCTTAAGCGAAGTGCAGCAAGGGACAAAACTTTCTCAGGAAAAATTCGAAGAACTCTTTAGAGTAAGCTCTATGGTCAACTTTGGCGAAGTTGAAAAAGAAATTTCTTTCTTATCAAATGATCTTGAAATTGTTTCTGAAGAAATCAAGCACAGCCGCTCTATTTCTGACAAAAGTTTTTCAAAATTAGAAAACATTTTTGAAAGCTTTAACCTTGCGGAACTCAAAACCAGAATTTTTGAATTTGAAGGCTATTTAAAAAAATTCCTCAAAAAAGAAGATATTCAATTTTTTACGGATGACATTCAAGCTATAACAGAAAAATTTGAACTCGCCAACAATGTTATTATTGAAGGCTTTGACGATATTGAAACTCTAAAAACTTATATTTTGGGTTTTGAAGCAAAATTTGCCGATTTGACCAATAATATTCAAAATATTTTAACTGAAAACCAAGAGAAATTTGATTCTGCAATAGAAGCTTTTGATACCACTTACAAAATTGATGAATTGACAAATACCGCAAATGAATTGATGGAAGAAGCTCTTGACTCAAAAAACAGTATTTTGGCTGCATTAAATGAAGGCCAAGAAAAAGTTGAGCTTTTAGTCAAAGCCATTGATTCATCAGACAAATTTGACGAAATGCAAGAAGCTATAAAAGAAAATTTAGATCAGCTTCAAAGTGAATCAAGCGCCAAAATTAAAGAACTGGGTGAAATATCAAAAGCAGTCGGCTCGGATATGGAATCCCTTAAAACATCAATGCTCAATGTTATCAGCGAAAATCAAGAAAAATTTGATGAAATGCTCTCATCTCTTGACGAGAAGGTAAATAACCAAGAAACTCAAGGGAAGTTAAACCTTGTTCTTCAAGCTATTGAAGAGCAAAATAATACAGCTGAAATTCAAACTGTTTCATCCAAATTAGTAGATGAAATCAATAACGGCAAATATCTGGTAATCGATACTATCAGAGAATCACAGCTTAAACTTGAAGAGTTTGTCGCTTCTGTTGATAATGCGCACAGAGTTGAAGAACTCAAAAATATAACTGCCAATTTGCACGACGAAGTTTTCAAAACAAAAGAGTCTGTTTTGACTTCTCTCAGAGACCAGCAAGACCGATTTGAGCTTTTAATAAGGGCTCTCGATGATTCAGACCGCATCGATGATGTTAATGAAATTTCAAAAACAATCTATAACGAAGTTCTTGACTCAAAAGATGCTTTGATAGAAGTACTTGAAAGCAATCAGCAAAAAATTGAAGAAGCAATCAGGCTGACTGATGTGAATTTAAAAATTGATAAATTGGAAAATTTATCACTAAAAATAATAGATGAAGTAAAAGCTGCCAAAGAAATAACTCAAAATGTTGGTAAAAGCATAAATACAGAGACCTTGAGCGACTTACAAAATTCGATTGAGGAATTGAGAGCTTCTATTGTAGAAACTAATGATTCTGTTTTGGCGGTTGACCTTAAGCTCAATGATGTAGCAGATAAAACCGATGTTTCTATAATTAATGAACTTATAAAAGAAAGACATGAACAGCTTGAATATTTAATCAGAGCGTATGATCCGACATCTGACATTTCGGCTATTAAAGACAATTTGAGCGAGCTTATTCAACAAGAAGAATTTAATGAGCTGAAAGAAAAACTCGATTCCAATAAAGATGTTATTTATGAATTGCGTTCTATTCTGGAAGAAAGAACCCGAGACCTTGAACTTGTAATGAAATCTGTTGAAAATACAGATGATATTAATGAATTGAAAGATGCTTTGTTCAATATCGACAATGAACAAAAAGACATCAAAAATGCCTTGGATTTTGTGGTGAAATATGCTGAGAATTCCGAAATATCAGGCGAACTAAATGATTTAAGAGATATTTTGTTCAACATAGACAATGAACAAAAAGATATCAAATCTGCTCTTGAAGCCACCTTGAAATCTACCGAAAATTCTGATGATATCAACTATCTCAAAGGGATTTTGGTCGATATGGAACAAGAGCAAAAAGATATTAAAGATGCTCTTGGATATATAGCAAAAAATTCTGAAAAAACCGAAATATCCAGCGATATAAACGAATTGCGAGATGTTTTAGTCAGGCTGAATAATGAGCAAAAAGACATCAAAGATGCAGTTGAATTAACTTTGAAATCTGTCGAAAACGCAGATGATATTAATGATTTGAGAGATATTTTATTCAACATAGACAATGAACAAAAAGATATCAAATCTGCTCTTGAAGCCACCTTGAAATCTACCGAAAATTCTGATGATATCAACTATCTCAAAGGGATTTTGGTCGATATGGAACAAGAGCAAAAAGATATTAAAGATGCTCTTGGATATATAGCAAAAAATTCTGATGTGTCTTCAATCGCTACTTCTTTAGAGGGGCTTGTTTCAAATGAAGACATTTATGAACTTAGTAAAAAAGTTACGCTTAATAAAGATGCTATTTTTGAGCTTAAATCTACTCTTGAGGAAAGAACAAACAGCCTTGAACTTGTAATGAAATCTGTCGAAAATACAGATGATATCAATGATTTGAAAGATATTTTATTCAATATTAATAATGAACAGCAAGAAATTAAATCCAACTTAGAAACCACTTTGAAATCTGTCGAAAATACAGATGATATTAACTATCTCAAAGGGATTTTGGTCGATATAGAACAAGAGCAAAAAGATATTAAATCTGCTCTTATTTCCGTAGCCAAAAATTCTGAAAGCTCTGAAATATCCAACGAAATAAATGAAATCAAAGACAAATTAGATGATTTAAATACAAAAAATGATCTGGATGAAATCAGACAAAAATTAGAGCAAAATAAAGATGTAATTTATGAACTTAGAGTGATTTTAGACGAGAGAACAAGAAATCTCGAACTTCTTATGAAATCTGTCGAAACCTCAGATGACATAAGCGATTTGAAAGATATTTTGTCCAATATCAACAATGAACAGCAAGAAATCAAAAATATTATCGAAATTTCTCTTAAAGCTGCCCAAAAATCTGATGATATAAATTACCTCAAAAACATTTTGGCAGATATAGACTATGAGCAAAAAGCTATAAAAGCCTCTATGGATCAGCATTTTCCTGCTCTTGACAATGAGGAAATCAAAACTTCTTTGGTTATTATCGAAAATAAAATTGATTCTGTATCCGAAATCAAAGATGAAATGTCACTGATTGAAAAAGAAATAAAAGCCCTGCAATCAGGCTTTGACGGAATGCTTCGCCAAGAAGATGCATCAAATGCTTTTGAAACTATTAACGAAATAAAAAATGATATTTCAAATTTTTCAAGTAATATTAGTTCTCTAAAGAAAGAATTAGAATCCATTTCAGGTAACAAAGATATTGAAGAGGCTGTTGAACAATTAGAAAATATTCAATATTCACTAAAAGAAAATATTGATACAAATGCTTCATTATCCTCGAATATGGAATCTATCGAAAGCAAAATTAATGAACTCAAATCATCAACTGACTTGAATTATGACCTCAAAATCCTATTAAATAATATTCAAGAAGACCAGCTTGCACTAAAAGCACTTGTTTCCAGTATGGATGATGATGAAACAATAAACGCAATTAAAGATCAGATCAAAACCAGCGAATATGTTATAAAAGACGCAGTTGAAGCCAATAGAGCCAAGGAAGATATCGACCAGCTCAAAACGCAAATCGAACAACTTACACAACAAATTGTTGTTCAAGTTATGCAGGTTTTTGACAATATTTCTTTTGAACAAGAAACTCAAGAAATCAAAGACTTCGTGGATGAGTCTTACAGCGGCGTAAAAAACGTTTTAAGTGTCTTAAAGACAAATATAGAAAGGCTTTTAGATGCTCCTAAGCCGATTTATATCGAAGAATTAAAACAAGAAATTGAAAAAATAGCTAAAAACCTTGACAGCATTGGTCCTGAGATGTCTGAATACGTCAGCACTATTACAAGCCTAAGAGTCAGTCTCGAAGAGCTTGCCAAAACTCAAGATATGGTTCATCTTCTTGAACAAAATATCAGTAATGTTTCAATTGAAGTTGATGAGATTTTAAGAATTTCACGAGACATTTCATCTCAATTCGACCTGATTTACACTCATAATGAAGCAAAAGATGATTTTTTAAAAATCAAAAAAGCTCTTGATAACATTATCGAAAAACAGCAAGAACAAGCTGATAATAACCAAAAAGAAGACCTAAAGGGCGGCATAGACAATGTGAATTTGTCTATAAATTATATAAACGAAAATCTTAACGAATTTTTGGGTGAATATAGAATATTCCAAGACAAATTGTCAGATACAATGCACAATTTAGAGGGTATGGCCTCGAATTTTGTCCAATCCGACAGTATCAACAGCGAATACAAACAGGGCGTAAGTGAAACTTTTAAAGCCTTGAAAAAAGATTTCAACGGCGTAATTACAACTGTCGGAAATCTTTATACAGATATCAGCAAAGTTACTACTCTGACTAGCGAAATGCTTGATGCTTCATCAAAAGACAAGGCTGAAATTTTGCAAAATATGCAAAATTTGAAAGAAATTGTTGTAAGTTCTGATATCGACAAATTGAAAGATAATTTCTCAACAATTATCTTCTCTATCAATGGATTTATGAACAATGTCGATGAAAAATTCGCCTCGATAATCGAAGATACCAAAGGGGCATATGACTTTGCGGCAGAAAATAAAGAAGTCGCAGACAATATCAAAAACTCTATAGTTCATATCTTAGAATGGTCAAATACCGCAACTCGTGATTTCACAAGAATTCAAGGCAGTATCGAAGCTTTTAGAGAAATTTTTGAAGAATCCGCCGAAGATATAAGACAAATCAATGAAATCAAGGCTATAGTTGCCGATTTGGATAGTGCTTTGGCTTCTAGAGTAGAAGAAGTTTTTGAAAGACAAATTCAAAGCAAGCTCGACAATCAATTATTACCTGAGTTTGAGCTTTTGGACAAAAAAATTGAAAAAAAATTAGTCCAAAAACTTTCACCGATTTTGGAAGCAAGAGAACAAGACAAAGATGATTTGAGATTTGTCATAAACAATCAGCTTTCAGAAGAAACTGCATCTTTAAAAGAACTTATTGATGTTGTCGAAAAAAATATCATAGTAAAAATCCAAAATGGTTTTGAACAAGTTTTCAATCAGGACTTGGATTTTTCACCAATTGTAGACAAACTTGATTCGGAATTTTCCTTGGTAAATGACAAACTTGAAGACAGTTTGGCCAAAATTGACGTGGAATTATATCAGGCAAATGTCAAACTTGAAGAAGGGCTTGATAAAATTAACAAAAACGTCAAAAACATCAGTTTTGGAGAAGTAAATTCCAGACTTGAAGAAGGTTTTGATGAAATTAGTCAAAAAATTGATGATACAAACTTACCTCAACTAGTCTCAAAAATTGATGATGAATTTTCTGCAATGAATAAAAAACTCGATGTTGATTTCTTTGAAATGAACAAAAGAGTTGTTGATGAATTCAATTTGATTGAAGAAAAACTCGATGTCCGCTCAGAAACATTGCTACAAAACATCGAAAATTCAAATGAGCATCTGGTATCTAATCTGGATTCAAAAATAGACTCTCAAAAAGATGTTATTCTGAAAAATATCAAAAATGAAATTGCTCAAGAGCTTGTGCAATTTGTTGACAAATTCGATGACAAAAACAAATCTCTTCTGAAAAATATCGCAGAAACAAAAGAAATCGTCTCACAATTAGCAGAAAAATCTGAGACAACCACAGATGATAATATGACTCTTGTTCTGAACAATCTTGAGCAGGCAAAAGAGTCTATGCTTTATTTGGCCAAAAATCTCGAAAGCTCGCAAAGCACTATCGACAAGATTTCGAGCAATGTTGACAATCAAACAAAAGCTTTTACAGAAACAGTAAATTCTGCCAAAAAAGATTTAAACCAAGAAATTAAAACTCTAGCAAATACTAATGCAAAATCAATTTTGGAAAATATATCTCAATCAAAAGATGAGATAAAGCTTGAGTTTGTACAAATTGTTGAAAAATTTGATGCCCAATCTGAAAAACTGAATACTTTAGAAGCTTCTAAAGATGAGATTTTTGCTGTATCAAGCAAAGTTGAAGAAGCCAAAAATGAATTGAATATAATCAGCGGGAAACTTGATGCTCAAACAGGTTTGGTCATTAAAAATGTTGAAGATTCAAATTCAAAATTGGATAAAACTTTGGCGCAAGTAACATCTAAACTTGAAAATCAATCAAAAACTGTTTTGAATAATTTAGAAAATAACCAAAAAGCCATAGAGCAAACTATAGCTGACATTACAAGCAAAATCAATACTCAAAGTGAAACTATTTCAAATAACATAGCAGAGTCAAAGGCTGAACTTGACGATATAAGCAAAAAAATTGCAGCCCAAACCGAAATTATGTCCAAAAATATTGAAGAATCAAAAGAAGAATTGGAGCAAGAGCTTGTTCAAATTATTGATAAAATTGACTCTCAAAGCGAAAATCTTGCAAAAGCACAAGCTGCAAAACTTAAATCTTTTGAAGAAAAATTAAATGACCAAGACAAAAAAATGCAAGCAATAGATGAAAAAATGGATATTTTAATAGAAAGACTAAACACTACTCAAGCCCTGGATTTGAGTGATATAGTAGTTGCTCTTGAAAACCGTATGGGAAGCCTTGATGATAACATCAAAAAAATCGTTAGTTTTGTGGACGAAGAATAAAACCACTTTGTATTTAAGGTAACATTCACATATGTTTGTTTGTCTTTTGCCAAATTTGTCAAATAAATCCGTACCCAAAAGTTATCCCAACAAGATAGCAAGAGTCGCTTTTGGAAATTCTCAACCGAATGACAAATTTGAAGCCTCGGAATTTTCAAATGATTTTAAAATATATATAAACGAAATTGCTAAAACAAATCCTGAAAGTCAAAAAATAGTCCCTACGTTATTAACTGCCAGAGAAGGCAAATATCAAAGATTTATAGGCTCAGAAATTGCTGTCGTTGTAAAAGTATATAAAGATGAGACTAAAGATCTTTTTGAATATCTTTTAAATGAAAAAGAGGGCGAAAAACTTCGATTTTCAGGATTTTCTATTGAAACTTGTTTAAATTTTGCAACCAAGAAAAATCAACAAGAAATCAAAGAATTATTATCAGAAAAAGATAAAAAAGGCTTTATTTATTCCGTTTATGATGTCGAATTTCTTATGGGAGTGCCCCCTGAGAATCGCTCTCTTGCAAAAAAACTTATAACCCCAACCAGAAAAAATCGAGAACCTTTTAAAATTGATGATGCCCAAAAAATTATGCAAAGCATTACTGCTGAAAATAAAAAAGAATTTGAAATTATGTTTAATAGCCAAAGATTTACCGCTGAAGGTATTATCAATTCTTTATCAGCTATAAATAATGAAAACAGGGGTATTTTAGATTATTTGCTTACGGAGAAAGATGGTAAAAAAAATAAATTCTACTCAAATTCAATTGTAAAAATTTTACAAGGGTCAAAAGACTCTGAACTACCGAGGCTGAAATTCTTGACCAATCAAAAAATTGGTGATAAACACAGATTTGAAAGTGCGGATGTAGCATATCTTTTTGTGCAATCCCGAAATAAAGAAGCAGCTTTAAAACTTCTTATAAAAGAGACCAAAGATAACAAGCCGAGATTTTCTATGCGTAATATGTATCAAATTCTTGATTCTTACAAAAGCGGCAATTTAAATGGCTTAAAATCCCTCTTAGACTTTAAAATCGATAACGAAGGACTTTTGGCAGAAGAAATCACCGCATTTTTAAAAAGAATTAATAAAGCTAAAATCAAATAATTTTTATTTGACAGGAAGCATTACAATCGAACGAAATACCTCGAAAAACTGTTAGTAAGTCAAATTTGGATGAGCTTCATTCAGTCTTGGGTTTTCGACTGATATAATTTTATTTTCTTTATCAACTTTTTTGATTACATAATAGTGATTTTTTCTGATATCATATTTTCTTTTTTCTGGAGGAGGCTGCCTTTTAAGTTGAGTTCCGGCGACAGCCGTGAAATTCCCTTCTCCTGCATCAGATATTTTTTCAAGAATTTTTACAGCTCTTTTCTTTTTTAAAAAGTTCAATGGGTTATCCAAAGTGAAAGGACTAAATTCACCAACACTTACAGGTTTTTCACCTATAAATTTTTTGAAAAACAAAGTTGCAGAATAAAACTTTAATGGCTCTTTCTGGAATTTTTTCCAAAAATGTTCACTAAGCAGCATTTTTCTTGTAGCAGCTTCAAAGATTCTCGTCATAGAATTTTTTTCCAAAGACTCCAGATTTATCCTTGATTTCAACTCTTCTTCAAAAACTTCAAAACTTTTTTTAATCCCTTTATAAAAAACACAATGACTATTGCCTGAAGTCCTTGAAATAGCTGATTGAAAGATATCTTTTTTGTTTTTGTCGTTCAAAATGGCTCTGGTGCAAGCTATCAAATAACATTTACCCGGTTTTGTCTGACGAGGACGAAACAGAGCTAAACTCATTTGCTCAAGATTTTTAGTATGCATTTTATAGGCTGCTTTAATCATATTATTCCTATGATTTTTTGACTTGCTGATATTAAAACAATCAAGATTAAAAATTGCCAAACAAGTTAAGAAAGAATTTACACTTTTTTATATTAAAAAACAAAAAACACCTTGCTATTATAAAACAAGATGCTTTTTATTTTTTCAAAAAAAATTTTAGTCCAAATAGAAAGTTGTTACGACTTTATGAGATTCTTCTGCATAAGAAATCGCTTTATGCAAAGTCCCTGAAGTGTGTGAGACAAAGCAAATCAACTGCTGACAATCGTCAATGATTTCTCTGTTACAAATTCTGCTGGCATCAGCAAGTGTCATCATTGCTCTATCAGGATGCTCAACAATATTTGGGATGCCAATCAATTGGTCTTGGACATCAGATGGCTGTTGACCAATAGTCTGTGGCAAAATAACTTTAAGGTTGTGAGGATTAGCTTTCATAGCCCCTCTGATAGCGGCAGCGTTAGTTCCTGAAGAACCCCCTGAGGTAATTATTGTATTACCCTGAGAAGCCAAAGCAAAAGTAAGCGTTTCGATGATTTGCTGATGCGTAATAGGTAAGTTACGACTGCCTATTATTGCAATGAGTTTTTCCGCTTTTTGAATGGTCGCTAATTCATGTGCAAGCTGATCTTGGATATCAGGACAATCATCACAGACTTCTTCTTTGTCTCCCATTGGAACCATAATCGTTTGTTCTTTATCTTCTGCCATTTACTTATACCTTCCTGAAAATTTCTGTCGATTAATCTATTATACCAGACAAAACCACTAATTCATAATAGTACATTAATAATAAATTTGTCTAGAATATTTATTTTAAGTATTATATATATTATCATCAAAATATTTTTTTGAAAATCTTGAGCTTGAAAAAGGTGAGCAATATAGCGGAAATGATTAATTTACGATGTGTTGCGACACTAGATTCAGAGGAGTAAATGGAAGAAATTTTAATTGACCTAAATGAACCCCAACTTGAGGCTGTAAAACAAGAAACAGGGTCCATGCTGGTTCTGGCTGGTGCCGGAAGCGGCAAAACTCGTGTTTTAACCTCTCGCATATCATATTTAATTAGGCATGGTGTTAATCCTAGGGATATTCTGGCGGTAACATTTACGAACAAAGCCGCAAAAGAAATGAAAGCACGTCTTGAAAGAACTCTTGGGACAGATATCGTAAAAAACCTATGGGTTGGGACTTTTCACAGTATTTGCGCCAAAATTTTGCGTTTTGATATCAAAAATTATAAATCCGAAGAAGGCAGAAATTGGGCCGAAAACTTCACTATTTTTGACCAAGACGAGTCGATGTCCCTTATCAAACAAGCTCTTAAAGCCGAAAATCTTGACGATAAAGTCTACGCACCGCAAATGGTAAGAAGCGTCATTTCTATGGCAAAAAATAAATCTCAAACGGCTTTTGAATTTGCCTCAAAAGCCAAAGATTACCGTACAGAAAAGATTTCTCTAGTTTTTGATCGCTACGAAAAATTGCTTGCCGAAAATAACGGCGTTGATTTTGATGATTTGCTGCTTTTGACTGTCAAACTTTTGAGCTCAAATGAAGAAGTTATGATGAAGTATTACAATCGCTTCAGGCATATTTTGGTCGATGAGTTTCAAGATACAAACCAAACTCAATATCAGCTCATAAATTCAATTTATTCCGCCCTAAAGCCTGAGGATGAAATCCCTTCTGACAAGAGTCTTTGCGTTGTTGGTGATATTGATCAGTCAATTTATAGCTGGCGTGGTGCGGATTACAAGATTATTTTGAATTTCCAAAGAGATTATAAAGGTTCAAGCCTTATTAAGCTTGAACAAAATTATCGTTCCACCGAAACAATCCTTGAAGCGGCGAATAAAATTATTTTGAACAATACAGAGCGTCTTAAAAAAGATTTGTTTTCTGTCAAAGGCAAAGGGGACAAAATCACACGCTATGAGGCGAATTCTGAGTCAGATGAAGCAAGTTTTATTGCCCGAAAAATCATGAGCAAAGTTACCTCAAAACAAAATTATAATGATTTTACTGTTTTGTATCGTACGAATGCCCAATCCAGAGCCGTTGAAGAGGCTCTTATGGCAAAAGGCATTCCTTATAAAATAATCGGCGGGCTGAAATTTTATGACAGAAAAGAAATCAAAGATACAGTTTCTTACCTGAAAATACTTTTCAATCCAAGTGATAATGTGAGTTTGAAACGTATAATAAATGTACCGAAGCGCTCAATCGGCAAAACAACCATCGAAAAGTTAGAACAAATTTCGCAAGCAAACAGCACAAGCATACTTGAAGTAATTGAAGATATTGACTCACAGCCTGATTTTAATATTAGAACAAAAGGGATTTTGAGCGATTTTCTTGATATGCTGAAAAGACTCGGCTCGATGCAATCCGCTATGGGATTAAATGAATTCATCTCATTTTTGCTTGAAAAAACAGGCTATATTGATGAACTTAAAGAAGAAGACACCATTGAATCACAAACCAGGCTTGAAAATTTACAAGAATTTGTAAATGTTGCCCGTGATTTTGAAGAAGAAAATGAAGTTGTCGATTTTGGCGAATTTTTGTCACAAGTTGCACTTGTGAGTGATGTCGATGAACTTGATGAACAAAAAGAGTCTGTAACCCTTATGACGCTTCACTCTGCAAAGGGTCTTGAATTTCCTGTAGTTTTTATTGCAGGACTTGAAGATGGAATTTTCCCACACTCAAGAGCGCAAAACTCAAACTCTGAAATGGAAGAAGAACGCCGCTTAATGTATGTGGGTATCACAAGAGCGCAAGAAAAATTGTATTTGACCCATGCCAAAAGACGGCAAATTTGGGGCGAATTCAAATATTTTAATCCGAGCAGATTTTTGAATGAAATACCTCACAAATTGATTGAACAAATTCAAGCAGGTGGTGTGTTCCAATCTGAGAGTACCTTCAGGACTGCTGTTGACAGTATCAAAAGCAAAAGAAATCTTGATATTTTACCCGCATCATCAGGAACCTCAATGGGTTTTGGCAAAAACTTTATAGCTCCGCAAATTAAAAAGAAAACCGAACCAAGCACCCCAACAAAACCAGTAGCAAAGTTTGAACTGCGCCCTGAAGAAAAAAAAGCGGATAGAGTTATAAACTCAATAGCTGATGCAAGAGCCGCCATTGAAAAAATCAAAAACTCTAAAACAAACTTTGAACCAAAATCAGAGCCTAGACCCAAAGAGAAATCTGTGATTGAAAAACCGCCTAAAAAACAAGAAGGCTTTAACGTCAATACAAAAGTTTTCCATGACAAATTTGGCAAGGGTATAATTACCGAAGTTGTCGAAATTAGTTCCGCTTCTATGTATGTAATTGAATTTGAAAATGGTCTAAAAAAGGCTTTGGACGCAAGTTTTGCTAGGCTTACAGAGTTAAGTTAACATTGCTTAAGAAACCCCTTTACCTATTTCTTTGAACCGTTTAAAATGATTGGGTAAATACATTTTTTATAAGAGATTATAAAATTATATGATGATTCGAGAAAAAAGGCCGCTGAGGCTTCATAAATCGGAGTCATCGCCTGGGCAGGAGATTCATTACCATAAAGGAATTGATTTCTCGTCGAACAGGCGGAATAAAAAAAACAACATAAATTTAACCTATGATATAGGTCTAAATTTACAAAATAAAAAAGACAGCATAAAACTATCCAATAAACCCTTGAAAGTAGGTGTATCTACACAAACAACTTTCAGGGGTTTTTCAATGGAAAAGGCTTATCAAGCCTCACACAAACAAATTAATGCAAATGTCCTTTCAAAATCACTGGAAGCAATCAAAAAAATTACCCCAAAACAATATGACGCCTGCGAAAAAATCATCGGCGAATTCACAAACACAGTCAGAACCAATAAAAAATTCCGTAAAAAAACAGGTTTTTCAGAAATTCAATCAAAA
Organism: uncultured Gammaproteobacteria bacterium; assembly: GCA_964444415.1. GTDB lineage: Bacteria > Cyanobacteriota > Vampirovibrionia > Gastranaerophilales > CAJFVJ01 > JAEWLZ01. The sequence goes on from CAYUHE010000002.1 coordinate 100,741, forward strand.
TCTATGAGCAAAACTAATCTTTGGGAACTCCCTGAAGAATCTTTCATCAAAAGACTTGCCAAAACAATTATTTCGCCTGTAGTTGCTTTAGGCAAAAAAGTTTTCAGATTGGCATTTGATAACGAATTCGGCAAAAATAATTTTTCAAAAATATACAATAATATCCAAGAAACTAAAAAATTCGACAAAATTATAAATGAATATAAAAACGTAACAGGGTTATTCAACTCTGTTGAAAAGTGGGAAAACGGCTATCGCAGCAGATTTGGCTTTGAAAAAATAAAGTCGGGCGACGAATTTTTGATTCCTGAAGAAGAATTACAAACAAGTTTGAGAAAAAGAGCTTTTGACTCAATCAACCCGAGCATAAGCAAATATAGCGCAAAAAGTTTGAGTACCGGAAACAGGATTGCTTCAGGGATTGTGGGTTCGATTTTTTATGGCGTAGATGCTTATAACACAACAATGAAACTCTCTGATGACAAAAATGTCTCTCAGAAAGAAGGTAAGGTCAAATTTACCCAGCAAATAATAAGAATTGCCCTAGCTTCTTACTTTACTGCAACTGCGTTTGGGGTGTTTAAAAAACAGACTAACAAATCTATGCCGATGGCTCTTGGTGTCGCAGGGGCAATGGTTGTCGCTTCAGAGATTTTGGGGCGTTTGCTCGTCGGGAACCCGATTTTGCCTACAAATAAAAGAAAGCTCGAAGAAATAAACGAAAAAAATAAACATTCTAATAATTTGGTCCTCAAATTCGGACGGATGCTCAGTGGCGAATCAAAAATATCAGAAAATACAAAAGATACAGGCAAAAGTCAAAAAATTGTTTTAAGTGATAAATATATTGAAAACAGATACAAAAGTAAGATTTTTGGCAACGAACATATTCAAGAAACAGGTTTTAAGGGTGCAATGCCAAAAATATACAAAAAAAATGAACTTAACAAATTATTAAAAGTCATTGAAGAAATTGACCCCAATTTGAGTAAATATTATAAAGAAAATATTATTGAAAACCTTATTAAAAATAAAATATTAAAAGATGATGCAATTAAAAAGCCTTTCGAAGAGGCTATTTCAGGCTTAAATCAAATTGAAGTCGGAGAATATACAAGCAAATGGCAAAAAACCAAAAAAGCTGTTTTGGCACCGATAATATGGGTCAAAAATATCGTTATAAAAGGATTTAATTTAATTAGAAAAGCTTTGAATATCCAAAGTTCAACCCCAAAGGCAGAAAACAGCCTTCAAAAAATAAAAGATATGGGTATGGAAAACAGCTATAATTTGGCATTAGAAAAATTTAAGCAAACAAAAACATTTACTCAAAAATCCAACTTTAGCGATGCGCAAAAAGTCGAGTCCTTTGCATCAAGCTTTTTACATCTAAACGAAAAAAGTTTTAAGGAGGAAATCCAAGGCGTTCAAAACTCTCTTGAATGGCTGAAAAAAAATATTAAAATCGACAAAAATGACAAATCAGATGTTGATACACTTGTAAATAAAATCCTTGACAACAAAGACAAACCGGAAGTTAAAAAACATTTGCAAACTATAAATGACAACATGACAAAAATGAATTTCACAGCTTATGCCAAGGATTACGCTGATTACGATGCAGGGAAATATGCTGTAGCAAATAACTATACGGCAAGGCTTTTATCCACAACCTTCCTTGTGTTTGATGCATACAATTTGACTATGCTGCACAGTAACGATAGGAAAAAATCTGTAGACAACGGTTCTCAATACGCCACACAAGAGCTTACAAGGACCGCTATGTCTTCTTATATAATTAATGCGACAAATAGTATTTTCCAAGGCTTGCACAATGCCAGCCTTGCCGGAGCTGTCGGTCTAACTGTTTTATCATCGGGAACAATCGCCATTCTCTCAAGATTTGCGGTAGGAAATTCTATTACACCAAAGTCCCACAAAGAATTGATTGCTCAAGAAGAAAGAAATAAAAATAATCCTATGCTAAAAGTAACTTCTGCTATGGTCGGCAAAAGCATGAAAAAAACACAATCGCAAAATAAAAAGTTTCAATAAGGAGTGATTTGAAAATGTTAAGCTTTTTAAAGTTGAATATTATGGCTGTAAGTAGCGAAAAATAAGGTTTTTTGTTTTTTAATGTAAAAGTTCTTTAAAATTTTGGTACATTTTTTTCTTGAGGCGTTATAAAATTAAGTATAAAGGTATCATTTTCATAGTACAAGTAAGAGAGGTGAATGATTTGGGCACTATTACCGAAATTAACGAAGGTCTAAGAAAAGTTTCAAAAGAAGACACATTTTCAACAGTAGACGTCAAAAGAATGCTGGGTGTTGATGATAGAGAAATGAGAACTCTTTGCAAAAAAGGGCAAATTTCTTTGAAAAAAGACATACATACGGATAGAACTTTTTTCTTGAGAGATGATGTAGAAATGCTTAAAAAGCTTAAAAGTCTTCATTTGAAGACAGCTGAAATAGAAGCTCGCAAAAATCTTCAAGATGTAACTAAAAAAATTAATTCCGTTAATGAAAACATGGCATCATCAAGAAGCTTAAAGGCTCAAGGAAACATGGACAGGCCTATCAAAATGCTTGCAAGACCGCAAGAGGTTAGACCTCAAATGATGGAGCAAATGCCTGAATTCAGCGACGAAATGCTTTCAATGAATGGCGATAACAGAGAACTTAAAATGCTTATCAAAAATCTTGTGGTTTCTCAAGAAAATGTAGTTAAAAGAATTACAAAAGTTCTTGATGAAAAACTAGAAGGCATGGATGAAGTTGTTGTTGAACTAATCAGATGCAAAACTGAAAATGAAAAAATGCAACAACAAGTCAACAAACTTACAAAAGAAAACTATGCCCTAAAATCAAGAATGGCATCTTATAAACCTGTAGGTTTCGGTCTATATATTAAGAAGCAAGAAGACAGTATTTATTTGTAATCTGACATAGAGCATTCTTCAATGTATAATATGATAATTAAGAATAGGTCTGCCTTAAAGTACAAATTTAAGTATTTGTTTATTCTTATACTACTGATATTTCCTTGTATTGCTTTTGCAGAAGAAGGAAATATTTTGTATGAAAATTCAAACATGGACTCAGAAAAAGTCTTAACTAGTAAAAATGAGTCTTTTGTTAATCTTGCGGATGTTTTTCAAAAAAGCCGAATTATAGCAGACGGCAACATAGATAACATAAAAAATGTTAAAGAAATCACATACAAACTTTCTTTAGGCAGCTATGACCCTCTAAAAATTCCTACCTTTTTGAGTTCTCAAAGAATAATTCAAACAAAAGATGACATTTTTTATCTAAAAGTAAAACATAGTAACTACGGAAATCAGGGATTTCATTACCCACCAAGAAGCAGGAATTTTCAAGAAGCTCTAAAAACAACATTTTATATGGATTATAACGATGCTGAAATCTCAAATTTTATTTCAAAAGAGCTTTGCGAAAAACCAAAAGACAGCTACAAATTAGCCAAAAAACTTGAAAAATATGTTTATCAAAATATAAAAACTGAAGACAATAAAACCAAAATCAAAAAAGCATCGCAAACTTTTACGGATAAAAGCGGCGATATCACCGATAAAGCAATTCTTTTGGCGGCACTTCTCAGAAAAGCCGAAATCCCGGCTAAAGTTATGGTTGGTGTCAAATATTCAAACCGACCTGAAGCTTGTTTTAATTATTATTGCTGGGTTGTAGCCAATCTGGGTACAGAATGGGTGACTTTTGATGCTAATTCAAATTTAGGAAATTTTTCAACAGTTGATTATATAGCCTTAGCAGATGCTGATTATGCTTTGAACAAAGATGCCGAAGATTTATTTTTGACTTACCTGAACAAACTTTCAAGTATAAAAATTACATTTTTGGACTTTTCTTTATTAGATAATTTTAACTCTATTGACCTTGAAAACAATGTAAAACTCTCTGATATGGGGCTTTTGGATTATATCAAAAACTCAGGAATGAGTGCGGATGAAATAGATTATAAAAAAAATTATCTCGATGATCGAGAATTTTTGAGGCTCAGTAATATCGAATCTAAAAAACACCTCCAAGAAGCATATGCGTCTTATGTAAAAGGCGACATAGACAATTCTATTATAAATTTTGAAAAAGCATTTGACCTTACGCCTATAAATGATGACTATTTGAATATAGATTATGCCAATAAATTGGCTTCTTTAGGGCTTTTCACCCTCGCTAAAAGTCGCTTAGGGAATATTTATGACCACCAAATCTGGGAAAGCAAAATCGAAATTTTGTATAAAATGTACCTCCCTAAAAACCCGCCTGAATACGCAGATGAAAAACTTTTTGCCGGTATTTTGGCGCAATCCAGTTATAGCCCTGATTTGATTGATATGAAATTAGTTAAAGATAATTTGGAAAACAAAAAATTTGCTCAATCTGATTATGCAAATTATGTTTTAGCAAAAATTTATTTCACCCAAAATAATAATAAAAAAGCTTATCTACATATAAATCGAGCCATTTCCATCAATCCCAATAATTATTTATATCGAATTCTCAAGGTAAACATTTTGGCTTCAAAAGAAAATTATTCTCAAGCCCTTAGTGAGCTTGACAAACTTTCCGAGGAAAATATCAATGATAGAGAGCTTTCTTATGGAGTTAAGCTCCATAAAGTTTATTTGCTGTCAAAAAAATCTCACAACACGCAAGTCAAAAATTATTATCTTGCAAAATTTTATTTGATGAGCGACCAAAATCAAAAAGCACAAGAATTGGTTTTGAAAAATATCAATTTAAGAAATTCCAACCTGGATTACAATCTTTTGGGCAGAATTTATTTTGATTTAATGAATTTTGAAAAAGCTCAAGAAGCTTATAATAAGGCTCTATCAATTGATAAAAAAGACGTCCCGTCGCTAGAAGGTCTTGGAAATTTAAATTATATCAAACAAGAATACAATGAAGCCATCAGAAATTATTCTCAAGCATTAAAATATGAGAAAAAATCTGACAGACTGGTATTGAAAATTGCTAATTGCCACCGTGACATGTCAAATGACAAAGAGGCTCTATTAGGCTACTACCAAGCCTTAAAGCTATATCCGAAAAACTATTATTCGCTTTATAATATTGCCGAAATTAATGGAAGATACGGAAAAAGCAGCAGCTTAAAAGGGATTTATAAACAAATATTATCCATAAACCCAAATTTTGCACCTGCTTGGATTGGGCTTGTAAGACTTGCTTTGATTGAAAAAAATACTTTTTTGGCAAGGCAATACTTGATGGGGGTTTCTCATCTTGAACGCTTAAATCCTATTTATTATTACTATTCAGGGCTAATCGAAGTTGCGGATGAAAATTATTCTTACGCAAGACGTGATTTAAATATGGCATTGCAATTGAATCCCGATTATACGCCCGCAAAAGTTGAACTCGAAAAACTTAAGTAATTTAATTTCCGTTTATTTTTCCCAATGCAACATTATTATAAAAATAATTTAAAATTTGATACGCATTATAATCATTATTGGCAAGATAATTCGCCCCATATTGACTCATTCCGATACCATGCCCCTTAAGCGGAATATTATCATCATAAGAATAAACTGAACGAATATAAGGTAAATCTTTGTATCTTGCTTCAGAAGCTAGTTTCGTTCTTCCACCCGCTGAAGCACAATAATAGGCGTTGATAATGCGCCCTTGATAGACCAAAACATGGCCTTTTGTATCAAGTACAGCTTTTGAAGAACGTTCCTTTTCGGAGGAAGCACCTCCGTAGACTTGGTCTTCAGGAGTATCTTTCAAATCAAAACCCATTGCACTTCTTTTGCCCAAATTGGCGATAGCATAACTTCTGGCTGTTATTGCTTGAGCTTTTAAAGCTTCCAAATTCCACGATGAAGGCATTTCGCAAGGGACTACGCCCAAAAGATAATCTTCTAGCCCTACATCGTTTATGAGAGTAAGGTCATCGTCAATTTTTTTGACAATCAAATTCCCTCTGTACCATTTTTCTTTTGTTGATACAAAACCGCTTGAACAAGTAATGATTAAATAATCTGTACCTGTGTTGTAATAGCGTCCGTCATCTAACTCTATTGCAATATTTTTGCGAGTGGTTTTTATGTTGTAACGGCACATTGGCTTGATTGGAAGTATTACACGACCTGAATTTCCGTCAATTATAGAGCCTTGAGTTGATGTTGCTATATAACTTTTTCCGATGCCGCTAAGCAGGCCTACAGTGATTGCAGAACTTTTAGAACAAAACAATATGACCAATAATATGCTAAGAATAAATTTTATTTTCATACTTCTATTATTTATTGTATTTCAAATTTGAACATCAATTAAAAACATTAGTTCTGCCGAATATGACTTAAATACAGCCTCGAAAAGACTTTCGAAGGTTTTTAGGGCATAAATATGAATATTAGATTAATTTCCGATGAAAAAATATTTTGATATGTTAAAGTGAAGCTACTGAACAAGATGAAAATTTATATTTTCTACCTTGTTCAGTAGCTGACCTCACGGATGTGAAAAACGCCAAAATTGTTAGTTTTAGGCGTTTTGAAACTGGACGAGAGAACAAAAAGGAGAAAAAAATGACCCAAATTAAAATTTATACAACAGATTATTGCCCTTATTGCAAAAAGGCTAAAGCGCTATTAAGCCAGATAGGTTTGCTTTTTGAAGAAATAGATATTACACAAAATGAAGATGACGCTATGGATAATTTGACAGCAAAAACAGGAATAAGCACAGTCCCACAGATTTTTATCAATGATAAATTCATAGGCGGATGTGATGATCTTTTTGCATTGCAAAAAAGCGGAAAACTTCAAGAACTACTTTAAACCCCATCTTGTCCGGTTTCACACAAGCCCACCCTTTGACCAAGGCTGTGCATGTGTTTACACTTCGTAAGTCGTATAAAAAAAGTCTCAATTTTTTAACCAAGTAGGTATCATATCCCTATGGCTCAAAAAATCGCCTAGGGCTATCCTAAAATTGGACTTTTTTAGTATCCGCCTAATTAAAAACCCTCTTTCGAGGGTTAAAATTACTAAGAACACCAACCAACTACCTCCTTTGAGGAGTTTGTTATTTTAAATTACTCTCTCTTTTTACTGCTTATTAAGCAGCGCCTTCAGAAGCTGCTTTTTCAGCTCCTTTTGGGAAATATTTTTGCCAAGTCTTTACAACCCAACTATCTAAGTTGTTTAAAGGCTTTCTAATATATTTATTTGCAAAACCTGTAGCACCTTCTGCTACGGGCTTAAGCAGCGGATTAGAACCAGAATGAGCTAATCTATTAAGACCAACTACGGCTGCTGCAAAAATAAGTGTTTTAAAAACTTTTCCTAAAAAGCTGCCTTTTTTCTCTTCTTGTCTTGGTCCTTGATATATATCGGCTTGAGGCTGAGCAGCCATATACATCGGCTGAGATCCGTTAGCATAAGCTACTTGTGGCTTATTGACCAACTCTACAAAAGCTTGGTTCTGAGCACCATTTACTCCATTGACTGACATACATAACTCCTTTGAAACTTACCTTAACCTACATCATGTAAAACATCTGGATTAAATTTATTGATAAAAAAGTATAAGATTGTTAACTTTTATTAAAAAACCCTTTATAATAGACTTATTGAAAAGAGGATAGAATTTTGACTCAGGCAATTATAACCAAGAACGCAAAACTTGTTGCAGATAATATAATAGTCGGCATAGAAGACCCGGTTTTAAGGAAAAGGCTTTTTGTTTATGCCAATATTATTGAAACTTTGGCAGATTTTATGACCACAATCGGCTTTGCCACCTCAACAAAAGAAAGCCTGTACAAAAACACCCCTATAGCCAAAAACTTTGATATAGCTGACTTTTATATAGGAAGCGCAAGGGTTGATGTTAGAGTTATTGATAACTCGGCCAATGTGGTTTTGATACCCAAATCACACCAGGAATTAGGCATAGAACCTGATTTGTATATGGTAGTAAAAATTGATGACACCCTCAAAAGTATTGATATTGTAGGGTTCATCCCGACTGATGAAATTATTTTTGATAAAGAAATGCAAAATTTCTTTATCTTAAATGCCAAAAAACTTCTGCCTATAGACAAATTCAAACAGCTTTCAACCAATATCACAGTCAAAAAATACAATGTTGAAATGTTGGAAAGAGATATTTTTCAGCTTTTTCTAAAAATACAGGAAGAAGAATTATCTCCCAAGTCTCAAAAAATGCTTCTGCACAGCTTACTTGCCGACCCAGCTTTTCTGAGGAAGTTGAATACGCTGCAAAAAATAGATTCTGTATCCAAAAATTTGTCTCAAATGCCCGATTTATTTGAAGAACTTTCACCAATTTTTGTTGAAGATTTTGCCGATGATGACTTAGGAGGAATGGACAATATAGAAGAAGTTGAGATTTTTGGGGATGAAAAAATAATCGAAGTTCCACAAAATGAAATTGATGAGGTTTTGGATGAATTAAATCCCGACCCCGATAAAGATAACCCTGATCTCGAGCCTTTTTTGAAGCAAAAACAAGAAAATAAACCTCTGATTTTGCATGTTTTATTTGTAATTTTGCTCGGTGCAATCCTTATAGGAATTGGGTTGAGCCGAAAAAATGATGAAAAAATTATTGAAACCAAAACCCCGACAGTTATAGACAATGCCGTTATTCCCGAGGTGAATTTAAGCGTAAATAAGCTTGCCTGGGGGATTTCGTCTGATTTGTCGCAAAATACTGAATTTGTGAATTATCTAAATGAATCCGGACAAATTATAAAAGAAGATTTATCAAAAGAATTGCAAGTTACAACCGAAACTCCTAAAGAAAAAGAGCTTAAAGTCGCAGTAGTTTTTGATAATAATGCAGGATTTAAGACATGTTTGATTAAAACTTCAAGCGGTTCAAAAGAAGTTGACGATAAGACTTTAAATGTTATAAAAAATGTTTTTGAAAAAAATCCGTCTCAAAATATTAGAACATCCGAACCATTTATAAGGACCGTTCTGATTATAAACTTATAATTATGATAATATAAAATAGATGAAATCAAAGAAGGTTAAATAGCAATGAAGCCTGAACATAAGGAGCTTATAGAGTTATCAATCAAAAGAAGCCCTCATTACAATAAAAGAAATGAGGATCTTTTAGAGCTTTTTTGCTACGAAATTTATGAAAAAATCAAAGATACCTTGTCGATTTTAGGGGACAAACTGCCCCCTCAAACTTATCTTGATAAAGTTACTAAAAAGGTTATTTTGCAGGTGTCAAAAGAACAAAAACGCCTCAATTCCAAAGTTTATGATGATGATGCTCCCATGGAAAATTTGATTTCATTTAATATAAATGAAAAAGGTGATATTGTTTTTAATATTCCTTACCCGAGTTCTGAAAGGGAAAAACTCTCTATTTTACATGAACAAATTCGTTTGCTAATGAATAATGTATATAGATTTAATGAAAATGAGCCTGAAAAACAGTATCTGAAACTATTTGAGTTAAGATATAATCAAAATCTCAATATGCCGGAAATAGCTCATCGTCTTAATATAACTGAACCACAGGTAAGCCAAAGACTTTTTGAGCTTTTGGCAAAATTAAGTAATTTTTAAAAGAGGTATTTAGATGAACTGCCCAAAATGCAAAACTCAAAATTCTGATAGTGATATATTTTGTGCCCACTGCGGATTCAAACTCAAAGTAGTTTGCCCAAAATGCAGAATGACAAATGCTCTAAATGCCCCTGTATGCTCAAATTGCGGTCTTAGGCTAATTCGTTTTTGTCCTATTTGTCAAGCACCAAACAATCCTTTAAATGAAAAATGCAAAAAATGCTCTACCCCTCTTTTAAAAAAATGTAAAAGCTGTAATGCCCTCAATCCTTTAAGTGCAACGCATTGCAAAAAATGCGCTGCAGCTTTAAATGATATTGTCGAAACATATATTCAACATTCAACTTTGTTGATTGAACTTACAAACGGCAAATTTTTAAGCGAAAACATATCCCAAAAAGAACTCGCCGAAAAACTTATCAAAAAATTCTTCCAAACAATTTTAACTGTGCTGAAACCTCACAATTTCAAGGTTATAAAATTAGCCCCATACCTTATCGGTGTTGAATGTGAGAATATTAATGAACCAAAAATGATAAAAATTGCTGAAGAAATTTCACAAGAATTCAAAAATTTGAACGATAAACTTGCAAATGTGAATATTTCTTATGATGTCAAAATCTTACTCTCGCAATCATTATCCCAAAAACACAAATTTGGAGTAGATATGCTCCAAAAAGTTCCTATTGGGCTTGTCAGTTTGGATGGACCAAGTGCTATGGCTTTAGAAAAAACTTATCGCCTTCAAAAAATTGCACCGGGGCTTTATATTGTAATTGAACCTCTATCCGTTCAAAAAACAGCTGAACCAGCTACGTCTGAACCTTCACAACGACCCGATGAAGACTCCGCAACTGAAGATTTGCCAAAAGATAATATTGCAGAAATTGAAGATTACGCCCAAAATATTCCACTTCAAGAAATTGATGAAGATGAGGCACAAAATATTCAAAAAGAACCCGAAGTAGCCGTAAACACCCAAGAACGCCCCGAAGTGCCCAAAGCTGAGCCAAAATCATCTGACAATAAACTTTCAATTAGAAAATCAAATTTAAATAGTCTTAAAAATCTTTTGATTAATAAAAAATCAGGCTTTATTGCTTTGCTCGGTGAACCAGGAATGGGCAAAAAAACCTTCTTAAATCTTGTTTTTGCTGAATTGCAGGATAATAATTTATGTCTTTTGCAGGCAGATTGCCACCCGACCTTGAATACTGTGCCTTTTGCAACATTGCAAAACCTTATAAGGTCTATGTTTAGCTTGCCTTTAGTTAATTATGAGGCAGACAAAATCAAAGAAACTGTAAGAAATGCATTGGGCAAAAGCCTTGGGATTACAGATGAAGGAGCTATATTTCCGATTGTAAACCTTCTAGTGCCGCACTTAAGCCCTGCTATTGAGATTGATGAAGCTAAAGAAAATCTTATTTTTGCCATCAAAACTCTGTTTAAAGCAATCCAAAAAATGCAAAAAGTTGTTTTAATAATCAAAGAAATTGAATTTATGGACAAATCTTCTGCAGAAGTTTTTGAAGCTTTGATGGAAGATGATTTCTTAAATGATTCATTTTTGATAACCACAACATCAAACAACAGCCATATTTTAACATTTATTCCATCAGAAAAAATTACTCAGCGAACAATAGGAGCTATTAGAATAACACCTTTTGAGCAGAGTGAAATCAAAGATGAACTTTCTTATTATATTAAGAATGTGGACGAAATCCCTGAAGTATTTTTGGAGCAAATGACATCCAAAATCCAAGGCTGGCCGCTTTTCTTTGAAGAAATAATTTTATTCTTGACTCAGGCAGGATTGCTTTATCCGACAGATGAGGGCATAAAAATCAAAACTAACATTGAAGAATTGGTTTTGCCAAATAATATAGAAGAAATTATTGCGGTAAGACTTGATGCTATGTTCTCTCAAAATGAAGTTATACACCAAGTTATAGCAAATGCTGTTTGCTTGGGGTATAGTTTCTTCCCACCTATAATCCAACATGTTCTCGGTCTTGATGATGAAAACTTTGCGATAATTATGCAAACACTTGTCTCTAATGGTTTTTTGCTTACACATGACAATGTGAATTTCAAATTTAAAAATAAATTCGTTTATGAAGTAATTAAAAATATTGTGATAAAAGATGAAGTTCAAGAAAAACAAATTAATGCTAATTTGCTCAATATTGTAATCAATATAAACGAATCAAACAGTTCTCAAACCGCAGAAATTGCCAAAAAAGCAGAAAGCTTTCAAATAGCTTTTAGCCTTTGGAATACAGCCTCCAAAGAAGCTATTTCAACAGGCGATAAATCTCTTTATCTTTTGTCTCAAAAAGAAGCTTTGGCTACCATTGATTATTCTGATTATCAAAATAAAGATGGAAGAAAGCTTGAAATCCAAGAGAGACTTGGCGTTGCTAATTATTTAAATTCTCCTGAGGATGCCATATTGTTTTTATCCGAAGCCATAAAAAGCTATGAAAATCAAAATAACAGAGCTAAAATCATTGAGCTTTGCAGTTATTTAGTCAAAAGTTTGGCTGCTATCGGAAGCTCTCAAGAAGCTTTGGAGTATATTGACAAAGCTCTTGAATATGTTGATGCATCAAAAATGCCTTTAGAATCGGCTCTTTTAAAGTTTTTGAAATTAAAGTTCCTTATTGAATCAGGCTATCTTGGCGAGGTCATCACGTTAATTCAATCTGAAATAATGCCAAGCCTACAAGACAGTATAAAAGGTCAGGATGATTTTTCAGAGATTGAATATGATGTTATTGAAGAAGCTGTACTAAAAAGTCAGATTTTGTTGATCAAAGCATTGTCCTTGCAAGGAAATAAAAATTATTACAGCGTGCTTGAACTTTTTGTCAATAATAACCAAAATGAAGAAGCGCAAATAGAAGTTTTTGTAATTGATGCAATGCACAAATCCCTGAATGGCTCTCCAGAAGACTCTGATGCCTCAATAGAAAAAACTAGAAACATTGTAAATGCTTCAAATATTTCAAACCAGGAGAATATCATTCTTGAACTTGATCTTATAAAAGTTTTCAATAAAATATTTTATGCCGAGAATCCTAATATCGCACAAGAGATTTCTGACATAGCTCAAAGATCCAGAAAACTGAATAACACCTTTGTTTATAATTGTATTCAGCTTTTATTTGTTAAGCAGCTTATGGATAATAAAGATTTTATGAATGCAACAAACATGGTTAATGAATGTTTGAATTATTTTGCAAGCCAAAAATTAGCACTATTCGCCATTCCGAGTTGGATAATTTTGAGTTTAATACAAGTGCAAGTCGGAGACCCGGCTCAAGCTATTTCTATTGCTCAGCAAGCTTTTGATGTGGCATCAAAACCTCAAATTCAAAATAATTATTTTATTGCATATATCAAAAAAATATTATCGGATTATTTTATGATGCAAAATGATTTTGAAATGGCAAAAATGCACTTGGAAGAAGCTATTGAATTTACAAAAAATAATGACCTTTTCTTCTTACAGGGCAAATCGTATTTTGACTTGGCAAAACTACACCAAAAAACAATTGAAACGGTAGAAAACAAACAAGAACAAAAAGAAACTGCTCTCAAACTTTTGAATATTGCACAAGAAATTTCGACCTCTATTGAGTCAAAATTTTTAGACAATAAAATAAGTATTATAAAAAAAGAATTGGAAACAAATTAAAGAATAATTTCTACTAATTTAAAAAGAGTATCTTTCGTTGTTTCAGTTGGCTGATAATCTTTTAGTGCCTATAATCTTAATGTTAGTTTATTTTTAATTTAAAGAATTATATAGGAGATTTAGCTATGGGATTGGCAGCAAGTCAGGCAAGATTTTTACAATTAACTGCTCGCAGAACGAATATTGAATATATGGGGCAGCAAATCAATCAACAAAGATTGGCTTTGGCGAATGCTAGTGCCGGCTTGTTCGAAAAGATGTTATCAATGGTGCCTCCAACACCACCATCATCACAAGATGACAAATACTTTACCCAAGGGTATAAGTTTACAGATCCTGCTGATGAAATTCAAAAAAGTATTAAATGGGAATCTACTGGTGCTAAAATTGTTCAAAGTGATTTCACTGGACATGGAGTTACAGGACCAATAGTTATTGGACCTGTGGGTGCTGGTCCTAATATATCATTAACATTAGCTAATTTGACTGCTATTGCAGGCGGTGCAAGTCTTCCGATAGGTGCAGGAACAGTTAATCTTCATGCATTAGCTTCTGCTTTAGGTATTGCAGCCAGCAGTACTGAGATAGCTCTTGGCTACACAGAAGTAATTAGAAATGTCGATATAGAGCATACAGTTTACAATCCTAACGGACAATTAGAAACGAAAACTGTAAGTGCTCCTGCTTTGTTGGTATTTGATAATTTAAACAGATTGCTTCGTTTCACTCTGTTGAACAAAAATAGTATTGAAGCCAATCCAGCTGAACAAACCACAGCAAATACGGCTGATTGGGCGTATTCGATGGGTGCAGGAGACAAACTGACTTATGGTGGAACATTCGATGACACTGCTTATGCTAATGATATGAATAAGTATGAATTCCAAAAAGCATCTTATGATTATCAAGTTGAGCGCATCAACCAAGAAACAAGACAAATTCAATCTCAAGATAAATCTTTGGAACTAAAAATGAAGCAGCTTGATACAGAACACAACGCTGTACAAACAGAGATGGAAGCTGTTCAAAAAGTTATCCAAAAGAATATTGAAGGATCCTTCAAAACATTCGCTTAATTAATTTAGCAATTTTCTAGATATTAAAAAGAGACGCCTCAAGTGTCTCTTTTTAAATATTATCTAAAATGATTAAAAACTTTTATCGCAGTTTTTTCTCCCAGTACTTCTTGAAGCTCTGCTTTTGAAGCTTCCGCAATAGTTTTTACATCTCTAAATTTTTCAAAAAGTGCTTTTTTCTTCATTGAAGAAATGCCTTTTATCTCATCCAAAACAGATTCGATTGCTTGATTTTCACGCAGTTTGCGATGATAATTTATCGCAAATCTGTGTGCCTCATCCCTGATTTTTTGAAACAAAAACAATGACGGCGAATTTATATCCAAAATAATTGGCTTGGATTTTTTAGGTACAAAAATCTCCTCAAATTTTTTGGCAAGAGAAACAATATCTTGCTCCTGCAAATTCAAATCTTCCAAAACTGAATAAGCACTAGACAATTGCCCTTTACCACCATCAACTATTATCAAATCAGGTCTTTGTGAAGACTCTAACTTACCATAGCGTCTTTGCATTATCTCTCTCATCGAAGCAAAATCATCCGTCTTCCCTGGGCTAAGAGTTTTAATTTTAAAACGTTTGTAGTCGCTTTTTTTAACTTTGCCGTTTTCAAAAACCACCATTGAAGCAACTGTATTCGTACCTTGAATGTGAGAAATATCAAAACATTCGATTCGGTGCGGAAATTTTTTGAGATTCAATTTTTCTTTGATTTCTTTGCCTATATCATTCCAATTCGATTGAAGTTTTACAGTTTTTTGCGTGATTATTTTTTCCAAAAACAACTGCGCATTTTTATTTGCAAGTTCAATCAATTCGAACTTCTTTTGAGCCTTTGGGACTGATAAAGATATTTTCTTTTTCCTCTGGCTAAAACATTCTAAATTCAGCCAATCTCTAATAATATCAATATCATCAAGTTCAAAAGGCAAAAGAATTTCAGATGGAATATCCGTATTTTTCGAATAATATTCTGAGATAAAAGACTTCAAAATATCTTGGGGTTCATCAAATTCATTGAGAAGAAAATCAAATTCTTTTTTTTCAATCACTCTGCCTGAACGGATTTTGAGAATAATTATAGCGATATCCGCCTCTTTTTTGGCAAAACCTATCATATCCCAATTTATTTTTGTATTATCACTAACCACTTTTTGTCTTTCGATGACTTTTAAAACATCTTTGTAACTGTCACGAAATCTTGCCGCTTTTTCAAATTCTTGTTTTTGGGCATATTTTTCCATTTGGATTTTGAGCTCTTGCAAAAGTTCCTCTTGTTTACCGCTCAAAAACAGCTCAACTTGTTTAACAATTTTTTGATAATCTTCAGACGAAATCAATTTTTGACAAATTCCAGAACATTTGCCTATTTGGTGATAAATGCAAGCCCTATCTTTGAAACGAGGCTGCTTACATTGTTTCAAAGGAAAAAGTTTTTTTATCAAATCCAATGTCGAATACATCGCCCTCGCATCAGTATATGGTCCGAAATACTTGCCCTTTATGGCATTCAAATTTGATTGGCGAGAAATAACAATCCTAGGATACTCATCTTCTGTAATAACAAACCACGGGAATCTTTTATCATCCTTTAAAAGCACGTTATAGCAAGGCTTATGCTTTTTTATAAGGTATGATTCCAAAATCAAAGCCTCGACTTCGCTGTCGGTTACAATAAATTCAAATCGCTGAATTTTTGGCACCATAACCCTGAGCTTGGGAGTTTCGAGCCTTTTTTGGAAATAAGTTTTCACACGATTTTTGAGATTTTTTGCCTTGCCGATATAAATGATTTCACTTTGTTGATTATGCATAAGGTACACCCCAGGAAATTTGGGGAGTAATTTTATTTGCGCTTCTAAAGTTAAAATATTTTCCATAAATATATTATACTCGATACAAATTATAGGCATACCCTACTACATTTGTAGTAAATATGTTTAAAAAGCTTGTTAGCTTGGTATAAGAATATATATACTATTTATATCGGCACGCTCCTAATAAGATGAAAGGTCAAGAGAAATGATTTTACAATTCAAAGTAGACGAGTCTACAGTTCAAGCGGCATGGCTAAAAACCTTATACGATTTGATTGAAGAGTTGAATTGTCGTTGCAATACATATCTTGATGAAAGATTCAATAAGGCTTACAAAAGTCTTGAAAGAACAAGAATCATAGAAGTTTATGGCTCCGATACAATGGTAGGCTGGCTAAAATTGAGAATGGAAAGATATTTACATTGCGTAAATTGCTACAATAATAAGCCGGAAATTCAAATTTTAAGAGAAGATGAAGCTAGCTAATTGTCGCTTGCTAAAGAGACATCCAGTGTCAAAATAGCTAAAAGCTTTCGTTCTCGCCATTTTTCACATCCGAAAAGTCGAATACTGTACAATCTGAAAATCTTATTTTCTAGCTTGTACAGTATTCTCCTAAAATTTCATCAAAAGTATCAAGAATTTCTTGTTTTTCCTTCATTCTGACAAGAGCGGAGCGATATTGTGCCGCCCCTTTTATATTTTTGATGTAATAAGATAAGAATTTTCGCATAAAACAAATGCCGAATATTTCGCCGCGAAATTCTATTTCTTTTTCAAGGTGAATTCTTGCTATTTCAATGCGGCGATTGATTGTAGGCTCAGGCAAAATTTCTCCCGTAGCAAAATAATGTTCAATTCTTGAAATCAATTCCACATCACCCAAAACCCCTCGACCGATGGCAAAGCCATCGCAATTTGTGATTTTTTGGCATTTTATTGCTGCTTCGACAGAATTTATATCCCCATTTGCGATTACTGGAATTTCAAGAGCTTGTTTGATTTCGGCAATTGCATCCCAATTCGCCACACCTGAATACATTTGAGAACGAGTTCTGCCATGAACCATTAAGGCATCCGCACCTGAGTCTTGTACCATTTTTGCAAAATCAAGATATCTCATAGATGAAACGTCCCACCCGAGGCGGGTTTTTACTGTTACAGGAACTGCTGTAGCTTTTTTGACTGCCGAAATAATTTCTGACGCCAGCTTCATATCCTTTGTCAATGCACTTCCATCACCATTTTTGATTATTTTAGGCGCAGGACAGCCCATATTTATATCAATTACAGTAGCTATCGGCTCAAGTATTTTTGCGGCTTCTGCCATAAGATGAGGTTTATGACCTGAAATCTGAAAGCAAAGCGGGTACTCATTAGCTTCAGCGTGAGTGATACTTCTGTCAGGATTCATCCTTAAGCCTTCTGATGAAATCATTTCACTCATAACAAGGCACTCGGGCGAAAACCCTCTCACCATACTTCTTAAAACACTGTCAGTAATCCCTGCCATGGGAGCCAAAATCACTTTGCTATTAAATTCTTTATTGCCAATTTTTAAAGTTGTCATTTTGTATTTCATTTTGTATTTTTAAGGTCAAACAATCGTTTTTTTGCGTATTTTGTATATTCAGTATCTTTTGTACCGGATAATTCTATGAATTTTTTATAAGCTTCTTTGGCAGCCTTATAATCAGTTATAGTGTCATAATCCACACCCAAAGAGTAATAAGCGATATCCATTGCAGGCATAAATTTGGTTACATTAATATAATCCTCGATTGCTTTGCGAGAATCATTAAGCCCATCATAACAAAGGGCTCTATAATAGAATCCATAAGCATTTTTGGGGTCAAAGGTCAAAAGCTGCGATAAAGTTTTTAGCGCTTTTTTATAATCCATTGCTTTATACTGTGCCATTCCTTGCTCTAAAAGCTGGTCATTATAGTCTTTATTGGCAAGTTTTATAGCCTCTTGAATACTTTGATTATCAGGCTCAATCAATAATGCCTTCTTATAATAACTGTTAGCTTTTTCAAATTGTTTTTGTAGGCAGCAAATATTTCCCAAATATACCAAAGTCTCAGAGTCATTGGGGTCTTGCTCCAAAGCCAAACTATAATTTTGGAACGCTTCAGTATACTTGCCCAATCTTTGATAGCAAGCAGCAATATCGGTATAAATGTCTTTTGACGGAGTTTTGATGAGTTTATAAATCTCTAAAGCCTTAACAATATTACCTTTATTGTAAAATTCAAAAGCTTGCTTGTACAAAATCACATCTTTATTTTCCAAAACTTCTGCTTTGTACGCAGGAAGTTTTTTGTCATCGGGATTTTTCAAAATAGCTTCATCAATGACATTTACAGCATTTTCAAAATCACACAACCCTTGATAGGCTTGAGACTCAGCGATATATGCGGTTATATTTGAACTGTCTTTTGCAATAAGTTTTTGATATTGCAAAGTTGCTTTATAATAATAGCCTTTTTTGAGCAATGCGTTTGCGTATAGTCCAAGAATTTCTTGGTCACTTGGAAACTGCTCCATCATTTTTTCAAAATATGAAAAAGACATCTCATCAGACAAATTATTGCTTATAGTATCACACAGCTCTTGCTTGGCTAGAGAGTCTTTCGGGTCAATTTTCAAGACTTCTTTATAGTTATTTATTGCATTTGTATATTCTTTCATTTGATTAGAAACTCTGGCTTTGTACAAATAAGCCAATTTTTCTTTAGGATAAGACATTATGACCTCATCATAAATCTCGGCAGCTTTTGCATAATTGCCCTGAGCTTGGTACAAAGAGCCTATATTTATTTTGATTGAAGGATTTGAGGGGTCCAACACTTGAGCTTTTCGATAATTTGCCAAAGCAGTTTCAAAATCGCCCTTTCTTTGATAAACCGCACCCAAATTCAAGTAAGAAGCGGAGTTTTCTGGGTATTTTTGGATATTTAAATTCGCCAAACGCTCAAGAGCTGGCATAATTTCTTCTGCATTTTCATTTTCTGCAAAAGCCAAATTATATTCTTCGATTGATCTATCTGTAATATCCAGTTTTTCCAAGACACGAGCGTATCTTAGGTGCAAATTATAATTTAATGGCGCAAGAGCCAAAGCATTTTGGTAATAAGGCAAAGCTTGCTTATTGAGATTCATAATACTGTACAAGTCTGCCGTGTTTTCAAGAGCCAAACCCCTGATTGAAGGGTCTTTTGAGGCTTCGATAAATTCAACTATTGCATGTGGAAAAAGTCCTTGTCCGCGAAGTTTTTTTGCCTCATTAAAACGAGTTTTGGGGGTGACTAAAAGATTTTGCCCTACAATGCAATTACTCAGATGATTTTCAATAATTGAAACTTTTTCAAGGTCTATTGCTGTAGGAGTTTGAAAATATTTTAAATAAAAAATAGCTGCCCGAAGGTCATTTGATGCTTTTTTGAACTCTTTTGCAGTATAAAAATCCATACCTCTTTTGTAATAGGCATCGGATAAATTATTTTTAATTTCTAAGACATTTGGATATCTGATTATCGCTTGGTTCAACTCTAAAATAGCATCAGAGTAATCATTTGAACTTAGCGATATAATTCCTTTTTGGTAGTTTACATCATTCAAAAAAGGCGGCATATAAGCAGCTGCAATATTACAAGCCCCTAGAGATAATGCCAAAACACACGATATTAAAGCTTTTTGCGTTGTTTTTTTCATATTTTTCTCACTTCGATAGCTAATACAATTGTACATCAATTTACTTTATTTTCAATCAAAAAGCATTGTCAAAAGCCATAAATCAAAGGTATAATAAACTTTTCAGAGCCTAAAAAGGACTAAAAGATGAAAGCAACCGATATCATAAGCAAAAAAAAACAGGGTTTGGCACACACAAAAGAAGAAATTCAGTTTTTAATTGATGGCATTTTAGACAAATCCATTGCCGATTATCAAGTGTCTGCTTGGCTTATGGCTGTTTGCCTAAATAGTATGAATTTGGAAGAAACTGCATATTTGACAGAAGCAATGGCAAAATCAGGCGATATGCTTGATTTGTCAGAATTTGGCGAATTTACTGTCGATAAACACTCTACAGGTGGCGTTGGTGACAAAATCACCCTCATTTTAATCCCTCTTTTGGCACAATCAGGCTTGCCTGTTGCCAAATTATCTGGAAGAAGCCTTGGCCACACGGGCGGAACCATTGACAAACTTGAAGCGATATCAGGATTCAATACAGATTTGTCGATAGAAAAATTTTTGGAACAAGTCAAAAAAATAGGCGTGGCTATTGCCTCTCAAACCCTCAAACTTGCTCCTGCCGACGGCAAATTGTACGCCTTAAGAGATGTTACATCAACTGTCGATAACATGAGTTTAATAGCCTCAAGTGTTGTTTCCAAAAAAATTGCAGCAGGGGCAAATATCATTGTTCTTGATGTCAAATACGGTTCAGGCGCCTTCATCAAAACCAAAGAACAAGCTGAAGAATTGTCGATTATGATGACAAAAATAGCTGAAAAACTCGGCAGGAAGCTGATTTGTGCGATTACTTCAATGGAAGAACCTCTCGGGCTTGCAATCGGCAACAGTCTTGAAGTTCAAGAAGCTATTGATGTTCTAAAAGGCCAAGGTCCTTACGACACAAAAGAATTGACGCTTCGCCTTGGAGCAATAGCAATGATAGAAGCAAAAAAAGCCTCCAACGAAACTGAAGCAAAAGCGATTTTGGAAAATTATATGAAAGACGGCTCCGCTTATGCAAAATTCGAACAACTAGTCGAAGCTCAGGGCGGAAGCCTGAAAAATGGTTTGCCCCAAGCAAAATATCAAATAGAAGTCAAGGCAGAAAAGTCAGGATTTGTAAAAGTTGCGGATGCAATGACTTTGGCAAAAGCCGCAAAAATCCTCGGTGCAGGGCGTGATACAAAAGAAGATGCCATAGATTATTCTGTAGGAATTGTTTTGAATAAGAAAATCAGCGATAAAGTTGAAAAAGATGAGGTTTTAGCAATTTTACATTCAAATACTGAGAATATTTCAGAAGTTGAACAAATGGTTCAAAATGCTTATGAAATTTCGGAAAACCCTGTCCAAAAAGAGCCTTTGATTTATAAAATTATTTGAAATTTGTGAGCTCAAAATTTAAATGCTGAATGGTTTTTTTTAATTCAGGATTAATAAGGGTTAAAAATTCTTTATAATTGTCTCTTCTACTCCTATCCACAGTAGGGTGCAAAATCACTTCCGTCAGAGATTTTGTTTTTTCTATTTTTTCCAAGCAATATTTTATGGCGTTTTCATCCATATAACTTGTGTAAGTAACCCCGCCGAAAAAATCATTCGATAAAATGCCAAATTCTTTAAGAGTTCTTCTGTTTAGATAGCTGAAGATATTTAAAATCCCTAATTTTATTAGGTTTACAGGGAATCTCGAGTCAAAATGTTTTTTAATATCAGGAATAAAATAAGGGATTTCATTTTGGGTTCTGACATATTTTATGCCATATTCTTTGGCAAGTTTGCATGTGATCCTGAAGATATTCGGAATTGCATGCACATGTACATGCGAATTTAAGTGGTCCACTTTGGCTTTTTCCAAAACTTTTTCAATTTGAAATCTAAAATCAGTTTCGACTTCTTTTAAGAAAGTCTGATTAAAAGATTTAGTCAATAATTCCCCAAAACTATTACTATAAAACCATTCTGAATCATACAAAAGAGAATCTCTATTTATTGGGTGTAAGGTTTTACCCTCAATTATATTTAGATGAACTCCGAATCCTATCTCTGAAATTTGCGGGAAAATCTCTTTCATCGCATGCTCAAAAGCATCACCATTTGCTATAATACAGGTATTTGTCAAAGAGCCTTCCTTAAAAGCTCTCAAAATAGCTTCATTAGCATCTTCAGAGATTCCAAAATCGTCAGCAGTTATTACGAGTTTTTTATTCATTTTGGTTTTTGTTAACTATATACTATAATTAATATTGATTTTAGCATAAAGAGTGAAAATATGAGCGAGACAAAATTAGCAATAGTCGTTCCCTGTTTTAACGAAGAAGAAACTTTACCGACCACAATTGCAAGACTGAAAGAAATTTTGGATGATTTAATTTCTTCTGATGTTGTTAATGAAAGCAGTTTTATTTATTTTGTTGATGACGGTAGCAAAGACAAAACTTGGGAAATCCTCAAAAATGCCCACTCTGAATCATCAAATAATATTAAAGCTTTGAAATTTACACGCAATTTTGGTAATCAAAGAGCGATTATTGCAGGACTTGATTCAGTTCGTGGAATTGGCGTGGATTGTGCTGTTACAATCGATGCGGATTTGCAGCAGGATGAAACTAAAATTAAAGATTTTGTAAAAGCCTATCAAAACGGGGCTGAAATTGTTGGTGGAATTCGAAATAATCGCAAAGCAGACGGATTTTTCAAAAAGCATTCTGCGATTTTATTCTACAAATGCATGAATATTTTGGGCGTTAACATTCAGCCAAATCACTCTGAATACCGCCTTGTAAGCAAAAAAGCCCTCGATATAATTTCAAGCTATCACGAAGCAAATTTGTTTTTGAGGGGGCTATTTTATGAGCTTGGCTTGAAGACAGAATATATTTATTTTGATGTCAAAAAACGCCGGCATGGTGAATCGAAATTCGATTTCATATCTCTCTTTAGACTTGCAGCACATGGGATTATCTCTTTTAGCGTTAGACCTTTGAGATTCGTGTTTTTAACAGGTTTTACAATTTCTATAATGAGTTTTATGGTAGGGATTGTCGGGTTTTATCATGTAGTTCTAAACGGCAAACACCTTCCGGGACTACGTCCTTTTGACATATTCAATACTTTCATCGCAGGGCTGCAAATCCTTTGTGTGGGTATAATCGGCGAATACATAGGGCAAATCCTCGAAGAAGTCAAAGCCCGCCCAAGATATGTAAAAGATAAAGAGTTGAAATAAAAGGATAAAAAATGGAAAAAAATATAATTTTAATATTATTGATTTTTAGTTTTTCCATAAAAGTAGCTTTATGTTTTGATTGTGAAAATTATCAAGGTTTATGCATTGCTAAATCAAATATAAAATATCAACCAATAGAAGAACAACCATTCATGGATGCAAATTTTTGGGCAGGTGCAAGAGATGCCTGTGAAAATATTGGTGGAAGATTACCTACCAAAGAAGAACTTGAAATATTATATAGATATTTGCAATTTAAAGGTGTTCCATATGGTACACATGATTTTTGGTCATCAACAGAATATAGATTTAAAGAAGGAGCGCCACTATACTCTGCTTATTACTTATATGTAAATGGAATAGCGCCCGCAGCATATATTGATAACATGAATAAAAGACATGGTAATTGGGTTGGAGCAAGATGTGTTAAATAATGGCATTTTATGAAGTTATAATCAATAGATATGAAGATATTAAAAAATCCAATCTTCATGAAGATTGGATTTTCAGAGGACAAACTCAAGATTGGGTTTTGAAATCAAGTCTTGAGAGATTTACAGATAAGCGTTATTTAGCTCTCTTGGGCAGAGGATTAGAATGGAAAGAAAAATTTCTAGAATTAGAAAAAAAATTTTTAACAATTTTTAAAAATAAAGCTACTAATTTTATTTCTTTCCCTGAAAAGCGACTTGAATCGACAACATTAATGCAACATTATGGACTACCAACTAGGTTAATTGATTTTTCAAAGGTTTCAGATATTGCGGCTTATTTTGCTACTGAAAAAAATAATTGTGATTATGAAAATAGTGTAATTTGGGGAATAAATATATCTAAATTATCTAAAAAAAAATTTGTTGTTCTTGACCTTTATGATGAACAATTAATAAAAAATCTAAGATTTAAAAAGAAAAACGGTAAATTTTTATTATCTACGGATTATACTTTTAATTTAAATAAGAATAATTTTACAAAAAAAGATATTTCGGAAATAAATTTTACTGATTGTGCAATGATAAAATTTATAATACCAAGCCAAGTTAAAAACGAGATTAGAGACTATTTAAACAAGAACAACATAAATGAAAAATATTTATTCCCGAAAGACAAAGATGAAGAACAAATAATTAAAATTTGCAAAGAAATTAAAGACAATTTCAAAAAAGTTGAAACTTGCCAATTTTTATAAGATTTACTATTGGTAAGATGCTGAAATAAATTCAGCATGACTTTATAGCTATCTCTTTATCAGGGTATATTTTCGTCCTGTTTTGATAACATTGAAGCTTGTATTTTGTTTGATAGTTTCAAGGTCTTTATTTTTGATTATCACAACAGAATAT
>CAYUHE010000003.1:0-6588 GCA_964444415.1 uncultured Gammaproteobacteria bacterium
ATCACAAAAGCTTCATTGAATACAGAGAGCTTTATCTCTGCAGCATCATTCCAAGAAACAACAAGAATTTTAACAGAAGTAGCTGTTGAAGGTAAACGTGATGTATTACGCGGACTTAAAGAAAACGTAATTATCGGTAGATTAATCCCTGCCGGTACAGGTCACTATCACTTGACTCATGCTGATGAACAAGCTGAACTTCAACAACAGCGTGCAGCTAAAAGCTCAGCCAGAAAACCTTCTGCTATCTTGGAAGAGATAGAAGGAATGTTCGGAGCTCCTGAGTTTGAGATGGACGAATTCAAATCTTTGTCATCTCAAATTATTGAGGAAGAAGTTATTTTAGACGAAGAGTTGGAAGTTGAAGCTGAAATTGTACTTGAAGATGAAGTTGAAATTGAAGCGGAAGCGGAAGTTGAAGCTGAAGAAACAGATGAAATAGAATAAATTTCATAATAAATAAAAAAACGCTGCCTGCAAAGGCGGCGTTTTTTGTTATAAAGGATTAGTTTTTCACTTTTGCAAGGTCGGCATCAAAAAAGTCTAAAAAATTAATTTTTGGGGCTTTTTTGGCATCTTTTTAAAATTATATTATTTTAAATTATACTTTCGGAGAATTAATTCTTATAGGATAGAAACTAAAATTAAGAATATATCGGAAAGAGGATTCGTAGATGTTTTGTTATAAATGCCAACAAGATTCATATACCAGACTTTGCCAAGTTGAAGGAATTTGTGCAAAAGACCCTGCCAGTGTAGCAGTAGAAGAATTTTTGCTGCAGGGGCTAAAATTAATTAGTATTTATGCCAAAAAAATCAGCGAATATTCTATTGTGCCTGATTGTTTCTTTGAAACAATAATTTCGGTTTTGCACACTTCTATACAAAATATACAGGTAGACAAATCCGAAATAACAAAACTTTTAGAACAAATTGAATTTACCAAGGAAGAATTGAAATTAAAACACAAAGAAATTATGCTTCAAAGAGGTTTCCAGCTCGATATTCTTGATAGCCAATTATATTGGAATGTAAATTACAGTATAAATGAGGTTATAAAACAAGGTGAAAAAATCATATCCAAAAGGATGAATCTTTATAATCAGGATGAACTAAATTTGATTTCATTGCTGATGGTTTCTTTAAAAGGGATTGTGAGAAATGCTATACAGGCGAAGTATTTGGGTATTGAAAATGCTGAAGTGAAAAGGTTTTTCTATGAAACTCTTTTTAAATTAACTCAAAATTTATCTAAACAAATTTTGCATGAGCTTGTTTTAGAAAGCGGGCGAATTAATCTTATTGCTATAGAGGATCTTGAATGTGGCTTGAGTGCAAGATACGGTAATTATGAAAATGTTAAGGTCAGAACATCGGCAATAAAAGGTCCCGCCATTTTGGTTTCGGGTCGTGATATTCGGGATTTAGAGAATATTCTAAAATATACCGAGTCCAAAAATATTAATATTTATACCCATGGCGAAATGCTTTTGGCTCATACGTTGCCAGAATTGAAAAAATTTAGAAATTTAGTGGGGCATTATGGCGGTATTAGTACCGATCAGCAGCTTGAAATTGAAAGTTTTCCTGGACCGGTTGTAATTACTTCAAATTGTGCATGGAATCCACCGCAAGTTTTTCGCGGACGGATTTTTACTATAGGTTCTCCGGTTTGGATGGGTGTAAAGCAGATAGTCAATCATAATTATTTACCTTTGGTCAATGCTGCGCTTGATTCTGAAGGTTTTTTGGCTGATGAGGAAGAAGAATATTCAGAAGTTGGCTTTAATTTGCCGCGTTTTGAAAATTATGCCAATAGAATTAAAGAAAATGTTGCATCAGGAGAAATCAGTCATGTCTTTTTGATAGTAGGCTGCAGCAGTTATGACATGAAAAGGGAGTATATTGAAGAATTTATCAAGTCTGTGCCTAAGGATGCAATCATAATAAAATTTTCGGGCTTAGGTTTCAGCGATATTCCTTTGGGTGAAATTAACGGGATTCCAAGAATTTTGGACTTTGGGCTTTATAATGATTTAGTTTTTGTTTTGAAATTTTTCGAGGATGCAGGTAAAGTTCTTGGAAAAGAATTGCCTCCAGATAAATTTTCGATGGTGTTTTTCTTAAGAGATCAAAATGCAGTGGCAGTTTTGATGTCGATATTTATTTTGGGCAATCAAAATAATAATATTAAAATAGATACTTGTACAAAATCCATGCTTTCTCCTGTGATATTTAAAGCACTCGAAGAGAACTTTGGGATTAAGCAAAATGCTGATCCAAGGCAGGATATACAGGATTTTTTAAATCTTAAGCAGGACTGAAGTTTTCGTTAAGATTAACTTGAACTTTGCCCGCATCTTTATTGATTAATTCGAGGATTATTTTATTCAATCCTTCTTTTAATTCTTTGACATCTTCTAAAATCAGAGTTCCCTCTTGATGAAGCCTGAATACAATGGGGTTTTCCGGTGTAATTTTAGAAGCGGTTGTTTCGACTCCTGATGTGATTAGTTTTAGCCCATCTGCAGAGTATTTTTGACCGTTAATTTCGATAAAGCCAATACCGCTTATGACACCAGGTCCAAGCATGTTTTTTAGGTCTATGGCAATTCCTTCATCAGTAATTCTTAAACTGCCCGCTTTGTAAATACGCTTTAATAAAAATTCCGGAATAATCATAAAAAACCTCGCTTTTGCTAAGAATAAAAATGGTCTGCTACAATTATAATATTTACTCTATATTATCTTATTTCCACGCAATGGAAATTTTTAAAACTCCCAAGCTCAATGTTTATAGAATCCTCGGTAAACTTTATGGGGTTCTTAGCTTGATTGTCAGTGGATTTCAGCCAGATTACAAGCGATAATTTATTGTATCTGTCTATGAAGCTGTCCATCAAATAGAATTTGTTTTGTGGTCCGAGGCTTTTTATGTAGCGACCGATTTTGTGACCGTTAAGGTATATTGTTGCCCGATTGAAAGTAGCATTCTCAAAAGATAGGTATAATGGTGAGTAACCCATTTTTTTGTGGAAAGTAAAGTCTATCTCGACATACTGCATATATTTGTTTTGGGCATCTTCAATATTTTCTAGGGTTTGCCAATTTTCATCTTTTGGGGTCAGTCCGCCTTTGATTTTCCACTCTAAATCCTTATGAGGAGTGGTTTTGAATGATAAAAGTCCTCTGGGGAGATTTGTATCATTGCTAAATCCTTTATCGAAGCCGAGATTTTGTATCAAAATCGTCATCTCGTTTTTTTCTTTAAAGAGCTTTTTATCAGGATTTATTGTTATATATTCTTCTTTTTCATAAAGATGTTCATAACAATAACTGTTATGCTCAAAAATCTGTTCGTGGTTCAAATATATCGCAAAGCAATGCTTAGCACAGATTTCGAATTCATCAATTGTGCCGTCAAAAGTTGTTTTGTACCAAATAAATTCGTTGTAGATTTTATTTGTGAAAGAATCCGTTTGTTCTTGGCTGACCTGCCATTTTGCTTCATCATAAGGAGTATCAATTTCTTTGGCACAGTATGCACATCGGAAATTTGTAATCTCAAAATGCGGCTTTTTCTCATCAAATTCAATAAATTGCTCGGCCCATTTTTCAAGGTCGTAGGTTTTTATGGTTGTGCTTTGAGAGATAGCGAGTTCATTTTTATTTGGCCAGATAAAATCCGCCCCAAAGATAAATTTGTTGTCCAAAATCCAAGTTTTGTCGCAAGTTTCTTTGCTTATAAAAATAAATTCGGTTATTTGACCAGCTTTTTCAAAGCTAATTTTTTCAAAATCCAAATTTTCGATATTGCTAAAAGCTAATAATAAAGCTCCTACATCTTCTTTGTAAGACAAACTTTCGCTTGCATTGAAGGTGTCATAATCAGATATTTTAATAGAATTATTATCTTCAAGTAAAATCAAAATACTTTCTTTTTTGTCATTTTTTATTTTTCCTATTATTGATAATGAGGAAAAATCAATCTTGCAAGCTTTTAAACTCAGATTGTGAGGCAATATTTTCATATTGTATGGTTCAATTTCAAAATTGAAATTAAATGTTTTGACAGTTTCAGGGTTTGGATTAAGATTTCTGACAAAAACCCAATTGCACAGATTTAGCTGGTCTTTTCGGGTTTTAATGAAAAGATTTTCATTTGGCTCTACAACAAGAGGATTTTCGCAAGCTTCTGTTTTTGCTAAGTTAAAAGCCTCTAAAAAATAATTTATTTCTTTTGCTTTGTAATAATTTTTTTGCGGAATGCCATTTTCTGCAATCGGAGCGGCAAATTCGTATGAAGAATAAACTTCATCGCATGCCATATCGTCCCAAGATGTTCCGCCGCAACCCATGTAGTGATTAAACATTGTAACGCCTTGTGATAGTGCTGTTTTAGTAACTATGTTGATGTGCTCATCACTTAGAGAATCTGTTATTTTGCAATAGCCTTTAGAACACCATTTGTCGAACCATCCTGCTTGCATTTCGGCAATGAACAAAGGGGCATTGTCTTTAAAACTTCTAATGGTGTTTTCCAAATTGTCCAAAGTATCAAAACTAAAGGCTTCTTCTTTCCAATTTTGTTCAGGTGAAATATACGGGTAAACATCGCAAGCATAAATATCTACTATATCGGCATACAAACCTGCGCAGTAGGCATCATTGTGAAATAACGGGGCTTTAACGCCCATATTGCGAGCCAAAGCGTACAATTCTTCCATATATTCAGGCTCAAGCATATTGGTCGAGTATTCATTTTCGATTTGAAACGCAATTATATTGTCAAATTTGTTCAAAGTCGGTATGATTTGTTCGTACCATTCTTTGACGAAGTTCATATAGGCCTCAGAGCGGACGTAGTTTCCGTCAAGTCTATTCCTAGGGATTACGTCCTTATCGCTTAATAGCCAGAATGGCAAGCCTCCTGCTGCTGTCTCAGCATTAATAAAAGGTCCTGGTCTTGCAATGACAAAAAGTCCGAGTTCTTTTGTAATCTCAAGAAGGCGAGAAATATCTTTGATATCCGAAAAATCATACTCTCCTTGCTTTTCAGAGTGATAATTGGCACAAAAATACAGGTCAACAGTATTGTATCCTGCGGCTTTAAGCTTTCTGAGCCTGTCTTTCCAAGTTTTTTCACCTGGGCATCTGAAATAATGCAACGCTGCACTTTTGATAAGTGTCGGCTCATTATCAATAACTAACGAGTATTTGTTAAAAGAGATATCCATAAGGATATTTTGGCTTTTTTTTGAGATTTGGTCAATACTTTAAGCTAATGATTAAGAATTTAAGTTTATATTGTGTTTTTTTGCAAGCTCATTCATCTCATCTATAAGCACTTTATCAGTAGGCTTGCTTTCGTGGAAATTTTTAATGACATACTCTAAGTTATTTTGACAGCGGTTTTTAACCAAATCTTGATCTTTTGTTGATAGCTCTATTGCTTTGTCGTAATATCTTGCTGCTTTAGTATTATCTTTAGAATCTGCGAATAAATCAGCTACATCTTGATATTTATAGACGCTTGGATTTTTAATATTTTTTAATGTTTTTTCTTCTAGTTCTGCTGCTTTTTTGAAGTATTCTATAGCTTTTACATCATCATTTAGATACCATTTATGACAGTTGGCTATAGATTTTAAACAATTACTACTTTCTTCCAGTTTATTAGAAGCTTCAAAGTATCCTACAGCTTTGTTGGCATATTCTTTACGTATATCGGATCCATAATCTGCTTGCATGGCCAAGCTGTCATAATTTTCAGCTATATTTTTATTTGCAAGTGCATTATCAGGAAGTTTATCTACAACTTTTTGGTAGATAGGCAATGCTTCTTCATAACGCTTATTGTTATTTAAAGAGTGAGCAAATTTAGTTTGATAATTCATATTTTCAGGTTCTATTTCTGCTGCATTTTTGAAGTGTTGAATAGATTTTTCACCTTCAGAACGATTTGCAATCTTGATATGAACTTCAGCATTTTTAGGATCGATTGCTAGGGCTTTTTCCAAATGGGTCATGCCGGCTTCGTTGCTGAGTTTCCCTCCTAATGCTATGTGGATTCTGGCACTATCTGCTTCAGGAGTTTTTTCTAAAGCTTTATAAAGATATTCTACTCCGTTCATATTATTCAGTCTGTTGCCAAGTTGGAAATAAGCTTCAGGATGATCAGGAGCAAGTTCTATTGCTTTTTTGTAGTATTCACTCGCTTCTTTTCCGCCTGATAAATTGCCAAGTTCTGTAAAATATTCATGTTTTGTAGGATTTAAATCTACAGCTTTAACATAAGCTTTTTTAAGTTTTTCATTTTTTAATTCTCTTGGACCGTTTTCGCTGAATATTTGTTTTAAAATACTCGGTTGGTATTTTTGAGCTTTATTTACAATACCTTCAGCCTTAAGAGCATTTTCTTCAGCAGAAAGAGTTCTGAAAGGGTTTAATTTTTTAAAGAATCTTTTAATGCCGTTTTCTTTTTGGGCTTCTGCAGCTTTTTGAGCATCTGCAGCTTTTTGAGCATCTGCAGCTATTTTAGCATCTGCAGCTATTTTAGCATCTGCAGCTATTTTAGCATCTGCAGCT
>CAYUHE010000003.1:6688-109821 GCA_964444415.1 uncultured Gammaproteobacteria bacterium
TCTGCAGCTATTTTAGCATCTGCAGCTATTTTAGCATCTGCAGCTTTTTGAGCATTCACCTTCGGAGCATCTACTTTCGGAGCAATATCTTCCGCAATCTTAGGTGCATTTTTACCACCTTTGCGTTTTAAAATTATCGCAGTAGCCACTCCTGCTACAGCCAATCCTAGAACGGCAAGAATAGTTTTATTTTGTTTCTTTTCTTTATTTGATGATTCAAAACTGTCATTGGGCATGTCAGTTTTTACTGTAGATTTTTTTACTTCAGCGTTGTTTGGCGCTGTATAAGAAGGAGATACGCCATTTACGTTTGTTATTTTGTCCATGAAAACACACCTTTTTTTGTATACTTATTTAATTAAAAACCAAACATACAAAAAAATTGCTATTTTCTTATACTATATTTACAACCACAATATGTTTGTCTAAAAAGGGTATTTATTTTTGATAATGCCAGACTTTTTTTGAAACCATCATTTTTTTTGAAGTCTTTTTCTAAAAACGCAATTTCATATTTTTGTGAAAGTTCTTTACCTGTTTTGTTTATATTTTGTGAATTTTTGTGAGGGCTGATTGATAAAGTTGTGCAAAAATAATCGAAGCCGTTATTTTTCGCATATTTTGCAGATTTTTCAAGACGTAGATTGAAACATTTCAAACATCTTTGCCCGCCTTCTTTTTCATCTTTCAGAGGGGAGCAGATTTTTTCCCACAAATCAAAATCGCCATTTTCGATAATGATAGGATAGTTATTTTTTTCGCAAAAATTAATCAGTTCTTCGAGTCTTTTTTGATATTCAGCTTCTGGTTGAATATTTGGGTTGTAAAAATAAACTGTCGGTAAAAATCCTTCAGCTTCCAGCTCTTGCATTGAATTTGTCAAACATGGTGCACAGCAAGTGTGCAGAAGAACTTTACCTGATTGCACTTTTGTACTCCGAAACTATTGCGTATAATTCGTCATAAGACAGGGCATAAGGATAAATTTTTACCCCGATTTTGGCGGACGGGGTAGAATTGATGCCTGTATCTATCGAGGTTCTTATTTGTTTATCGAGCTCATCTTTGATTTCTTGAGAGTTGGCATCTTGATAAAGTTGTGTCTCGTTTATGCCGTATCGCCTTGCTACTTTGAGAATATTTTTTTCGCTTAAATTGTTATTGTGTTCAAAAAGTAAATTTCCCATAAGAAGATATTTGCCTTGTTTTTTGGCTGCCAGGGCATATCTTGCTGCTTGGCAGCTGTTTGTAAATCCTTGGGATTTGATTTTTGGGTTGCACGTTCGATCCATAGGGAATTCAACTTTTTCGACTCTTACCCCATCAATATTTTTTGTTAATTTATCTACTTCGGCATTCATTCTGGCGCAATAGTGGCAATTGTAATCTGTGTAAAGGTATAGCCTGAGGTGTGAATTTTTGTCTCCCAAGACATTTCCTCTATCAAGCAAATCTTGAGGAGACGGGACAAAGACTTGCGTCTGATTTGCAATTAAAATGAGTGAAATAAAAAGTATGCTAAAAAAAGGGAATATAAATTTATTTTTTGCATTTTTGGCGAATTTTTGCACATCATCAACCGTTATTTTTACGCTTTGCCGTACAGACATTTTTGCCAGAAGTATAAATATCAGTGTATTAATACCGTAAGTCATATAGCACAATATACATATTTTGTGGATTTGAAATGTCGAAATGTAAGCCAGAGTTACGGCAATAAAAAGTGAAAAAATCGACATCAAGTGAATATAATTCAAAGGATGTTTCAGGTCTTCAAAAAAATGAAAAATCTTGAATTTTTCGGCAAGTTTTTTTAAGAATAATATTCCTATTATTGCTAAATAAAACATTACACCATAAACAGCCAAAGGTATTCCCAGAAAACTTGAATATTTTGATTGTGCTACTCCATTGCAGTCAACGACCGAGTTTATGGAGCAAAAATGCCCTGTTGAGCCGCCAAGGAAGTTGGCATCAAAATATATTTGACTTAGCTTGACTGATAGTGCCAAACCGATAAGACTGAGTATCAAAATTGAAAGATTTCTCATAACTTCCACCTAACCTAGTAACCTAGTTCCATTCTCATTGTAAATCAATTACAGGGAAATTTAACCCACTAAAGTAGCATTTTTTGGTGCGACTTTATTCAACAAAAGACCAAAGGAAAGACTATCTATTATCGCCATATAGCTTGCTTCGCCTATGTTCGGACTTACTCCGACTGTATCCCAGCTGTTATAGCCGTCAGTTGTCTCCATGTGGACTCTGGTTTTGGCTCCGGTGCCGTCTTTTCCATCAACAATTCTGACTTTAAAGTCGCTAAGTTTGAATTTTTTAATCTCAGGATAAATATCAATCAAAGCTTTGCGGATTGCTTTATCTAGTGCATCTACAGGTCCATTGCCTTCTGATACAGTGTGGATTATTTCATCTTGTATTTTGATTTTGATAGATGATTCTGCGGTGATGTCATTTAGATTTTCATGGAAAGTATCTGTAATCATTCTAAAACCCATAAGTTCAAAATATCTTTGACGCAGCCCCAAAACATCCATCAGCATAAGCTCGAATGATGCATCGGCATTTTC
Source organism: uncultured Gammaproteobacteria bacterium (assembly GCA_964444415.1). Classification (GTDB taxonomy): domain Bacteria; phylum Cyanobacteriota; class Vampirovibrionia; order Gastranaerophilales; family CAJFVJ01; genus JAEWLZ01. Next base: position 9,280 of record CAYUHE010000003.1, read on the forward strand.
AAAAGTAAAGCCTTCCCATTCAAGTTTTTTGATGTGTCCGATGATTTTGGGCAAATCATTTTCATCAACCTTTGTGCCGAGGCGAAGTTTTTCAAGTTTGATTTTTAAAGATGCAAGCCCTGCCTGGTCGCTTACTAAAATTCGTCTAGAGTTGCCTACTTCTTCTGGTGAAATATGTTCATAGGTGCTGGAATGTTTGCGAACTCCGCTTGCGTGGATTCCTGCTTTGTGGGCAAAGGCACTTCTTCCTACATAAGGAGAGTTTTCATAAAGTCTTTTATTTGCAATCTCAGAAATTTGTCTTGAAGTATGGGTAAGATTTTGGATTTTGTCTCCGATTGCATCAAGGTTTAATTTGAGTTGCAAATTTGGGATTATGGAGCAAAGATTGGCATTTCCGCATCTTTCACCATATCCGTTTATAGTCCCTTGAACCTGAATTGCGCCTGCTTCTACTCCTGCAATTGAATTGGCAATTGCCATATCAGAATCATTGTGTGCATGAATGCCAATTTTGGCTTCAGGCAGTGCATCTTTGACTGTTTTTGTAATTTTATAAATCTCAGTATTGATGCATCCGCCATTTGTGTCACACAGAATAATCCTGTCAGCTCCGGCATGGTGGGCTGCTGTTAGGGCTAAAAGGGCATATTGAGGGTTGTTTTTGTAGCCGTCAAAAAAATGTTCTGCATCAAAAAAAACTTCTTTGCCAAAGGCTTTGAGGTGTCTAATACTGTCTGAAATCATATTAAGATTTTCTTCATTTGTTGTGCCAAGGGCGTGTTCAACATGAAAATCCCAAGTTTTGCCAAAAATTGTAATTGTGTTTGTTTGAGCTTCAAGAAGCCCTTGAAGGATTTTGTCTTCAGAAGCTAAAGTATCAGGACGTCTTGTGCAACCAAACGCTGCTATTTTACTGTGTTTAAGGTTTAGGTTTTTGATTTGCGCAAAAACTTCTATATCTTTAGGGTTTGAACCCGGCCAACCAGCTTCGATATAGTCAATGCAAAGGTCATCCAAGATTGTGATGATTTTGAGTTTGTCATTAACCGAAAAAGCAATCCCTTCAGACTGTGCGCCATCTCTTAATGTCGTATCATATATTTCTATTTTCTTCATTTTTAGTCCTCATTTTAGATTATTATAGCAAAAAAGCCGACCTTGTGAGTCGACTTTTTGCTTTATATCTGTAAATGTTAATTTTTATATGCCCCCATTTTATTAATATTAATATTATGAGTTGTTATCAAATTATCTAAATCTTTCATAAAAGATATTTCTAGCCCAATTTGCTTTATGAGATAGTCAATAATTAATATTTGAGGATATAATTTCTTTTTATTGATATTTTGTTTATTGTTTTTAAATTCTATTATAACATCCGAAAGAATAGGCAATATGGAAAAATCTCTATTCCAAAGTCTAGAATGGTGTGCGCAAACATTTCTTATCATTGTCAAGCAGTGTATCCAATTAGCAAAAATTGAAGGCGATAAGCCAAAATATTCAGCTACTGATTTACGAATAGGCTTCTCTAAACATTTATATAGTAAAGATAGAGACCCCATTGATAAAGATTCTATGACCATCCAAGTCGGAGGTATCTCTGGTGCTGAATAATTATCGTAATAATGTTGTATACAAAGATTCCTTTTATCTTCAGGACAGTTTATGGAAACATCTTCAATAATTCTTTTAGCAACATCGCTTAAAAACTCACCTTTAGAAGTTTTATTTTTAGAATCAAAAATAGTAGTGTTTGTAAAATGAATAATTTTATTTTCCCCAGCTATTTCATTGATTAAGATAGATTTTAGAGCAATTTCTATTTGTTTTATGTTTTTCAACAAAAGATTTCTTAAATTTTTATCAAAATAGTAATAATTCAAAATTTTATCAAAATTAAAATTTTCGATAAAAGAATTATCGGCGTTTTGAAAAGGTTTCATATACCCGCTTAATCGATAATATCCTATATAAGTTAAATAATGTTTAGCTAATTCATCATCCTCAATAATTAAGCCTCTTTGTTTTAATAATATTAATTGTTTCTCTATTGTTAAGGCGGGCTTATTAAAAATAGTTTTTTGATGTGTTTGTGATTGCATCAATTATTTCACTCCAAAAAATTAACCCGCCTGGTGCGCGTCTTTGATAAAATCAACGATAAGCGTGCGGGTTTTGTTAATTCTATTATGATTTAATAAACTTTTTTTGAGAACTAGCCAAAAGTATAATATTTTTAAAACTTAATTATATAAAAACATTATTAAGCTAGAAACTTCTAAAAAGTATAAAATCTTAATAAATGTTAATTTTTCTTTTTATCAACGATTTTGTTGTCTTTTAGCCAACTCATCATAGAACGAAGTTCGCCGCCGACTTTTTCAATCAAGTGGTTTTCATCTTGAGCTTCAAGCCTTTTGAAGTTTGGTTTGCCGGCTTCGCATTCTGCAATCCAATTTTTGGCAAAAGTTCCGTCTTGAATTTCTGTCAAAACTTTCTTCATAGCTTTTTTTGTATCATCAGTTACAACTTTAGGACCTGTAATCATATCGCCCCATTGAGCCGTGTTAGAGATTGAGTATCTCATATCAGAGATTCCGCCTTCGTATAGAAGGTCAACAATCAATTTTAGCTCGTGTAAACACTCAAAGTATGCCATATATGGCGAATATCCTGCTTCTACAAGTGTTTCAAAGCCTGCTTTTACAAGGGCAGTAGCCCCACCGCACAATATAGCTTGTTCGCCGAAAAGGTCAGTTTCAGTTTCTTCTCTAAAAGTTGTTTCGATAATGCCTGCTCTTCCGCCGCCCACTAATGAAGCGTAGCCAAGAGCGATTTCTTTCGCTTCGCCTGTAGCATCTTGGTTTACTGCGATAAGGCAAGGAACACCTTTATTTTTTTGGTATTCAGCTCTTACAAGGTGCCCAGGACCTTTTGGAGCTACCATTACGACATTGATGTCAGATGGTGGAACAATTGTTCCATAGTGAATTGCAAATCCGTGGCTAAACATCAAAGTTTTGCCCGCGCTCAAGTTTGGAGCGATTTGCTCATTATAAACTTTCCCTTGAATTTCATCAGGGATTAAAATTTGAATTACATCAGCCCATTGAACAGCTTCTTCGATGCTTGCAACTTCAAGACCTTCATTTGAAGCTTTGAGTGCAGATGGCCCATCCATTCTAAGCCCTGCTTTAACTGTTGCACCGCTTTCTTTCAGGTTCAATAGTTGCCCATGTCCTTGTGAACCGTAGCCGATTACCGCAATTTTTTTAGATAAAATCTTTGAAGTATCGATGTCTTTGTCATAATAAACTTTAAGTTGTGTTTCTGTAGTCATTTTTGACCTCCTTATTTATTCGCATTTATAAATTGATTTTCTTTAGAAATTACAACTTTTCCAGAGCGTATAAGTTCTTTGATTCCATAAGGTCTCAAAAGCTCTATGAAAGTTGAAATCTGGCTTTCATTACCGATTGCCTGAAGTGTGTATATTCTTGGTGTGATATTGACGACTTTGCCTTCTGATACTTCGACAATTCTTAAAATATCAGAGCGAGTTTCCTCTTTTACGGGAACCTTGCAAAGTACAAACTCACGGTCGATGCATTCTTCGCTTGGAAGTTCGACTATTTTTATCGTGTTTATGAGTTTGTTTAATTGTTTTGAAATCTGTTCTATGACAGCATCATCGCCGTGAGTTACGATAGTAACTTGTGAAAAAGCAGTATCCAAAGTCGGTGCAACTGTAAGGCTTTCAATATTGTATCCTCTGCCTGAAAAAAGTCCTGATAAGCGGGATAAAACTCCTGCTTCATTTTGCACCAAAATTGATAATGTATGTCTGTGTTTGTTCATTATTGATCCTCACCCTTGCATTCATTTGTCAAAAGAACCTGATTGATTGGTTTTCCTGCGAGTACCCAAGGATAAACCATTTCAAATGGCTCAACGATGAAGTCCAAAAACACAGGACCATTATAGTCAATAGCTTCTTTTATAGCACTTTCAATTTCTTCTTCTTTTGTTACTCTGATTCCTTTTGCGCCATATGCTTCGGCTAGTTTTACAAAGTCAGGGCCTGAGATTTTTGTATGAGAATAGTGTTTGTCAAAAAGTTTTTCTTGCCATTGACGTACCATTCCGAGGTACCCGTTGTTTATGATGGCAACTTTTACCGGAATATTATATTCGACGCAGGTGGCAAGCTCTTGGATATTCATCTGGATACTTCCATCGCCTGCAATGTTGAATACCAGCCTGTCTTTTTGTGCGACTTGAGCGCCCATTGCAGCAGGGAATCCAAACCCCATAGTGCCAAGCCCGCCTGATGTTACTAGTCTGCGAGGTTTATTGAATTTGTACAGTTGAGCCGTCCACATTTGGTGTTGACCGACTTCTGTTGCTATGATTGCGTCTTTATTTTTTGTCATTTCATAGATTTTTTCGATTACAACCTGTGGATGCAATTTGTCCGTAGTAGTTACAGGCATTGCTCTTTTTTCTTTCCAATCAGCGATTTGGTCAAGCCATTTTTGTTTTTCTTCTCTATGAATATTCGGTTTTTTGGTTTCAAACATTTCAAGCATTGTACCCACAACATTTTTGGCGTCTCCAACAATAGGAATATCAACAGGAACATTTTTACTAATTGAACAAGGGTCAATATCTACGTGAATAATTTTTGCATCGCAGGCGAATTTTTTTAGACAGCCTGTAATTCTGTCATTAAAACGTGTTCCGACTGCAAATAGAACATCGCAATTTGTGACTGCCAAGTTTGCCCAAAAATTCCCGTGCATACCCATCATTCCAAGAGATAGAGGGTTATCAGCAGGGAAAGCACCAATTCCCATAAGGGTATTCGTTACAGGAATTCCTATTTTATTTGCAAGTTCAATCAATCCTTCATAAGCATCTGTCGGGATTGTTCCACCACCGGCTATTATGACAGGTCGTCTCGCTCTACAAAGCAATTCCAGAGCTTTTTCGCATTGTTTTGGGTGACCGATATAGTTTGGATTATATCCTGGCAAGTTTACTTTTTCAGGGTATTCAAATACCATTTTGCTTGCTACAACATCTTTCGGGAGGTCGATTACGACTGGTCCGGGTTTTCCTGTTGTCGCAATATGAAAGGCTTCTTTGATTACTTGAGGAAGTTTTTTGATGTCTTTTACAAGATAATTGTGCTTGCAGCAAGGACGTGTAATGCCTACTATATCAGCTTCTTGAAAAGCATCATTTCCGATTTGGTCTGAACCGACTTGTCCTGTAATGACAACCATTGGATAGCCGTCGTAGTAAGCGTTTGCAATCCCTGTAATTGTATTTGTCGCACCTGGACCTGAAGTCACAAGTGCAACGCCGGCTTTGCCAGTTACTCTTGAATAGCCTTCTGCTGCGTGTATTGCAGCTTGTTCATGGCGAACAAGATAATGCTTGATAAATTCGCAATGGTATAATTCTTCATAAATTCCGAGCAAAACTCCTCCCGGGTATCCGAAAATTTCGTCAACGCCTTCTTTTCTCAAACATTCAAGAAGAATTTTCGCACCATTTAAGGTGTCTTTTTTTATTTTTGTTTCTATTTCTGCCATGATTTTCCCTTTTATTTAATATTTTAAGCTTTTAGGGCCAATTTTGCAAAGTTTCTCTTCCCAGATTGAAGAATTATTGCATTTTTGTTAGAAAAATTAACCTTAAATAAAATATCCGTCACTTTTCCCCCGTCAAGTTTTATGGCACCGCTTTGAAAAAGTCTTTTGGCTTCGGCTTTGCTTTGAGTGAAATTTAAATCTACTATTATGTCTATAAGAGCTGTATCATCTGATACTTCGATTGTTTGAATATCATCGGGGGTGCATTTTTTTTGCACTACATTAATGAAATTTTCTTGTGCTTTTTGTGCTATTTCTTCTCCATGATAAAGTTTGGTTACCCTTAGAGCCAATTCCATTTTTAGGTTACGAGGGTTTTCGCTTTCAATTTTTGATTTTACGGTTTTTAGTTCGTCATTTGAAATATCGGTCAAAAGCTCAAAATAACGCACAATCATATTATCCGGTATCGACATAATTTTGCCGTACATATTATTAGGGTCTTCTGTAATGCTGATACAGTTTTCAGGGTAAGTTTTAGACATTTTGATAACGCCGTCAGTTCCCTCCAAAAGAGGCAAAAGCATTACCATTTGAGGCTCTTTTTTGGCTCCGTAAGAAAGCTGAACCTCACGTCCTAAAAGGACATTGAACCTTTGGTCAGTTCCGCCGAGTTCGATGTCGGATTTAACTACAACTGAGTCATAGGCTTGCATAAGAGGATAGAAAAACTCATGAACGCTGATAGGCTTGCCTTCTTGGTATCTTTTGGCAAAATCATCACGTGCCATCATTTGGGCAACTGTGATTTGTGATGCAAGTTTGAGCATATCGGCAAAATCAAGTTTGTGAAGCCAATCTGCATTGTTTGTTACTTCGGCTTTGCTCAGGTCAACGATTTTGCCCATTTGTTCAAAGTATGTTTTTGCATTTTCATTAACTTCTTCTTTGGTCAAACTTGGTCTTGTAGCGGATTTTCCCGATGGGTCACCGACCATAGCTGTTGCTGCACCCACAATTAGGACTACTTGATGTCCAAAATCTTGAAACTGCTTGAGTTTACGCATTACAACGCTGTGACCAAGGTGCAAGTCAGGTCTTGTCGGGTCTAAGCCCAATTTTACTCGTAAAGGGCGATTTTCTTCTTTGGCTTTTTGTAACTTTAGAGCCAATTCATTGACTCCACCAGGTAAGACTTCGCACGAACGTGAAAGTTCTTGCGCTTGCTTCAAAAATTCTTCTTTTATTTCAATCTTTTCCATTTTTATACCTTTACTAAATAGTCCAAAAGTCTTTCCACATCTTTGTCCCCACGTCCTGAAAGATTTATGATGATTACATCGTCTTTTTGCGTATTTGGCATAAGTTTTTCAAGATATGCAAACGCATGAGAGGATTCAATGGCTGGTGTAATGCCTTCAAGGCGTGTCAATAGAGAGAATGCCGAGACGGCTTCATCATCGGTAATAGGATAATATTGGACTCGGCCGATGTCTTTGAGGTTACAATGTTCAGGACCGGCTCCGGGGTAATCCAAACCTGCTGAAATACTGTATGATTGGGTTATATTACCTTCTTTATCATGTAAAACATATTGCATTTTGCCGTGCATAATGGTTTTTTTGCCCATTGTAAGACTTGCAGCGTGTTTACCTGTTTCGATGCCTTTTCCGCCTGCTTCAAGTCCAATCATTTTGACATTTTCATCTTCAATAAAATTGTAGAATAGTCCTATAGCATTGCTGCCACCACCTATACAGGCTAAAAGATAATCAGGGAGTTTGCTTTCAGCTTCAAGGATTTGTTCTCTGGCTTCTGCACCGATTATAGATTGAAAAAATCTCACTATTTTTGGGTATGGGTGAGGGCCAACGACAGAACCGATAATGTAGAATGTGTCTTGATAGTTATCAAGCCAGAATTCAATAGCTGCATCGCAAGCATCAGAAAGAGTTTGAGTACCTCTTGTTACAGAGTGGACTTTTGCGCCCAAAAGTTTCATTCTTTGGACGTTCAAAGATTGTCTTATGGTATCTTTTTCTCCCATAAAAATCTCACATTCAAGTCCGAGTAAAGCACACGCTGTGGCAGTTGCTACGCCGTGCTGTCCTGCTCCTGTCTCAGCTATGACCTTTTTTTTGCCGAGTTGTTGAGCCAAAAGAGCTTGCCCTAAGACATTATTGAGCTTGTGCGCTCCTGTGTGGTTGAGGTCTTCACGTTTGATATAAATTTTGCCTTTGCCGTAGTGTTCTGTGAGTCTTTTGGCAAAATACAAAGGTGTTGGGCGTCCTGAATATGATTTCATTAAGCTGTACAAATTGTCCAAAAATTCTTGATTTTCAGACATTTTTTCAAATTCTTCATCGAGTTGATTAAGGGCTTGTTTTAAGTGTTCAGGGACATATTGCCCGCCAAATTCGCCAAAAAAACCATTTTTGTCAGGCAAATTGTAATTTTTGTTCTTTTTAAACATTTCGACTCCTTAATTTCTATTAAAATTTTAACTTATCAAGGAATTAAATCAAATAAATTAGCAGTCGAATGTATTGTATTTGTAATGATTAAGGTTTTTTTAAAGATTAAGAAGTTGATATATAGAATTTGAGTGTAAGGCTTTGCTTTGTTGAAGAATTGAAGTTGTCATGCTTTGTTTGATTTTTTGCTGCATTAATTTTGCACTTTCTACTGCCATATCAGTATCACGAAGTAAGCTTGTGGCGCTGAGGAGGTTGTCATGTTTTTTAGAATTTGAATTAAGCATTCCGCTGAGGGAGTTTAGGTTTGCGCCCAAGATAGCTTGTTTGCCAGATAGGTATTCTATGGCACTATCAATGGTTGAAATAGCTGAAAGCGCACTGCTTGCCGTTGAAAGGTCTATATTCAATCCGCCTGCAACATTGAAGTCTAAGCCAAGATATTTCATTGAATATTTTGAGGTTGAATTCGCCTGTTCATTTATTTTTACGGACATTACATTTTGATTTTCATCCCAAGCAAGTTCTGGTTTACCGCAATTTAGATTCCATACAGTAGTATCCCATCCTGTAGTGCCCTGTCCTGCATCAATTTGAGCCGAAGTCAAGCCTGTTCCGCCTGCTGAGCTTGCTTGGCCCGATTTTTCTGTATCCCAGAAGTTTGTAGCATCGATAGTGCCTGTGTTTAATCCTGCAAAGCCTCCTGCGGCACCAGAGCTGGTTACGGCTCCTGTAGCATAGCTATTTGTGATTATTCCGCTAGCATTGTTTCCTATAAAGCCACCGACAGAACCAGTGCCATTGGCTGCCCCTGTTGCATAACAGTTATTTACTCCTGAGCCGCCTAGATTGAGGCCTATAAGCCCACCAATAGAAGTAGTTCCACTTGCAGAACCTGTAGAATAGCAGTTAGCTACAGAGCCGTTTGCTTTATAGCCTATTAATCCTTCAACATAGGTTCCTGCTGATGAGGCAGAGCCTGTAGCATAGCAGTTTGTGACGGTTATATTATTGGCAAAGCCGACAAGTCCTCCAACTCTGCCAACACCACCAACACCATTTACATTTCCTGTAGCATAACAGTTATTTATTATATTTCCTGCTCCAAAATATCCTCCAACAAGCCCGCCAACAGCTGAAGTTCCATTTACACTACCTGTTGCATAACTGTTTTGTATTACTACTGAACTACCTTGTCCCACAAGTCCGCCTGTATAGTTGCCTCCTCCAGTGGTGTCCCCTGTAGCATAGCAGTTTGTGATTGAGCCAACAGCATAGCCCACAAGTCCACCGGCAGCACCCATATTTCCACATATGACAGCTGCTGCAGAATAGCTATTTGTTACTGACGAAGCGGATGTACGCCCAACAAGTCCTCCTGTACAAGTTCTTCCTGAAATAGTTCCTGTAGAATAGCAGTTTGTTGTTGTTGAACCTGCGGTGCTGTATCCTACAAGCCCACCTACATAGTTACTTCCAAGAGCTTGTATATTTGCGTTTTCTAGGGCGACGTTTTTCATTACAGCAGCAGCGCCGTCTATTTGCGAGAAGAGCCCTATGTTATGAACAGTAGCCCAGTTTGTATCAATGCTAAGGTTTTTGATACTATAACCGTTTCCATCGAATTGACCTTGGAAAAGCCCACCTATTATAGAGTCACTGCGTGTGCCAAGCTCTGACATATCTATATCATTAGCCAGAATAAAGCTTTCGGAAAGGTGTCCTGTGATTTTTGACTCAAATTCTGCTGCAGTATTTATTGTATGGGCAGCATCATAGCCAGTAGTTACTTTATTGACTACATCTACAAAGCCAACTGTGTTAACAGTTTTTGCCTTAATTTCTGTATTTGCTTGATTTGTAGCCTGATCAACGCCTTTGAGAAGTTCTTGGGCATTGTTATTTATCATTGTTCTTTCAGCAGTTGAGTAGACGCCGTTAGATGCTTGAACGGCCAAATTCCTGACATTTTGTAAGCTTGCAGCCATATTGCCGAGGTAGCTTGAGAAGGTTTGCAGTTGTGAACTGCTTGTTTGGATATTATTGTTGGCGACATCAAGTCCTGAAATTTTTGTATCGAGATTTTTTGACAGGGAAAGATTGGCCGCATTATCCGCAGCAGAATTGATGCGAATGCCTGTAGACAGGCGTTGCATAGTGATAGCGACCGAGTTTGTAGAATTGAATAAACTCCTTGCACAGATCGACGATATTAAGTTGTTGTTAAGGTTAATTGACATAATTTATTTTTAGACACACTTTCCCTAATCATATACTAGTATAGAGCATATATGGCATCGCTAGAACCCTACCAGAGTGCGAGTTTTAGCTACTTTAGTATGATTTTTGGTCAAAAAACAAAATGCCTGCAACGCCCCTTGAAAAGCCTTTTTAAGGGTGAAATATAATTCGCAAAAAAATCCATCAAATAGTGTATTAAAATATAAATTTTAAAAAATAAATCAGAATTTATTTTAAACAGCTTGTTTCAGAGTTAAGGCACCAAAAGCAGCAGTTTCTGAAGCAGTTACAATATTAATTCTTCCGTCAGGGACAAAATCAACAGTTTTATCCTTGAAATTTTCTTTTAAATAATCCATAAAGGCACTTTTGTCGGTCCAATCATATTTTTTTATAATGCCATCAGGTTTTGGGATTTTCCCTGCAATATATTCAGCAGAACCTTCAACAGTCAGGGCAGAAAACCCTTCTTTGCCGCCTGTTTTTGGGTCTCCGTGCAAGAAATATTCTTCCAGAAGTACAGTGAAAGTTTTTTCTTTGTTTGGATTTTCAAGATTGATTTTACGTTCTTTGCCGTTGGTATCTTTCAATGTAATATCCTGTACATATAATTTTGAGCCGTCCTTTAAGGTTTTCGGCTCAGCAGAAATTGTGTATCGCATATTTGAGGATGGGTGCATAAGTACAGGTTTCCCCTTTGTTACCAAGGTTTTTATGGCTGTGTTGTTCACAGTATCAACAAGATCTTTTTCAGAGAGTTTAACCATAAACATTGGCTCAGTAAAACCTATAAGATCGTGTTCGATATCCCAGTTTGAAATTGGTCCATCAAGGTTGCCTCTGGCTATAGCCCCATGTACTAGTGCCAAATCCGCCTTAGGGGAGTCTTTTTCAGCATTTGCTTTTGAAAGTATTGCATCGGCAATCATATTTTGGATTGCATTTTCGTCTCGTCTAACAGGGTCTATAAAAGGATTCTTTACAGTTGTTATATTTTCTTGTTTTCCAAGGATTTTTTCCATAACTGCAACAAGATTTCTATCTTCAGCAAAAGAGCTCACTCTTTTTAGTTCGTTAGTTATCGATTTTCTTTTGATTTTGCCTTTTTTGTTGAATATTAAATTCACAAAACCGACATATTCATTTTCACCGCCTGCTTGAGAGATTAAAACGGTATTTTTTTTGTAAGGCATTATAAGGTTAACTATTCGATGTTTTTCATCAGGGTTCAAAATTTCAAAGTCGCTTAAATATTGGTCCGCTCTTATTTCTCTGGCTTTTGGTAAATCTATTGCACCTCTTAGCTCTGTATGAGTATGAGCGCCTATAATAACATTGATTCCCTTTACTCCTTTTAGAGAAGTTATGCCTTGGAGTGATTTTTCTTGTTGTAATTTTGCAAGCGCAGTCGGGTCTTTGATTTTTTCAAACCCTCTGGCGATTAGCAAATCAGCAGTATAACCCATGTGAGAAAGAAGTATTATTTTGTTTGCACCTTGGTTTTGTAGTTTTTCGACTTCTTTTTGAATTGCAGTTTTTGATTTTTCAAAATCTAAAACATTAAAGCCTTGGGTTTCGGTAGAAGATTTGTATTCAGCAAGATCAATAGGAGCAGCACCTATAAAGCCATATTTTTGACCATTTTTTTTGACAATTGCAGATGAGGCAATTTTGCCTTCATTTTTTAATTCAGTAAATAATTTATTTTCGGTAGTCTCAATATTTGTTTCTAGAAAGGGGGCCTTTAATTTTTTTATAATACCTGCAAAGTAGTTCGCAGTTGAGTCAAATTCGTGGTTCCCCAAAGTATTAAAATCAGGTTTGATATGGTTATTTAAAGTTTCGGTCCAAAGATCATGCTTTGCTCCCGGTTTGCCTATATAATTGTCGCCTGTGGTTACTACAAATGCAGCTGTATCTTTATTGTCGAATGTTTTTCGAAATTCATCTATAGCAGTATTTAATCTTGGGAGTTTTCCGACTTTGCCATGAGTGTCATTAAAATACATAAGGGCAAATTTTGTGCCTTTATCTTTTTCAAACAAAGTATTGGCTTTAAAAATCGGTTTTTTGCAAAAACTAATTATATTCTGTAATTTTATAGTTTTATCCTCTTCCCGCCTAATTCTTAATTTTAATATTAAGGCAAAAGGTTTCATGAGAAAACTACAGCTTTTCTGAAAAAAGTCTGCAAATTAACTGTAAGTATTGAACAATAAGCATTTTAGTTATTGAAACCCAGCTTTATATTTTGTAATACTTAAGGTTTTATGGGGATAGAAGTTGAAGCAATATTTGTGACTGGAATTTTTGAGATTGCTTCATCACAGATACACTCATATTTTGGAGAATTTGTTGCCTTGCAAGAGCCATCATTTCTTTGGCAACATCAGTATCTTTGAGTGTACTTGTTGTTGATGTTAGGTTGTAATGTCGAGATGTGTTTGTCTCCAATCTAGAGCTTAATGCGCTCATGTTTGATCCTAGTTGCACCCGTTTTGTTGTAATATAGTCTATAGTTTTGTCTAAATTGCTTATAGCACTTAATGATTGAGTAATGTCTTCTAGCCTCAAATCAAGATAGCCGCCATAATTTAATCCTAAGTTAGTCGTTCCGTAAAAAGATGTACTGGAGGCACTTTCGCCTACTTGAAGCCCGAAATTGCCGTTTTTGATAGATTTTATTTGAGGCTGCTCGTATTGCAAATCCCATTCCGTTGAATTCCAAGAATTTTTCACGGCAGGTTGTGCATTGAATTGATCATTGTTCATCCCTACAGCCGCCCCTGCTGAAGTACTTCGCCCCGAAGTGTCTTTATTCCAAAAGTTAGTATTATCTACCGTGCCGGTTGTCAAGAGTCCTAAAAATCCCCCGAGATTGATGGTGCCGGTTACTTTACCTGATGATGAGCTTGAAGTTATTACTGCATTATTGGTGTTAAATCCAGCAAATCCACCAACACTATTCGTACCTTTTGCACTTCCTGTGGAATAACTCGATGTTATTGTACCTCCTGTACTATTTCCTCCTGCAAATCCACCGGTATAAGTAGCAGAGTTTGATGTATCCCCCGTGCAATAAGAAGATAATACAGCGCCGTTGTTTAGCCCTACAAAGCCTCCTGCGTAATTATTAGTTGCATTTATACTACCTGTTGCATAGCAGGATTGAATTGTGCAGTTTGCAAGGAGGTTGCCAATAAAGCCACCAGAAGAACTATTACTTGCATTTATATTACCTGTTGCATAACAAGAGTTTATTGTGGAATTAATCATGCTATTCCCAGCAAAACCTCCAGTCCATCTTGCCCCTGTGACATTTCCTGTTGCATAGCAAGAGGAAACAGTTGCAGTAGTGGCTAACCCTCCTATAAGTCCTCCATTGTAATCAACCCCTGTGACATTTCCCGTTGCGTAGCAATTGGACATTGTAGCATTTATCTCAAGTCTGCCTACAAGCCCGCCCCCGTATTGAGTGTTAGTATGTATATCCGCATTTGAATAAGAATTATTGACTTTACAATTATTATAGCTTCTGCCGGCTAATCCGCCGACATTTACTGAGCCTGTTACATTTCCAGTGGAATAACAATTGTTGACTGAGCAATTAGTCCCGTTTGTACCGACCAGTCCACCGACGTTTGTGGCAGAACTCGCAGTAACAGAAACATTTGAAGTATAGCAATTATCAATAGAAGAAATATTATCACTATAACCTACTAGAGAACCTACATGGTTGAAGGCTCCTGTTGCAGTTACATTCGCATTTTCAAGTCCTATGTTTTTGATTTTAGCCCCACTGGTTTGTCCTATGAAGCCTGTACTTGCTGCAGTTGAATTGATAGTAAGATTTTTTAGTTTATAGCCGTTTCCATCGAGAGTTCCGCTGAAAATACCCGTGACTACAGCCCTGTTTACTGGGCCAAGCTCTGATAAGTCGATATCGTTCATCAGTATAAATTTGCCGTTAAGAGTGGCATTCATTGCCGTTTGAAGCTGTGACGCACTTGTTATAGCAGTATAGCCCGTAGGCACCGTCGAGCTTTTGGTTACTTGGCTAATAAAGCCAGTAACATTTGTATTTGCGGCCCCAACCTCAACGTTGGACTGATTAGAGGCTTGTTCTATGTCCTCTAAGAGAGATTGTGCTTCATTATTTAGCATTTTTCTCTCAGAAGCAGCATAAACCCCGTTAGAAGACTGTATTGCAAGGCTTCTTAGGCGTTGCAAGTTGTTAGTAATTCCCGATAAATATCCGTCTAATGTTTGTAATTTAGAGACCCCTGTTTGAATATTATTGTTAGCAACATTAAGCCCTGATACCTTGGTATCGAGGTTTTTTGAAAGTGAACAATTGGCAGCATCATCTGAAGCAGAATTTATGCGTAGGCCTGATGATAATCTGCGCGATATAAGACTTATAGAATTGACTGTGCTGAATAAGCATCTTTGCGTTTGCAAAGATGCGAAATCGAAGTTTATATTCATACGGGTGACTATATTACTAACATAAGTTAGTTTACGTTATTTGCAAGTGTTTTAGAAGTATTCTTAGGTGCCAATACTGACCAACTTTAGTCTATATTTTTTGCAGACTCCTTTTTAAAATAAAATTCATCTATACAGAGGTGCTAAGATTTGGTCTAACGTAGGACAATAGACCTTGGTAAATTCTATTTTGGTTGTTAGTTATGCCCTTCAGATATCGATTAGAAAAAATTCTGAATTTCAGAATTAAAAAGAAAGATGAGCAATTAGAAAAAGTTCGAAAAGCTCAGATGGAAATAGCTCGTGTAGAGGGCATGATACAAGCGAACCTAGGGCAGATAAAAGAGACCAGAGAAGGAATGAAAATGGCTGATGCAATGATGTTGCAGCATTTTGACAATTTCCTTCAGAATTTATATGAAAGAGACAATGCGCTTAAAAATCAAAAAAAAGCAGCGATTAGATTTTGGCAAGAACAAATGGCAATTTTGAAAGAATTAGAAAAAGATGTAAAAGTTCTTGAAAAACATAAAGAAAAAAAACTGGAAGAATATAAAGAAGAGCAAAAACAAATAGAATTAAGGCAACTAAACGAAGTAGGATCATTACGACATTTTGCGAGAAGCAGCGAAGAAGCAAAAGAAGAAGCAGAAGAAGAGGCAGCCGAAATAGAAAAGTTAGAAGAATTAATGAGACTAGGAATAGGATTAGATGAGTAGAGCAGATTTTCATTTCTCAAAGAATTTTTCAAATAGTCAAGGTTTTGAACACGACTTTGAGGGGTTTTCTGATGTTTGGAAATCTATCGATGATATTTCTTCGCTTTCATTTGAACTTTTATTGCCTAAAGAAAACCTTATTAATAAGCAAGAAGCCACAGATAATGAGGGTGGACTTGGCAAAAATATTTTTGCCATAGAAGAACTTATGATGCGTCAAAATCTTGTCAATCTTGCAATTAACGAAAATATGACAGTAAGAGAAAATAAAAATAAAACTTATGTCGACCTTTTGGTAAAGTGCGATAAAGATATCTATACAGGAGAATTCAAAGAAAAGCTTGCTGAAATGACCGAAGATGATGTCAATTTTTTTGAGCTTATAGCTAACAAACAAAATATTTTCATAAACACCTCAAATTCGTTGCTTCTGGAAGATGAGTCAGGACAGACTGTTTTAAGGGATCTCAAATTTTCAAAAAGCATGGTCAACCTTATCGAATATGCTCATTCAAGCAATCGTCCGATAAGAATAGATTTCGCCAAAGATTTGTCCGTGATTTTGAGAATTGATAAACAAGGGCGAGTTAGTGCAGAATTTATTTCATCAGATAATGCGATGGAATTTTTGCTTAAGACTAATATCCCACATTTGAAGCAAAAGCTTGATAGTGCAGGGATAAAATATAAAAAAATTTATTACAAAGATGAAGAAGAAGAATAGGAGATTATTATGAATGATCCATTTATAACCGCAGTAAACAACCAAAGAACAGCCAATGATTGGATTGGCGCGATTTCTCATAACTTATCCAACATATACACACCAGGCTTTAGAGAGGTCAGCACAAGTTTTAAGAGTTTTATTGACGGCTCCGAGATAGAAGATTTAAGTTTTAAAAACGATCAGGGAAAATCTATGCCGGGTAACGACAAAGGTAACCTCTTCCTTGAAGGACAAGGCTTTTTTGTTACAAAAACTTTGAACGGCAAAGATGTCTATACAAGACGCGGAGATTTTTCTTTTGATTCTGAAGGATATTATAAAACCGCAGACGGCAAAAGAGTTCAAGGGTATATTTTGGATTCTAACGGTCAGATTATGGCTCCGACAGTCAGCAACAGCAAAGATCCTTATTCTGCCACTTCAAAAGGCGGCGGACCTAATGTGATTCCTACTACAGATATAAAAATGTGGCTTGACCCTGCAAATGGAAAATATCTTGGCAAATATGACGAATGGGAAGTCAAAGAAGACGGTATTTTGTACGGAAAATCTGCAGACGGCAAGCTGAAAGTACCTCTTTATAAAGTCGCATTGATGAACTTTAATAATCCGCAAGGGCTTCAACAGATAGCACTAGGAGAATATATCGAGACAAAAGACTCCGGCAAGCCTGTTGTAGGAAAAGGCGAAGTAAGAAGTAATTTGATAGAATCATCCAACGTTGATTATGGCTCAAATATTATTTATTATAAGCAAGCCAAAATGCAAATGGATGTGGCAAACAAACTTATTGCCACAAACAAACAGCTTTTAGAAGAAACGCTCAGAATTTTACAATAATAATTTGTCTGGGTAGTTCAGAATGGATAGAACGCATTCCTCCTAAGAATGATGTCGCAGGTTCGAATCCTGTCCCGGACAAGTTATAGGATTTGGCAGGTGTTGCTTTTGGATTCTCACCCAAGGGTTCTCCCCTTTCGGGGATCCTTATATAAAGTATTTGTCCAATTGAGATGAATGCAATTCGCTACAACCTTTTCAAATAGGGTATGTGGGCGATTTGGGAAGTTTGAGATTTATCGGACAAAACGGACATTTTCCGGACATTCCACCAGACAAAAATCACACAGGGGTTTTGAGCCTGTATGCTCCACACTGAGCGAAATACAGGCTTAAATATACCGTCCCAAAAATGTCCAATTTTTGATCTGTACCCTTTGTTGTGTTCATTTTATCCGCTGAATAGTTGGCATTTGTATATGACAGATACTATAGTAAGTATTATTATATCGATACTTGTTTTGTATAGCCCAATTAATATTACTAATGCGGCCGTCCGCATTTTGATGGGAGTAGATTCTGAAAATATTAATATATACGAAGTAAAAGATTCTATTTGTACGATAGAGGATGTTAATAATCCCCACGATTTACATGTTTGGAATATTAATTCTCAGTTTGTTTCTCTGAGCGTGCGGAAAAGTTTGTCTGCAAATTCCTGTTGGAATCTAGTCGATACCTAATTTTTTTGCTTCTTTTACATATTCAAAATGTTGTTTCATAAAACCTATACTTGCTGCAATCCCTCTTGCGATAAGTCTTTTAGCATCTTTCACACTTGTGATTTTTTCATTTACATCTTGAATTGGATTCATTCCGTCTTTTGTGAAATAGCCAGGCTTTCGAGAAAGGTATACAGATGCATAGTTTGTAGGTCTTGCTTCGTGATCGTAATTTTTTACTATATCAAGGTCTATACCTTGTTTTTCAAGAGCATCTATTTGGGGTTTTAAAAATTCATCATTTGCGGCTTTTGTTATAAGTTTTTTTGTTTTACCGTCTTTTTCAAAGTTATAGGTTTTGACACTTTTAAACGTAATGTTATTATTTTTTGATATTATCATTATTCCCTCGATTTCTTTTACTATCAATTTTGTTCATAAAAATATTAACATTTTGCTACTATATTGTTAATTAATATTAATATAAATTAACAATATACTGTACCCATAAATTAGGATGCGAAAAAAGGAATTTGCTTAAATTTCATCTCGGATTCTTAGATACTTTATCTCAAACTACCTGTCTCTTTACACCTTAGCTCTACGGCTCAGATTTGCTTCGCCTAGAGCATAAGGGGAATCCTGTCCCGGACAAATGAAATTTTCGGATGTTCGCAAAACAAAGTGGGTAAATTTGTTTTGCGAACTGGACGTTACCGCCGTTGCGAAGCTAAGCAATCTTCGATTGCACAGGCGGAATTCATCTATTTCCAATAAGGGATTCTTATCCAAGGGGAATCCAACTTTGGACAATCGTTTTCTTAACAATTCTTATATTAGAGTTGTAAGCCTGTGCATAATTTAGTACAATGCCTTTTATACGATATGGTCTTTTTTGCGAGGATAGTGGGAGTGATTATGAAAAAGTTTTTTGTTTTGCTGATGTTTTTGTTTATCTCAAATTCTTTTGTATGGGCATATGATGTCGATTTTAATAAAGAAGGTCAATATCAAAAAAAAGTTATGGAAATGGGTTTCGGCATTTTGAATGCTAATAGGATTGAGAAAAGAATTATATTCAGATATCAAGGGAATAAGATTCCTAATGCTTATGCAGATAGTTATGAAAAATCCGTTATAGTTTTAAAAGGTCTTATGCCATATATGGATGATGATTCAGAGCTTGCAGGTATTTTGTCTCATGAGATAGCGCATAATATAGATTATTATGAGGGTTTTTGGCGCTGTATGGCTATGGCTTGGTCACCGCAAAAATATGAGGAAAAGGCAGATAAAAAAGCTGTTGATTATATGGTCAAAGCAGGATATGACCCTGTTGCTATGATAATAGTTCTGAATAAAATATGTGGACAATCAGGTAGTAGCACTCATCCAGTTACATTAAAGCGTTTGGCTTATATTTATGAATATATTTATCAAAAATACCCTGCCTATTTGGCGGATAATCAATATAAGACCAATCTTTATTATCAAAATTTTCTTTTGACTTCAAAAAAAGAGAGAGAAAAAATACGTGATAAAAATTTGATTAATGTTTCAAATAAAAGTAAAAAAATTAACTAGCTATGATTAAAAAAAGTCTCAGCTATGTTATTTTATTAAACTTGGTGTTTATTCAATGCAATTTTGCTGTGTCGCAAATTATTGAAGACGATTTTGCAGCAAAAGCATTTCAGGGACAAAATTTATCAAAACCTGTTTTTAAAAAAGAAATCATTGAAGATGAAGCTGTATCTGATTTTAAAGATAAAAAGCTGGAAATACCTGTATACAAAAAAGTTTTGCTGGAAGATGAAGTTGTTAAAAATGATTCAAAAATTCAATCTTGCACGAAATCTGCCGTGCATTACAAACTTATAGACGAAAATGCCGAGATTGTGAAAGTTTTTGTATGTTCTACTAATGTAATTACAACAAAAAATAGCTTAAAAATTGGGCAAAATCTTGATTTTAAAGTTGTAAAAGATGTTTATAAAAACGGAGTAATTTTTATAAAAAAAGATACGCCTGTTAATGCTTTTATAGAGCTGATTTCTAAGGCAGACCGTTATGGAGACCCTGATGAGATAGAGGTCGGAAGGTTTTCGACAAAAGATGCCACAGGCAACTCAGTTGAGTTGGTCGGCACAGTCAGAAAACAAGGCGCTAACAGAGGTAAATGGGCCAAGCCGCTTTATTATGCAGGTTTGAGCGTTCCTCTATTTGGGACACCTTTGTTATTGTGCTATTTTGTCAAAGGCGGCAAAACTTGCATCAAGACTGAGCAAAATTTCGAATTATATTATGAATAACCTTATTCAGGTTGTCTTTTTTTGATAAAAGCTTTGTTATACTCACCCAATTGCGTAGCACCCGTCATTTGTTCAGGCGCAGCTGAGGCAGTTTGATTTTGCGGCGGCTGAGCTGGAGGCTGCATATTGGCAGCAATCATTTTGTACCCGTTGTATTGTTGTTCAAGGCTATTAATCTCAGCTTTTTGGGTAGGTTCTTTAGCTTGAATTTTCATTTGTGTTATTTTTTCGCCAATGGCTGACAAATCAGCTTCTTTAGAACCTTGAGGGTTTAGACCCAAAGAGTTCATAAAATTGCCCCATGGCAAGTCCGCCTTTGGAGGAGGCATTGCTGTAGAAGCTTTATTTGCGTCTTGAATTTGTTCTTGAGGTTTTATATTTTGATTTACTTGTGCTTTTTGGGATTGTCTTTCAAGAAGTTTTTTTCTCAGCCAGTCGTCATTTTGCCCGGATTTTATTCCGTTTATCATGCGAATTCCTTTCATTTTCAACCAATTAATAGCGTTAGGTATTATATGCCCAAAAAAAACAGCTCTGAAACATCAGAACTGTTTTTTTATAAATAGATTTATTTATTTTACTTGAAGTTCATATTGTTCAAGTTGAGCTTGCAGAGATTCCAAGTTAGCTTTTTGATCTGCAGGCAAAGTTGTTGATTTCATTTGATTTATTTTGTTTTGTATTGCAGTAAAATCAGCTTTAGGCGAACCTTGAGGCTGAATTCCCAAAGTTTTCATCATAGTGAACCATGGTGCTTCCGGAGGAGGACCTTGAGGTTTTTGACCTTCTTTTCCGACTTTTTTGCTTTTATGGTCATGATGATGTTGTTTTGCTATTTTTTTCATTTGTTCAAATTGTGTTTTTAGAGTTGCTAAGTTTGCTTTTTGCTCTGATGTTAAGTCAGTAGCTGATTCAAGTTGAGTTATTTTAGATTGTATTGCTGCGAAATCAGCTTCTCTAGAACCTTGAAGTTGTAAGCCTAAAGACTGCATCATAGACTCCCAAGGAGGAGTTTGCATGCCATCTTGCACACTTTGCATAGGCGGTAATTTACCATTTTTTTGAAGGCGGGCTATCATATTTGTAAAAGTATCTATCTCAGAAGTGCTTTCACCTTTTGCTTGTTTTGCTGCTTTTAGTGCAGCTAAGTCACTTTGGATATTGCCTGTTGCGCTTATACCGTATTTTGCAAGGTCATTTTGTAAATAATTTAATCCTGATACCATAATTAAAATCTCCTATATTTTTATTTTATAACTTTAAAATATACCCTTAGGGGTATTAAGGTCAAGAGAATTTCGAAAAGTTCCAACTAAAGTAGCATAAAAAAGACCCCATTTTAAGGAGTCTTTTTTTATATGATATTCGATTTTATTGTGCGTTAGCAGAAAGGCAAGCTTGTTCTCTTAGAGTTGCAGCTTTGTCTGTTTGCTCCCAAGGAACATCAAGATCAGTTCTTCCCATATGACCGTATGAAGCAAGCAGTCTGTAGAAGTTGCCTCTATTTCTTAAAGGCAGTCCTGTAAGGTCGAATGTCCGGATGATTGCAGCCGGTCTTAAATCAAAGTTTTTTAAGATCAATTCTGAAATTTCATCGTCAGAAATTTTACCTGTTCCAAATGTGTCTACCATTATAGACATTGGAGTCGCAACACCTATTGCATAACCTATTTGAAGTTCACATTTGTCAGCCAATCCCGCTGCTACAATATTTTTGGCAACATATCTTGCTGCATAAGCTGCTGAACGGTCAACTTTTGTAGGATCTTTTCCTGAAAAAGCACCGCCACCGTGACGAGAATAACCGCCATAAGTGTCTACGATGATTTTTCTTCCTGTTAGTCCTGCATCACCTTGAGGTCCGCCAACTACGAAACGACCTGATGGGTTGATGAAGTATTTTGTATTTTCATCGGGTTTGATTGAATAATTTGCAAATACAGGTCCGACGACAAGTCTAATCATATCTTCTCTGATGATTGCTTGAATTTGATCATTATCCTCAGTACCGTTGATTTCAGGGTCATGTTGAGTTGAGATAACAATCGCATCAATTCTTGATGGTTTATTATCTATATATTCAACAGTTACTTGTGTTTTTCCGTCTGGGCGAAGATAGTCGACAAGTCTTTGTTTTCTGACTTCTGCCAAGCGATAAGCAAGTTTGTGAGATAAACTTATAGGTAGAGGCATAAGTTCAGGTGTTTCATTACAAGCAAAACCGAACATAATGCCCTGATCGCCTGCGCCTGTATCAGCTTCATGATTAATTTCTCTAGCTTCAAGAGCTACATTTACACCACCTGCTATATCAACAGATTGCTCATCTATACTTGTTAATACGGCACAACTTCTATAGTCAAAGCCGCCGCCTTTTGATTTTGTATATCCGATTTCTTTTACTGTATTTCTTACTACAGATGCGATATCAACGTAGCAATCCGATGTAATTTCACCTGCTACAAGTACCATACCTGTTGTAATAGAAGTTTCTGCCGCAACTCTTGCTTTAGGGTCTTTCATCAAGAAAGCATCTAATATTGCATCAGAAATTTGATCGCAAACTTTATCAGGATGCCCTTCAGTTACTGATTCTGAAGTGAAAAGGAATTTTTTTGATGTCATTTTTCTGTCCTCATCTTTTCCATATAAACAAACTAAATATAATAAAATTTTATGTCAAATAAACCCTTGGGTCAAATTGTTGGATTAATCTAATTGAGCCAAAGATCCATATAAAGCATCCATAATATTTTCGAAGTCATCTTCTTTCATCGCCGTAACGGAGTTCATGACCATGTACAATGTGCGATTTTTGTCATACCAGCGGCGTTTATTCTCAGAGTGCATTACGCCTTTGATTTTTTCAATCCCAAGGCTTATAAGCTCTGTTTCGCTGCGGGTTCTTTTTACAGTCATTGCAGCTTGCAGGACTTCTTCCATCACCATGTCTATTTCTTCTTCCGAATATTCTTTTAGAATCTCTAAAATTTTATTCGTTTTTTCGTATTGGTCGTACCAGCGTCTTTTTTCTTCCATGTTTTCCAAGCCTCCGCAGAATAATTTTACCTTTATAAAGGTTATTATGCAAATATATTTTCAGGTGGAGGATGATATTTAAACCCATGGGTCGATGTTCAAAAGAAATAATTATTGATATAATTTTCTGAAGTGAAGAGGAGGCTTTTTTGAAGGGCGCAGCTTTTTTATTTTCTATAATTTTATTTTTCACAGCAACAGTCTCGGCTTTTGCTACAACTATTGTTGATTCCAGCATGGACAGCTCTCAGAAAATGTTTATTTTGTCCACAAAAGAGCCTGCCCAAAATTTGCATATCAAAAAACTGGTTCTTGCTAATCCCAAACGGGTTGTTTTTGACATTGATAATGCTGTTCTGGCTAATGTAAAAGCAATGATAGAAACGCCAAATTCAAATATCGGCAGCGTGAAAATTGCCCAATTTTCAAAAAATCCTAATGTGGTTCGTGTGGTTTTTACAGGCGATGCAGAGGGTTTGGAATTGATTCGTATTAATAATATCAAAAATTTTATTGTTTTCGATATTCCCCAAAATAAAGAGAGTGACTATAGAGATTTGGTTTATGCAGATAAAGAACCCAAGGCTAAAGATATTGATTATTTCTGCTATTACGAGAATTTGAATGTAATTTTGAGTAATGATATAGATAAGAAAAAAGCCGTAATGCCTGCTGTAGCAAAAGTTCCTATTGTATCCAAAAATTCTCAAATTTCATCAACAGGAGCCGTATGGCATAGTATTAAAACCGTTGATTTGCCTGCTAAATACAATGTATTTAATATAGAAGCTTTTTCCTCGGGGATAAAATTACAAGGATTAGGCTCGGCAGGAGTCAATTCGCCTGTTTTTATGTATAATCCTGGGCGATTTGTTATAGATTTACCTAATAGCGCTTTTCAAGGAGGCATTGTTCCTGCAATGTTGCAATTGTCTGCTACTGATAAAGTAAGATTTGGCATACCGTCAAATAATACGGTTCGAGTTGTTGTAGAAGCTAAAGAGGCAAAGGATTACAATGCAATTATTGCTCCTGATTTGATGACAGTTTTGCTTCAAAAAACAAAAAATCTTAACCCTCTTGATTTCCCAAACATCAAAGAGACCACCCTCGAAAAATTTGAGGCAATTCAGCAGGGTAAACAAGTTACAAAAGTAATTATAAGGGCAAAAGCCCCTATTGCGCATAGTATAATGAAAAATCGAGAAGAAGTTGTTTTGAATTTTTATAATTTGAATTGCACAGATATTTTCTTGAAAGATATTTTACCGACAAAACAGTTCAAAACAGCTATTATTGCCCCATTAAACAATAATGCAAAAGGTACCTTATGGAAAATCCCAATAAAAAGTTCTTCGCTGGTATCAACACAGCTTTCTGAAGACGGTTGTGAGCTTATGCTTGTTATAAAAGATCAAATGTATCAGTCCAGAGATATTGTCATAAAGTCAGGTTCGACAGTTATGCTGGATGCGGGGCATGGTGGTCCTGATGTCGGTGCTTCCAGAGAAGGTTTTTATGAAAAAGATATCACTCTTGAGCTTGTCAAAGAACTTCAAAAATATCTTGAGTCAAAGGGCGTAAATGTTGTTACGACTAGAGATTCAGATGCTAAAGTTACTCTTGAGGAGAGGGTTGAAAAAGCAAATTCGGCTCAGCCCGAGGCTTTTATTAGCGTGCATGTTAATGCGACTAAAAATGCCGATGTTTCAGGAGTCGAAACTCATTGGTACAAGCCAAATAGTCGTGATTTGGCGAAGATAGTACACAATAATCTTTCATTAGGGGTCGAAGGTTTTGACAGAGGGACTTTTCAATCACAATTTTATGTCATCAATCATACCGTAATGCCTGCTGTGCTTGTTGAAGTAGGTTTTATTTCCAATTGCAAGGAGCGTTGTGATATGATGAAATTACAACGCAAATATGCAACCGTCAAATCAGTAGGAAATGGGATTTTGTTGTATCTTGCGATGAATTATGAAAATGAAATAAAAGGCAAAGCAAATGCAAAGTAGCAAACCGATAGGGATTTTTGATTCAGGAGTAGGCGGATTGAGTGTTTTGGGCGAGTTGAAAAAACTTTTGCCTAACGAAAATCTTATTTATTTTGGCGATAGTGCCAATGTTCCTTACGGCGAAAAAACTTCAGAGGAGCTGATTTCGTTTTCTCGAAATATTTTAAATTATTTTAAATCACAAGATGTAAAAATGGTTCTTATGGCTTGTAACACCAGCTCTGCTGTTACTTTGGGCGTGATTAAAGAGGAATATGATTTCCCGATATTGGGTCTTATTGAGCCTACGGCAAAGTTTTTGAAAGATAAAAACATCTCAAATATTGGTATAATAGCCACTTCTGCGACTATTAAATCTAATGCTTACAAAAATTCGATTTTGAAATATTCTCCTGATAAAAATATCTATCAAATGGCTTGCCCTGGACTTGTTGAGATTGTTGAAGAAGAAAAAATTGCAACCAAAGAAGCCAAAGAACTTGTCAAAACTTATATAGAACCTTTAATGGCGGAAAATGTCGAAAAAATTGTCCTTGGCTGTACACATTATCCTTTTTTGGGCGATTTGATAATTGATTTGGCTAAGAATGATGATATTTTGATAAATCCTGCCGAATATCTTGCCAAGGAAGCTTTGGAACTTTTGAAAAATGCAGAACTTCTAAATCGACAAAAAGGCGGTAAAATAGATTTTTATACCAGCAAAAATCCTGAAGAATTTGTATCTGTAGGCAAAAAACTTTATACTGATTTGCACGAGGCCGATTTGCTGGAAATTAATTTAAAAGTTGTTTAGAAGGTGTCGGAAAAGTCCAAAATTTTAATTTTGAGGCTTTTTCGATGCCGACCTTACAAAAGTGAAAAACGGGGTAAACGATTAGTTTTCGACGTTTTGATACTAGCCGATAGAAGCGTTTCTGAAAAATACTTAAATTTATTTTTTATTTTTCAGACAGCTTCTTAATTTTTGCCATTGCATAATCCAAAGCGCCTGAGTTTTGTTCAAAAACATTTTGGCAAGCCATTGCCATGCCATTATAAAAATCAGTGTCTTTAAGAAGTTTTTGTGCATTTTCAAGCAATTCTTTTTCATTTTTAACAAGAATTGTAGCTTTTTCATCGTTTAAAATTTCATAAATATCTTTAAAATTGAAAACTATATCGCCGCTAAGAGTTGGTTTGTTATAGATTGTTGCCTCAAGGGGATTGTGCCCGCCTGTTCCTGAAAAACTACCACCTATAAATGCGAAATGGCATATAGAATACATTTTTGAGAGTTCACCCATTGTATCTAACATGATTATGTCATTTTGGTCAAAGCCATCTCCTTTGCTGCGAAGACCCCAGCTGTAGCCTGTTTGGTCAATCAGTTCAAGCACTTGAGGGTATCTTTCAGGATGACGTGGGGCTATAATAAGCTTTAGGTCAGCAAATTCGTCTTTTAGCTGTTCATAAACGCCCAAAATTATTTCGTCTTCACCATTATGCGTGCTTCCTGCTACTATGACTTTTCCTTGATTTAATTTGAATGAATATGCAAGGTTTTTGGCATCATCGGCATTAAGAAGATTTGTGGCATTGAATTTCAAATTCCCCATGGTTTCTGTAATTTCAGGGTTTGCACCGATATCTAAAATTCGTTTTTTGTCACAATTTGTTTGCATAAGAATTGAGGTATAGTTTTTCAAAATTCTTTTGAAGAAGAAAGAGAAATTTTTGTATCCTTCATAAGAATTTGGCGAAATCCTTCCGTTGACTATCATAAGAGGTATTTTCTTTTTTTTAAGTTCGTTGGAAAAATTCGGCCAGATTTCTGTTTCGGCAATTATAACCAGATTTGGTCTAATTGCTTTTAGGGCAAGTATAATACTTAAATAAAAATCATAAGGGAAATAAATTATTTTATCCGTATATTCTTTGAGTTTGTTATTTGCAACTTCTTGTCCTGTGCGGGTTACGGTTGAAAGAATAATATTTTTTGTCGGAAATTCTTCCTTTAGTTTTTTGACTAAACTTTCAACAGCGTTGACTTCGCCGACAGATACGGCATGAAGCCATATGGTTTGGCGTTTTGGTAGATTTATTGAATAAAATCCGATTTTCTCCCAAAATCCCGCACGGAATTTTGGCTGAACTACAAATGCTATAAGCACTATAGGCCAAAGCAAAATTAGCGCAATTGCCAAAAACAAATTATAAAATAAATACATATCTGCTCCTTAAGAAAACTGTTGAGACTATTTTATTCTAAACAAATTCCAACTTCAAATGTTCTGTCCCACGGGAAATAAAAGGAAACGCCGTTAATTTCAAGGTCTAAAAGCGCTTGTACTTTTTGAATATATTCGATGAATCCTTGCTCTATGTCGAATTCTGGGTTTTTTCGGATTTCTTGACGCAAATTTGCTTGATATGCCCATTCATCTAAAAGCCTTGTGGCAATGGCTCTTTTGAAGCTTTCTTTATTAAAAGTATTATTTTTCTTGGCAATGTAGCTAACGATACTCGTTGAAAGTACGCACCCGAGGGTATTTGCGGTGGTATTCCATCCTGCGTAACCAAGGAGTTTGTCATCACATTTAGATTCAAGCAGTTTTTTAATTAAAGTATTATCCGAGCCGTTTGCCAATTTTATATCTGCTATGGCGTAAAACTCTTTTGGTTCTTTGAATTCAACCCCTTCAGTATCCTTAAAAATTTGCATCGCAAGGTCATCTTGAATTTGCGCAGGGGTATTTATGTATAGGCTAAAATCCCCATTGAGAGTAGCTTTAGCTTCGCAAATAGATATTTGCCCCAAGAAAGAATTTTCGATAGTGACATCTTCATATCGAGAAATAATATTTTTTGATTCGGGAATTGAATATATAGGCGTGATTTTTATTTTTTCTTTATAAAAATCGCAAAAAGCTCTAGCCAAAAGAGTAAGGGGGATTTCATCGGCACCTGTTTTGATTGTGGCAGAAAGATTTCCCTTTTCGATTATTTGAGCAAGCTCCTGTCCTTCCTTAACATTAAGACCAAATTGAGCCGTATCATCTTGGGAAATCACCAAAAAATCGAACAGATTTTTTTCAAGCAAAGACAGAAAAAATAAATTTGTTTCGTAGTTTCTTTTTCTTGTAGACAGGTAATCTTCAAGGATTTCAGGCGGGATTTCATGTTCTGGCTCAATGCCGTTTTTGTGAAATTCGAATGAGTATTTGAAGATTTTTTCGCCGTAAGTATCCCAATATGATTTTTCTTCTTCATTAACATTATTGTTCGAAATTCGCATAATACTGCTTGTCGCAAGGATTTTGGCGTTTGATTTTTTGATTTCGGAGATGAAATATTCTACTTTTGATTGGAGTTCAGTTTGTGAAATTTCAATTCTTCTTGATGCAACAAGTCCTCCGTATGCTATTGTGTCGAGAGCCAAAATCGCATAATCGATTTGGTTTTTTGCCGTTGTTTTTTTTACCCAATGTAATATTCCGTCATAATTCGCATAATTTGTGAGTCCGCCCAAGTATTCTTTTGGGGGGATAAAAACGTTTGCATCGCTGCAGATATTTGCGATTTGAACAGGCAAATCGTAGCATACAGGGCGATTGTCTATTGGAATTATAAGAATATTAACCATAAAGATATTAAAGCATTAAATCCGATTTATTAAAATAACTTATTATTAATACTTATTAAATTTACATAAGCATTAACTTTGAAGTAAAATTTTAAGTATGAGCGAGGCTCAAAAATAGCTCATTGTGATGGGTGAATCATAGATAGTTTGCTAGAAGCGAAATAAGATTTGCCAATCAGTTTTTATGAAAGAGGTTATAATGAAGTTTTCACTGGATGAGATTGTAAAAATCACTGGTGCAAAGGTTTTGTATTCGAATAATCCATCAGGGATGTTCAGTTTTTCAACAGATACCAGAAACATCTCTCCTGAGCAGATATATATCCCTATTAGAGGGGAGAATTTTGACGGGCATAATTTTATAGAAGATGCGATAAAAAAATCAGGAAGAGGATTTTTTATTGAAAGTTCTGAAATAAAAAGATTGAAAACTTTGCCAAATGCAAAATTTGCCCTTGAGGTCAAGGATACTAAGGAGGCATATTTGGCTCTGGCAGCCAATTATAAAGACAGAGTTAGCCCGATTGTTATTGCTATAACAGGAAGCAGTGGCAAAACTACTGTTAAAGATATGTTATCAGCTGTTTTGGAGCAAAAATATAAAGTTCATAAAACCAAGTTGAATTTCAATAATGAAATCGGTCTTGCGCAGACAATGTTTGAAATGCCTGAAAAAACAGAGATTTTGGTTGTTGAAATGGGTATGCGGGGCTTGGGCGAAATCGAACTTTTGTCGAAGTACGCAAAGCCTGATGTGGCAATCATTACGAATATAGGACTTGCTCATGTAGGTAGGCTCGGATCGCAAGAAAATATTGCAAAAGCAAAATGCGAAATAACCAAATATCTGCATCCTGAAGGTGTTTTGTTTTCTTGTGATGAAGAATTGGTCAAAAAAAATGTTGAAGCCAAAAATCAAATTTATTATTCTTTGGAAGACAAAAATTTGAAAAATATCCAAAAAACGACTCAAGGAGTGAGTTTCGATTATAAAAAATATAATTATAAATTAAATCTTTTGGGCGATTATAATATTTTGAATGCTTTATGTGCGATTAAAGTCGGGCAAAAACTCGGCGTACCGAAAGCATTGATAGTAAAGGCTTTGGAAGATTATTCTCCTGTGGAAAATCGTGGCGGAGTGGTGGAAATAGGAAATTTTATATTACTAAAGGACTATTACAATGCTAATCCTGAATCGATGAAAGCATCTATTCAAGCGGCTTTAGATGCCTATGGCGAAGTTTCACTTGTCTTGGGTGATATGGGAGAGCTTGGCGAAAAAGAAGTATATTATCACAAACAAATCGGTAAGTTTTTGAAAGATAAAAAAGTTAAAACGCTTATGACAGTTGGTTCTTTGGCAGAAAATATAGCCAAGTCATCTCAAATACAAGATGCAAAAATATTTAAGGATACAAAAGAAGTTGTTGAATATCTAAAAACTATTGATAAAAAAATGGTTTTGCTATTAAAAGCTTCGCGTTCAATGAAATTTGAAGATATTGTTGATGAATTGAAAGGGCAAATTGCATGACAATTATTTATGTTGCAGGTTTGATAGCGTTATTGTTGACGTTGATTTTGGGAAAACCTTATATAGACCTCTTAAAGAAGTATTTTGCAGGTCAATATATATATGAAAAAGCACCTGAAAATCATTCCAAAAAAGCCGGCACACCTACTATGGGTGGGCTTGTAATCGTTGATTGTGCAGTTCTGGCGATGATTTTAGCTTTTGTTATGATGCAAAAAGTCAGCCTAGACTCGCTTGTGGCTATAATTGTTTTTATTTTATATGCTGCGATAGGTTTTATTGATGATTATAAAAAAAATAAACAGCAACAAAACAAAGGATTAACTCCTAGAGGAAAGATGCTTTTGCAGATTATAGTTGCTGCAATCCCTGCTGCATATATGGTTCAAGGCGGTGAAACTGCCATTTTGGGTCATGATTTTGGCTTTTGGTATGCTTTTATTGCAATTTTTATTATTGTCGGTTCATCAAATGCTGTGAATTTGACTGACGGCTTAGATGGCTTGGCATCAGGTTTGAGCGTATTTTCGTTTCTTGGTTGTGCTGTGATTTTTGCGATGATGGGGCAGATTGAGTTATCTGTAATTTCTGCAGCTGTAGCAAGCGCTTGCGGTGGTTTTCTTTATTATAATTATAATCCTGCACAAGTTTTCATGGGTGATACAGGAAGTTTGGCTTTGGGTGGATTGCTAGGGACTCTAGGAGTTTTGGGCAAGTTTGAAGCTTTACTTATTCCGTTAGCGATAGTTTTTATAATTGAAACCTTATCTGTAATTATACAAGTTGTTAGCTTTAAATTGACGGGCAAAAGAGTTTTCAAAATGGCGCCTCTTCATCATCATTTTGAACTTCTTGGATGGAATGAAATCAAAGTGGTAAAAACTTTTTGGATGGTTGGCGGATTTTTTGCTTTCTTGAGTGTTTTGGGAGTTGCCTGTGGATTTTTCGAATAAAAAAATATGTATTTTAGGTCTTTCAAAAAGCGGAATAGCTGCAGCGAAGCACCTGTCTTCGGTTGGAGCTGTTAGCAAAATTAGTGAAAAACGAGAACAAACTCAAGAAGATGATGCGATTTTAAGTGAGCTTTATGAACTTGGCGTCGAAGTCGAGATGGGTGAACATAAAAAAGAAACCATCATCAGCAGCGATTTTATCGTGACAAGTCCGGGTATTCCGCCTAAATCAGAGGTTTTTAATCTTGCAAAAGTTAAAGCAATTCCTGTTTTAAGCGAAATTGACATTGCGTATTTGTTTACAAAAACTCCATTTTTGGCAATTACGGGAACAAATGGAAAGACCACGACAACAAAGCTTTTGGCTGAAATTATTCAAAAAGGCGGCAAAAAAACCGAAGCTTGCGGAAATATTGGACTTCCGCCTTGCGATTTGCTAAAGGAAGAGCTTGATTATTTTACGCTTGAGATTAGCTCTTATCAGATAGAAACCAGTCAGTACTTCACTCCTGAGATTGCGTGCTTCATCAATTATTCTCCTGATCATGTGGATTGGCATGGCTCTGAAGAGGCTTATTTTGAAGCCAAAAAGCAGTTGTTTACAGGCGTAAATGCTGCCGAGTGTGCGGTTTTGAATGCTAATGACCCTAAAGTTATTGCAATAAAGGATGAATGTGAAGAAAATGTATTTACTTTCGGCAAAGAAGATGAAAAAAATTGCGTTTATATTCAAGATAATATTTTAAAATTTAAAAATGAAGAAGGTGAAATTCAAGATATCATTGATGTTTCAGAAGTGAGCTTGATTGGAGTCCACAATCTTGAAAATATTATGTGTGCTGTTTCTGTTGCCAAAATTATTGATATTTCAAATGAAGCAATTGTCGAAACTTTGAAGAATTTTGAACCGCCTGAGCACAGATTAGAATTTGTTTGCGAGGTTGAAGGCAAAAAATATTACAATGATTCAAAAGCCACAAACACAGATGCAGCAATTAAATCCATCGAAGCTTTTGCCGGCAAAAGCGTTGCTTTAATTGTAGGCGGACGCGACAAAATGACTCCTTTAGAGGATTTTGTAAAGGTTGCCCAAGGCGGCGTTGATTATGTTATATTATTAGGTGAAGCCACGGACAGGTTTGAGGCAGCTTTTAAAAAAGCGGGCTACAAAAATATCGAAAACGCTCAGAGTTTTACAGAAGCTATTGATATTGCCTCAAAAAAAGATGTCGAAAATGTGCTTTTAGCACCTGCTTGTGCGAGTTTTGATATGTTCAAGAGTTTTGAAGAAAGAGGGAAAGTTTTTAAGGATTATGTACGAGAAAAATTACAATAGACCAAATAATCATCAAGAGAGAGTCGCTACAATTATTTCACCTCCTGATATTCCGCTTTTGATTATCATTGCTTGCCTTGCTATGGTTGGTCTTATGGCAGTTTTTTCTTCAAGTATTTCTCATGGAATTCAAGATTTTAATGATCATTTGTATTTTTTTAAAAAACAGCTTTTAAATTTTACGATAGGCTTTTTTTGCATGGTTTATTTCATCAAATTTAATTATAAAAAATTTCAACAAAAAATAAATCTTCTCACTATGGGTACAATAGGGCTTTTGATTGCTACACACCTTTTTGGGAGCACCATTTACGGTTCTAAAAGATGGCTGTTCTTTTGTCAGCCGTCAGAATTTGCCAAATTTACCTGCGTGGCGATTATGGCAGATGCTTTGGTTCATTCCAAGACTCTTTGGGATGAATATTTTTTAAAAAGAGTTTTTTCTGTTTTGATAATTTTGATTTTGATTATGCTTCAACCTGACTTGGGAACGACTATTGTGGTGTTTTTGGGTTGTCTT
Organism: uncultured Gammaproteobacteria bacterium; assembly: GCA_964444415.1. Taxonomy (GTDB): domain Bacteria; phylum Cyanobacteriota; class Vampirovibrionia; order Gastranaerophilales; family CAJFVJ01; genus JAEWLZ01. Next base: position 42,377 of record CAYUHE010000003.1, read on the forward strand.
GCCACTTGTATAATCGGCGGAATTTCAATGCAGTTGTTATCTACAGGCTTTATGGGATTTACAGCTTTGGCGGTGTTTTCGATTATGAATATGCCTCACCAGAGGGAACGTATTGACGGCTGGTTGAATCCATGGGCAGATCAGTATGACAAGGGCTACAATCTTATCCAGTCTTGGTATGCTATTTCTGCAGGCGGTTTCTGGGGTACCGGTTTTGGTAATTCTAAGCAAAAATTGTTGTGGCTGCCTCTAGGGCATATTGATTTTATCTTCGCTATTTTTGCAGAAGAAATGGGCTTTTTGGGCTGTTTGATTTTGCTTGGATTGTTCTTGGGAATTATGCATAGAGGTTTTTTGATTTCGAAACGATGCCCTGAAGAGTTTGGGAAATTACTAGCATTTGGCATAACTTGTGTTATTTTGGCTCAAGCACTTTTGAATATTTGCGTTGCAGTAGGCATATTACCTGTAACAGGTGTTACTTTACCTTTAGTCAGCTATGGCGGAACTTCTGCAATCGTTACTATGAGTATGTTTGGGATTCTGTTAAATATTTCGAGGCAAAAAATTAAAAGGATAAAAACGAATGTCTGAAAAACGTTCTTTTATTACAGGTGGCGGAACAGGTGGGCATATTTATCCTGCTATTGCTATCTATGAGGAGCTTTCAAAGTTTGTTCCGAAAGAAGATATTTTTTATATAGGAAACTCGAAAAATCTTGAAAAAAGGGTGAGCGAGCAGTACGACATGAATTTTTTAGACGTCTGTGTGTCAGGAATGCCGAGGGCTTTCACTTTGAAATTTATTTCGTGGGTATTTAATCTTGTCGTTTCGGTTTTTGTTTCACTTTATTATGTTTTAAAATATCGCCCCAGTTTTATTATTGGAACAGGCGGTTATGTTTCTTTTCCTGTCTTGATGGCAGGGGTTTTGCTTGGTGTGCCTTGTTATATTCATGATTCTGATGCCTATCCAGGTATTGTATCAAGGTTTATGGCTCCTTTTGCAAAGTGTGTATTTTTGGCTTTTGAAGATGCTAAAAAACGTATTACAGCAAAAAAAATTATTATTAACGGCAATCCTTTGAGAAATTTTAATGTAGGGTTATCAAAAGAGGATGCTATAAGGAGTTTGGGCTTAGATTTCAATAAAAAAACACTTTTTGTTATGGGTGGTTCTCAGGGCGCTAAAACCATTAATAGAGCTATTTTAGCCCTGTCAGAAGAATTGACAAGAAATTATAATTTACAGATTATTCATCAAACAGGTACAAAAAACTTTGATGAAGCCCAAGACCTTTTGCCTGGTGGGATAGATGGGTATATTTTAAGGCCTTATTTTGATGATATGAGCATTCCTTATAGTGCTTGTGATTTTGTCGTCGCGCGTTCAGGTTCTATAAGCCTGTCAGAGCTCAATAACTGTGGTTTGGGGGCTATTTTGGTTCCGTATCCTCATGCAGCGGCCAATCATCAGTTTTATAATGCCAAGGCAATGGAAAAGCAATGTGCTGCAATAGTTTTGGATGACAAAGACTGTTCGCCTTCAAATCTTTTAGAAATAATTTTGAGCGTTATTCAAAATGAAGAAAAACTTAAACAAATGAGTCAAAATTCTGCCAAATTGGCTAAACCTGATGCAACAAAAAATCTGGTTAAAGTTTTACTCGAGATGTGATTTATTCTGAATTCTGCCGTCTAATTTGATTTCAATATTGTTCGAGTCTAGTTTTTTTGTATAATCTTTGGCGACTTTTTCTTTGCCAAAGTCATATTTTTCAAGAATTTTCGTTTGTTTCAAAGTCGGGTATTCAGAAGTATTTATTAAAAATTCATCTGCTATGGCAATAAATTTTTTGTCATCGGATGGATTTTCATTGTTTAAAGGAATTGAATTGCCTTTTTTGTCTTTGAACGCTACATTTTTAATTTGTCCTTTTTCATCAATAGTGTAGCTGAGCCCGGAAACCTGCATGATTCCTGGTTTAAGCATTTTATCATTGACTGATAATGCACCGTCTTTGAGTGTGTTAATGATTTGTTTTTCAGAAATCTCTACTTTAACGAGATTGTTTTCAAAAGGAACCAAATTATCTATATCAAATGAAGTCAGTTTGCCTTTTTCCAGCTTGCCTCTAACGCTTGCGCTATTTACGAAAGCTATATCGGCATTCAGTTCATTTTTCATTGAATCGCCGAAGAAATCCGCATAAGGATTTTCAAATATTTTGGGATCACCTTCCATTTTATCGACTCGTGTTATTGTTCCGAGCTGTTCTGATTTGCCCAAAATCCTTTCTTGGAAGAATTTTACAACAAGATTTTTGGGTGAATCTTTGGTTGATTTGACATTGTTTGTAGCTTCTATTATTTTGCCAGTTTCATCAAAAGTAATATCCAGTTTTCCGATATATTCGCCATTTTGTCCTGCTTGAAGTATCACAACAGGGTTCCCATCAGGAGCGGTTATTATATTTTTATCGTTTTTGGTCCCTTTGACCAAATCATGCGAGTGCCCGCCGACAATTACATCAATCCCGTTGACTTCTTTTGCAAGCTGAAGGTCGATAGCGTAGCCGATATGAGAGAGCATGATTATTTTGTCCACGCCTTGTTCTTGAAGTTTTTTTACTTCGAGCTGAATATTTTCTTTGGTTTTTTCATATTGCTCAACATCTAAATTAGCCTCATGAAGGTTTTTGGATTGGTTCAATTTGAATGGTGCAGCACCGATTAAGCCGTATTTATGCCCATTTTTTTGTGCAATAGTTGAGCTTACGATTTTGCCTTCATCTATGTATTTGTCAAAGGGGGTATTGCCAGATTTTTTCATATTTGATACGACAAACTTGGTATTTGTATTGCACAAATTATCCTCTAATGTATTGATTGAATCGACTTCGTGATTGCCTATAGCTGAATATTCAACTTTTGAAATATTTAAAAATGATGATACGAGTTTGTTTTTTTCTTTGTTGTGCCCGATGAAGCTATCTCCGCCTGCAAGAATGAAAGAATCTACATCTTTTTTGTCTTTAGTATTCAGCTCAAATGTGTCCATTTCACTTTTGAGTTGCTGCATATAAGGTGTCTGTGCGTGCAAATCATTCAAATACAAAATGGAAGTATGAATATTTGGTGAGTTCGGATTTATTTGCATATCTTAAACCAACATTCTCATTATAATTGAACAAATGCCAAAAATAATTAGAATTGCCAGAAACGTTAAAAATATTCACAAACTGAAACAATTAAAAAGCTTTTTTGATATACTCAACTGCTTTTATGATTTCTTTTTCTTTTATATCATCAAAAATAGCTACTTCACCTTGGGCCGTAGGTAGGATAAACCTGACTTTTGAATTGACTACTTTTTTGTCATAAGCTGTGGCTTTGGCTACTTTTTTTGCGTCTATGCCTGGCTTGCGGATTATTTCATATTGAATAAGAAGCTCCAAAGCTTCTTGCATATAGTTTGCATCTATGAGATTTTTATCCAGAGCGAGCTTGAAAGCACCAATCATACCAAGGGATATAGCCTCACCGTGGGTAAATTTTTTGTAATCGGTTGTTTTTTCAATGGCGTGGCCGATTGTGTGTCCAAGATTCAAGATTGCTCTCAATCCTGATTCTTTTTCATCTTTGCTCACAACTGATGCTTTGAGCTTACAGCAATATTCTACGAGTTTTTCGAGGATTATACTGTCAAAATTGTAGATAGCAGCTTTATTTGCCTTCAAAAATTCAAAAAGATTGAGATTTTCGCCAAGTTCGCAGCTTTTTTCGATGAAAGCATATTTTAAAACTTCGCCTAAGCCTGTTTTCAGTTCTTTTTCGGGAAGGGTTTTGAGTGTGGATGTGTCGATGAGGACAAGTTTTGGCTGATAAAAGGCTCCTAGCATGTTTTTGCCGAGAGGGTGATTTATGGCGACTTTTCCGCCGATTGAAGAGTCCACCTGAGCTAGAAGAGTTGTAGGAATTTGAATAAAATCAATCCCTCTAAGATAAGTGGCTGCTGCAAAACCAGCTGTATCACCGATTACACCGCCGCCTAGTGCGATGATTGCATCTTTTCGTTCAAGTTTGAATTTGAGGGCTTTGTCCCAAATTTTTTGCAAAGAGCCGATATTTTTGTGTTTTTCGCCATCTTTGAGGATAATTTTTTCAATTTCAAAATGTTTTAAACTCGCTACAAGCTTTTGGTAATAGAGTTTGTAGACAGTTTCATTTGTTATGATGAGAAGCTTTCTTGCTCTGGTTGCTTTTTCGATATAAGTTGAAGCTTTGCCCAAAATTTGGCTGCCTATTTCAATCGGGTAGGAGTTATCAACGGTTTTTTTAAGCTCAACTTTTAACATTTTTTATAATCTCATTCACTATTTCATCGGTTCTTTTAGTATCTGTGCATACAATTATATCAGCTTTTCGATAATTCCCTTCTCTTTTTTTAAGCAATTCTTTGAGAGTTGCCAGAGGGTCTGGGTTCTGCAGGAGTGGCCTTGATACATCATCTTTTAGGCGTTTAAAAAGCACTTCGGGGCGAGTTTTAAGGTATATTACCGTATAATTTTTTCGCAAAAGTTCAAGGTTTTCTGAATTTTGAACGGATCCGCCTCCTGTAGAAATTATCTGATTGAGTTTTGTTGAAAATTCTTTTAGTGCTTGGGTTTCTAGCTCTCTAAAGAAGGATTCGCCTTTTTGGGCAAAGATTTCAGAGATTGTGGTTTTTTCTTTTTTTTCAATTTCTGCATCGATATCTACAAAATCCATATTGAGTTTTTGAGCAAGCAAATTACCGATTGTAGTTTTTCCTGAACCCATTAATCCAATCAGGGCAATGTTTTTCATTTATTTTGACCTGTATAATTTCTGTAATTATTTTCAATTTCTGATATTGAATCACAGCCGAATTTCTCTAAAATCAGCTCTGCTAAAACATTTGCAGCCATAGCTTCTGCCACGATTGCACAAGCCGGAACAGCGCATACATCGGCTCTTTCAACGTGAGCCAAGTGTTCTTGACCTGTCAAAAAATCAACAGAACGTAAAGGGGTTGTCATTGTTGGGATTGCTTTCATTGCTGCACGGAGAATAATCGGTTCACCATTTGACATACCGCCTTCTATTCCGCCTGCATTATTCGTTTTTCTTTGCAGCCCCGGCAAAATTTCATCGTGCATTTTTGAGCCTGAAAGCTCTGCTACTTTGACACCTGCTCCAATTTCTATGGATTTTATGGCAGGAATACTCATGACAGCCTGTGCTAAAAGTCCGTCAAGCCTTCTGTCCCAATGTACAAAAGACCCTAATCCGATTGGAAGGTTTCTTATTACTACCTCAAAATATCCGCCAAGCGAGTCGCCTTTTTCTTTTGTTTCATCAATTAAAGCTTTCATTTTTTGCTCAGTTTCATTATCAGGGCATCTGAGTTCAGATATTTCGGCTTTTTCTTTTATTTGGTCATAATTTTGGTTGTAATCATTTGGGATTTCAGGTACTTTGACCTCTCCGATTTGAATTACATAAGAAAAAATCTCAATATTGAGATATTCTAAAAGGATTTTTGAAAAAGCCCCTACAGCCACTCTGGTAGTGGTTTCTCTGGCTGATGAGCGTTCTAAAACATTTCTTATATCTGTATGATTATATTTTGTAGCCCCTGCCAAATCAGCATGCCCAGGGCGAATTGCCGTGATTTTTTTACTGTCGGCAATCGGCTGATTTTCTTCAGAAATAGGTGTTGTAGACATTGGAATTGTCCAATTTTCCCAATCTTTATTTTCTATTTGAATACAAATAGGGGCGCCTGTAGAGATTCCAAAACGTACGCCGGACAAGATTTTTATAGTATCAGTTTCGATTTTCATACGCCCACCACGACCATAGCCGGATTGTCTTTTTGCAAGCTGTTGGTTTATGAAATCTGTTTTAATTTTGATACCGGCAGGAAATCCCTCTATTATGGCATTTAGGCATTGCCCATGGGATTCTCCTGATGTTAAATATCTCATTTTTGCTATCCTATTTTATCCAAAATCTTATTTAAAGATAGCATTTCAGCACCTAAATGGCAAATTTTAGCTTATTTTTTTAGACCATGATTTGTTCTAGGTGGGTAATTTTAAAACTTATACCTTGCCATATAATTGCGTTTGTACTTTGGATAGAGATTTAAATTGTAAAAGTAGATAATTTATGAATATAAAAAATATTTTCATTTTATTTTTGATTGTATTGATTTTGAATCATTGTAATGCCCCTGTATGCTTGGCTTTTTGGTTTGATAATGACAAATCCGCACCAACTGATTTTTCATACAAATTTGATTATATAAATATTGATTGGTGGGAAAATTTTAACGACCCAATTTTGAAATCTTATATTTTGAGGGCTGTGGAGAGCAATCAAGATTTGAAAGTTGCCACTTTGAAGACTGAAGAATACAGGCAATTTGTCAAAATGACTTTTGGGCAGGAACTTCCTGAGCTTTCTATGGGGTCAAATTTCACAGCGTTTAAAATTCCTTTCTCTAATGATAGGTCATTGAATATTTCTGACAGCGGCTACGTTTTGCCTTTCACGGTCAAATATGAGGCTGATTTGCTTCGCAAAAATAATGATAAAACCAAATCGGCAAAAAAACAGCATGAGGCATCAAAATTTCAGGAAAAGGCGGCTTATATCGCCATTTGTTCTTATGTGGCAACGGTTTATTTGAATATTGTCAAAAATGACAAACTTATTGCTATTCAATCAGAATTGTCGGCAATCAAAAAAGAACAGCTCAGGCGAATGGTTTTCAGGTATTCTCAAGGGCTTGCTTCTGTTATGCAGGTCAATATTTATGAGGGAAATTATAAAACTTCAAAAAATGATTTGGACAATTTGATAAAATCACGAGATGTGATGCTTAATGAATTAGCTGTTTTGATTGGGGAATCGCCTGAATGTTCGCAAAATCTGAAGCGAGCAAATTTGGATGAAATTGAATTTATAGGGGAAGTGCCGGATTGTATTCCATCAGATGTGATTTTCTCAAGACCTGATGTTTTATCGTCAGAGGCTCAACTGCAAGCTTCACAAATTGATGTGAGAGTGGCTCGTAAAGAGCTTTTGCCTACTTTTAATATCAACGGAAATTTGGGCTTCAATACTTTTACGACAGACCCATTTTTCAGTTGGAGTGGGACTTATGCTTTGCTTTCAGCAGGCTTGACTCAGACATTATTTGCCGGTGGGCGTAGAATTGCCAATTTGAGAATAAAGAAAAATTCATATGACCAACTTTTTGAAACTTATAAACAAACTTCGCTAAAGGCAGTCCAAGAAGTCAATGACAGCTTATGCACTATAAAATTTGATAACTCTATTGATGCAGAAAATATAAATAAATTAATTTTGGAAGAGGATAATTTTGCCCGTTCATCCAGAAAATATCAAAATGGAGTGATTTCTTGTCCTGAACTGCTTAATGAAAAAGAAAATTTGATTTATGTCAAAAATCAACAAGTGCAAAGCAAAACAGCACGATTAGTCAATTATTTAGGGCTTTATAAGGCGGCTGGGGGTCAGGTTTGATTAAGGAAAGAATCAAAAAATATAAATGGTGGATAATTTTTGTAATCCTTGTCATCGTTGCGTTAGAGGTTATTCCTATTGCTAAAGAGTATTTTCGTAACAAAAATGAATTAATTTTGTATGGAAATATCGAAATTCGTCAGGTTGATTTAGGTTTTCGTGTAGCAGGGCGAATCCAAAAAATGTTTTTTGAAGAAGGTGACATTATCAACGAAGGTGATTTGCTTGCTGCTTTGGATGATACACCTTATTTGGATGCTCTACATCAAACTAAGGCAATTGCCAAGGCCAGAGAAATTGTTATGAAGAATGCCGACATTAATTTTCAGCGAAATTACCCTCTATGCTTTGACACCACAATTTCAAAGCAGCAATGCGATGATATTTTGACTCAAAAAAAACAAACCCGAGCTGAATATGAGGCAGCTGTTGCTCAATCAGAATCGGCGAATACGGATTTTAAGGATACAAGAATTTATGCCCCTTGCGATGGGGTTGTGATGACAAGAATTCAAGAGCCCGGGGCGATAGTTTCGCCTACACAAGTTGTTTATTCTGTCGCAAAGTCTAAGCCTGTTTGGGTTAGAGCGTATATCTCCGAAAAAGAATTAGGGCGTGTAAAATATGGTATGCAAGTCAAAGTTTATAACGATTCTCGCCCAAATAATCCTTATGTGGGGTGGATTGGTTTTATTTCGCCTGTGGCTGAATTTACCCCAAAAGAAGTTGAAACTGCGACTTTACGGACGGATTTAGTTTACAGAATTCGGGTTTATATTTATGATGTGGATGAATATTTGAGGCAAGGAATGCCGACTACAATCAAAATTGATTTAAAGAGTAAATTGCCAACCAGAAAGGTTGTTAATGAAGATAGATAATGTTGTTGAAATCTCTCATTTGTCCAAAAAATTTCTTTATGCCTCTGATTTTGCTTTAAATGATTTGAATTTGGAGCTTTTTCGAGGAAATATTATAGGACTTATTGGACCTGACGGCTCAGGCAAGACGACTCTTATTCGAAGTATTATAGGACTTTTACTGCCCACGAGCGGTTCTATTACGACTTTGGGGCTAAGTCCGACTACAGAAAAGAACAAAATAAATCAAAATATCGGCTATATGCCTCAAAAATTCGGGCTTTACGAAGATCTTTCGGTTATCGAAAATCTGGTTCTTTATGCAGATTTTAAGGGGCTTAGCGAGGAAGATAAAAAATCGAGTTTTAAAACCTTACTTGATTTTACAGCTTTGAATGAATTTCAGAATCGACTTGCGGGGGATTTGTCAGGAGGAATGAAACAGAAGTTGGGCTTGGCTTGTGCTCTTTTGGGGCATCCTGAATTTTTGCTTTTGGATGAGCCGTCTGTCGGTGTTGACCCGATTTCGAGGCGAGAATTGATAAAAATGGTCAAAGAGCTTTCTTCTGAAGGAATGACGATACTTTGGTCGACGGCTTATTTGGATGAAGCGGAGCATTTTGATACCTGTATTCTTTTGAATGAGGGAAAAATTCTCTATAGCGGCTCTCCTAATGATTTGACGCAAAATATGATTGGAAGGACCTTTGTTACGCAAGATTCGGAAGGCAAAAACAGAATTTTGCTTAAAAATATTTTAAAAGGAGGAAAAGGTATTACAGATGCCATAATTCAGGCTGAAAAAATCAGAGTGGTTTTGGATAAAGGCATAAAAAGCTTTGATGATTTGATTTTGACACCTACGGAGCCGAGATTTGAAGACGCAGTTATTGATATGCTTGGCGGTTGCCCCAAGGGTGAATCAGAGTTGAGCAAAAATCTTGAACTCAAAAATTATAACCTTGAATACGTCATCGAGGCAAAGTCTTTGGTGAAAAAATACGGCGATTTTTATGCTGTTAAAGACAATACTTTTAAGGTGAAAAGAGGGGAGATTTTTGGGCTTTTAGGTCCAAACGGTGCAGGTAAATCCACTTCTTTTAAGATGCTTTGCGGGCTTATTACACCGACTTCCGGTAGGGCTCAAATTATGGGTATGGATATTCAGTCAGATTTGTCAAAGGCACGTTCGTATCTAGGGTATATGGCACAAAAATTTTCGCTTTTCGGTGGACTTAGCGTTATGCAGAATTTGAGGTTTTTTTCAGGTGTTTATGGGCTTAGTGGGGCTGTGCAAAAGGATAAAATTGATCAAATGATTAATATTTTCAATTTTCAAAATTATTTAGGTAAAAATGCAGAAGAATTGCCGCTTGGTTTCAAGCAAAGATTGGCATTAACTTGCGCTCTGATGCATAATCCGTCGATTTTATTTTTGGATGAGCCGACATCAGGAGTTGACCCTTTGACGAGGCGTGATTTTTGGAACCATATTAACTCGTTGGTCGAAAAAGGTGTTACTGTAATGGTTACAACGCATTTTATGGATGAGGCTGAATATTGCGACCGCATAAGTCTTTTTTATAGAGGCGAAGCCATAGAAACAGGCACCCCAAGCGAGCTTAAGAGCAAAGTTTCAAAAGACAGCACAATGGAGCAAGCTTTTGTTGCTTTGATTGAAAAATTTGACCGAGAAAGAGTGGAGGGATTGATGCAATGAAAATCCTCAGCGCTCTTATTACCAAAGAGTTTTATCAAATGATTAGAGACCCGAGTACGATGCTTATTGCATTTATTTTGCCGTTTATTTTGCTTTGCGTGTATCAATTTGCATTGAATTTGGATACAAATACAGTCTCGGTTGGTTTGAAAGTTGAGGATAATCGGGCAAAAATCAGCAGTTTGATTTCTTCATTTGAAAATACTGAATATATCAGGCTTAGAAATTATGAAAGTCGTCAGGGAATGGAAAAAGATATGGAAAAAGGCGTGATTAGAGGGATGATTATTATTCCAAATAATTTTTCTACCCAAATAATGAAACATGAGGCGGCACAAATTCAAGTGATAACCGATGGTTCAGAGACAAATACCGCCAATTTTGTTGCGAATTATGCGGCTGCGATTATACAAAAATGGCTTAATAATGAATATAAATATTGGAGAGTGAAAAGACCTATGGTACAAGTTGTGTCTAGGTTTTGGTACAATGAGGAGCTCAATAGCCATTGGTTTATTTTGCCGGGGGCTTTGTCCATAATTATGACTCTTGTCGGAATACTTTTGACGGCTTTGGTGGTTTCTCGTGAGTGGGAGAGAGGCACTATGGAGTCTTTGATAACGACTAAGGTTACAAAAACCGATATTTTGCTGGGGAAGTACATCCCGTATTTTTGTCTTGGAATGGCTTCGATGGCATTTTGTGTTTTTTGTTGCGTGGTATTATTTCAAGTTCCGTTCAGGGGTTCTTATCTGGTTTTTGCAATGGTTTCAACCTTTTTTCTTCTGACTTTGATAGGTCAGGGGCTTTTGATTTCGACTCTAGCCAAAAATCAGTTTGTAGCGTCGCAAGCTGCACTTATTTCGGGCTTTTTGCCAGCTTTGATGCTCTCTGGGCTTGTTTACCCGATTAGTTCTATGCCAAAGCCTATACAATTTTTGTCCGATTTCATTTCTGCAAAGTATTTTGTCGGGTGTTCCCAAAATCTTTTTATGGCCGGCAATATTTGGGATATTTTTATTCCAAACAGTATTTTTATGATTTTAATGAGTGCTGTATTTTATATTTTAATTTACAGATTTACGGCTGAGAGGTTAGATTGATATGTGGAATAGGATTTTTGCACTTATTATTAAAGAATTTCATTCCATTTGGAGAGACCCTAAAAGCCGCGCCCTGATTTTTTTACCGCCTTTAGTTCAGTTGTGTGTTTTTGCTTATGCTGCTACGATGGAGGTTCAAAATATAGATATGGTAATCCTTGATAAGGACAATACTGTTGAGTCTCGAGAGTTGTCGGATAGATTTGTTCATTCGATTTGGTTTCGCAAAATTTATTATGTCGAGAATGAAAAACAGTTCACAAGGATGATTGAATCACAAAAAGTTATGATGGGAATGGAGATAAATAATGATTTCTCCAAAAATCTTAAAGGACGAAAGCAAGCGAGAGTTCAGATGATTTTCGATGGGCGTCAGACCAATGTATCACAGATTTTGAGCGGTTATACTTCCAAAATAATTGCTCAATACGAAAAAGATATTTTTGAGCCGAAATATAATGATTTGCCGAGGGTTCAGGTTCAAAGCAGAAATTGGTACAATACGAATCTGACTTATTTTAATTATACGGTCGTGTCGCTTGTTGCAACTTTGGCAATGGTTATAGGGATACTTTTGACGTCTCTTTCTGTGGCTCGTGAGCGAGAAATAGGGACTTTTGACCAGCTTATTGTTTCTCCGCTCAGACCTTTTGAAATTCTTATAGGTAAAACGTTTCCGCCACTTGTGATAGCAACGATTATTTCAACAATGATGGGGCTTTTCGCTGTTTTTATCTTCAAAATTCCTTATTCGGGTTCTATTTGGCTTTTTTATGTTAGCACAACGGTGTTTCTGCTTGCTATTGTTGGGATTGGGCTGTTTATTTCTTCGATATGCAAAACTCAACAGCAGGCAATTTTGGGTACTTTTATGTTTCAAATGCCTGCGATGCTTATGTCAGGCTATATTTCGCCTATTGAAAATATGCCGATATTTTTTCAGAAGCTGACATTTTTCAATCCGATAAGGTTTTATATGGTGATTGTCAAAGGATTATTTTTTAAAAATATGCACTCAGATGTGGTTTTTACAAATTTAATTCCTGTTGGCATAACAGCCGTAATCACTTTGTATTGTGCTTATTGGATGTTTAATAGAAATTTGGATTAGGCTAGATTTCTAATTATTTCATCTGTAAATTCTGATGTTGTGGCACTTCCGCCAAGGTCTGAGGTCAAAACTTTCCCTTCATAGAGTGTTTTCATTAGGGCGGAATTTATTTTTTCCGCATAGCCTAGCTCATTGATAAATTTTAGCATTTCGATTGCTGAAAGCAAGAGAGCGGTTGGATTTGCTTTGTTTTGCCCTTTAATATCAGGAGCCGAGCCGTGTACAGGTTCAAAAACAGCATAATCAAGTCCGATATTTGCCCCTTGAGCTACGCCAAGTCCGCCTATCAATCCTGCTCCAAGGTCTGAAACTATATCCCCATAAAGGTTTGGAAGTAATAGAACATCGAATTTTTCGGGGTTTTGTACAAGCTGCATGCAAAGATTGTCAACAAGGATTTCATCATATTTAATTTCAGGATATTTTTTTGCGACTTCTCTGGCGCAGTTCAAAAATAATCCGTCGGTAAGCTTGCAAATATTGGCTTTAGTGACTGCCGTAACTTTTTTGCGGTTGAATTTTCGGGCATAATCGAAAGCAAATTCAGCAATTTGAATAGAGGCTTTTTTTGTAATTATTTTGACTGATTCGGCGGTATTTTCATCGATTTGCCTTTCGATTCCGGCATATAGGTCTTCGGTATTTTCTCTTACGATTATCAAATCCACATTTTCAAATCGTGTTTTGATTCCCGGCAAATTCTTGCAAGGGCGAAGGTTTGCATACAAGTCGAGTTCTTTTCTCAATGCTACATTGACACTTCTGAACCCTTTGGCGATGGGCGTTGTGATAGGTGCTTTTAGAGCAACTTTGTTTTTTTTAATGGAATCTACAACTCTTTGAGGAAGCGCGTTGCCTTCAATTTCGATAACGTCAGCTCCAGCATTTTGAATGTCCCAGTTGATTTTTAGCCCTGATGATTCAATTATTTTTACGACAGAATCAGTAATTTCAGGCCCGATTCCATCACCCGGTATTAAAGTTATATTGTGCATAATTTGCTCCTTTAGACTAAATCAAAATCGCCGTGTTTTTTGATGTGTTCGATGAGTCCGCCTTCGTTGAGAAGTTTTATCATTACATCTGGAAGTGGCGCAATTTCAATTTGCGTGGCTTTTGTCAGATTTTTTACAAAGCCTTGTTTGATATCAATAGCCAATTCATCGCCTGCTTCGATGCCGTCAGTATTGCATTCAATCAGCAAAAGCCCTATATTTATTGCGTTTCGATAAAAAATTCTCGCAAAACTTTTTGCAAGAACCGCTCCTACTCCTGCAATTTTGATGATTTGCGGTGCGTGTTCTCTTGATGAACCTAGCCCAAAGTTGTTTCCTGCAACGACAAAATCATTTTTTTGCATAGATGAAGCAAAATTAGCATCGGCATCTTCAAGGACGTGTTTGGCAAATTCAGGTAAGTCAGAACGCAAGTGGAACAACCTTCCTGGGGCTATATGGTCTGTTGATAAGTCATCCCCGAATTTAAAAGCTTTTCCTTTAAGCATTAAAATACCTCCCTTGGGTCTGCGATATGCCCTTTTATTGCGCTGTAGGCTGCGACAGCAGGCGATGCAAGATAAATAAACCCTTTTGTATTGCCCATTCTACCTTGAAAATTCCTGTTTTGTGTTGCGAGACAAACTTCTCCGTCACCCAAAACCCCGCCGTGTACTCCTACACAAGGGCCACAGCCAGAAGTTATAATCGAAGCACCAGATTCAACAAAGATTTTGATAAGTTCTTCATCAAGTGCCTGAACAAATACATCTTTTGATGCTGGGGAAATCAATAGGCGAGTGTCTTTGTGGACTTTTCCCCCTTTCAAAATATTCGCTGCAATTCTCAAATCTTCGATACGTCCATTTGTACAGGTGCCTATAAAAACCTGATGAACTTTCACATCAGATAGCTTGTCGACTGTTTTTGTATTGTCCACGGTATGAGGGCAAGACACAGTAGGGGCAAGCTTTGATACGTCTATCTCAATTATTTTTTCGTAGACTGCATCATCATCTGCGGAGATTTTTTTGAATTCCCCCTCGCGTCCGCGTTCTTTTAAATATGCTTTGGTTTTTTCATCAGTTACGAATAGCCCGACTTTTGCGCCTGCTTCAACAGCCATATTTGCTAGGGTAAACCTGTCAGACATTTCCATTTTTTCGATGGTAGAACCTGAGAATTCCAAAGCTTTATAAGTCGCTCCATCGGCCCCAATAAGTCCAATAAGGTGCAAAATCAAGTCTTTTGGATAGACTCCTTTTGAAAATTCGCCTTCTACGACAATTTTGAAAGTTGGCGGGACTTTTAGCCAAGTTTTCCCAAGAGCCATAGCGACTGCAATGTCTGTTGAACCCATTCCTGTAGCAAAAGCACCCAAAGCACCTGATGTGCAAGTGTGTGAGTCTGCGCCGACAAGGATTTCACCAGGATTGACGTAAGTTTCAATTAGTCTTTGGTGGCAAACGCCTTCTCCTACATCGGATAGTGCCGCTCCGTATTCTTTTGAAAATTCCCTCAAAACCATATGTGAATTTGAAAGTTCTTTTCTCGGGCTTGGCGCTGCATGGTCGATGAAAAGTATTGTTCGCTCAGGATTGGCAAGTTTGGTTTTACCGATTTTTTTGAATTCTTGAATGGTCAAAGGACCTGTGCCGTCTTGAACTGCGGATACATCAACTTTTGCAATTACAAGTTCACCGACTTTTACTTCTCGACCTGTGTGTTCAGAAATTATTTTTTCAGCTATTGTTTGTCCCATTTTTTGCTCCTTACACAATCGAATATGGCATTGTTAATTCATTTTTGTCCAAACGTGACTGTAAAGCGCCTGTCGGGATGTAGTATGGTGCTACTGTCATAATTTTGGCAGCGATATCAGGGTAGTAATAAATGAATTTTAATTCACTTTGCGTAAGCGGTTTTTGTGTGTGAACATTGGCATAGCGGGCAAGTTCAAGAATATTTCTCGCTTCATCTTCATCATGAAATTCGAGTTCTAGTTTTTCATAAACATCACGAAACCCTTTGATACCGCCGTATTCTCCTGTGGTAATCATTCTTCCTGTTTCAACAATTTCAGGTTCTCCGCGACCAAGTTCTTCGTAGTCATAAAGCTCATAGTTGCGTCTGTCCTTGAGTGCCCCATCTGCATGAATTCCTGATTCGTGGGCAAATGCATTATCGCCTACGGCAGGTTGATTTATCGGGATTGGCAAATTGAAAGCATAAGCTGTATATTTTGCCAATTTCCAAGCTTTTGAAAGGTCAATTTGCGGGTCAATTTCATATTTTCCGCTAAAACCGCTCGATTTCAGGAGTGCAAGCAGGCAAGAAATCAAATCTGCGTTTCCGGCACGTTCACCCATACCATTGACAGCTGTATTTATATAGGCATTAACTCCTGCATCTATAGCTGCTTTGGCTCCAAGTAAAGAGTTTCCTACAGCCATTCCTATATCATTATGGAAGTGCAGTTCTATATCCATTTGAGTTTCTTTTGCAATTTCAAAAATACGATGATAAGCTGTTTGAGGGTCATCGTATCCCAAGGTATCACAATATCTGAAACGCTTTGCACCGCTGGATTTAGCGTGGTTGGCAAATTCTATAAGGTAGTCTAGCTCAGTCCTTGAAGCGTCTTCTGCGTTGACACCTACGACTTGAATCCCATAATTACAGGCGCAGGAAACAGCTTCTTTTGTAGAGTTTATTATGTCTTTTCTGGTTTTTCGTCCATTGAATTTGCCTTGGATCATTTGTTCAGAAGTTGATACTGACAAGTTGACAAATTGAAGCCTGGGAACATTTTGGAATGAATCTACAACATCAGGCAAAATACCTCTCATCCATCCGGAGAGTTTTGTTTTTGTGATAACACCCCTATCGACAAGTTCGAGGTTGGCATTGAGGTAATTGGTTTCGTGTCTTGTGGTTGGAAAACCAAATTCTGATTGGGTTACACCCAAATCATCCAGCATAAGGTTTATGATAGTTTTTTGCAATTTTGCCAAGCCGAGGCGCGATGTTTGCACGCCATCTCTATTTGTCACATCGACAAAGTAAATCCTATTTTTATTGCTGCTCATGGGATACCTCTTCTAAGTCTTTAGAAAATCATAATACTATATTTTCAGGCGTTTTTTTCTTCTCTTTATAAAAATTTTATATCTAATTTTAGTTTAAATTGTTATTTTGAGAATTTTTTGAATCGGTTAATTTGCAGGTTAAATAAGCGCAAATAGCTGCTGTGATAGGAACGCAATAAATTATTGCAATACTTCCGATTAGTGCTGCCAAAATCTCTGTTATGGTAGATTGGAAGTTGATAAATTTTATAAAAGGAATATCAAATGACAAAAGTAAAAGAGGAAAACCGCTTGCCAAATAGGCAAAAATAAGGGTGTTTGTCATTGGTCCTATTATATCTTTTCCGACATTCAATCCTGACTCAAAAAGTTCTCTGAAGCCATAATCGTCTCTGGATTTTTTGACTTCACTTATGCAGTTTGCTATTGACATAGCTATGCTCATGACAGCCCCAAGAGCCCCCAGTATTAACGCTGAAGTCAGAATTCCTTTAAAATTAAGGTCAGGATATTGATCCCAAAGAGCTAGACTTTCTTGAGAACTTATCCCGTTCAAAGAGGAGATATGGATTATTGTGGCAGATATAATTCCTGCCAAAGTCAAGCTAAGAATGGTTCCTAAGGCTGCACACAGGCTTTTTATATTTATTCCGCAAAGAATAAAAACGGTGAAAATAGTTGAAAGTGCTGCTATTGCGAGCGTTGAAGGAATGGGTGAAAAGCCGTTCAATAGGAGTGGTATTAAAGCAAAAAATATTAAACATATTGTGAAAATTATCGAAAGCAAAGCTTTCATCCCTTTGTAGCCGGATATAAGCATTAGGGAAAGGGCAAAAAGCCCAAACAGTATAAGTATCATAGGAGAATTGTCTTTTGAGGTTATATTGATATTTTTTGTGTCTTCAGGATTGTCCATTTCAAGCAGAACCCTGTCGCCTTTTTTGAGATTGATATCAAAAGCAGGATTGCTGGTTAGGTAGTTTTCGATATTTAATTCTTTATTTTGGAGTTCGCCTGTTAAAATCCTGATTTTTAGTGTTTGAACAATTTGATTAGACATAAAAAGTTTTTCTAATTCGATATCGTGTTTTTCTTGCACAATCTCAGTAACCATACCTTTTTCGAGGTATTCCGTTTGCCTTGGCAAGTCTTGTGCGAAGCTAAAATTGAGATTTAAAAATAGAATAATAATTAAAAAAAAGATTTTATTCATCATAAAAAAGTCCAATTTGCTCAGAAGGCATTTTGTATCCAAGGTGTTTGTAACCTGCCGGAGAAACTTTTCGTCCTCGTGGTGTTCTTTGCAAAATTCCTGCCTGTAACAAAAAGGGTTCATAAACTTCTTCTATCGTGACAGCATCTTCACCAAGAGCTGCGGATAAAGTTTCAATTCCAACGGGGCCACCATTATACTTTTGTATCATTAATTGTAGCAATGCAATATCAGTCGTATCTAACCCCAATCGGTCAATTTTTAACATATCAAGTGCTTCTCTTGCGATTTCGATAGTTATAGCTTCAGCATTTTTTACGGCCGCAAAATCTCTGACTCTTTTGACTAAACGATTTGCAATACGTGGTGTTCCGCGAGAACGAAGTGCAATTTCTGTTGCTCCTTCGTCGGTGATTTTTGTGTCCAAAACTTTTGAAGTTCTTTTAATGACTTCAATAAGTTCATCGGATGTATAAAATTCTAATCGATGAATTATACCGAATCTGTCTCTAAGAGGACTTGAGAGTGAGCCGGCTTTGGTTGTTGCACCAATCAGGGTGAATTTTTTCATAGGGACCCGAAGTGTTTTTGCAGCTTGGGTTTTGCCTGTCATCATATCTATATAAAAATCTTCCATTGCAGGATAGAGAATTTCTTCTGCAATTTTATTGAGGCGGTGAATTTCATCGATAAAAAGAATTTCGCCTTCTTTTAGCGACATCAAAATTCCGATGATATCTCTAGGGCGTTCAAGAGCAGGGGCAGATGTGATTTTTATAGCGGAGCCGAATTCCTTTGCTATGATACTTGCAAGGGTGGTTTTCCCCAGTCCCGGAGGTCCATACAAAAGAATATGGTCTAAAGTTTCACCGCGTTTTTTGGCGGCTCCTATTGTGATTTTGATGTTTTGCTTTATGTGTTTTTGCCCTACATAATCATTAAAAGTATTCGGGCGAAGATTATTTTCAAAACTGTCAAGATTTGTTTTTTTTGTTTCTATATTTTTTCTTGGATCAGATTCTCTTTTAGGAGATTTCTCATCTGATGAAATTATTGCCAAAATTTTGCTCCCCGATTATTGATTTTAGTTAAATAGTTCGTCTATTTTATCTTGAATTTCTTGAGGATCTATTTCTTTTGTAATGATATTCAAATCCATTGCTATTTGAAACAGTCTTGCAGCTTCAATTTTATCGCCTGTAATTATTGTTGCACGGGCTTTGTTGTAGTAAGCAAGAGCATAATTAGGATTGCATTGTGCGGCCAAATCAAACATTTCCATAGCTTCTTTGACAAGGCCTGAGTCATCAAGATAAATTACGCCAACATTGTTGAATGCTATATCATAACTAGGGTCATATTTTGTGGCTAATTTATATTCTTTGATTGCATTGTCATTGTCGCCTTTGCCCCAATACAAATATCCCAAATTACAATGAATACGAGGGTCAGTCGGTGCAATCTCAAGTGCAAGATTGTAGATTGCCAAAGCACTTTGGAAGTCGCCTTTGTCATAGAAAACACTGCCCAAATTGATATAAATATCGACATCTTTTGGAGTCAAGTGCAATGCATTTTGGTAAGAGGAAATTGCCGCGTCGTAGTTTTTTTCGCTCTCTTGAAAAACATACCCTAGAGTTTGAGCAATTATACTTGTCCAGCCCTGGCTCGGATTGAGCATTATTGCATTGTAGTAGCAAGTTACAGCTTCTTTTATATTGCCGCTCATATAATAAATATTTGCTAAGTTGCTGTGATATATTGGGTTGTTAGGATTAAGTTCAATAAGTTTTTCATACATCACGATTGCATTGTCATAATCGCCCAATTCTTCATAAATATGGCACAAAGCTCTATAAGCAAGGATGTTTAGTGGGTCATGCCATAAGACCATACGAAATTCGTTTATAGCGTCTTCGTATTGAAACATACTTTTGTAGGCATCGCCCAAAAGCGCATATAACGGTACAAATCCCGGTGCAATTTCAATAGCTTCTGTGTAAAGTTCTACTGCTTCATAAAATTGTCTTGTATGAACAAGATAAAATCCTTTAAAAATTATAGGCAGAAATTTCAAATAGTTTAATTTTTGCAAAAATTCTTTTTGAGCCTCTTTTTCAAAAGGCAATTTGATAGCTGAGCATATCAAGTGATAAAAAGAGCCGAATTTGTCTAAGATACTGTTATCAGCTTTTATTTTGAGTAAGCTGTGCATTAAGAAATGAGCGCGAGAGGCTCTCAAGCCTCCATATTTTACAGCTTTTTTGGCATACGCATAGGTTTCTTGAAATTTGTCTTTTTTGGTCATTGTGCGAGCCATCATAAAATATGCATCGTAGAATTTGCCATCATACTCAAGAGCAATATTCAAGTGGTTTATGGCTTTTTCAAGGTCGCCTTTAAGGTAAAAAGCATACCCGATTTTGTAATGAATTTCGGCAGAATTTAAAGAAACTTCAAGCGCTCTTTGATATTCGGTAATAGCTTCATCAATAAATTGTTTTGGGCTATAAATATCTTGATGCCAATCAAAATACAAGTCACCAAGCTTGACGTAAAGGTCTGCATTGGAAGGGTTTTGTTGCAATTCTGAGTTACAGAGAGCAACAGCCATTTTGTAGTCACCTTTTTTTTCCATTTTTTCAAGCTTGCTTTTAAACTGTTTTGTTAACATTTATGCATTAAATTCCTTTTCAAAACAAAATCTAATTATTTTATTTCTGGTTTCTTTTTCTATATTTGAAAAATTGAACATAATCAAGGTTTCATCTTGCATTTCAATTTTGTTAATAATGACACCATCTCCGATTATATCGTCATGTCCCGGTAATAGAAGTTTGAATTTGTAAGTTTGCCCTATTGAAAAGCAATGATTCCCTATAAAACAGACACCGCCGCCGCCCAGATTAATTGTTTGAGCTTTAAACATCATATCATCAGATTTTAGTTCGACAAAATATGAAGCTTTTGTTCTGACGTAGCGTCTTCTTTGGATGACATCATATTCTTGATTTAATTCTACGCAGATACAGTCTTTATTGATGTCTATGATTAGAGAATTCATTTTTACAATTCGATTTGATGAACAAATTGTAATTTCTGTATCAAGGCCTTCTTTCAGAACATACAAGTATTCTCTTTTAGGATTTTTAATTTCCAAAAATACGCGATCTTTTTCGTGCTTCAAAACTCTTGTTTCAAATTCGTGTTCTTCATCGAGTACTTGAACTCTAACTTTAACGATAGGATTTTTGGATAAATCTATTTCTAACATAATTTAGACCTGAAAATTTACTATACTTTTATTTTAGAATATACAAACTATTTAAGCAAGTGAAGAGGTTTTCAAAATATTAAAAATTGTTTTTTCCTTCTTCAGAATACATATTTTTTCTTTGATTTATGATTTCATCAAGATTTTCATTTTCATAATTTTCGAGAAGTTCATTCAGGTGTGTTTTTAGTTTGGAGAGGCTTTCTTTGATATTTTCTTTGTTAAATTTCAGCATATCTTTTGCCATTTGAGAGTTTGACATTGCAAGTCTTGTCATATCACGAAATCCACTAGCTGCAAGCTTTTTACTGAGGTCATCATCAGCTGTTTTGAACAATGTCTGAGCCAAAATCATTGGCATATGGCTAACCATCGCAACTGCTTGGTCGTGGTTTTTTGCATCTGTAAAAATGGGTTTTGAGCCGATATTTTTTATCAAATTTACAATAAATTCTGTACTTTCTATTTGTGCAAAATCAGATGGAATGATTGCCCATTTTGCACCTTGAAAAAGGGCGTCTTCAGCAGAGTCAAAACCTTTATTTTCGTTACCTGCCATAGGATGAAGTCCTATAAAATTCAATTTTGTATCAAGATTATTGACATAATCAAGAATAAAACCTTTTACACTCGCCAAATCAGCTATAATAGCATCTTTTTTTGAGATATTTTTGATTTTTTCTATAGTATCAATTACTGTGCCCATAGGTGTAGCAATAAAAATCACATCCATATTTTTGATAAGGTCAAAATTAATAGAGGCCTCGATTACAAGTTTTTGTTCGATAGCTTTTTTGATAGTTTCAGGATTTTTGGAAATACCATAAAGCTCATAGCCTTTATTTTGAAGGGCTTTGAGTAGTGATGTTCCGATTAGTCCAAGTCCTATAATTGCTATTTTTTTCATTTTTAAGCCTTATTATTATCGTAATTAATTCTTCCGATAAGTTGATTTATATTTTTCATCATATCGTCAAACATAGTGAGCGTAAGACTTTGAGCGCCATCACACATTGCATTGTCAGGGTCATTATGCACTTCGACCATTATACCGTGTGCTCCTGCGACTAAAGAAGCTTTGCTCATTGGTTCTATCAAGTATCTGCGACCTGTTCCATGAGATGGGTCAACGATTATTGGCAGATGGGAGTATTTTTTGATTATCGGAATTGAAGCTATATCAAGCGTGTTGCGAGAGTATTGTGAGTCAATGCCTTTGACACCTCTTTCGCACAAAATTACATTTGGGTTGCCGTTGTACATAATATGTTCGGCTGCAAGCAAAAATTCTCTTATTGTGGCGGCTGCTCCACGCTTTAGCATTACAGGTTTGCCGCACTCACCGAGGGCTTTTAAGAGTTTAAAATTTTGCATATTTCTTGCACCGACTTGCAAAATATCAGCATAACTTGTGACTAAATCTACTGTGTTTGTGTCCATAACTTCAGTTACGATTAAAAGACCTGTTTCTTTGCGGGCTTGCGCCAAATATTTCAGTCCTAATTCTTCAAGACCTTGAAATTCATACGGAGAAGTTCTTGGTTTGAAAGCACCACCTCGAAGGATTTGAGCCCCGGAAGCTTTTACGCTGTGAGCAATTTCAAGGAGTCCTTCAAGATTTTCTTCCACACTGCAAGGCCCTGCCATGATTACAGGTTTTTCGATTCCTCCGATTTTGACTCCATTTTCAAATTCGATTACAGTATCTTCGTTTTGGCTTTCTCTGCTTGCAAGTTTGAAAGGTTCTTGGATAAGTTTTACTTCTCTTACGCCTTCAAAAGATGCTACTGATTGTGGTTGAAATAGCCTCCTATCACCGATTGCAGCAATAACTGTCATTACATCGCCCTGGTTTAGGATTATGCGAAACCCTTTGCTTTCCATTGCTTTTACGACTCTGTCGATTTGCTCTTGTGTAGCTCTAGGCTCCATTACTATAATCATTTTTGCACCTCTTGATTGCTATATTTACTAGAATTTTATATCATTATAGTATGAATACCAACAAAATTAAAGGCAAACGAGGCGAAGACATCGCTGCCAAGTTTCTTATCGACAAAGGATTTGAAATTTTGGAGACCAATTATTATGCCTCAAGATATGGTGAAATTGATATAATTGCCAAACATAAGGATACACTTGTGTTTGTCGAAGTTAAGGCGCGAAGTACCAATGATTACGGGCATCCTCTGGAGTCAATTACTCAGACAAAATTGCAAAAAATGCATAAGGCGATAAGTTTTTATATCTCTGAAAAAAAACCTAAGATGAAAAATTATCGTATGGATGCTGTGGCAATTACGTTTAAGCCGAAGCTTGAGATTTTGCATATAGAAAACATTTTGCAGTGAAAATTAAAACCCCATACTCAAAAAGTACAGGGTTTTAAAAGTTTTTTCAGAATGAATTAAATTATTTTCTTTCAATCCTGATGGCACTATCAGGGCAAAGCATTGCGCAAGTTCCGCAAGCGATACATTTGTCTGAAGCAGGCTCAACAGCAGGTGTCATATAGATACCAACTTCTTTAGACCAGTTCAAACAAGTGTTTCCACCTTCTTTTATGTTGATAGGGCATTTTACTAAGCATAAGCCGCATCCTTTGCAAAGCTCAGTATACATATACCAATCAGCTTTACCTTTAGCAACTTCTACTTTTATACCTTTATTTTGTAATGTCATTATTTTTCTCCTTTTATGTCATTTTGCCTTTTATCAAATTTCGCGTCTTGAAATATTGACAGCTCATCTCACTTCATTTCGCTTCAGTTTCTTTTAGAAACTTTCGCTACACCGTGAGCTTTGCAAGGACGAGTTTCGCTTCGCTCACTCTTGTCAAATTTCGCTATACTGCAGAAGTTTCAAGCAACTGCATACCACGCTCAAGAGCTTTGTAATTCAGTTCTCTCAACTCTGGTTTAGCATCGAATTTCTTGCCAAGAGCACATTCCATAGCACCTTTAACATTTTCCATAGGAACAACATTTGTTGCTTTTAGGATAATGCCCAAAATAATTATGTTGAATACACGGGAAGAAAGTTCATCGTTAGCGATTTTATTTGCATCAATACCGATAACTTGTTTTGCTTTGTATTTAGGAACATTATGACAAATTGATGTATCGTATATTACTGTTGAATTTTCATCAACGTAAACAGAACATCTTTCGATTGCTCTATCGGATAACATAACGATGATGTCGCCTTTTGAAAATCTTGGTTCGCCAATTTTCTCATCAGAAATCTGACAAAAAGCGATACTAACACCACCACGTTGCTCAACGCCGAAGTTCGGGATATAAAGAACTTCTTTGCCGGCTTCATAAGCAGCTTCTACAAGAATTTTCGCTACGCTTTGTACACCATGTCCGCCTTCACCGGCGAGTACGATTCTTGATCTAGCCATTATTTAACCTCCTGTAAGTATGCAGGAACATTGAATTCTTGAACTGGGAAGAATTCTTCCATAGTTTTTAGCCTGTCCCAAGTATCTACGTTATTTGTTCTCCAGTTTAGAGGACAAATTGACAGAACTTCAACAAAAGCAAAGTTCCCTTTGTCTACGGCTTCAAGAGCTTTTTTGAAAGTTTTTCTAAGGTTTCTTAAATTAGAAACTGTAGCTCTTGAAACATAAGCTTTTTCGGTGTCAACGATAGCATTAACCATCTCAGCACCTTTCGCTGGTTTCCCTGTAACTTCAGGGTCACGTCCGTATGGAGTTGTTTCTGTTTTTTGACCGGGCAATGTTGTAGGAGCCATTTGGCCGCCTGTCATACCGTAGTTAGTATTGTTTACCAATACAACTAGCATTTTTTCGTTACGAACAGCTGCATTTACTAAGTGCTGAGCACCTATCGCCAAGCCACCGCCATCGCCCATATAGGCAATACCGATTGTATCCGGGACAGCTCTTGTTACACCATAAATAACAGGAGTTGTACGCCCGTGGTGACATTGAACTGTATCCAAATCCATATAGTTCCAAGCCAATAAGCTGCAACCGATGTCACAACCAAAGACTGTTTTTTCATGTATGTTTAAATCATCAATAGCAAAAGCTAAAGTCTTCAATACCATACCGTGTCCGCAGCCAGGGCAAAATTTTGATGCACCGGCGGAAGCATCTTGTGCTTTCGGTAGGATTGGTTGAAGTGTTAATACTTCTGACATTTTTTTCTCCTTTTATAATAAATTGATTTTAATCTAGTTTTAGACAGTAGCAGGTTCTTTAACCATAGATTCAACTTTTTCAATTAGATCGTTGCCTGTTACGCCAACGCCCATTTTGAATAGAGTTGAATATGGAGTAGTCAAACCATACAATTTTTCAAGAACCATTCTCGCAAGTTGTCCGTCAGCTGATTCTGTGAACAATACTTGTTTAGCTCTTGCTACAGCATCTCTTAGAGGTTTAACCGCAAGAGGTCTGATTGTAATTGGTCTGTACAAACCTGCTTTTATTCCGTTAGCTCTAAGAGCATCAATCGCAGTCATTGCAGATCTTGCAACGATACCATGAGCTATGATTAAAATCTCAGCATCATCAGCTTTGTATTCTTCGTACTCAGCGATCTCTTCTGTAATTGCATCGAATTCTGCTTTGTAGCCATCTAATACTTCCATCAATTCTTCTTCTAAGTTGAAAGTATTTCTAATGTGAACAGATTCTCTGTCAACACCGATAACGCCAGGCGCTCTTAATGTTGGTGTAGCAGGAATCATTTCGATACCACGACTAGCCGGATCATACATAGTCACAGGCTCTCTCATTTTGCCTTGATATCCATCGGCCAAAATGAAGGTCGGGAATTTGTATTTCCAAGCTGTGTTGAAAGCTTTAATAGTGTAATCGAACAAATCTTGGTGACCGGCTGTAGAATAAACTATTCTGAAGCCTTCGCCATTACCGCCGAAACAAGTTAAAGTTGTTTCTTGTTGAGCATAAATAACAGTAGCAGTTGATGGACCGCCTCTTTGCATTACTGCACATACGAAAGGAATTCTCATCATTTCTGCCATGCTCATACCATCTTGCATAATTACGTTTCCAGGGCCAGCTGTTGCTGTGAAAGCTTTTTTGCCGGCTAAAATACCCCCAATCGTAGAAAAACCGGCTGATATTTCATCTTCTGTTTGTAAAAAGCCGGCTTCTGTTTTTGGTAATAATTTGCACCAAGTGTGCATAATTTCATTTTGCGGAGTAATCGGATAACCGTACATAAACTCTGCTCCTGCTGCGATTGCTGCATAAGCAATGACTTCATTTCCGGTCATGAACACTCTTGTGTCTTTTTCAATAAGTTTTTTGACCATTTGTCTTACCTTTTTGTTATAACTAACATCCGTTAATAAGATACTACAAATACAGATTGTAAACAAATTATTTTCCGCAATTAAACTAATTGTTACAAAAATCACGAATAGGTCAAAAAAGCATTGTCTATTATTAAAAAGGTGTCTAAAAAGTTCAAAAATTTAATTTTGAGTCTTTTTAAAATTATTTGTTTAAAAAATAATTTTATCCGCCCAGAGCGTTTGCACCTGACACAACTTCGAGAAGTTCTTGAGTGATTGCTCCTTGGCGTGCTTTGTTATAGTCAATTGTCAGAATACGAATCATGTCTTCGGCATTTGTTGTTGCATTTGACATTGCAGTCATTCTGGAAGCCAATTCACTCGCTTGAGCTTCAAGGCAAGCTTGATAAACGCTGTTTGAGAGATATTGCGGAACTATTTTTTTCAAAACATCTTCTGCTGAAGGCTCAAAAAGCATTTCAGGATGCAAAGACCCATCACCAAGCTCTTGTGAAATTTCTTTTGCAGGCTCAGCTTCAATTTTTACAGGCAAAACCCCAATAATTTCAGGCACAAAAGATAACATAGATTTGAACTTTGTTGTTATAACTTCAATTGAGTCGATGCTTTCTGATACAAAATGTTCAGCTATCTCTTCAATTATAAGATTTGTCGCTCCTACAGTGACATTTTGAGGCATTTTAGTATAAGTATTCACTACATTTATATCATTTTTTCTTACGAAATCTTTCAGTCCGTTAACGCCTTTTTGTCCGATTATAAAGAGTTTGACCTCAAGATTTTGTTCTTTAAGTTCTTTCACTCTTGCGATTGTTTTTCTTACTATATTGGCGTTATATGCCCCCGCAAGACCTT
This sequence comes from uncultured Gammaproteobacteria bacterium, assembly GCA_964444415.1. Taxonomy (GTDB): domain Bacteria; phylum Cyanobacteriota; class Vampirovibrionia; order Gastranaerophilales; family CAJFVJ01; genus JAEWLZ01. The sequence goes on from CAYUHE010000003.1 coordinate 69,491, forward strand.
TATTAGAGGTAATGGCAAGGATGCCTACGGTTTTGATTTCACGAGAGGAAAGCAATACAGGATAGTTTTCAATTGCCACTTCGGATTTTATGCCGTCTTGAGAAGTTGATTTGGCAGAATTATAGACCTTTTTGAAAACAGACTTTATTGCTTCGGAGAAAGGTCTTGAAGCTTTAACGGCATTTTCTGCTTTTTTCACCTTCGCAGCCGCAACCATTTTCATAGCTTGCGTAATTTTTTGTGTATTTTTAATACTTTTTATACGTAATTTTATGTCTTTTAAGTTTGGCATTTTATCCTGTCCTTATTTACGTTGTTTTTTTAGAACATCGTATCTCTAAATGTTTCCATCGCGGCTAAAAGTTTGGCTTCACCGTCTTTATCAAGCTTTTCGCCTGAATTTAAGAATGATTCCATATCTTTTAGATTTGATGAGAAATATTCAAGCCATTTAGCTTTGAAATCAGTAATTTTGGCATTATCGATACTATCTAAAACGCCGTTATTTACTGCGAATAAGATTGTTGTCATTTGAGCAACGGAGAAAGGTGAATTTTGAGGTTGTTTCAATACTTCAACCAGTTTTCCGCCACGAATCAATTGATCTTGAGTTGCTTTGTCCAAATCGCTTGCGAATTGTGCAAATGCTTCAAGTTCACGGTATTGAGCAAGACCAAGTTTCAAGCTTCCTGCTACTGCTTTGATAGCTTTAGTTTGAGCAGCACCACCTACCCTTGAAACCGAAATACCGGCATCAATTGCAGGTCTGATACCTGAGTTGAATAAGTCTGCATCCAAGAAAATTTGTCCGTCCGTAATCGAAATTACGTTTGTCGGAATGTATGCAGATACATCACCGGCTTGGGTTTCGATGATAGGAAGTGATGTAATACTTCCTGCTCCCATAGCATCTGAGAGTTTTGCAGAACGCTCAAGAAGTCTTGAGTGTAAGTAGAAAACATCTCCAGGGTATGCTTCACGACCTGGTGGTCTGCGAAGAAGCAATGACATTTCACGATAAGCTTGTGCATGACGAGTCAAATCATCATAAATTATCAAAACGTGTTTGCCTGCATCCATAAATTCTTCACCCATTGAAGTTCCTGCAAATGGTGCAACGAATTGCAACGGAGCAGAGTCACTGGCAGAAGCGGCAACGATAATTGTATAATCCATTGAACCGAATTCTTCGAGAGTTTTGGCAATACGAGCTATAGAACTTGTTTTTTGGCCAATTGCAACATAAATACAAATTACATCTTTGCCTTTTTGGTTGATGATTGTATCCATTGCGATTGCTGTTTTGCCTGTTTGTCTATCGCCGATAATCAACTCACGCTGACCACGTCCAATCGGTGTCAAAGCATCAATAGCTGTGATACCAGTTTGTAGTGGTTGGTGTACAGATTTTCTTTTTACGATACCAGGTGCAATTCTTTCAATCGGACGAGTTTTGTTAGATTCAATTGGTCCTTTGCCGTCAATAGCTTGACCAAGAGGGTTTACTATACGTCCTAAAAGCCCATCCCCAACAGGAACTGATGCAATTTTGCCTGTAGTTTTAACGCTCATACCTTCTTTAATATATTTATATTCACCCAAAATTACCGCACCGACGTTATCTTCTTCAAGGTTCAATGTGATACCCATTGTTCCGTGTCCATCATCGAATTCAATCAATTCAGACGCCATTACGTTTTGAAGTCCGTAAATCCTTGCGATACCATCGCCCAATTCAAGAACTGTACCGACATCAGCAACTTGTACCGTGCTGTCATAATTTTGGATTTTTGATTTGATAATTGAACTTATCTCATCAGGTCTTATTGCATTCATATTCTTACCTCTGTATTAGTGCTCGTTTCATACTGTCTAATCTTGATTTTACGCTTCCGTCGATGGTTTTGTCGCCGATTTTGAGAACCATACCGGCAAGTAAATTTTCATCAACTGTTGCAGCAAGATTTATTTGCTTTTGATAAATAGCTTCAAGTTTTGATTTGAGTTTTGCTTTCATTTCATCAGAAAGCTCAACTGCACTTATAGCTCTAATTACCAAAATATTATATTTTTTATTCATTGAATCTTTTAGACTGTTGATAATTGCTCCGAGAGCAAAAATCCTGTTTCGATCCAATAAAATATATAAGAAATTTAAAATATCTTTAGAAATTTTGTTGCCGAATATTTCAGCCAAAATCGCTTTTTTTGAAGGTTTAGAAAAAGACGGGTGAGAAATAAATGTTTTTAATTCATAAGAAGCATCAATAGTTTCATAGACCAAAACCAAGTTTTCATAAATCCCATTCAATTCGTTATCGTTACTTGCAAGCTTCATAAGAGCACTTGAGTATCTTTTGGCTACGATTATTAATTTGTTAAAAGCGATATCTTCTTTCATTTATTTTACCTTTTCATCATCAAGGGAATCTATAAAATTGTTGATATATTTGTGGTGTAAATCATCTGTCAAAGCAGCTTTGATTTTTGTTGAAGCAAGTTCATAAGCTTCTTTGGACAGGTGAGTTATAACTTCTTCTGTGGCAGTTTTTTCTTCAACCTCAACCATGCGGTTAAGGTTTTTTTCAATTTCATTAACTTTTTGCTGCGTATCGTTTTGGATTTTTTCATAAAGCGATTCAGCAGAATTTTTGGCATCAACAAGAATTTTTTTGACCTGATCTTCTAAATCTTTTACGTTTTCTTTTGCTTGTTGAAGATTTTTTTGAGCATTAGCTTTTTCTTCTTCTGCTTTTGCGATTGTTTCTTTGATTTTTTCTTGTCTATTTTTCAAAATGCCTAAAATGTCTGCTTTTCTCAAAACCCAAACAAGAAAACAAAAAACGAAAACCATATTAATTATATTAGAGTGCAAAATATAACTTACAAAACCCATATGTTCTGCGCCGTGATTGGCTACATGTTGTGCAGCTTCATTTGTGGCTTCGTGCATATTTTCTACTGTTGCAAGTATTGGTCTAATCATAATATGAACTTTCGTTTTTTATAATCTAATCAAGAACTTTACTGACGATTTCATCCGCCAGAGAAGAAATCTCGTTATTCAAAGATTCTTTGGTTTCAAGCTTGGTTTTTGTTATGCGCTCTTTTTCTTTCCCCAAAGTTTCAAGAGCCTTGCCATTAGCTTTTTTTATTGTTTGTTCTTTGGACAAGTTTGCGCCCTGAACGGCTTGAGACAAAATTTCTTTTGATTGAAGTCTTGTTTCTTTCAGTTCATTCTCTTGCGTTTGAATAAAATTGTCAGCCGCTTCAGCCATCACTTTAGCGTGTCTTTCATTTTCTTCAATATAATCTTGTCTTTGTTTTTTGATTTTGAACATAGGTCCGTAAAAAATCACTTGCATTATGAACATAAACACAAGGAAACTAACGCCTATAACAATAAAAGTACCGTCAATTTGTAATAACATGATTTTTTCCTATAAATTTAAATTTAGCCTGCTTTACCCATCAAGATAAATGCAATTACAAGTGCATATAGAGCCAAAGCTTCAATAAACGCAAGACCAATGAACATTAATGTTCTGATTTTGCCTTCAGCTTCAGGTTGACGAGCTGTAGCATCAATTGCTGCAGAAACTGCTGCGCCCATACCTAGACCAGGTCCGATTACACCTAAGCCTACTGCTATACCCATTGCTAATAACGCTGCTGATTGTGGTTCCATTGGAAGTCCTCCTATAACTAAACTAATTAATGACTATCGGATGTTGCCGCACCAATGTATGATGCACTCAATATTGCGAAAATGAACGCTTGAATGAAAGCAACGAACAGTTCGAATAACATTACAGGGATAGGCAAGCCTATCGGCAATAGTGCTATTAGTACCATAATTATAATTTCACCGGCTAATATGTTGGCAAAAAGCCTGAGAGCCAATGAGAAAGGTCTTGTAACATCTTCCAGTAAGTTGATTGGTGCCATAAACCAAATAGGCTGGAAGTAGTGTTTTAAGTAGCCTATTAAGCCCTTTTTATAAATTCCTGCTCCTATATAATATATAAGAACAATTACTGCCAAAGCGGCTGTAACGTTGATATCATTTGTCGGAGAAGCAAATTCACCTTGTTTTAGATGATAAAGCTTCCATGGCAATTGCCCAATTAGGTTTGATGCTAAAACAAACAGAAATAAAGATCCGACCAGAACAACGTGTCCACGTCCTTCGGGTCCGACTTGTCCGACAGTTAGATTTTCAACAAAATCGACTACTATTTCTGCAAAAGATTGAAATAGATTAGGAACTCTAGTCAAATGTCTTGTGGCTAAAAACGACAAGATAATTACGATTGCCATTCCAAGCCAAGCTGTGATTATAGTATCCATATGGACTTGCAGTGGTCCAAAGTGTGCTATCCAGTGTTCTCCGAAAGTTATTTCCAAAATTCTTCCTTTAACATTAAATCGCTGCTAATTCTATTTCGACAAAAACGATTATACAACTAACATTATGTTTTTGGCTAGTACATTTGATTGATTTCAAAAAACAAAATGTTAACCGCCACCTACAAAGCTAATGATTTCAATATTATCGCCGTCTTTTAAAATTGTTTGGGCAAAATTTTCTTTTGAAATAATTTCAAGATTTTTTTCAATGACAATCATTTTATTTTGGTTATTCATCACATCAAGCATTCCTTGAACGCTAATATTTTCTTGAAATTCCATTTCATTTCCGTTAACAATTATTTTCATTTATAAGCTCCTCTTTTTGTTTTCGCGGAAGTTTTTTTATCCTGCATTCTTCTTTCATTGCTTCTGATTTTGTAGCAAAAACTTTTGCGTAGACCATTTTTTCAGGTTTATTTGCTCTGGTGAATTTTGAGGCTTTGCCCGATAAATGGCTTTGAAAACGCTTTTCGATGTCGTTTGTATAGCCGCAATAAAGCTTGTTATTCTTGGTCAAAAGCAGGTATGTGTAGTGTTTTTCTTCCATGGAAGTATTTTATCATGGAGTTTTTAAAAAGGCCGATTTTTTCGGTCTTTTTCTTTTATATAGTGAGTTTCAAAAGTTATAACTTTTTTAGTCTTCGTTTATTTTTGAAACATTTTCTATCCAAGAGAATTTGAATATTGAATCAAAATTTACAAGGTCAAAATCAGTTAAATCATCAAATGATAGACTATTTGCTGTTAACAGCAAATAGTATTTTTCAATTAATTCTTTTAAAAAGTCAATTATCTTATCTATTTCATTATAAGTTATTTTGTATTCTATGCTTTGTTTATTATTATGAGCTAATATTTTATTTCTGTAGACTTTTAGTTTTTTGCATTTTTCTTGTAAATTTTTTATATCCATCGTTATCATATCAATAGCACAACAAGCCCCATTTTTATTGATAATTCTATTAAATTCTTCTTTTATGTCATTCTCTGATAAACCCAGCTTATTTTTCCAAAGTGAATAGTATTGGTCTTCAGAAAGATGCCTATCCTCTATTAGTTTTCTCATTAATGTTAATAAAGATACTGACCTATTGTCTGGGTCTATCAATTTTATAACCTGCAATACTAGACTATATTCATAATTTTGTTTTAGCCACCAATAAAAAACGTGAGGAATGTTAAGTTTTTCATTCTTTGATATTATTTCTCTTGTTATTTCATTTATTTGTTTTGTTTTATAAATATTTAAATACAGTGAGTTTACTTTTTTGATTTTATCAATGTATTTATTATTTAAATTTATTTTTTTATTATTCATTACTACATTTTATTATGAATATATTTTTATTGCTTAGGTGATAAAAAAAACTTAAAATTTTGAGTTATAATAAAAAAATAGAGGATGAATTATGCAGGATTTTATAGAAGTAATTGGTGCCAAACAGCACAATCTTAAAAATATAAACGTCAAAATTCCCAAAAATCAGCTGGTGGTTTTCACAGGTGTAAGTGGTTCAGGTAAAAGCTCTTTGGCTTTTGATACAATTTTTGCCGAAGGTCAAAGGCGCTACATTGAGAGTCTTAATACTTATGCAAGACAGTTTTTGGGGCAGCTGGAAAAACCTGATGTCGAACACATTGAGGGGCTTTCGCCTGCTATTTCTATCGACCAAAAATCAGCCAGTCATAACCCACGTTCCACTGTTGGAACGGTTACAGAGATTTATGACCACCTGAGGCTTCTTTTTGCAAGAATCGGTACACCCCATTGCCCTGAGTGCGGTAATATAATCACTCCGCAGTCTGTGGATGAAATTGTCGACAGCATAATGAAACTTCCCGAAGGCACAAAAATCCAAATAATAGCTCCCATTGTAAGGGGCAAAAAAGGAGAATTTACTGCGCTTCTTGAGGAACTTCGCCAAGAAGGATTTATAAGAGTCAAAATCGATAAAGAATTATTCAATCTTGATGAGGACGAAATCAAACTATCCAAGACGCAAAAGCATGATGTTTCGGTAGTTGTAGACAGAATTGTAGTCAAAGAAAGTGCTAAATCAAGAATTGCCGACAGTGCCCAAATTGCTCTCAAACGTTCTGATGGTTTGGTTATAGTTGATGTTGACGGCAAAGAAGTTACTTATTCCGAAAAACTTTCTTGTCATAATTGCAACTTGAGCTTTGATGAACTTGAACCCAGAATGTTCAGTTTTAACAGCCCTTACGGGGCTTGCGAGAATTGTTCGGGACTTGGAGCACACTTTGAAATCAACCCCGATTTGATTGTGCCTGACAGTCGAAAATCTCTTAAAAACGGGGCTATTTATCCTTGGGCAAAGACTGGAAACTCTTACTATACAGATATTTTGTGGTCACTTTCATCTCATTATGGTTTTGATATGGAAATTCCGTTTGAGGAATTATCCAAAGAGCATAAAGATATTATTTTTAATGGCTCAGGCTCTCAGCGAGTACCATTGACTTACAGAGATTTTAAAACTCAAAGAGTAAAGACTTTCAATATTGTCTATAAAGGCGTAATGGCAATGATAAAGGGGCGATACGACTATTCATCGTCTGAGATGGTTCGTGGCGAAGTTGAAAAATATATGAGCTCAATCCCGTGTTCTGCTTGTAATGGAGCTAGGCTAAAGCCATTTTCTCTTGCAGTGACGATAAATGAAAAATCCATTTCAGATGTTTGCTTAATGCCTATAGATGAGGCATATGAATTTATTTCAGGGCTGTTTTTGACCTTGACTCCTTACCAAATGAAAATCGCCCAAAAACTTCTTAATGAAATTAGAGAAAGACTCAAATTCTTGCTGGATGTAGGTCTTGCTTATTTGTCACTTTCTCGTTCATCTAACACTCTCTCAGGTGGAGAAGCACAGCGAATTAGGCTTGCAACTCAGATAGGGTCAGGACTTTCAGGAGTGCTTTATGTTTTAGATGAACCCAGTATCGGGCTTCATCAGGTCAATAATCAGCAGCTTCTAAATACCCTTATAAAGCTTCGCAATCTCGGTAATACCTTGATTGTGGTTGAGCATGATGAAGAAACTATCAATAAAGCGGATTGGGTTATAGATATTGGGCCGAGAGCAGGCGAACTTGGTGGCGAAATTGTTGCTGAAGGCACAATTGAAGAGATTAAATCCAATAAAAATTCTCTTACAGGGGAGTATTTGAGCGGTAAAAAAGAAATCCCAATCCCAAAAACCAGACGCGAAGGCAATGGGATGCAGCTCAAAATTAAAAACGCTCATCTCAATAACCTCAAAAATCTTGATGTTGAAATTCCTATGGGTAAAATCGTCACTATCACAGGTGTTAGCGGTTCAGGAAAATCAACTTTGATTTTTGAACTTTTAAATAAATACGCCATTCATTCATTGAGAGGAAATACGCCTAAACCCCAAGGTGTAGAAAGCATTGAGGGCTTTGAAGAAATTGACAAAATAATTGACATCGACCAATCACCGATTGGAAGAACGCCAAGAAGTAACCCTGCAACTTATACGGGCGTTTTTTCAGACATAAGAGATATTTTCGCAATGACCAATGAAGCCAAATTGAGAGGCTACAAGCCAGGCAGATTCAGCTTTAATGTCAAGGGCGGAAGGTGCGAAGCCTGTTCTGGAGACGGCATCATCAAAATAGAAATGAATTTCTTACCTGATGTTTATGTCCCTTGTGAAGTCTGCCACGGGAAACGCTATAACAGAGAGACTCTGCAGGTCAAATACAAAGGCAAATCGATCTCAGATGTGCTTGAGATGACCGTTAAAGAAGCTTTGGCGTTCTTTGAAAATATTCCTAAAATCAAAAATAAACTTCAAACCCTCAATGACGTTGGTCTCGAATACATTAAGCTTGGTCAAAGCGCCACAACACTTTCAGGCGGTGAAGCTCAAAGGGTCAAACTTGCGACAGAGTTGCTTAAACGTTCAACAGGAAAGACGCTTTACCTGCTTGATGAGCCTTCAGTCGGGTTGCATTGGCATGATTTGAATAAACTTACGGCAATCCTTCAAAAGCTTGCTGATTCAGGCAATACAATCATTATTATTGAGCATAATATGGATGTTATCAAAATCTCTGACCACCTCATCGACCTTGGTCCTCAAGGCGGTTCAGGCGGCGGATACATTGTAGCTCAAGGCACTCCCGAAGAAGTCTCTGAAAATGCGGAGTCTTTTACAGGAATGTATTTGAAAAAAATCTTTGATAAGGTTAATTGCTAGTTAATATTTCTCTTTACGCGATAAAAAGGTTTTGTATTTTTAAATTTACCACCTATTTGTTCAATTGTTTGATCTAAATATTCATGAATATTATAAAACAATTGAGTGTGAAAGTCTCCATCATCTTTATTTGTCCGTTTATCCACAGCTTTTTCTAAATAATTTAATGCGGTATTTTCATCTTTTTTTAACAGAGCTTCTTTGATTTTAGCAGCATAGGCTTCAAAATATATTGATGATTCTATCTTTTGACTATTATTACGACCTGATAAACCTTTTTTCATTTTACTATTTTTCCACATATCAAAAAGACTTAAAGATTCTTTTGTATTTCTAGTGCGAAGAGCTTTGCTTATAAAGGCATCTTCTAAATCGAGCAAAAATGTATCCCCCTGAGAATTTTTCAAAAGAGCAATATCATCGTTTTTAATCCCTGTTTGAAAATTGTCTTTTATGAATTTTACTTCATTTGGTTCGAGTTGGCTTAAGGTATTTTGTCTGTGTGTTATCTTCTGAATTTGTTCTTCAGTAAATTTCATCTCATTTTGGTAAAAATTTAATAAAAATTCTTGAGCTTTTTTATCGATATATAGTGATCGGCCGCTTACTATTTTGTGCATACTTTGAAAAGAAACATTTGATACATTATTTGTCATGGTTTTGCTCCGTTGGGATTAGTAATCTAACAGCATAAAAACTCTCAAGAAACGGAGTTGTTAATCTTGTAATAAATTGTAATAAAAATTTACATTTGTGAAAATTCGCTTTGCTCACTCTTGTTCGATTCCGCTGTCTTGAAATACGAACAGTTCGGTTTTCTTTACTTCATTACAGTTTAGCTTCGCAAACTTCCATTACGTCAAAAATCTCACAGAGACGAGTTTCGCTTTGCTCACTCTTGTTCGATTTCGCAATAAAAAAGGGCTTTATAGCCCTTTTGAACACTTGCCTTAACCTAACTTTAACTTATTGTATTTTTCCCCTTGATATAACCTCTATTGTTTAATGTTTCATACTTATATAAAAACATTCATTATGAAATAATTTACTTTGACTCAGGCATTTTGCTTGGTATCCAGCCTTAATGTTAGATATTTTTTATATAACATGTTAACAATTATTCTTGAATCAAAATGCAAAAAATATATGGAATTCTTTATTGTAACAAATTATTAATAAAAGATATTTTAGATAAAAATAGACCACATGGACTAATAAGACTCACCATTGGGTAGTTAAAAAGCGACCTCTACAAAATGTATGATAATAATACTAAAATATATAACTAGGGGGATTGTATATGCTAAATGATATCAATAGCAATATAAACAATAATCTGGGAAGTTTGGGAGCAAATCTTTTAAATAATTCTCAAAATATAAACGTTTCGAATGTGAATAATGCAATGAAAAATGCTTATATCGCAGATGCCAAAAAGAATGATTTGATAGATCAAGGGCAGATTTCTGATGAAGCAATAAAAAAATATGAAACAGAAAAAGAAATTGCTTATTATAAAAATATTCTTGTTCAAATGTTAGGGACTGAAGAACCAAAGTCTGATAATGTTTCGGCATTAATGAAACAATTACAAAGCGGAAATTACAATATCAAAAATTCTGATTTGGCAGACTCGATGCTGTCAGATGAAGATTTGTTCAATTCATTATTTAAGATTTAATAGGTTATGTCACAACAAACTCAAAACATGAAATCTCTTATAACTTTGAACCAGAGTGCAGTTATTGAGGCTACGCTACATTTTGATGACAGAAAAAAAGAAGCTGATATTTTTGCTTTAGGAATGAGATTTTATAAATATCATAAGCATGATTTGGCACTGGTTTTCTTTCATAAAGCTTTAGCTATGAATGAGAATAATGCAGAAGCATATGTGAATGTAGGCAATATTTATTATAAAAGAGGCGATAAAGCCACTGCTGCTAATTTTTGGAAATATGCAATAGAAATCAATCCTAATCTTGAAAAAGCCTATTTGAATTTGGGGAATTATTGCTACGAGCAAGGCGATACAGAACAGGCGATTTCATATTGGCTTATTATGCAATCAATTAATCCTATGGATGAAAATGTTTTATATAATTTAGGGATTGGATATGAAAAGAAAAATAATTTATTCATGTCAAATTTTTATTATAAAAAATATCTGGAAAGAGCGACTTTTGACAGGGGATCTAGCAAGTATGAAAAAATTGTTAAAAAAACCTGGAATCTAAAAAAGAAAGCTATGCATAATTTTAATCTTGGATTAAAGTGCCAAAAACAGAAAGAATTTTTGAAAGCTCTAAAGGCTTATTTGGCTATAATTCAAGGATATCCTGATCATATGAAGGCGAATCTTAATGCCGGAAGTATTTGTTTTATGTATGAAAAATATGAAGATTCTGTAAAGTATTGGAGCACAGCATTTTTGATTGATTCTTATAATCAAAAAAACACTGCAAATTTGGCGATTGCATATGATAAATTAGAACAATTTTCTTATGCATATTGTTTTTACAAAAGATTTTTAGATTTTGAAGTTGATGAAAAGTCTTTTGAAAAAGTAAAAATAGAAGAGAGAATGGTCGAAATTGAAAAACTTTTGGGCGACAAAAATGCTTATTATTCATCACATTATTCCAAAGCTGAAAGTTTTTCTAAAGATAAAGAGTATTTGAAAGCATTGGTTGAATATGAAAATTGTAATTTATTAAAGCCTGATAATGAAGAATTGATTAAAAAAATCGAGGTTTTGCAAGCGACAATGTTCCCTGAAGATATTTTGTCTTTAAGGTATATGGAAACAGGTTCAAAAGCTTTGGAAAAATTAGATATATCAGTTGCAATGCATTGTTTTAAAACTGCTTACGATTTTAATCCTCATGCTGAGCATATTTCTGAGTTGAAACAAAAAATGTATAGATGTGCTAAAATTATAGAGAAATTAGACGAACATCATCAGAAAATATAAAAATGTTTAAACAAATAAAAGAAAAATTAAAAACCTTTTTTTACTCTAAAATTTTGAAAAGAAAATACACAAGAAAAGGTTCTTGCAAAGGTTGTGGAAGGTGTTGCCAAAGGATTTATGTGCGCCATGCTTCTGATGTCATAAAAACCGAAGCAGAATTTGAAAAGCTTAAAACTTTGCATTTTTTTTACGGGTATCTTAAAGTCCTCGATAAAGATGAAGTCGGGCTTGTTTTTGAGTGCTCTAAGCTTGATAAAGAATCAGGTAAATGCACAGCTTATAACAAAAGACCTGTTCTTTGCAGGCAATATCCTGTGGAAGAACTTTTTATGATGGGTGGAAGTATTACAGAGAATTGCGGCTATAGTTTTGAGCCGATACAAAAATTCGAAGAAGTTTTGAGCAAGGCTAAAGCTAAAATTTCCAAAAATTAGTCTTTGCACTTAAAACAAATGAGTATTAAAATAATTAAAAACCAATTATTTTTTTACGTAAGCGTAAAATTTCGATTAAAAATAACAATACTAGATTAAAAAGGTCAAAATAGAATGAAAAATTTAGTTATCAGAATTTGCGGAACGGCTGGAGAAGGCGTTATCAGTTCAGGTGATATTTTTGCTTTGGCAGTAGCCAGAAGTGAGTATTACGTTACAACTTTCAGGTCTTTCCCATCAGAAATCAGAGGGCAAGGACAATGCTCTTTTCAATTGAAAATAAGTGAAGAAAAAGCTTTTACGACAGGTCTAAGGCCAAATGTTTTGATAGGGCTTAATGAACAGGCTATTGCCGATAATATACCTCTTTTGCGTTCAGGCGGAATTCTTATAATGGACTCTGATGTTGTCCAAAATACTTACGATGAATGCTCAGGAATCGTTAAATATCGTATCCCGATTACTACTATAGCAACAGAAACAGCATCATTAATAGCCAAAAACATGGTTGCAATTGGGGTTATGGCAGGACTAGTGCCTCAGCTTGGGCTGAAAGAACAGCTCAAAAAAGATATTCAAAAAAGATATTCAAAAAAAGGTCAAAAAGTAATTGATTCTAACATAAAAGCCTTTGAAGAAGGTTACAAATATGCAACTGAAGAAATAGTACGAGAAGATAATTTGTCTGCTATTTCAATGAAAAAATCAGGTGAAAAACTTATTATGAGCGGTAATGAAGCTATTGCTTTGGCTTCGGTTGTTGCAGGGTGCAGATTTTATTCCGGTTATCCTATTACTCCAGCCACAGAAATAATGGAATGGCTGGCCCTTGAAATGCCAAAAGTCAATGGGATTATGCTTCAATGCGAAGATGAAATCGCTGCAATTGCAGCGGCTATAGGGGCATCTTATGGCGGAGCAAAAGCAATGACAGCTACAAGTGGACCGGGTTTGTCACTTATGGCAGAAGCTCTCGGGCTTGCTTCTATGGCGGAGCTTCCTTTGGTAATTGTTGATGTTCAGCGCGGAGGTCCAAGTACGGGCTTACCGACCAAAACTGAACAAAGTGACTTGAATATGGCAATTTACGGGACTCACGGCGAAGCTCCCAAAATAGTTATAGCTCCTATGAATGTCGAAGATTGTTTTTATCAAACTATAAATGCCTTCAATTTTGCCGAAAAATACCAAATGCCTGTAATATTGTTGTCTGATGCGGCTATCGGGCAACGAAAAGAATGTGTAGACAAAATTGATATCGAAAAAATAAAAATCGAAAATCGTCTTAAATACAATAAAGAAGATGATAAAGGACTTTATGTAAGATATAAAAATACTTTTAATGGCGTTTCCCCTATCTCAAGTCCAGGAGATAAAGGCGGAGCTTATGTTGCAACAGGTTTAGAGCATACAGAATTTTGCAGACCTTCTTCTGCTCCTGATGTTCACAAGATGATGACAGAAAAACGTTTCAAAAAACTTGAAACAGCAGCGCATGATTTTATTCCTGCAAAGACTTACGGTCCTGATGATGCCAAAATCGGTATAATCACTTGGGGCGGTACAACAGGTGCTGTTCTTGAGGCTGTAGATATGGCTCGAGAAAAAGGTTACAAAATTCAAGCTCTTTATCCTAGAACGATTTATCCTTTGCCGGATCAATGGCTGAACAAATTTTTGGAAGGAAAAGAAATAGTGATGGTGGCAGAAACGAATTATACTGCTCAATTACTTCATACACTTGTTTATAGGCTCAATAAAATCAATAAAGATATAAAATTATTCCCAATCCTAAAATACAACGGAGAGCCTTTTAGCGCAAGAGAAGTCTTTGACAAAGTTGATCAAGTAATTCGCGAGCAAACTTTGAGATACACCATTTTTGAGACCGAAACAGACGATTCATACAAATTTTAAAAGGAAAAAGTAATGACATATACGATTAAAGACTATAAAAGTTCTACAAAACCTTCTTGGTGCCCAGGTTGTGGCGATTTTGCAGTTTTGACAGCATTATTGAGCACTATGAGTGATCTTCAGCTTGATCCTGATGAAACTACAATCGTGTCAGGGATTGGTTGTTCAAGCAGATTTCCATTTTTTACAAGTACTTATGGTTTTCACTCTATTCATGGAAGGGCTTTACCTGTGGCAATCGGGCTAAACGCATCAAATCCCGGGCATAATGTCATAACTGTAGGCGGAGATGGCGATGGTTTTAGCATCGGAGGAAATCACTTTATCCACGCAGCAAGAAAAAATCCAGATATCACTTATATAGTAATGGATAATGAGATATATGCTTTGACTAAAGGGCAAAATTCGCCGACATCGCATGATACTGTAATTACCAAAGTAAACCCTTATCAGGCTGTCGAGGAGCGGATTAACCCGATTATGATGGCATTGTCATTTGAGACATCTTTTGTTGCAAGAGGTTTTTCTGGAGATATGGCTCAGCTCAAAGATATTATTCGTCAAGCTATGGATCATAAAGGCTTTTCTTTTGTACACGTGCTTTCTCCGTGTATTCAGTATAACAATCAAATAACTTTTGAAACTATTAAAGAACATGTTCAACATGTTCCTGAAGACCATGATGTGACTGATAGAATTTCTGGAATGAAATTGGTTTTCGAGCAAGGGACTTATTATACCGGCGTTATTTATAAACAAGAACGCCCTACCCTTGAAGAAAAACTTGATGAAGTCAAATTAAAATCAAATAAAAAAGATTCAGAAGAAGAACAAATTCAAGAATTTATTAAACAATTTATGTAAATTATAAATATTTGAATTATCGGATATAAATAAAAAAAAGGCACACTTCAGATGTGGGTCTGAAATATGCCTATAATTTTTCACAAAATTTTAGGAACATTGTTATATCTAGGTTAAAAATTCTTTATTAAAATTTTCTTATTATGGATTTACTTTTGCCTTTGGAGTTATTTGGGAAGTGCGTTTTCCTTTTAAGAATTTGAATGCTAATGCAGCTAAAACCACTCCGCCAATTACTTTTATGGCAGTTGGAACGCTTTCCAAGAATGATTTGCCGTGAGTTTTTAGAGGAGGAGTATTTGTTGGACGAGAGAATGAATAATTATCGTATGGCAAACCAGCCATACCGCCTGGAAACATTGGCATACCATAGCCACCATAAGGGACTTGAGCCAAAGAATTACCGAGAACAGGGCTCATCCCCATTCCCATTGTCGGAGAATACATTAAATTGATGTTTGGCGAACTTGAGCCATAACCTGGAGGAAGTAATGTTCCATTAATTGAATCCCACATAACACATAACCTTTTTAATAACTAACCTTACTTATATAAAAACAATCAGCATGAAAATCATGACAAATATTGTTTTTCTTCGTTAATATTTGTTAACAAATGACGGTTACTTATAATATTGTTATATGCTAAAATATCTGTACTAAGGGGAGATGGATGAACAAGTTCACCACAGATGCGATTACGCTCAAATCCTATAATTTGAGTGAATCTGACAAAATAATTGTGATGTATTCAAAAGACAAAGGGCTTTTGCGTTGCGTGGCAAAAGGTGTCAAAAAACCTTCTTGCAAACTTGGCAGTTGTTTTGACAGTCTTATTGCATCACAGGTTTTGATTGCAAAAGGCAAAAAGCTCGATACTATCTCTCAAGCACAAGGCATAAATTCTTTTAGTGCCTTGCGTAAGGACTTTTCAAAACTTAGTTATGCAATGTATTGCGCTGACATTATCAATGCTTTTTCGTTGGAAGATGATATAGGTTCGAGCGAAATTTATGAACTTTTTTACAATTCTTTAGCGGCGATTGCGAGCAGTAAGGACAAGCTCAATACTGTGCTTTGCGTTACAAAATTCCAGATGAATATGATGGAACTTTTGGGCTATGGTCTAGAACTTGATAATTGCATCAAATGCCTTTGTCCTGCAGGTCAAAGCGTTGTTTTTTCTAAAGACGCAGGCGGAATTCTTTGCCCGAATTGCGCAGGAGAATACGGTAATAAAATCAGCGCAAAACTCATTAGTTTTCTCAAAAAAATCTCAGGAGCGAGCTTGGAGAATAAATATTTTGTAGATGAACCGCTCAATAATGAATTGACCATAATGTACTGCTTCAATTTGATGAAGGATTATGTTCAGATGCGTTCGCCGAAGAAGCTTAAGGCACAAGAGATTTTGGGGATAGTTTAGAAGTAAATATTAAAATGCCCTTTTTCGTTTTCTTTTATTTGATTTTTGAATTTTTCAACAGATTGAATTTTTGATATGTCTTCTATTGAACCTATTTTGAAAATAAATGGATGATTATGATTTTTAGCCCTAACGCCTAATCGCCATTCTTGTTGATGTTTATATAATAGACTCTTTCTGAAAGGACCTATTTCTCCTTGATAAGTATTGAAGTCAATATATTCAACTTTATTTCCTTGCCAATACTCCGCTAAATTTTTTTCAAAAATTTCTCTTAGGGCTTTTTCTATACGTTCTATAAATATTTTTTGATTGTAAATAATCAATAAGGTATCCCCAAAATCTGTAACTTTATCGTCAAAAATTTTAAAATCCTCTCTAATTTCATCACCTTTGGAAATACAAGAGATGCAAAAGCCATGAGTTAAAAAAGGGTTGTTCATAAATGGGGCGTTTATCGTTAAATTGATGAGGCCATTTTCTTTTGTTAATTTGTAATTATCTATCATTACTTCACTTTTGTCCGCCTGAAATAAATAATTTATATTTTCGTTAGAATCTCCTATTTCCTTGTCTTCACATTCTCTGAAATAGTCAAAGGTATTCATATAGATAAGACCTTCTTTTTGAAGTTGTTCTATATGTTCTTTTTGACCAAATTTGATAAATAACATTAAATGCTCTTTCTTGGTAATTCTATTTCCATAATTATACATTAAATTCAAAATGGTAATAATTCCTACAAATTTTTCATAAATATCTTGATTTTTGTTTTTGATATATACTAAAAGAGTAAAAATAAAAAAAGGAAGTAAAGAATGAAAGAAGCAAAAACTTATTCGCTAATGATTGGCGAAAAGGAAGTAACACTCGAGGCAGGGAAGTATGCACAGAGTGCATCAGGAAGTATTTTAATGCGTTCAGGTGACACAGTAATGTTAGTAACAGCTACTGTTGCTGAACAACCAAGAGAAGGAATAGATTTCTTCCCTTTATTGATTGATTATGAAGAAAAAATGTCATCCATAGGTAAAATCCCTGGTGGATTCAACAGAAAAGAAGGTCGTGCATCTGATAAGGCAATCTTGGTTTCAAGACTTATCGACAGACCAATCAGACCTCTTTTCCCTAAAGGATACAGAAATGATATACAAGTAGTAGTTCAACTTTTGAGTTCAGATGAATCAACTCAACCTGATACATTGGCTGTATTTGGTGCTTCAGCAGCAGTTATGTTGACTCAAGCTCCATTTGACGGGCCTATCGGCTGTGTTCGTGTAAGCCGTATTGATGGTCAAATGATTGTCAATCCAACTTATGAACAAACTGAAGAATCTGATTTGGATATCGTAATTGCAGGAACAGAAGATTCTGTAATTATGGTTGAAGCTGGGTGTGAATTCGTAACAGAAGACGATATTATGGCTGCTGTTGAATTTGCTCAAGTTGAAATCAAAAAACAAGTTTTGGCTCAAATTGAATTTGCAAACCAAATGGGCGTTCAAAGACCGGAATTTGTTAACCCTGATGATACATCAGCTCTTGCTGAGCTTATCAAAGCAACTGCTTATGACAAAGTTTCAGAAGCTTATCACGATTTTGACAGAGAAGCTAGAAAAGCAAAATTGTCTGAAGCTAAAACAGCTGTAAAAGAAGCTATAGAAGCTCTTAATGACGAATCTGAAATCAAACAACTTCTTGCTGGATCAAAAATTGATTACTTAGGAGAAGAATTCAAATCTCTTGAGAAAAAAATCATGAGAAAAATGATTGTAGAAGAAGGCGTTCGTGCCGATGGTCGTAAAACTACTGAAGTTAGACCTATCTGGACAGAAGTTGGTATTTTGCCAAGAGTTCACGGTTCAGCTGTTTTCACCAGAGGACAAACTCAAGGATTATCAGTTGTAACTTTGGCTGGTCCAGCAATGGCACAAGATCTTGACGGCGTTTCGCCTCAGAAAAAAAGAAGCTTTATGCACTCATATTCATTCCCAGCTTTTTCAGTTGGCGAAGTTCGTCCTAATCGTGGACCTGGTCGTCGTGAAATTGGTCACGGAGCTTTGGCTGAACGTGCTAATATAGCAGCTCTTCCAGTTAAAGAAGATTTTGGATACACAATCAGAGTGACATCTGATATATTGGAATCAAACGGTTCAACTTCTATGGCAGCTACTTGCGGAACTTCAATGGCTCTTATGAATGCAGGCGTTCCTGTAAAATGCATGATTGGCGGAGTTGCAATGGGTCTTATCAAAGAAGGCGATACAGATGTTGTCTTGACTGATATTCAAGGAATTGAAGATTTCTTAGGAGATATGGACTTTAAAGTTGCAGGTAGTGAAAATGGCATTACAGCCCTTCAAATGGATATGAAACTCAAAGGTATTTCAAATGAAACACTTAGACGTGCTCTTGCTCAAGGTGCTGAAGGTAAACTTCATATCTTGAACAAAATGAAGGAAACTATTTCTGCTCCTTCTGAAGAAATGTCTCCATATGCACCAAGAATCTACACATTGCAAATTGCCAATGAAGATATCGGTCCTGTAATTGGACCTGGCGGTAAAAACATCAAAGCTATCATTGAAGCTTCAGGTGCTGAAATTAACATCGAAGATTCAGGTATTGTTACTATCACAAGTAACAATGGTGAAGGCGCAAAAATCGCTATCAATATGATTAAAGGCATCACTATGAAGCCTGAACCTAATATGGTTTTGAAAGGTAAAGTCGTAAGAATCTTGCCTATCGGAGCTATCGTTGAGTTTGGACCGAATAAAGATGGTATGGTTCATATTTCTCAAATCGCACAAGACAGAGTCAACAACGTTGAAGATTTCTTAGAATTAGGACAAGAAGTATTTGTCAAAGTTCTAAAAATCGATGAAAGAGGACGTGTGAACTTGTCTATCAGAGCGGTTACCCCAGAGGATATTGAACAAGCAAACGCAGCAGAATAATTCTGTAAAAAGAATAAGTAAAAAGCCTCAAGTTTTTCAGATTTGGGGCTTTTTTATTGTCAAAAATAGGATTGTAACAATAGCTTTACAAAACCCTTCAAAAACCTAAAGATAACTTAAAAACTGCCGATAAAACTATTATCAAATGTGTAGGTAACGTCGTTGGAGTAGTCAAATGTCAGGCAGCTTTAATTTATCACCAAATAATGATCCAAGTTTTAACTTAAGGAAATCACCAACTCCTCAAGTGAAAAAAGCTGCGGAACAAATTCAGCCTAAAGCTGAACAAGCTCCAAGAGGCCTAAATCCTTTTGATTTGGATTTAGAAAATTTATTTACTTTCAAAAGACCAGAGATTGTTTATAACAAAGTTATGAAAAGTCCTGAAATGCTCGGGTTTTTGAAAGCACAAAAAGTGGCTGGGAAATTTTTAGATTTAACAAAGCCTGACCATGAAGTAGGCAAAAGATTAAACTTTGAAATTTAGGTTAGATATTAAAATTCAAAAGAGATGAGAAATCGTCTCTTTTTTTTATTGCTGATTCTAAATATTTTTGTATATTAATTTGGCAATTTTTTGTTTGCGTCAACTTTAAATATTTAACATGTTAGCTAATTCGGTTGTGTTAAATGACATTTAATATTTCGATAGATTCAAATAATTATAGTCGCAATCACAGATTTAAAAATTCTTTCGGTAATTCTGTGGGCGCTATGTCTTCGCAGCCTGCTAATGATATAGTTGAAGCTGTTTCTTACCCAAAGGGTAAAAAAGAATCTTTTCTGTCAAAACATTGGGGTAAAATGCTTATCGGTGCAGGGGGCTTGGCTGCAGTTATACTTCTTTTCGGAAAAAATAGAAATATATGGTCAAGAGGAGTGAAAAATCATATCAAAGATAATAATATTGGGTTTTTTCAGGAAAAATTTAAACAGATTTTCAGACGTAATTTTTCAAAGGAAAATTCTGAACAAATGTTGCAAAAATACAAAGAAATTTATCAAATAGAGGATAAGAACGAATTTATTGTAAAGGCTTTTAAGCAAGTTAAAAAAGATTATGGATATGAAACTCTCGATTTGGAACTGAAAACTCATGATTCACCAGCCCAAGTGGGTACTACAAAGGCTTCTGGGGCATATTATCCTGATTTTATATTTATTTCGTCCAATTCTGAGAAAGAAAATATATTGGGGCGTTTGGCGCATGAATTTAATCATATTAGGCAAGATGAATATGTTTATAGGCTAGGGCATGATATTTGGGTTGATGCTACTATGCAAAAATCGATTTTGAGAACTTCTGAGCTTGAAGGCACTTCGAGCCTTTCCACTAGACGTTTAAATGATCTCAAGATAGAGGTTAACAGGCTTGCAGGGTATATGAAAAATCGTTTTGGTTATTGGCCTCAGTTTAAAGAAGGCACACCTGAATATATTCAGGCTGAAAAATATCTTGAAGAAAAAAAACTTAATTCGCCCTATGTTACAGACTCTTATAAAAACAATTTGCTTGAGCAAGAAAGCGTATCTGTAGGGAACTTGATGAGGGAAGTGGCAGAAAATATCAAAAAGATGTAGCACGCACTTTTTTTTATTTAATATCCGCTTTTATCATGTTAAAATTGTTCTATGGAAAACGCATACATTGGGCTTGGCTCAAACATCGGTGATAGATTAGGATATATTCAACAAGCAGTCAAAATGCTTGGTTTTAATGATGCAATCGAAGTCCTTGAGACATCAAGCTTTTATGAGACAGAACCTTATGGCATGAAAAATCAGGATTGGTTCATTAATGCTGTTGTTAAAATCTCTACAACGCTTACACCTGTAGAGTTATTGAGGATTTGTCAGCATACGGAAGAAAAACTGGGACGCCAAAGAGAAGTCAAATGGGGCCCAAGAGTTATTGACCTTGATATTTTGTCATACGGTGACCAAATAATTGCCGATGATATTTTGACAATCCCTCACCCTTCAACATACGACAGGGCTTGTTGCATAGTTCCGCTTCTCGAAATAGCAGAGGATTTTATTCACCCTGTTTTGCAAAAAGATATGAATGAAATTTATGAAAATCTGGAATTTCCTGAAGAAGTTTATTTGTATGGAACAAAGCCCAAAGAAGTTACATAGGAGAAAGAAATTGATTACTTTTCAAGAATTATTTTTAAACTTAAATAAATATTGGTCCGACCAAGGATGCATAATTCAGCAGCCTTATGATATCGAAAAAGGCGCAAGTACAATGAATCCTGCAACTTTTTTGCGTGCAATAGGTCCTGAGCCTTGGAATGCCGCAATGATAGAACCTTGCAGACGTCCTGCAGATGCTCGATATGGCGAAAATCCAAATCGTTTGGGGCATTATTTTCAGTATCAAGTAATAATGAAACCATCTCCTGACAATGCTCAAGAATTATACCTTGAAAGCTTGCAGGCAATGGGTATTGACCTTGCGAAGCACGATGTAAGATTTGTTGAAGACAATTGGGAGTCACCGACTCTTGGGGCATCAGGCGTGGGCTGGGAAGTTTGGCTTGATGGGATGGAAATCACCCAATTCACTTATTTTCAGCAAGTCGGCGGGCTGGAAGTAAAACCTGTTGTGCTTGAATTGACTTATGGCTTAGAGAGAATTGCGATGTATTTGCAGAATGTCGATAATGTTTTCGATGTAATGTGGACAAAAGATGTGAAATATGGCGAAATTTATCACCAAAACGAAGTTGAGCAGTCAAAATATAATTTCGAAGTGTCTGATGCCAATAATCTTTTTGCAATGTTTGATCTTTATACTAAAGAAGCCAATAATTGCATAGAAAAAAATCTTGTACTTCCTGCATATGATTATGTCCTAAAATGCTCTCACTGCTTCAATCTTCTTGATGCAAGGGGGGTTATCAGCAAGGATGAAAGAGCAAATTTTATCGGCAGAATTCGTCGTATGGCATCAGAAGTTGCAAAACTTTATTCCGCTCAGAGAGAGGCTTTAGGCTATCCTTTGCTGAAAAAAGTTGGCGTATAGGCACTTTTTGAAAATCTGTTTCTTGGATTATTAATAGCTCGTCTCACTTCACTACGCTTTGGTTTCTTGCAGAAACCTTTGCTCCGACGTGAGCCTCGCAAGGACGAGTTTCGAGCTTTCGCTCTCACTCTTCATACCCTAAAGGGCACCCTCCCTTGTAATCTTCAGCTTTGCTTCAGAAACAAGAAGAGCTGAAATCCGCAAAAAAAAGGCGAGGAAGCCTCGCCTGAATTAAAGGTTATATCAATAAGGTTAAGGATAAAATCCTGGAGGGTGGCTGCGTCCCAGCCCCAAAACATTTTTGTAGATGTTGTTTGCTGCAAACAAACCTATCGCTATAGCGCAACATCCGGATACTATTTTTGGTACAAAACCTTTATATACTGCTAGTCTTGAAGTGGAATGAGCCATAAGTGCTCCAACACCAAGTGCTAGAGGAATAATATTTGCCATAAAACCATGTTTGAATCCTACTGTACGATTTTTTGCATATTGAAGATTTGGGCCATAAGTGTCATCCATAGCCCATTCTCTGTATCTGTCTTTCATTCTTTCAGTACTTATATGCCCGTCTGTACTGGTGTTGTGCTTCAAATACAAATCAGTTAAATGCTTCGCTGTGTCTTCTCTGGTTCCATAAACAGCGTGCTCTTTTGATTTGTAATTCATTTCATAGAGAGACAAGCCTATTGTAGCGGCACCGACGGATCTAATTAAAAATGTAGAGAATGACATAGTTAGACCTTCCTAATTCTCAGGAACTTGTACTTTTTGCGGATCTGAAGACATTTTCATAAGAGCATTAGCTGCTAATAGTGCGTCTTCGTTGTAGTTTGATTTGCTTTGCTGAATTTTGTTCAAAGCATTTGCTGTGTTTTTGTCACCAGCTGAATATCCAGCTGCGACAGTTGTCATACCGATGACTCTTACTTTACTGCTTTTGTCTTGTAATGACGTATTCAAAAGTGCTGTTAAGGCTGCATCATTTCTTCTTGATTCATCTTCTTTAAATCTCGCCATAACTTCTTGTACGCCCATAATTCTTACTTGTTCATTTGGATTTTTAATATAATTTTCAAGAGTTTGAATATATTCATTTGTCAAAGGAACTATAGTTTTTTCTTTAGTTTTATTAACTGTAGGAGTGGCTGTTATAGCAGCAGGAGTACTAACAGTAGCTTGTGCAGTAGCATTCGCTGTTGCTTGTGGTGCCGGTGGAATTGGAGCTTGTGGCATGGTGGTTGCAGCCGGATAACTATAAATCGGAGAATAAGGGATTTCTGCTCTGTTAGCACCATAAACAGATGGGCTGATGATATTAATACTTACACCTGATGCACTGGCTGGGTGTGTTGAAAAAGCATCCATTCTTGGAGCATACATAGGATTTTGGTATTGATAAGGGACAACATCAGAAGGCTGAACATTTTGAATTTGTTCTTGCGTGTCATTTTGTACCACTTGAATCGGAGGCTGAGCTTGCTGCCTTTGATAAACTTGTGGTTGAATTTGTTGACTGTTGATGTAACCGTTAACCATTGTTTCACCTTAAACCTTTAATGATACTCATATAAAACAACTGAAGCTGAAAAAATGCTTTTTTAATAATCGCACTGTTAAGTTTTGTTAATAAAATCCGATATTTAGGCTTAATAACCTATTTTATAACTCGGATAATAGATTATAATTTAAGTAATTAAAGGAGTTTTGGGGTAATGATAGATTATAAAAAAGACCAACAAGAAACTGATACAGATTCTCGTGAAATAGCCAATTTATGCCAAATGTGCGGCAAATGTTGTTTGGCAATTGTAACTGCTTATAAGCATGAAGAACTTATTGAGATGTCTAAAAATGATGAAAAAGAAGCAAAGATATTTGTGGATTTTTTCAAACGATATGATTCTATTGCAGATGCCAGAAAAGTAGTGCCTGATCAGGTAAATCAAGTTCTTAGGCATAAAAACCTATCTGAGGATTTGCAAGGCGATGAGGTGCAATTTTATTATTGCGAAAAAATTACCGCAGATAATAAGTGTACTATACATAAAGACAGACCCCTTTGTTGTCGTATCGCACCTGTTGACGGGTGGACTTTGATGCCCCCGAAATGTGGCTATACAGGATGGCAGGCTCAAGAAAAAGAAAGAATTAAGCAAAATATAAGAAGTCTTAAAGAAAAAATTTATGAAATAGAAACTTTGGAAGGTCCTGATGCTTTTGTTGAGGAGCTTAATATTTCTCTTAAAGAATTTAAAGAACAAATTGAGAAAAAAACAGCCTCGTTTGCTCGGTATGGCGCAAAAGGTTGGTAATTAAAGATGTCAGAGATTGTAAAACAAGTACAAGAACTTTTAAAACTTCCTCAGGAACTTTGCAATACCTGCGGAAAATGCTGTCGCATAGCGACATTTAAGGGTGGTCTTAATTACGACCAACTGCTTACATTGTCACAAAGCTCGCCTATGGATGAGGATGAAGCAATTCAAGTTGATGGGGCAAAAGATTTTTTAACTATTTTTGAACCTTATGCATCAACTGCAGAAGCCCGAAAATTCGCTCCTGAGTTTGTGGATCAGACTTTAGCTTTATTTAACAAAAAAGATGATGAAATGGCATTCTTTTATTGCAGATACTTGGGTGATGATAATCTTTGCAAAATACACGAAGATAGACCTCATCTTTGCAGAATGTACCCAATTCCTCATGAAAGAACTCTTTTCAATCCTGGATGCGGTTTTGAGGAACAGTCCAAAAAAAATTGGGCAGAAATCAAAGAGATTTTGGCACAGTTAGATGAATTGACAAAACCATTGAATATAGGAGAAAAAGATGGAAATCATTAATTGGACAGATTATTTTCTTGAAGTAGCCAAAACAGCTTCTTTGCGCTCAAATTGTATCAGAGCGCAGGTTGGAGCAGTTATAGTAGCATCTGATAAGACTGTTAAGGCAACAGGATATAACGGAACACCTTCAAAAGTCACTTCTTGTGCTGAACGAAATTTTTGTTATCGAATGGTCAATAATATTCCATCAGGTACAAGATATGAGACTTGTAGAAGTATTCATGCTGAGCAAAATGCAATAATTCAAGCAGGCAAAGAACGTTGCGAGGGAGCAACTATGTATATCTATGGGCATGATTTTATTTGTATTTTGTGCAAAAGATTTATTGTTCAATCAGGCATAAAAGAAGTTTTCTTGAGAAAAAATCCCGGCTCTCCGGTATTGAAAGTGACAGTTGAAGAACTGCGCAGTCAGTTGGAAGAAATGGATTTTGAACCTATTGCAGAAAGTAGTTCAGTTATTAAATGAAATTTATTTTAATAAAAAAGCTGCATTTGTATTGAAAATCTCTTCTTTTATTACAATTTTCCCTTTGGAATTTGAGCGAAAAATTATTGTGGCAGGGAGTTTTTCAGTGCTTGTTGAGGGGTGTCTGATAGCTTTTACTATTACATCTTCACCGTTTCGCTGAAAAGAAACATCTGTATAAACATTTCGGTAACCTTGCCATAATGCAGCTTGGCTGTAACCCAGAAGCATTGTTTTGTATGCTGCTACAGGGATTATTTTGACATAGCTTGAGCCGTCTTTGTTCATTACAATTCTTTTTATGACAGAATTTTTGTCATACATATTAATGAAGGTAACGCTGCAAGCATTTGATTCTTTCATGTAAACTTGAAAAGCCTGTTTGCCTTCATCCAAAGTAATAGCGAATGTGGCTTGAGTCAGGATAATATTTATAAAAATAAAGAGTGCAAAAGTTTTAAATATCTTCTTCATAAAATCAACCTCTCAATAATATTATAATATAAAAAATCTTGGAAGATGCGTAAAAAGTCCAAATTTTACCAAGTAGGCGTATATCCCTATGGCTCAATAAATTTCCCCTATGGCTTTGTTGCAAACTTGAGCCATTTGACCTAAGAAGTCTTTTAAAAAAGTCCAGCCTTAACTTATTGCTTTTAAAAACAGAATATTAATGGCATGTGCTCTGTTTTGGGCTTGTAATTTTCTATAGATATTCCCTGTATGTGTTGCTATGGTGTGTTTTGAGAGATTTAATTTTTGTGCGATTTGTTTATCTGAAAATCCCAAACTGACGAACTCCATTATTTGATTTTCTCTATTTGTAAGATTTTTCATACCCATCCCTTTCCTAGAACTTTTTATTTCAAAAGCCAGCTAAAGCTAATTATATTCTCGAAATTCGGTATAAAAGATTATATATTTCCGTTTTTTCATTATTTTTAGTCTTGGATTAATTCTTATAGCTATAAATATATACCTGATTAACTAGTTTTTAGATTGGTTTAATCAAGTATGATTTTCAGGAAGGATTTAGGAGGGTTTTAGGTGAAAATACTCGCTATACCGAGGAATAATGATAAAAAATACAGTTTTGAACTTTTTGAGCTTCTCCGGCATTATCAAAATGAGGTTATAAATTTTTTAGGAGGGAGCAAAATCCCCGAAATAAGATTTTTTTCGATATTAAATAAGATTAAAGACCCTTTTATCCTTGAAAATGAATTGATTAATAAAAAATTGGATAAAATTTTGAATTGTTCTCAGTTCAATTTTTTGTGGAATTTGGGCTTGAATAGAGAATATTTGCCTTATATCACGCAAAAATCCAGACAAAACAAAATCCGTCTCGTTCAGACTATATCTGATGATGCGGTATTGTACAATCAAAGAAATATAGTCTCTCAGGCAATATTTCCCGAGATACCGTCTGCTTCAATCAATAAAATCATCAATTTTTATGCTTCCGATATAGATTTATTTATTTCGCACAGTCAATTTTTGAAAGGACTTTTAATTCAAAGTGGAATTTCAGAGGAGAAAATTATTCATATTCCTATGTTTGTTGATGCTCAAAAATACTCTCCTTATTACAAATCAGAGGAATATTTTACTTATCAGTACACCTCAAAAGATGATGAAAGTTTGAAATTTCTGCTGAAAATAATGGAAGAAATACCTCAACATAAATTGATGATAATTTCTGACGGTAAGCCAAATCCAGAAATAAAAGCTCTGATTGAAAAATATACTCTGTATAATGTTCTCTGGGTCGAAAATTTGAATTCGTCTCAAAAGCAAAACATTATCAAACTTTCTCGGTTTTCGATTATTTTATCGGGAATAAAACATAAAAAAATCCTTGAAAGTTATGCCCAAGGCAAGCCTGTGCTTGCGATAGACTCGGGTGCTAACAGCGAATACATTGTGGATACTTATTCGGGGCTGTTATTCAAAAATAATAAAGAAGACATTATAAATAAAATAGATTATTTGATGACAAATCAGACTTTTTGTCAGGATTCAGGGGCTTTTGCCAGAAATTTGGCAGAAAATTGTTTTGACAAACAAAATCATTACAGGCAAATTTTCAATGCTTTCAATGCTATTGAGCGAAAAATGCCACTGCAGCAGAAGAAAACGGAACTTCTTAATATTTCTTAATTAATTAGCCCGAAAAACTAAAGATTACTTCAAAGATGACCGATAGATATATTATCAAGGGATACATCAGGAGTAATCGTCGCATGAATAATGATTTGTCAAAAGCTAAAATATATTCTAAAGAAATATCAGAACTTATCAATGATATAGAAGAAATTGATGAAAAAAAAGATTTGTTGTTGGATAATTTCAAATCAATGTTTTTGGAACTTTCTACAAACAATTAAACTCTAAGTAGGTTAAGGTTAGATTAAGTTAAGTATTAAAGTAGCCCCAATGTCGGTTTTGGGGCTTTTTTATTGCGAAATATTTCCACGTTACGCAGATGGCTAATTCGTTTCACTCAAAGCCATCTTACTAACCTGGCCCGTCAAAATACGGCTCAAGCTTAGCTTTTGCCTATTTTGTCGTGCAAGACAGCGAAATCAGGCAAGAGTGAGCAAAGCGAAACTCGCCCAAGCGAAGCTTATGTCGTAGTTTTTATGAAACTTTTTTGTATAGTGCATAAAATATTTCAGATACCTTTTAAACAGGTGTCAAAACCACACCCTCAAACAACAAAAAAGCCCCTAGTCGGGGCCAAATTTTATCGCTACTCCTAATATAAAATGAAATTAATGATGAAAAGCTTCCACTTGAGATGGAATAAAAATAAATGTTAAATAGACCAAAGCTGATAAAGCTATTAGGTCAAACATAAGTTCCAACATAGTTTTCCTTCTTTCATACTAAGTTATGCATGCTCTTTATACTGTATATATTCCACTATTTGTTTACTAGTAAACATTGAAGAACACTAAAAAGCCTATTTTTCAGAAAATTCAGGTTTGGGCCTGTGCGACAACGAATATCAGCTGTCGTAAAAACATTTGAACAATTTGTAAAAGATATGCATAATGTATTTATGAGAAATTTTTGTGTAGAGAAAATTTGTTTTCAGAAAAGAGGATGGTTAATATGAGAAATTCAGATGCAATCAAGTTGTTTTTTTCAAAAATGAAATGTACAAATTGTGAAAATGTTTTTAATGATGAAGATATAGAGATTTTGAGACAAGAAGAAGGCTATACGGTAGTCAGGATTTGCTGCGAACATTGCCAAAAGAATATCGGAGTAGCAATTTTGGGCATAGACAAAGAGCAGATGCAAAAATCTATGGATATACATCATTCAGAAGTGGCAAATGAGCCACCTCCAATTGATTATGACGATGTTGTAGAAGCTCGAAACTTCTTCAATTCGCTTGGTGATGATTGGGTTAAATTTATTCCTGCTGAGTATAAATAAAGATACAGGCATTAGCAAAAAGAGTGTTGGTTTTAACCAACACTCTTTTGTATATTTTTGATATGATTTCTAGCTAATTGCAACAAGTTTCAATTTTGAGACTTGAGCATAAAAATTGCTTAAATACCCGAAATCTTCCTCAGGAAGCATTTTTTGAGCGTTGCATAAAGTCATATTAATCGCTTCATCATCTTTCATTCTGCTTAAAATTGAAAGTTTTTGGTCAAATAAAGAAACCAAAAGTTCAGGCTCATTAATACTTACGCATCCAAGTGCTTTGTTGCAGTATTCAAGAGCTTTTTCTGTGAAATTTTTGATATCATAAATAAGTGATTTTGACGCATAAGCTTTTGCATTGTAAGGATTTGCCATTAGGGCCTTGTCAAAAGCTTTTAGGGCATCATTGAAACGGTTTAATGATAAAAATATTTCGCCTTGCAGTACATAAGCTTTATCAAACATAGGATCAGCTTTTGTTACTTCCTGCACTTTTGACAAAAGTTTGCCATAATTACAAGATTGCATTGCCTCAGTTTCCACTTCCTTATAGATTCTGTGCGCATTAAGATCTCTTACTCTATTTTCCATTCTTTATAAAATCCCCAAATCATCCTCGATACGGCTTTGCATAAGGTGCAAGCTCTCCATAACTTAATAATAACCTGTTTCAATCAATAAGGCTAATCCCTTTGGTCTTGCTATCATGCCGAGCATGCCCGAATTCAATATTTTCAGTATTATTGGGCATTTTGCAAGTTTTAAGTTTTATTAACAGCCTTAAAACTCAAGGGACACAAGAACATGCCAAACCCTTCCATGGCATGCCTTTGAGCCACCTTAAGAAATGTTAACTCTTGTTACATTTAAATTTCCCCTGAAATACTACCTCACAGCCACAAGGCAACTCATTAAAACAATTATCAGCTTAATACATGTTTCTTTATTGGTATGTAGCATATATCATGCATGTACGGATTTAAGATGTATCGGAGGGGAGAATAATCAAGTGGCTTCAAATTTAGAGCAATTAACAGAATTTTCGCAAAATGCAATTACGGTATTGGAAAAAAGATACCTGAAAAGAGATAAAGAAGGTAATCCTTTAGAAACTCCTTACGAGTTGTTTCAAAGGGTTGCAAAAGCTATTGGTGATGCCGATTTGCAGTATGGAGCATCACAAGAAGAAGCAGATAAAACAACTGCAAAATTTTTAAATTTCATGTTGGAAAAAAGTTTTATGCCGAATTCACCGACTTTGATGAATGCAGGTCGTGAGCTTGGGCAATTATCAGCATGTTTTGTTCTTCCTGTTGAAGACTCTATCGAGCATATTTTTGAAACTATCAAAAATACAGCCCTAATCCACAAAAGCGGCGGTGGAACAGGTTTTTCATTCTCAAGATTAAGACCAAAAAATGACATTGTAAAATCTACAATGGGCGTTTCATCAGGTCCTGTGTCATTTATGGAAGTGTTCAATGCTGCAACAGAAGCCATCAAGCAAGGCGGCACAAGACGTGGCGCGAATATGGGTATTCTAAGGGTAGACCACCCAGATATTTTGGATTTTATCGAAGCAAAATCAGATGGTTCAAAAT
Source organism: uncultured Gammaproteobacteria bacterium (assembly GCA_964444415.1). Taxonomy (GTDB): domain Bacteria; phylum Cyanobacteriota; class Vampirovibrionia; order Gastranaerophilales; family CAJFVJ01; genus JAEWLZ01. Next base: position 100,122 of record CAYUHE010000003.1, read on the forward strand.
TGAACAATTTCAATATTTCAGTAGCTTTGACAGATGTATTTATGGAAGCTGTTAAAAACAATACTGATTATGAATTGATTCATCCTCGTACAAAACAGGCAATCAAAAAAGTTAATGCTAAGCAAGTTTTCGACCTTATCATAGATGGTGCGTGGAGAAACGGCGAACCCGGTATTGTTTTTATTGATACAATCAATGCGGATAATCCTACACCTTTAATTGGCGAAATAGAATCCACAAACCCTTGCGGAGAAGTGCCTTTATTGCCTTATGAGGCTTGCAATTTGGGTTCTATTAATCTTGGCAAAATGGTTGAAAACGGAAAAATTAATTGGGACAAGCTTGCAAAGGTTACAAGAGATTCTATTCACTTCTTGGACAACGTAATCACGGTCAATAATTACCCTCTGCCACAGATTTCTGATATGGTTCAGAATAACCGCAAAATTGGCCTTGGGGTAATGGGTTGGGCAGATATGCTTATGATGCTTGAAATGGGTTACAACTCTCAAGAAGGTGTTGACCTTGCCTATCAAGTATTTGAATTCATTGATTATCACTCAAAGGTTATGTCTATTGAACTTGCCGAACAAAGAGGCGCTTTTAAAAACTTCAAAGGAAGTATTTATGACGGCAGAGCTTTTTTGAGTGAAAAATATAAAGGTCAATCAGCAGGGATTATTTCTGACGAGCAGTGGGTTGAGCTTGATGCTCGTATAGCTAAATCAGGTATCAGAAATGCTACAACTACTTGTATTGCACCGACAGGTACAATAAGTATGTTGGCAAGTGCTTCAGGCGGCGTTGAGCCGTTGTTTGCTCTTGTATTCATCCGTAACGTTATGGATGGGACAGAAATGATAGAAGTGAATGCACTTTTTGAAGAACGCTGCAAAAAAGAAGGTGTTTATTCAAGAGAGTTGATGAAAGCAATTTCTGACAATCATGGTACTGTCAAAGGTGTTGCAGGTGTTCCTGCCAATATCGAAGCGATTTTTGCAACAGCTCATGATGTTTCTCCTGAATGGCATGTCAAAATGCAGGCTGCATTCCAGCTTCATACAGACAATGCGGTATCAAAAACTGTGAATTTTGAAGAAGATGCAACCAGAGAAGACATCGAAAAAACATATTATTTGGCTCATGAGTATAATTTGAAAGGAATTACGGTTTATCGCAATAACTCTCGTACATTCCAGCCAATGAATACAACAACTGAGAAAACTGCAGCCGAAAAAATAGAAATGAAAGACATTGAAGAAGAACAGGCAATAATCGAAGTAACATGCAAAGAATGTGGAAACAAAATCCAGTATTCTGAAGGATGCTACATCTGTTTGAACTGCGGAGCTTCAGGCTGTTCGTAAGAATAGAAACAGATACTAAAAGAGGCAACCTTTTGGTTACCTCTTTTTTTCTATTTATCCTCGGTTATTTTTTTTGCGGCTTATAGTCCACTTCTTTTACGTTCATTTTATTTAAAAACTTTTGGAATCTGTTAGTTTGATGTTTATTTACTTCATGGTCATACAAAAAAGTGTAAGCATCTGAATAGTGAATATCTCTGCCGGCTCCGCCAACCATTCTTGAAAAAGACATGCTGGTTGATAAGGCTTTAACGTTATCTACCAGAAGTTTTGTCAGGCTTTTAATTCCATAAAACTTTTTGGCAAGTTTTTCGTAAGATCTTTCAGAGGTTAAAAGATAAAAATTGCATGTCGCATTGGGGTCTAATGTAGACGGTATGCTTGTTTCAAATCCTTTGCGGTTTAAGTTTAGAGACGCCCAGTGGGCAAAGTGTGTTTCTTTAAAATTTGATTCAAAGTCTTTGTATGCAGGGTTTTCAAGGACTAATACAGCATATTTTTCTTTTTTTACCAAGACATCATTCATTTTTGCGAAAGTAGTATTTAGAAAAGTGTCGCAATCTTTGGATTTTACTTTGAATTTGATTATGTCTAAAGGTTTTTTTGTTATAGCTGGTGTTATTTTCATTGCAAATTTTCCTATTTAAATTTAGTAGCCTTCAAGCTTTAAGTTCTAAAAAGTCTAAAGAAAATAAATTGATAGCCAAGGTGTTATATTTAATATTTTGTAATAACAGCGAAATATCTCTCAAGAGCTTTGTAGCCATTATACATTTCGTTGCTGATTTCTCTATAGCTTGTCGATATAATATACTTGAGCTCTTTTGAGCGGATTTGCATAATCTGCTCAGAAGCATCACGAAATTTTTTTTCGCCTGATTCATTCCATTTTTTGAGAGTCATGATTTCGTTATTAAGTTGTGCAATAGTTGATGTTTCAAGCGTATTAAAGTTAAAAGCGGCTAATGTTTTTCTTTCTTCAAAAGTTATTTTGCTTTGAACTGCAGAAAACCCAAAAAGTTTTTTGATTAGCATAAAATTGTCCGCAATTTTAATGTGTGATTGGGGGACATCGCTGCGAGCGACCATAGAATTTGTGCCCAATGAATTAAAATTATTGTTTGCTAAATCAACTGTATAATCAGAAATTATTCTGAAAGTATCTTCATTTGTACTGATATTTGTGTCCAAGCCAACTCTCCTTTGTTTAATTAATTATATCTTACCTAAAAAACTCTGCTATTAGATGATATTATATATTTTTTTTTACATTTCTAAATCAATTCTCTATAATAAACTTATGAAAAAATATTATGCTAAATACACACCATTTTTATTTTTGATTCCGGCAATGCTTATTTTGCTTTTATTTTTCTTCATTCCTTTTGTCGAAAGTTTGCTTTTGAGTTTTAAAAGCTATGACCACAGCCTTTATAATCCCACATGGGTTGGTCTTGCTAATTATCAGACGCTTTTATTTTCAAAAGAATTTTGGCAGGTGCTTTGGAATACTATACTTTTTATGATTGTAGCCGTACCTGTTCTTGTGGTTTTACCAATAATAATAGCTGTTTTGCTCTCGCAAAATCTTAGAGGAATTACTATTTACCGTGTTATTAGTTATATTCCTGTCATTATCTCAATTGTAGTAGCGGGTATCGCTTTTAAGTGGCTTTATAGTTATGATGGGCTCTTAAATTATCTTATTAGCTTCGTTGGAATTCCGAAAATCGAATGGCTGACAAGTCCTGATATAGCGATATATTCTGTTATTATTCTTACGATTTGGAAGGGGCTTGGCTATTACGCTATGATTTATTTGGGTGCTCTAACGACGGCTCCAAAGGAACTTTATGAGTCTTGTGATATAGATGGGGCAAGTATTTTAAGGAAGCATCTTGCTATAACAATACCGCATCTTATGCCGACAATTGCTCTTGTGGCTGTTATCAGCTCGATTTCTGCGATGAAAGTTTTTGTCGAGATTTATGTTATGACACAAGGCGGTCCGATGAATAGCACTAAGACAATAGTTTATTATATTTATCAAAGAGCCTTTGAAAACCTTGACATAGGGCTTGCTTCGGCTTGTGGAATAATTCTTTTGATTATTACGATGGGATTGTCGATGTTTAATCTCAAATATTTTGAAAAACAGCACCAGATAGGATAAAAAATGAAATCAAAACCCCTCTTAATGCATATATGTTTGATAATTCTGGCAATAGTTTCGCTTTTGCCTTTTCTGTGGCTTGTTTCAACGGCTCTCAAATCGGGTAGTGAAAATATTTTTGCTTATCCGCCAGAGTTGATTCCACGCCATTTTACTCTCGATAATTTCTTTGGCGTGTGGAAACAAATCCCTTTTGTGGCATATATTTTTAACAGTTTGATTGTGGCATTTTTTACAATAATTTTGAATTTAATTTTCTCCTCGCTTGCGGCGTACCCGCTTGCCAGAATGGAATTTAAGGGCAAAAATTTTGTATTTTTCGCTATTTTATCGACAATTATGGTGCCTTTTCAGGTGATTATGATACCTATTTATTTGATGGTTTTGAAACTCAACCTTGTGGATTCTGTTTCTGATTTCAATGGTTTTTTAGGGCTGATTTTGCCTTTTGCCGTCAATGCTTTTGGTATTTTCTTGATGCGCCAGTCATATATCGGAATCCCAAAAGAAATGGACGAAGCAGCTATAATGGATGGCTGCAATGCTTTTGAGCTTTGGTATAAAATCCTTTTACCTATGAGTAAACCAGCTCTTGCAACGCTTGCGATTTTCACTTTTGTCGGATGTTGGGGTGAGTTTTTGTGGCCAAGTATTGTTTTATCAAAGCAGTCAATGTTTACTTTGCCTGTCGGAATTAATCATTTACAGGGTGTTTTTAGCTCAAATTGGCGTTATATTTCAGCAGGAGCTGTAATTTCTACCGTTCCTATTTTGATATTCTTTTTGTCTCTCCAAAAATATTTTATTGCAGGACAAAATCAAGGCGCATTGAAAAACTAAGCACAAGTAATGTCATCGAAGCCATTTTTGTCTACAATAAAATCTGCTTTAGCGAGTTTTAATGTGGCTTTATCTTGTTCTTTTGAGGTGCTTAAATGTACTGTTTTTACTTTTGTTTCAGGTGGTTGAAGCTGTGAGAGCGCATCTAAGAAAAACTTTTCTATATTTTTTGTTCTTCTAGGCAAATCTTTTATTTTTTTTATTATTTCAATAGGGTTAAATTCACCTGATGTTGACCTGTAGCTCAAAGTTAAAGTGTCAAATTTATTGTCTCTGGCTTCTCTTGGTCTATTCATATCTAAAATCAACTCATCTTGAATACCATTTTTTGCCATTTTTTTTTCGGCTAAAATAAGTCCATCTATAAATTTTTCAGGTTGCAAAGATAACAGCACATTTTTAGAAGAAGCTATATGCATAGTTGTGCCGAAGTTGATACTTGAAGTTTTCATTTTAATCCCTCATCTGCCAAAAAATATTATAACATAGAGAAATTTTAAAAAATCAACAATCCAATATTTCCATTTTATTTGATAATTCTGCAATAAGACGACCGATTTCGGTACCAGAAATTACAACTTCCAAAATTAAATCAGGATTGAGCAAAACTGTTTCTTCATATTCCAAAGTGTCCGGGTTAATTATATCTATTTCCAAAAAATCTTTCCCGATATATTTAACTTTAACAAATTCAGAGCCACTAGCCCATTTCAAAAATATAATTTGACGTTCAAATTGTTTTAATTTTTCTACCAAAAGCATAAAATTTACCCCAAGTTATTCTTATAACAATATGATAGCCTCTGCTGAAAGAAAGTCAAATTCGTTAAGGAAGGAGTTGAAAAGTCCAAAAATTTAATTTTGAGGCTTTTCAACTCCTGACCTTGCAAAAGTGAGAAATGCCGAAAATGATGAGTTTTCGGCATTTTGACACTAGACGGCATCTAATTTTTTGCTATAATAACTTTATGGAAAAGAGGGTGAAATGTCAGAAAAACTGGAAGAACTTATTAATTTAGCCAATCAAAATATTGCTGATGCGAATTTTGAAAAAGCGGCTAAAATTTTGGAAGAAGCCTATGAGATTGATAATCAAAATAATGAAATTTTAAAAAATCTTGGACTTTGTTATTATAATTTGCAAAAAAACACAAAGGCGCAGGAGTTTTTTACAAAGGCTTTAGGAATTAACCCCGATGATGCTACGAGCCTTTATTATTCAGGTTCTATAAATATTTTGAACTTGGATTTGGAAACAGCAAAGCTTCAACTTCAAAAAGTACTTGAATTGCGTCCTGAGTATTTGGATGCGTACAAAAACCTCGGCGTGATTTATTTTAATTTGAAACAAATTGATAAAGCAGTCGAAATTCTTGAAAAAGGTGTTCAATATTCTCAAGATGCCCCTGAGTATTATAGACTTTTCGCTTCGGCATATATAGTTTCTCGCCAAAATCAAAAGGCAGCAGATCTTTTGGAAGAATTTGTTGAGAGAACAAAAACTGAAACTTATGAGCTTTATAATCTTTTGGGCTCTGCTCATTTGGGGCTCAAAAACACAGAAAAAGCCAGAGAATATTATCTCAAATCAGTTGTTTTAAACGACAAAAATGAGGTTGCCCAAAAGGCTTTGTCACTTTTAGATACAATCGAAAACGAGATTCTGGGCGAGCTTAGGATGCTTGTTGAAAATAAAGCTCCAATTGAAGAAATTATTGCCATAGCCGATAAATTGTATAAAGACAATAAAATAAATGAAGCCATAGGATTTTTATCTTTCGCCGCAAATAATGGTTATGATGATACGAAAATCTTTTTCCAGCTTTCAATTTTGTATGAGGCAAAAGGTAATTTCAATGATTCTTTGAAGTGTCTCCATAAAATAATTACAACTTCAAAGCCAACCAAAGAAGTTGAGCTTAAAATTGCAAAACTGTTCTTGCAGCTTGGCAAAATGAATGAAGCTTTTGCGCTTTTAAATAAATTGGTTAAGAGATATCCTTATGATTCGGATGTGTATTATGAATTTGCAATGGCATTTGTGGCTTATGGCGACAATATCAAAGCAGAAGAATATCTAAAAAAGGTTATTGATATGAACCCCGAAAGTGATTATTCGGCTTTGGCGCATAAGGATTTAGGGTGTATTTATCTCGGACAAAATAACATGCCATATGCAAAAGAAGAATTTGAAATGGCCTATAATTTGGCACCTGAAAACGATATAATTTGTTATGAATATGCAAGCTATCATTTTATTTCAGGTGATTATGAAACAGCTTTAAAGTATTATGAGAAGGCGATTACCATCAATCCTTATGATGATGAGTTCAAAGTTGCTTTATCGCTTTTGTACAACAATTTGAAGCGTTATAAGTCAACAATAAATCTGCTTATGCCTCTTTTGCCAAAAGCTCAAAGGCTGCCAAAAATAGCATATCCTTTAGCTGTGGCTTTTTATGAAACAGAGCAATATGATTTGGCTCAAAAGCTTTTTATCAGCTATTGTGAGCTTACGCAGGATGTTGAAGTATATAATCTTCTTGCTTTGACCTATGAAAAAATGGGTCAATATCAAGATGCAGTAAGTATTGCAAATAAAATTCTAAAAGATTTTCCTGAAAATATAAATATTTTGTCTAATAAAGCAAGGTTTTTGCATAAATTAGAAAGATTTGCCGAAGCGGAAGAGATTTATATGGGAATTTTGTCTAAATTATCAGAGTATGAAGATGCTTTGGTAGGACTTGTTCAGGTATATCAAGATGCTGGACAGATTCATAAAGCAAAAGATATGATTGCCAGATTAGATTTTGATAATTTTTCAGATGCTGCCGTAGAAATTTTCAAAAAAATAAAGCAAGAGTCATAAACTCTTGCTTTAAATCTGTTGTTTCTCCTCTGATATCTATCAGTCTAGTAGCGCTTCTAAGATTGAAGCATTTTTTGTCGCTAGTGTGTTTTCACGAACACGAGCACGATGGATGTAAGTTCTTAACGCTTCACGAATAAGTTCGCTGCGTGAACGCTGTTCACCTTCTGCGACTTTGTCAATAGAGCTCAAAAACTCCTCCGGCATTGAAATCAATACACGAGCCATTCAAATTCCTCCTGTGGTTTTAAAATGTGAATATTTTTCTCTTACTGTTATAAAAACTAAGTTCTATAAAAAATTGCTAAATTATATATACTTTGTATCTATTTGTTAACAAAATATGAAGAAGGTTAATTTTAGAGGGATATAAAATACATTTTATTCTTTATACCGCATTTTTGTTTTATACTGTTGTTATGAAGAGGATTGAAAACGTAAGAAATTTTTGTATAATTGCGCACATCGACCATGGTAAGTCTACTTTGGCAGACAGATTGCTTGAAAAAACCAATACAGTTGCCAAAAGAGATATGCAGGCGCAGCTTTTGGATACTATGGATATTGAGCGGGAGCGGGGTATTACCATAAAGCTTCAGGCTGCACGTATGAATTACAAAGCCAAAGACGGCAAAAATTATGTCTTGAATTTGATTGACACGCCAGGGCATGTTGATTTTACTTATGAGGTCTCAAGAAGCCTTGCAGCTTGTGAAGGTGCTCTTTTGATAGTGGATGCTACACAGGGAGTAGAGGCTCAAACTCTTGCTAATGTGTATCTTGCAATTGAACAGAATTTGGAAATCATTCCTGTAATTAACAAAATTGATCTTCCATCAGCAGATGTCGAGAGGGTTAAAAAAGAAATTGAAGAAGTTTTGGGAATTGATGCTTCGCATGCAATTGCCGTTAGTGCAAAATCAGGAATCGGTATTGAAGATGTTTTAGAATCGATTGTGGAATTTGTTCCTGCGCCTGAAGATACTTCTGACAAACCTTTTCGCGCCTTGGTTTTCGATAGTTGCTATGATGCTTACTTGGGGACTTTAGCATATTTCAAAATTATCGATGGAAGCGTTAGATTGGGCGATAAAGTCAAATTTATGGTAACGAACAAAAGTTATGAAGTTGTCGAGCTTGGTTATATGGATCCTTTGCGCAGACAAGTCAAAGAGCTTAAAACAGGTGATGTAGGCTATCTTTCAGGTTCTATCAAAGATGTTTTTCAACTTGTGGGCGATACTATTACAAACGCTGAAAATCCTGCCAAAGAAGCTCTCGCAGGCTATAAAAAAGCTGTCCCCATGGTCTTTTCAGGTTTGTATCCTGTCGATAATCATGAATATCAAGATTTGAAGGATGCCTTGGAAAAATTAAGACTGAGTGATTCAAGTATTACTTTTGAGCCTGAAACTTCTGTAGCTTTGGGTTTTGGCTTTCGTTGCGGATTTTTGGGAATGCTTCATATGGAGATTATTCAAGAACGTCTTGAGCGAGAGTATGATTTGACGTTGATTACAACTGCTCCGAGTGTAATTTATAAAGTTACAAAGACTGACGGAGAAGTCGTTTTGATTGATAACCCGACCAAACTTCCTGACCCTCAGTATCGTGAAAAAATTGAAGAGCCGTATGTTCGCATAAATGTAATTTTACCAAATGATTATGTGGGGACTATCATGGACCTTTGTCAGACAAAACGCGGCATTTATAAAAATATGAGCTACCTAGACAATGTAAGGGTAAATCTAGAGTATGAAATGCCTCTTTCCGAGGTTATTACAGAGTTTTATGACCAGCTTAAATCTCGTTCAAAGGGCTATGCAAGTTTGGATTATGAATATTCGGATTACAAACGCTCAGACTTGGTCAAGCTTGATGTGCTTTTGGCAGGTGAGCCTGTAGATGCTTTGAGCATAATTGTTCATAAGGATAGTGCATTTCATATCGGGCAAAAATTAGCATCGAAACTTAAGGATATTATCCCTCGTCAAATGTTTGAAGTACCGATTCAAGCTGCAATCGGTGGGCGTGTAATTTCCAGAACTACTGTAAAAGCTATGCGTAAGAACGTTCTTGATAAATGCTATGGTGGTGATATTACGCGCAAAAAGAAATTGCTCGAAAAACAAAAAGCCGGTAAAAAACGTATGAAAGCAGTTGGACGTGTTGAAGTTCCTCAAGAAGCGTTCATGGCTGTTTTGAGTATTAATGAAGATTAAATTTTAAGCTAAAACGCCTTTTTCTAAGAGTTTTGTAACTTCTTCACGCATTTTTTCTTGGACTGTTTCGATTGACTGCATTCCATCGATTGTGATGAAATTATGTTTTTCTTTCATATCATTATATTCTGTAAGAATTTTATTCTGATACATTTTGAAACTTTCATAAAAATCAGTACTCAATCCTATGTCACGCCCTGATTCATAGTAGTCCAGACCTTTTGTG
>CAYUHE010000004.1:0-74256 GCA_964444415.1 uncultured Gammaproteobacteria bacterium
ATAGCAAGTTTTACGGGACAACTTGAAGGTAATGGACACCAGATATCAAATTTGAGTATTAATGCTACTACTTCTAATATAGGTTTGTTCACACAACTTGATGGGGCAACTATAAAAAATCTTGCAATAGAAAATGCATCTGTTGTTTCCACAGGTTCTTCAATAGGAATTCTTTCGGGTATAACTACAGGCGCAACTATTGGAAATTGTTCCACATCAGGGAAAGTTTCAGGTGCTAATAGTGTAGGAGGTTTGATTGGTGATGGTCTTGTTTATGTAGTAGATTCTTATTCTATGGCGAATATCATTGGTACTAATATGGGTAGTGGCGGGCTTATTGGGACTACATCTGTAGGTGCTACCGTGGATAATAGTTATGCTACAGGTAATGTTTCAGGAGGTAGTAGTAACTCTGGAGGCCTTGTAGGGGCGAATAATGCTGTAATAACAAATAGTTATGCCACGGGCAATGTTTCTGGAGCCCAGAGGGTTGGTGGATTATTGGGCACTAATTACACTTCTGGTACAATCAGTAAATCATATGCTACAGGTAATGTTTCAGGAAGTACTATCTATGCTGCAGGATTTGTCGCTTATAATTGGGCAACAATTTCGGATTGTTATTCTCTTGGTAATGTTTCAGGAAATATTATAGATGCAGGGTTTGTGGGATGTACCAATGGTAATATAACTAATAGTTATACTTCAGGAAGTGTTTCGGGCATAAGTACCCCAGGGGCATCTTTTTGTTATACCAATGGTATTGGGGCTGTTGATAATACAAATTTTTACAAGAATAATGCAACACATGATTCAGGCTCTGCAATAAACGCCAACACAACACCACCACCAACAGGCACTTGGGATACAGCAGTTTGGGATATATCATCAGATACTCCGGAGCTTAAAACTGCAGGTCTTGTCGTAGCTGCATCTGCAACACCTAATGGCAGTGCAACAGGTATTCAGATAGGTGCAAATAATGATACAGCCTCTAAAATACAGGCAAATGCATCTTTTAATATCGGGAACTTAAATTTCAATGTCAGAACACAATATGCAGCTCAGCAGACCATTAGTCGTATAGATCAGACAATAGCTTCATTAAATGCTACAAGAAGTGATATAGGTTCTCAAACTAATAAGCTTTCATTAACTTTGAATAATCAAGATGCTCGTATAGAGAATTATTCTCAATCAAATTCTGTTATAGGTGATGCAAATATTGCAACAGAATCTGCGAACCTTACAAAACAGCAGATACTTCAAAATTTTTCCACAAGTGTATATCAGCAGTCTTCGAATTTTGACCAAAATATGATATTAAGTATTTATAACAATTTGTAGGTTTTTTGCTGGTTAGTTTAGGAAATAAAATAATATTTTTGCAAAATATCTTTAGTAACAATTGTCATAAAATTAAAAAAAATCAGCTCTCATGAAATAGATGAAACATCTACTAATAAAGAAATACCAGATTATAGTCAAGTTTAGAACTTGGTTATTGAAAAATATAGCGTAAAATTATAAAATAATTTACTTTAATTCTGTATATCAGAAGCATCACCGCCAATTTATAAGTTAGGGGTTTGATAGTTTTTTGTTTTTATTTGTTCTGTTGCCGATAAAGCTTGTTTTATACCTGCAACAAATTGCATGCAGTACTCTCAAGCTTTATCAAAATCACGGCCTTTGTTATTGTTATTTTTCAAATATTTCTTTTTATAACTTTCATAATATTTAGGTATTTCATCAATACTTGCTATGGGGATATTCTCTTTTGAGAAAATCTCATTAATTTTCGCTATATTTATACCATCTTTTGGACTAATTTTAGTAAGGGTTTCATTTACATCCATCAAATCAAAAACATGTTGCGGTTTTATATAAGGGTTTTCTATAAGATTGGCTGAAATTAATTTATGATAAAACTTTAGCAAAGTTTTTTTAAACAAGCTATCTCCTACATTGTGAAATTGTGTATTATTTGTCCTTTGAGCAAAAGTTTTTACTTTCTGGTAAATCCAGTCTTCAGGTGATAACGTATTTATTTTTTTATTATTAATGTTTGCTTCTGTTATATATCCTTTAATAGTTGAACTCATATCAATACTGATTTTTTTACATTCTCTTACTCTAAAGGATCTGCCAGATTAAGCTTTAATGATAACACATAATTTAGATTTTGTTTTTTAGACCCCAATAGATTATTAGAAAAAATGATTTTATTTAAGAAATTTTTTTAACTTTTTGAAACTCAATATCGAAAGGATGATAGTCATTATTTGAAAGAGTCTTTGCCATTTGTTTAAATAATTCTTTAATATCTTTTTTTGATGAAATATCTTCTACAGCCAAATCTATATCATTTGGAGTTCTAAAGTTTTCTAAGTTAGAAATTTGGAATATACAATTTGAACCTCCTAATTCTACTTTACGATTATTTTTAGCAAAAGAACTTATAATGAGACTATTTACATGCTTAAATTCTTCTACGCTAATAGTTTTCCCAAAATTAACTGCATAAATATTTCTATTATTAATTTTATTACATTCCATGTTGCCGTATTCTCTTTCTTAGTGATGATTATAACTATTAATAATTATGCTCAATCAATATTTTGAAATTTTTATATTTTCACTCTCAAACAAGGCACCTGTTTTCTAATATCTTTGTATGAAATATATTTATTTAGCGTATTTACTTTAATCGCAGGTTTTGGAGTAGTATCAATCCTGATATTTTGCAATTCTTTTGGATGTGAACCCACGCTACTACGATCTTTAAGATAATCGATTTGTGACATTACACAGTAATTACATCCGATATTACAAGGTTTATTTTCAGACCAAGACAACCAACCTGAAGTAAGTTCATAATTGTGTTCACCGAGGGTAGATATTTTATTCAAACGCGAAATTAATTTTTTTGTATAGGGAAGAGAATCAGTTATAAAACGTACTAAATTCATATCTCCGGAAGATGCTTGATTAAGAATAATTTTACCATGTTCCATATCATACTTATAACCTAGTAAATTTAATACCTCTACATTTTTAGGAACTTTGCCATCAACATCATGAACTTTACATGAAGCATCAAATTTATCTGCTACTGCACAAGTTGTTTTATTATATATTTGCACGCCGTGATCACTGCAAGCATCTGCAAAATAGTCTTCTGTACGAGGGTCAAGTTGTTTAATTAATTCATCACTGTGCAAACCACCCATAATAATCTTATTACCATAATCTGCTGCTACGTTTACTATGCGTTCAATGTTCTCTTTCGAATCATTTAGACCTTTAATCAACGGACGTAGCAGAATTGTTGTGTCATTAAATATATCGTGTAATCTTTTTATAACGTCAACACGATTTTCAAAAGAAAAATGACCTTCATTCAATCCTGTTAATGAATAAGATATGAAAGAATTCTTTTTTTGTTTTGGGGTAAGAGATTCTAATAATTGAAATGCCCGTTCACTTGGTACTGCCTTTGTACACACATGATAAATATTGGCAAAATCTTCTAAAGACTTAATCTTTGACACGGTGTTCTCTACCTGATTATTTATAAGCGGATCTCCATTATTATTTATATTTACTGGGATTTTTTCATGCCAGTTAGCAGGTTTATCTAAAACATCATTTAAAGAGTTTCCGAATGACACATGAAAAATTTTAGAATTTTTAGTGTCAGAAGAATTTTTAATAAAAATATTAAGCATATATAATACCCTACTATTCATTACGTAAGAGTAATAAAAAATGTAAATATAATTTTTTGATATTCTGTTAAGAAAAGTATATAAAAAAATTAGCATAAATCGTAAAAACAAAATAATAGGAAAAACTCGTCTTTGCAAAAATAATATTTGAAGCATTTGGTTACCATTCAACAGAATGAATTTTCAAATGCAAACTTGTATAAATAAAGAAAAAAATATTGAATTTTATTGAACAAAAAAATGAAAATTTTTATAAGCAGTTAATTTATTGGTTTTCAAAGTCTATATGAAGTTTATCTTTACACTAGCAAATTATTTACTTACTATTAAAAAGCACAAAATTTTTTTAGAAGTTTTATTATTAACATAATGTATAAATACAGAAGGTTTTAATATGAAAATAAGTGTTATAACTGATACTAATATATATTACAAAAATAATCCTCAATTTTGTGGATTTAATACTTATATGCACAATCCTAAAATATATAAAGCAACTGGTTATAAATATTACGATAGGATAAACTATACTTGGCAACATAAAAAAGCATTTTTGAGAAAAGAAAAAGAATTTTTAGGTAAAAATACTTTAGATGGCTGGTTTCATGATAGTGACAAATTATTAATGTATATTATTGGCGTACCTCAACAATTAGCACATAAAATTCATACAAGATTTGCTCCACATCATGTCAGAAACGGTAAAATAAAAAATCCGGTCGCAGCTGTGATAGATTGGGAATGTGCGAAATTAACAAAACCTGATAAACAATTAGACGCAGAACAAACTTATAAAAAATATTATCCAAATGTCAAAGAAGTTAAAGAAGTTTTAGATAGATTTGGATTTTAAAAGTTTTTATTGTGTATCGTAAGGTGGAAAAAATGAACAATTTTTTACTGTTTAAAATCAAAACGTAGTAAATTTGTAGTATTCTTCAAAAAAGTAGCCATAAACCAAAAAATCGACCCTCTGTACAAGTGGTCGAAATGCAGTTATATCTTATTAAAAAGAGAAATACCCTGGACAGGATTCGAACCTGTGACCTACCGCTTAGAAGTCAGATTTTTAGCTAGTTTTAGAATGTTTTAATACCTTGAAACACCTATTATAGTAGAGTTTTTTCAGTTTTGATTAAAATACTAATTCTATGATTTTTCATTGTCATTACACAAATATTACACAAGAAAATATGTGTAATATTTGGTTTGTTGTCTATTTAAAGTCCTAAGTAAAAATGCACCATATTACATAAAGTCGTACGATAAAATGTTAACAAAGACTAAAAGTCGTGCCAAAAAGTGTGTAGTATGCTATAATGTTTTTGTATTCAAACTTGGAGTGATTATGCAAAGAAAAGCTATTAAACAACTTATCGACTGGAAGAATCGTACCAATAAAAAACCTTTGGTCATTAAAGGAGCCAGACAAGTTGGTAAAACTTGGCTAATGAAAGAGCTTGGGAAGACTGAATATAAAAACTTTGCCTATATTAACTTTGATAGCAATGAACGAATGACCCGTTTATTTTCTGGTGATATGGATGTTAAAAGACTTATTGATGGCTTAGAGCTTGAAGCTGACTGTAAAATTACCCCATCAGATACACTCATAATCTTTGATGAAATTCAAGAATGCCCCAAGGCTTTAACTTCTCTAAAATACTTTTATGAAAATACTCCTGAATATAATATCGTATCCGCAGGAAGTATGCTGGGTGTTGCATTGCATAGTGGAACATCTTTTCCTGTGGGTAAAGTCGAATTTATGGAATTGCATCCACTTAGCTTTTTGGAATTCTTACAAGCACTTGGAGAAGATGAATTACTAAACTTAATTAAAAGACTAGATTTTGAACTTATCAAAACATTTAAAGACAAATATACAAATCTACTACGCCAATACTATTATGTTGGTGGGATGCCTGAAGTTGTTGCCGATTTTATTAAAAATAAAGATTTCAAACAAGTAAGAACTATCCAAAAAGACATTCTAACTTCTTACGAGCAAGATTTTTCAAAACATATTCCGCATACAACTGTTACTAAGCTTCGTATGCTATGGAATTCTATACCTTCTCAATTATCAAAGGAAAATAAAAAGTTCATATATGGGCTTATCAAAAAAGGTGCAAGGGCAAAAGAATATGAAGAAGCGATTACATGGCTCTGCGACTGTGGGTTGGTATATAAAACAAATAAAGTAAATAAAGTTGGATTACCTTTAAAGTCTTATGAAGATATTAGTGCCTTTAAGTTATTTGTATCCGATGTCGGCTTATTATCAGCTCTTGGAGAACTTGACGTAAAAACTTTACTTGAAGGAGATAAAGTTTTTGAAGAATTCAAAGGGTCTTTAACCGAACAATATGTTCTTCAGCAATTAAAAACACTTGCTGAATTGCCTGTTTATTATTGGGCGAATGATTCGGGTTCAGCAGAGCTTGATTTTATAATTCAGATTGAAGGTTCAATTATTCCTATTGAAGCAAAAGCCTCAACTAACTTACAGGCAAAGAGTTTGAAAATCTATCGTGATAAGTATGAGCCTAAAATCTCTATAAGAACTTCAACAGCGGATTACAAAGACAATGAAGGCTTATATGATATTCCTTTGTATTTAATTGAAATGATTAAAGAAATTGTTTCATCAGCATTAATTGAAAATACTTATATTTGCTCAGAAGATTGAGCTTCTTTCAATAGTCGAGAAGCTTTTTTAGAGGAAAATTTATTATGAATTATAGATGTAAAAAAACCACCTGTTTTATTCATAAATTCTTTGATGCCAAAAAGCAGTTCTTCTTGGCTTTTGCAGGCATTTTCAACCATCTTTTTTATGAATGGTTTTACTTTTTTTCCAGAGCTTCCTGTTTCAATTTTCTCTGCTTCAAGTTTTGATAAAGCTACCGCTACTCCCTATGCCAGTAGCATCCTGAGCCATTAAACACAATCTTCCACGTTAATAGCAACTAGCCCATCTTTAAACACGCAAAAAAGCTGTTTTTTCATCATTGAAGCCATTCCTTTGACTGACTGTCTTTAAAGACTTTTGAATTGTCGTGCTATCGGTTTTGCTTGAAAAATCAAGCATCGTCTAGTCTTTCAAATAAATGAGATAGTAGGCTTAACAAGTCAAGGCAATCTTTTTCGGAAAATAAACCTGTCTGTCTTAAATCTTTATGTTCTTCATGAGATAGGACATTTCTTCCCCCAGTAACAACACCTTGAGAGAAATTCATTTGACCTTCTTCAATATTATCTAGTGTGGTTTGACCAAATTTTTCGCCATTGGGACGAATTTCATATTTACGGGTAACTCTTAATTTTTTATCTTTGCCAAAAGAGTTGACCATTATTTTGTAATCAGTATCATCCGCTACTTTTGATTTTAATTTTACAGCATTCTTATATCGCTTGCTTGCTTCTAGGAAAGCATTATAATAATCTTGATTTTTGTAATATACCTCAGAAGCATCTTTAACTTCAGGATGTAATTCCCTCCAATGATATATCGGGTACTGTGGAACTAAAGCATATAATTCATTGACTATAGAGTTTGTTATTTCTTTGTCAATTTCTTCTTTTTGAATAACTCTTGTTACAATATTCGTAACTTTATTTTGGAAAGCTACTGGCATTGTTTTAGTCCAGCTATTTAAATCAACGCCTGTGACTTTTAATATTTCTTCTTCTTTTGTTTTTTTTCTTCCCAAGTTCCATTGTTTTTCAACAAACTGTATTTTTTGTCCGAGCCAAATTTTTAGAGGTTCTAGCTCATCTCTTTCCCAAGTAAGACCATCTCTGTTTGTTGTAACAAAATCTTTTTCAAGTTCATCAATGTAATCGACATAAAAAATCCCAGTCATATAGTTATAAGCAAGAGAAGAAGTAGCTTTAATTCCATAAAATTCATTTGGATTGACTAATTTCCCTCTGGCATATAAGAAAATCCCTCTTTGTTCTTCTTTTAAAGGCTTTTTAGTTGTAATAATCTTTCCTGAAATATTATGTTCTTTTGTAAAACTATCATTTTCAACAGAGAAGTCCCAGCTTAACTGGCAATCAACATAGTCCCATTTTGTATCATTTTTTATGAATAGAGGATGTTCGGGGGGATTTGTAAGTATAATTGAAAAATCATCATCGGAAAATGCAAACCTTTTGGATAGGCTTTCTCTGATTTCGTCTATATCAAAAGATTTAGTCCTTTTAATTTTACTTAAAGTTAGTTGAGTCCCTGAGTCTTCTTGAGTGGGTTCATTTTTGCAAATTACTTCAGGTTGATAAGCTCCTGAGCTAGAAGTAAGAATTTTTTCAATGTTCATTATGAAAATATTTTTCAAGCCTGCTTTTATTGTTTGGATTTTTATTTCAGCAGCAATACCAAATATAGCAAGTTTTCCTAAGCCTTTTCTCCCTGTAACTTTTCTTCCCTTGGGGCTTAAGTTACCATCTTTTTCATTTTTTCGTCTGTTTTTGCCTATAACTAAAAAACTATCCTTGATTTCTTCAAAGGACATCCCGTTTCCATTATCTGTAACTATGATTTGTTTTTCATTTTGATTATCAGAAAATCTAATATCTACCCAGCTCGCATCAGCATCATAAGCATTTGATACCAGCTCTGCTAAAACTGGAGGAAGAGTCTTATACATTTGAATGCCAAGATGTTCAATTGTATTAAGGTCAAATTTTAATTCTAATTTTGAATTTTCAATTTCTTGCATTTATTCCACATTTTATTTCAATGACTTTACAAGTGGATTATAACAAAATAATTTCTATATTGATAGCTTTATATGCTATAATTCTTCATGAAATACGGTGTTTGCGAGTAAAATATGGCGTTAAGTTGGAATGAGATTAAGGATAGAGCTTTAAAGTTCTCGAAAGAGTTTGCGGATGCAACCAGAGAAAATGCGGAGACTCAAACCTTTTATAATGAGTTTTTTAATATCTTTGGGATTTCAAGAAGACGTGTAGCTTCTTTTGAAGAGCCTGTCAAAATGCTTGGAACTAGGAGAGGCAGAATAGACCTTTTTTGGAAGGGTGAACTGCTTGTAGAACAAAAATCCGAAGGAAGAGACCTGAAAAAAGCTAAAGAACAAGCTTTGGACTACTTCCCCAATCTCAAAGAAGAAGAGCTTCCCAAATATATCCTAGTATCAGATTTTCAACATTTTGAAATGTATGACCTCGATACAGGTGAAGTAAACAAATTCCTTTTGAAAGACTTACACAAAAACGTCAAATTATTCGCATTTATCGCAGGGTATAAAACCAAAAGCTACAAAGACGTAGAACCTGCAAGCATCAAAGCGGCTGAATTGATGGGTGAGCTATATGACCAACTAAGACTCTCTGGCTACCCTGAACATGATTTAGAGTTGTTTTTGACAAGAATTTTGTTTTGCCTTTTTGCAGATGATTCAGGTATTTGGGAAAAAGATATTTTGACCCAATATATTGAAGAAAGAACTGCTCCAGACGGCTCTGATTTGGGTTCTAAATTGACACATCTATTCCAAGTCCTGAATACTTCCAGAGAAAAACGCTCTGGCAATCTTGATGAGCATTTAGCTCGTTTCGAATATATTAACGGTTCATTGTTTAATAAGTCTGTTTTCATACCTGACTTTAACAGCGATATGCGAAAATCATTATTGAAGTGCTGTTACTACAATTGGTCAGATGTTTCGCCTGCAATTTTTGGTTCTTTGTTCCAATCTGTTTCTGACCCTGAAAAACGCAGAAACTTGGGTGAGCACTATACAAGCGAAAAAAATATTATGAAGCTCATAGAACCTTTGTTCCTTGATGAACTCAAAGAAGAATATGATAAGAGTAAACATAATGAGAAAAAGTTAAAAGAATTCCACCAAAAACTTTCAACACTCAAATTTTTTGACCCTGCTTGTGGTTGTGGGAACTTTCTCGTAATAAGCTATAGAGAACTTCGAAAACTTGAAACTCTAGTCATTTTGGCTTTGGAAAAATTCAAAAAAGACTCAGGACAAATGAGAGTTGATGCAATGTCTTTATCTAAGGTTGATGTTGATAATTTTTATGGAATTGAAATTGAAGAATTCCCTGCCAAAATTGCTGAAGTTGCAATGTGGATGACAGACCACTTGATGAACTTGGAGCTATCAGAGTCTTTGGGTCAGTTCTATTCTCGTATCCCTCTAAACAAATCAGCCAAAATAGTCAATGCAAACGCTTTAAGGATTGATTGGAAAGAAGCAGTTTCTCCTAATGAATTGACTTATATATTAGGTAATCCACCTTTTATAGGCAAATATATGCAAGGCGAAGAACAAACTGCTGACTTGATGAATGTTTTTTTGAATGTGAAAGGTGCAGGAGTTCTGGATTATGTAACTGCTTGGTATCTCAAAGCTGCCAAATACATCCAAAATACAAAAATAAAAGTTGCCTTTGTTTCTACAAACAGTATTTCGCAAGGTGAGCAAGTCGGAATATTATGGAATGAGCTTTTTAGAATTTACGATATAAAAATCCACTTTGCACATAGAACCTTCAATTGGAGCAATGAGGCAAAAGGTAATGCTCATGTCCATTGTGTAATTATAGGATTTGCTAATTTTGATACTGACAAAAAATTACTTTTTGATTATGAAGATATAAAAGGCGATGCCCACGAAATTCAAGTCAAAAATATAAACCCATATTTGGTTGATTATAATGACTTTGTAATAATGGCGAAATCTAATCCAATATGCAACGTAAATCCAATCATTGCTGGGGGAAAGCTTGTTGATGGCGGTCACTTAATTTTACATACTGAAGAAGAAAAGACCGATTTCATAAGCAGAGAGCCTGATTCTGAAAAATATATACATGAACTGGTTGGTGCTGAAGAATATATAAACGGAGTAAAACGTTGGTGCTTATGGCTAAAAGGTGCTAACCCTCAAGATATTGCTAAAATGCCTTTGGTTATTGAAAGAATAAATAAAGTCAAAGAAATGAGGAAGAATAGCAAGAAAATAGCAACTCAAAAATTGGCAAATACCCCTTCCCTGTTTGCTGAAATAAAAAATATTGGAGAGAATTATTTATTAATACCATTAACCTCTTCTGAAAACAGAAAATATATTCCTTTGGGATTTTTAGATAATAGTTATATTCCAACGAATAGTTGCTCCTTTATTCCTAATGCAACTGCTTATGATTTTGGCGTTCTTACATCGGAAATGCATATGGTTTGGGTTAAATATACTTGTGGAAGATTAAAATCGGATTACAGATATTCAAATAGTATAGTTTATAATAATTACCCATTCCCAAAAGAAGTCTCTGACAGCAAAAAGAAAAAAGTGGAAGAAAAAGCACAAACAGTTTTGGATATCAGAGCCAAATACCCTGATTGTTCTTTGGCAGTCTTGTATAACCCTGAAACAATGCCACCAGATTTGATGAAAGCACATACAGAACTAGACAGAGCAGTCGATGTTTGCTATGGCAAAACATCTTTCAAGAACGAACGTGAACGCATAGAGTTCCTTTTTGCCCTGTATGAACAATACACAAAACCATTACTGAACCAGTAAGGAAAAATAATGCCACCTAAAGTAGAACAAAATTTTATAAATCTCACCCCTGAGCATATTATTCCAACGATTAAAACAGGTTTGAGTAATGTCGGGTTTTTGTTTGGAGCAGGCACTTCCCATGAAGCAGGCTTTCCTTTAACTTTAGGGCTTACAAAATCGGTTATAGAAAATCTTGATAATGCCAATGCTACTCATTTGCAATCAATTCTTGACGCAGAAAATAGAATCAACGGCACTAAAGATTCTCTAATTGAGGGAAAGTTTCCTGATATTGAAAGAATATTAAATCTTGTATTAGGACATAAATATTCTACTACTGGGGATGAGCTTGAAAAATCTACAAAATTAGAAAAAGACATCAAAGATTCGATTGTTAAAGAATTAACGTCTATAAATAATCCTGACTTCAAAAATCATATAGAATTTCTATCAATAATTAAAAGAAAATATAATAATCAGCCAAAACCATTTTGGATTTTCACCACTAATTACGATATGCTTTTTGAAACAGCAGCAATGTATCCAGAAATCTCTATAAGAAATGGTTTTGAAGGAATTGGGACAAGATATTTTAACCTTAATAAAATAGATGCGTCTCAAGGATTTCTTACAGGACAACAATTTACTCCTTGCAAAGAATCATATTGTAATTTAATAAAATTACATGGTTCAGTTTCTTGGTACGAGCAAAAAGGGAAGGTATTTGAAATCTTGGACAATAACAACCTTGATGAAGAATTTAACAGAGTTATGATACATCCGCAACAAACAAAAGTATCCGAGACTTATGCGATACCCTATCAAAATTTGTTTGATTATGCGAATAAGACATTAGGTAAAAATTGTAAATTTCTTGCGACCTGCGGATATAGTTTCAGAGATGAACATATTAATAATAGATTGCTTATTCCAAAACTAGAAAATGGCAGCCTTAGGATTGTAGCTATATTACAAACGTTACCAGATAATATAGCAGATTTTACAAAATATAACTGTTTCAACTATATTACAGCAACAGAAGCACTTATAGATGGCACAAAATATCCGTTGGACAACTGTGATTTATGGAAATTTTCTAAATTTGTAGAATTCTTAAAAAGATAGGAGATATTTACTATGAGTACATATAAGATAGGTAAAGTTATTGGCGTTTGTGGCGAAAAACTAGAAATATCTCTTTTGCCTGAAGACCAAGATAAATCATTTGGCGTTCCTGAATGCATGAGTATTAATATTGATACTAAATTTGGTCCAAAACCATTATTGATTGGTCAACCTGGTACCTTTGTTAAGGTTGCAATTCCTAATGGAAATCTTCTATGTATGATAAGTGATATAAAAATGCAGGAAACAAACCCTTCTGCATTAGAGATTAAACAAGCCGCTGCTGATGATTCTTATATTTTAGAAACACCAAAAAGAATATTGATTGCATTACCATTTGGAACTATTTCAACAGATGAAAACTTTGAAAAAGGTACAGATATTTTCCCTACGGTAAATAGTGATGTATTTGCCGTTTTACCAGAAACAATCGATAGAATCTATAGCAGTTATGCTGAAGGAATATTCAATCTTGGTAAGTTATCATTAGTCCCCGAGCAAGATGCCAAAATAAATCTAGATGCGTTTTTATCCAGACATGGTGCCATTTTAGGGCAAACTGGTAGCGGGAAGTCTTGGACTGTAGCTTCTTTTCTTCAAAAGATTGCGGAACTAGAACAATCTACAATGGTATTATTTGACCTTCATGGTGAATATAAAAATGCTTTTGGTGATTATGCAGACTATATTGATGCTTCAGAAATTGAATTACCTTATTGGCTTATGAATAGTGAAGAATTATTGGATTTGATGGTGGATAGAGCAGAGTCAAGTGCTCCGAATCAAATAGCTGTTTTTCGAGACCTATTACAAAATGCCAAAAAAACACATCCTGAGAACATTGCATTAGATATTCCTGAAATCAATGTAGATACTCCTGTATATTTTGATTTTATGTCTATAATAAATAAATTTGAATATTTAAATACAGAAATGGTTCAAGGTAAAACAAGCTTAAAGCAGGGCGATTTATATGGCAAATTTTCAAGATTGTTAATCAGGATAAAATCTAGGCTCGATGATGTTAGATATAATTTAATATTTAAACCTCAAACATATAATACATCTGCTTCAATGACAGATTTGTTTAGAAAAATTCTTGGTGAAGAAACCGTCCCTAAAAAATTAGTCATAATTGATATGAGTCCTATTCCATTTGATGTAAGAACATCCGTTATTTCATTGATAATGCGATGCCTTTTTGATTTTTGCTATTGGCATAAAAAGTTATATGACAAATCTTATCCTATAGCGTTGTTTTGTGACGAAGCTCATATTTATTTGAAAGATAATGACCCTTCTTGTACTTCAGCAAGAACTTCAGCTGAAAGAATTGCAAAAGAAGGTCGTAAATATGGTATCAGCCTTACTGTAATTAGTCAAAGACCAAGAGAGGTTTCAGCGACAATACTATCTCAATGTAATACCTTTCTCTGTTTGCGAATTACAAACCCAGATGACCAATCATATGTAAAAAGGTTATTGCCTGATTCTGTTGCAGGTATAGTAAATATGTTCTCTTCACTTAGAAGAGGTGAATGCATATTATTAGGCGATTCTGTAATAATGCCAACTCGAATTAAAATAGATAAACCAAATCCTCAGCCATCTAGTGAAGATACATCTTTTTATGAAGAATGGCAAAAATCTCATAGCGATATTGACGTGGGTAAAGTTCTGGATGCTTGGAGAAAACAATCTGTACAATAAATTTACAGGTTGAATTATTTTGGCAGTGTTTTCGCATAAGTATACCTTTACGCATAATGAAAAACGACACAAATTGATAGTCGTTAAAGTACTTAAAGATATTATGCGAATATTCGTAAATAATATTGACTTTTGCGAATGCTTTTGATAATATTCATTAAGTTACCAATGAAAGAACTTATTATGAATACTAAAACTTTTGGCTATTGCAGAGTTTCAACTTCTGAACAAAATGAAGATAGGCAAATAGAAGCGTTGAAAGAACTTGGAATCAATGAAAGAGATATTTTTATTGATAAATGCAGTGGCAAAGATTTTGTAAGACCTCAGTATCAAGCTTTAAAAACACAATTGAGGGCAGGAGATGTTTTAATTATCAAATCGATTGACCGCTTGGGTAGAAATTATAAACAAATATGTGAAGAATGGCGTGAAATAACAACTGAAATCAAAGCAAATATTAGAGTGCTAGATATGCCTATGCTGGATACTACGAAAACAGAAGGTTTAATAGGTCAAGTTATCTCAGATATAGTTTTGCAGTTATTAGGCTATGTTGCGGAGCAAGAAAGAGCTTTTATTAGGCAAAGACAAGCGGAAGGTATAAAGATAGCCAAAGAAAAGGGCAAAAGACTTGGTAAGCCCCCTATTCAATATCCTGATAATTGGAATGAAGTTTATAAGATTTGGGCAAAAGAAGAAATTACAGCTAGAGAAGCTATGAAGAGGCTGAATCTAAAACCAACATCTTTTTATAAATTGGCGAAGAACTACAAATAATTATCCTGCTTATTTAACTATGGCTTCTTGTAAATTCTTTTTAATGTAGTAGCAACTTTTTACCTGTTTGGTAAACTCATCTTACTCAGCTTGCCACAAGGCGAGTTATTTTGTTAGCTCTTCTTTTCTTCTTTACGTTTTTTTTCTGCTTCTAGGTAAATATCAAGTTGTTCAGGAAGTTGGACGATTTTTTTATGTAAGTCTTCAGTAAATTTTTGTTCTTTATCATATTTTTCGAGTAATTCTACAAATGTTTGAACAGAATTAGAAGAGCAATATTTTTGTAAATCTTCTTCACTAATAAGCGAGATAATGGAGTCAAAATCTTTTGAGGTCAATAGATTTGGAAGTTTAGAGGGGTCTTCTTGGTAAAAACTTCCATCTTCCTTATAAACTTTGAATGAGCTTATATTACCGCTATCATCATTTGTTATGACACAGCCATAGGGGTATTTTGCACCCAAGTAATCACCTAGCATGGTATTATAATCTGATTTCATTTGCATTTCAGCTGTTTCTTGTAATCTTTCTAGTGGCGTCTGAGTTTCAATTCCACCAATAAGACCAAAAACAGAAGGGCTTTGCATCATAATATTTTCTTGTGAAGATTTTTGAATAGAATCCGCGATATTAATTGATTCTGTTTGATATTTTTCCAACTTACATTTAAGTGTTTTTTCAAAATCAGATTGTAAAGTGCTAAAATCTTTTGTTTCTGTATTTGGCAAAATATTATTTTGAATTTGTGTAATTTCCGCAACCATATTTTATTCCCCCACCTATATTCCAAAGTTACTGATATGATACCAATATAATTTTCACTTTTCACCCTCTATTTAATGGACTGCTTAACTAGCGTATTTAACTCTGGATGGTTATTGATGCTACAGATTAGGTTGTATTTGTCATCTTGTAAATTCTTTTTAACGTAGTAGCAACTTTTTACTTGTTTGGGTTTAAAATAGTCATAAGTCATCAGATAAGGACAAAATTATGCTAGTAAGTTTTAATTCAATGATTTCAAATAATACGCAACAAAAAACAAATTTTGGTAATATCCGTACAGCTGGCGATACCAAAGATGCACTTATGTTCGCACTAGCGGCAAAAGACCCTGCTAAAAAATTGACAACAGAACAAGCTATAAAAAAAATTAATGAAGCAATAGAAAAAGAAGATTCTATTGGTAAAAAAATATTAGAAAATTTTAAGAATGCTTTGCTAGGCAAGAATAAATAATACCTTGAAATATATCTATGTAAGAATACTTTGAATTTTAGTTGATGTAAAACTTCCAAAAATTGCTCCTAAGCCCATACCAACTATTGAACCTGTTGGTCCAAACTTTTTAGCTCCTATGGCTCCACCATAAGCAATACCTGCGGTAATAGAAGCTACATTAACGCCTGATTTGATAGTTTGTTTTGCCGTGTTGCCTGTTTGTTCTGAAATATTGTCACCTTGTCCCATTGCTTTAAATATTTTAGGTAATTCTAAAACTGCCAAAATACCCGTACCAATTAATGTTGTACGTGTCATTGCTCTTGCCGTTAGTTCTCCAAAAGCTTTAAAATTTCCTTTGCCCTCAAATTTAAATGCCTCAACATAAATAGGTTTTTCCTTTGTATGAAGAATATCTTCAGTAGAAGTATTAACTATATCAATAGCTTCTACATTTAGTAGTTTCAATAATTTTTCGCCAAATTTTGTAGTTAATAAGGTTTTATCAGATTTTAGTAATTTTTTCGCCAATTCTGGATTATTCGCTTTGTTAGGATTAACAAAATCTTTTAACAAAGTCCCCCTGTAGAAAGAAAATTTATGCTGATAATTTTTATAGTCATAACTCAGGTTAGGTTCTTTGCCAGTCAATATAGAATGCAGTTGTTTTCCAGAAGCTTTTATATCTCTACAATCTTCTGGAAGATTGATTAAAGCAAGACTTGCAAGCCCAATAGCTGGTGCATAGTCTCCATTTTGGATTTTATCAGGTAATGAGGATAGTCTTCGCACTGGGGGCAACGATTCAAGAGCATAGAACAAGCCTTTATCAGTATCATCTACTTTATCGACGTGCTTTTTTACATCCTTGTAATCCCGTCGGATTTGGGGATATTGCTGAGCCTGATTGTAATAAAGAATATTACTTACCACTTTGACATAACCTTAATTTTGCATGCGAAACTAACCTACTTATATAAAAACAAATTACACCAAAAAATTGCTCTTTTTAGATTTATTTAAGAAACATAATGATAGAATTTTAAAGGTTACAGATTTACCATAAAATCACTTTTCTACTGCTTTTCTTGCAATTATATTTGCGAAATCTGAAAAACCATTCCTCTTGAGCTTTTTTTCTACCGCTAATATCCAGCGAGCCAGTATTTGGCTCCTTAACTTATTTTTAAATGGTTTGAAATTTTCAGTATGGAAATACTTCGGATTTAAACATTGATATAATATGTGCATCAAAGTTCCGCTATAATAATTAATGGAGATAACATCAAAATGATGCTTGCTCAGGGGTAAAATTTCAACAGAACGAACGGCTTCTGATGGGTCGGCTTTAATAATATGTTCTATTTTTTGTTTTTCATATTTTTCTTTAGCCTTATATTTTAAAGGCAATAATTTCAATACATCATTGACTTTTTTAATTTGATAATCGTTCCATTGAAATCGATTTGGTCCTACATATTCATTTTGAACAAATACCCCATTTTCTTTCAAAGCATTATTTATGTTTGTATATGCAAATTCTAAATTCTGTATATGGTGCATACATTCTTGAGCGATTATTAAATCATATTTATTTAGCTGAAGTTTATCAGTATTTAAATTTGAGCAATAATAATTGATTATTTTATCTTTGTCTATTTCTTTAACTTTTTCTATGGCTTCTTTGATTGACTCTTCAGAGATGTCAATGGCATCAATTTGCGTGCAAATATTTCTATTTAATAAATCTCTCTCCAATTGCCCAGTACCACATCCTAGACTTAAGATACAAAGGTCATTTTTATTTGGGAAATATTGTTCAATATCAAAACTTCCTTTTTGCTCTTTAATTAATCTTTGTAGAAAGACTTCATTGGAACAATAATGATTTTCATCAATACCTTTGTACGTTTTTTTATTATTCCAAAATTTTGATGCCATATAATCGATTATTTGATGAAGTTCAATAATCTGGTATTTTGTTTTAAATAATTTTTGTCGATTTTCCTCGCAAATTGGTCCAAAGATAATCACAAAAGTATTGCTGCTATGTACTATTTGCTCTGATATTATATAGTTTGATTCTACGAAAGACAAATCAATATCAAATATTTTTTTATTTTGTTCATAAAAATAATAATCACCTGTTCCATAGATAAATTTTTGCGTCTGATTTTCTAAAAAATTCTTTAAAAAAGGCACTTTTAAACCTCATACTTATCGTCATTCGCCCCTGGGAGTTTCACTACAACATTCATTGTGTTATCTTCTAAGCATTCAAAATCAGTAGCTTCATTTGGTTCCATTGTGATGATATCGCCTGCTTTGTACTCAACGCCGTTCATTTTTACACGACCTGAGATAATAACTGTAATTTCAGTTGCAATTTTGTGATAGTGTTTACCTTCATAATCCCCTTTTTTATAAGCTTTAACAGCGACTTCCACATCATTTGTTTTGTATAGAGTCGGATTGAAGTTGCCTACAAACCAACCTTTGAGCATTTCATCAAGTTTAGCTATTTTCATACAATTGCAAGCCCTTTCTTAAAGTTAATGTAAAGGTTTAAGTCTTCAGGTGTTCCTGTTCCATGCATTTGTTCTTTTTCAATATTGTATATGCCAAATTTCCCACCTTTTTCGATAGAATAATTATAGACAGGGGCGACATAAAACTCGTTATTAACTCTCTCATTTCTTACAATCATATCAATAGCATTCTCAACAAAATCGCTACCTTTTGTAAAATAATAAATGCCGACTGTGGCAAAGTTTGAAATAACTTCTTTTTCACGAATCATAGTAATCAAATTATTTTCATCCAACTTTGCATAACTCCATTTGATATGGTCATCTTCAAAAGTCAAAATAGAACCATCAAGGTTGCGAGATTTGCAATCATTGACATAATCACTAATATTCATATCAACAATCTGGTCAGAATTTGCAATCAACAGAGGTATATTATTATTAATCAACCTATGCGAATGTAAAACTGTACAAGCCGCACCTTCTGTCAATTTATCGATAAGAACAAACTCTACATTATAGTTATTTTCAATGAAATCAACTATCTCTTTCTCAGCTTCCATATGTTCTTTTCTGGCAAGCAGAATAAACTTTGCTTCTTCCATCTTAAGATTTTCTAAAACATGACAAATCATTGGTATTCCAAGAACATCTATAAAAGGTTTTGGTCTATCGTATCCTGCCTGTGAAAATCTTGAACCTGCTCCTGCCATAGGAATAACTATATTAATCATCTTTTTTCTCCCACTTGTTTTTGTAAGAATTGTTCGTATTGTTTTAAGCCTTCAACATTAGCTATTGAATGATATTGCTCCCTTGATATCTTATAAGTTGAAATCTTTTTTTGTTCCAAAATCATTTCGTTAAAGGCAGGGCAAACATAATAAAATCCATTAACATTGGCATCTTTTTTAATCATATTTGTCACAGAACTCACAAAATCACTGCCTTTTTTGTAATAATACGTTCCTGCTGTAGCATTTTTACTGATAGGACGCTTTTCACTAGCCTCAACTACGTCTCCGTTTTCATCGAGTTTTACATAGCTCCAACGAGGATGTACGGATTCAAAAATTGCAGCACCTGCATCTTTACCTGCAAAGCTTTTCAGGAAATCTTTGTAATCCATATCTAAAATCTGGTCACCGTTCGTAATCAATAAAGGCTCATCATTGTTGATTTCATCAATGGCGAATAAAGCAGTACAAGCCGCACCTTTAGTCTCTTTTTCTACTTTGAAAATTTTGGCATTTGGAATTAAAAGTCTAATAACATTTTCTAAATACCATTTTTGAGCCTCTTCTTTTTTTACGATAAAAATAAAATCCGACTCAAATCCTGAAAGACTATTTATGAAATGCTCCAATAAAGGTTTACCATTTATCTCCAGTAAATATTTAGGAAATTTGTAGCCTTCTTTTTCAAAATCTTCTGAACCACCTGCCATTAAAATAATTGTTTTCATTAACCCACCTCAATTTCATTAATTCTGTTTTGAATGTTTTCAAAGTTTACATCTTCAACTGCTTCTATTTTCAAAAGATGTGCACCGCTTGCAATAGCTGCTTTTATACCATTTTGATTATCTTCCAGAATTAAACATTCATCAGGGTTCAGCCCCATTTGCTTAATAGCTTTTAAGTATATTTCAGGGTCTGGTTTTGATTTTTTCACATCTTGATTACTCAAAATAAAATCTAAATATTGGTGTAAATCACTTTTTTCCATCATTAAATCTATAGTTTGACGTACAGAATTCGAACAGACAGCAGTTTTGTATCCTAAATCTTTTAATTTTGACAAAGCTCTTTGGTGGCAGAATAAAGGTTTGCACATAGAATAAGTCATCTCAAGTGTATAGATTTGCTTCATATCATTTACGAAGTCGTGCAAGCCATTTGACAAGCCACGTTCTACAGACAACATTTCAAGTTTTTTCTTTGTCGGAAGACCATCATAAGTTATAAGATGGTCATACCTACTAATTTCAAAGCCGAAAAGGTGTAAAGCCTTGTTAAGTGCTTCATAATGCCAATCTTTAGCTTCAATAAGCACACCATCCATATCAAAAATTACTGCTTTAATTTTATTCATCTTTTTATGTCCTATTATTAAAATAATCTCTTGCTTCTTCTGGGAAGTCTGTACAAAGTAAAATGTTATTACTCTCTATGCACTTAAAGGTTTTATATTTTTGCCAAGTAGTCAAATATTCTCTTCTGTGTAAGTCTGGTGAGACAATACAAAGTTTTTTATTATTATCAAGGTGGTCTTCAATTGTTTTTTCATCTATCCAGTCGGTTTCAAAGCAATCTATCCATACCCCCATTGATTTTTCGTACAAGGAAGGGCTTTGTTCATATTCACTTTGTCTAGTGTAGCAATTCAACCCACTAGCCAGAGCAATGATTAAATCTGGTACAGACATATCAAATAAGAAATAATTTACTACACTATATTCTTCAAGTAATGTTTTGATTTGATTCTGAAGTCCATCTGATTTTATATTCAAAGCTAGAGGCAAAGAGTTTTTATTTTCAGAATAAAGCTTTAAGAAATCTTCAAATAATATCGAATCTTTATCCGCTATATTATGAGAAATAACCAATTTTCCCAAATAGTCTCTAATATCAGTTTCCAGCCCAAACCCATGGTCAAGAGACCTTTGAAAGGCTGTTCTTGTGTTTTTTTCATTAACTTTTTTCCAATAGCCTCTATGACTAATTATTTCCATTTTTTATCCTTTTACAAACTTCTTAACCATAAAGTAAGGTAGTATTTTGGATACCTCTTTGAGCGTTTTATTTATATTGTGCTTTACTTCATAAGGTATTGAGACATTTTTAAATTTGAAATCTTGGTCACAATATTTCTGATATAGTTCTAG
Source organism: uncultured Gammaproteobacteria bacterium (assembly GCA_964444415.1). Taxonomy (GTDB): domain Bacteria; phylum Cyanobacteriota; class Vampirovibrionia; order Gastranaerophilales; family CAJFVJ01; genus JAEWLZ01. The sequence goes on from CAYUHE010000004.1 coordinate 21,542, forward strand.
CCAAGCAAGATGTGAATATGTAGAAAGCTTGTTATCAAAATAAAATTTATGAATTTTTAATCCAGCTTTTTTCCAGTCAACAATTATTAGATTATTGACAATAGACTTTTCTGATTCTTCCAAAGTGCTGGATTTTATATCTAAATAATTTTCAAATTTAATTTCAGAATGTTTTTTTAAAAAAGAAATCCAAATATATTGTTCTGGAACATATTTGTAAATACCATATTTAAAGCGTCTTAAATCAGTGTTTGTTATTTCTTTTGTGAATTCACATAATTCTGCAGCTGAAACAAGAGGTATATTCCAAATGTTTTCGATATCTCCTTTCAATCCAAACATGAACATATCACTGGGATGGAAATAAAGTTTTATCTTTTTCTTTGGGTCTCTAGCAAAATAATTTGTTATGATTACTCTTTTTTCTAAAATATTAAAATCTTCACAATGATGAGAAAATTTATCGAAATAATTTAAGAAATCAGAATGTTTAAATTCAATATCGGTTCGGGTTTTAATGACATACTTTCTAGTTGCCTTTTTTAAACCTTCTTTGACTCCAAGTATTTGTCTATTCACATTAGGATTACCAAAAGGAATCTGCCCAGGGTCTTTATTCTCTAACAAAATATCGTATTCAAGATTTTCGGTGCTCGAATTTTCCCAAGTAGAAAGAATGATTTCTGACTGGGTAAAGATTTTCCTAATGCTTTGCAAACATTTTCTAGTATATTGCTTAGATAGCCTATCAGAGGTTTTACCTACAATAGGGCCTTGGACAATTATACTTATGTCTTTTGAATCAATTTTAGGAGCTTTATTTTTCATTTCATTCATCCTCTATTGGCTTTCCTATGCAAAAATCAAAAATATGAAAAAGTAAGTGCGACTTTATATGAATTAAAGGAATACTAAGGTTCGTTAAAAAATGGAGTTTTAATCTATCTGGTTTAACTTTTATTCTAAGCAGTCCTGTTTTCTTCTTTATATGGCGTTTTATTTTAAAATTGATGCCGTGAAGATAATTTATTTGATTTGTTTGGATTCCTCCATAACGTGCAGAAGTCAAAAATAAAGTTTCAGGATTTAGAAAATGTTTACAGATAAAGTCTTCAGTTAAATTTTGATTTACCTGAATGAATTTGTTTACTGTTTCGGGCTTTCCAAGCATAATTAAATCCGTTGCAAGGTTTTCAATAAACATTAAATCATCTTGAGAACCACAAGGATTACAGGCTGTATAGAGGCTAGTTTCCTCATCCAAGCCTATTATTTTAGACTGACTTAAAATCTTATCCATATTCAAGGGTGAAAAGAATTCAATATCAGGTCTGGTACAAAGCACTAGGTCATATTCTGTATCAGTTTCTGCTTGATATAACTCTCTTAGCTTATTAGATTCGTTTAATGAATGCATCATAAAATGAATACCCACTGTGGAAATTTTCACTTTACTATTTGAAAGTAAGGCAAATTCTTTATCCTGTAAGAATTCTTGTTTTTCTACTTTTAATTTTTTAGGTCTGTATAAGCTGTTGATTTTTTCTAGAGTTTTATCGTCGACCTTTTGATTCGGATTTTTAGACTTATAATATGTTTTAGTTCTAGATTCGGTTTCATCCCAAGTATGAATAAAAATATCCACATCATGTCCTTTGGTTACAAATTCCAATAAGGATGATGCACATTCTTCAAAAGTTCTTAAATGTCCGTACAATAATATTGCTAACTTCATTTTACTGGCACCTTTCCAGAAAAATATTTAGTTTATGTTTTGTCCCTATTTTTGTTCTCAAATTAAACGTACATTTATTTTTGGGGATAAATTTGGCTATAGAAGAACTTAAGGCAAGAATAATTTGTTCCAAATGCTCAATATAAATTTTAGGGTGTAATAGCATTATCTTTTTTATTGAAATTAGTCTATTTTCTGTAGCTTGCTTACTCATAGTGTTTTCTGTTTGTCGATAATAAAATAAGACTTCAGGTATCTTGTAAACATTGGCTCCTTGTTCAATTAGAGAAATCCAAAATTCCCAATCTTCTAGACCTTTATCCATTTCTTTTTTGTAACCGCCGACTTTTTCCCAATCAGTTTTACGAAACATCGCAGAGCAAAATATGCAATTCCCTGCTAAAATGTTAGGAAACTTGTATTCTTTTAACTTCCATTTCTCTTTTTTAGAGCCGAATAATTCGGCATCACAATACACAATACCTATTTCAGGATTCTGCTCTAGGATTTCTAAGGCTTGTTCAATATATGTTGTGCCAATTTTGTCATCTGCATCAAGTGGCAATATATAATCGCCCACCGCTTCTTTAATACCATTATTTCTGGCTTGCGAAACACCTTGATTCTTTGTGTGGATTATTTTGGTTTTCACTTCCTGATAATTTTTTAAAATTTCTATAGTTTTGGCATCATTTGAACCGTCATTTATTACAATTATCTCAAAATCTTGAAATGTTTGTTTTAAAACACTCTCAATAGATTCTTCAAGATACTGTCCTTGGTTATAGCAAGGTATTATCACGGATACTTTCGGCATATTCTCTCTTTTGGCTATATTACCACATCTAAAACCTGATTTAGGGTCGCTTTAAGTTGTTTAATTATTCGATACATACCATATTACCACATCAAAATATAAATCAAGTGATGTGATACCAAATTTATAAAGAATCTATAAAAGAGTATTTTATAAAAAGAGGAGAAACACATTGAACACACTCAGAGAATTATTAGGGTTAAGAATTAAAGAACTTAGACTTTCCAAAAACTTAAAGCAAGCACAACTAGCCGAAATAATAGGTATTGAACCTAGAAGTGTGAGTAAAATAGAATCAGGATTCCATTTCCCTAAAGATGAGCATCTTTTAAAAATAGCAACTGCTCTTGAGGTGGAAGTTAAAGATTTGTTTATGACTTCGCATATAAAAAATAATGATGAATTAATTTTAGAAATAAATACTCTTCTTAAAACTGCCGATAAAGAAAACTTGGTTAGAATTTATAGAGTAATTGAAACTTTGTTAAAATGATTTTGTCCTTTGGATAATCTCTATTTTTCGACAACTATTTGCCATCAATTGCTAAAAGTTTATTTTAGCCATATAATCAGTCTTGTGAATTTCTAAATATTAACTAAATAATATTGTCATTAAACTAGTTTTGAAAAGGAGAATGTATGAAAAAGAGAATTATTAACACTTTGTGTGTGACTGCTTTACTATCAGGAATGAGTGCAAACGCTTTAGAAATGAAAGTACCTAATATGAGTATGCCAAAGATACAAAAGCCATCTTTATCTTCATTGGCCGCACCAAGTGAAGGCAATAAAGATGCTATGAAAGCACAAATAACAAAAGTGATTTCTTCTTCAGATTCAATCACAACATCATTTGATAATGCTGTATTAAATTTAGTCTCTATTTTATCTACTAAAGAAGATGTTTTGAAATTGAAACAAACAAAAGCAGAGTTATTGAAAACTGCTTCTACTAAAGAAAAAGATGCGGTAGAGGCAAAATTTATCGAAGATGCTCAAGCTCAACTTCTTGTAACTCTTCAGCAACAGAATATTTCTCAAGAAATAAAAGGACTCTCTGCTCAAAAAAGACAACTTCTAGCTGATTCTACATATAATGTGTTTTTGGCAAGTCTAGGTTATTTAGATTTAGCTAATGAAGCTATGAATTTAGTAAATCAGCTTACAGCAGACCCAATGACAGCAGCTACAATGGGTGGTGATTTAAAAAGTCTTAAAAAAGTAGCAACAAATCTTCCATCTCAAGGTAAATCTGCGGCACAAGTTGGGGCAGGAATTATTAAAGTTGCAATACCAGCGGGAATAACTATCCCAAAACCAACTTCATCTTCCGCTAAAGCTAAACCATTAGCTCAAAATGAATTCTTGGTAATGAATTAATAAATTTCGATATTCAGGTAGAGCTTTTCTACCTGAATATTTTTATAAAGTTTATAAATAGCTGTTAGGAGAAATTTAAAATGAAAAAACATACGTTAGCTTTAATAATATTGTTACTGTTTACAGGTTTATTTGCTTGTGTTTCAGCAGTAGAAATAAAAGTCGAAGGCAAAGGAAAATCTCTCCTTAGTGGCTATGATATTAAGGATGTCCGAAATAAGCAAGATGAAAAGATGTATGATAAGTCACAAAACGCTGACAATGGATTAATTCAAAAACAACAAATAAATGGTGCTGCCAAGCAGGCTGAATTAAGAAAAAATCAAGATGAAAAAATGAGTAATGCAGTCAGAAGAGCAGTTGTAACAGAAGCTCAAGACAACGCTTTAAAAGCGGCTTTAAGTATTTTAATAGATAGAACTTTAGGGGCTGGAGCTTCTAAAAACCCTCAAGTACAAGAAAAATTTGAGGAATTATTATCACAATCAAGCACATATATTCTCGACCAAAATTATACGGGCGAAATTGAAGACAATTATTATGTTGCCAAAGCATTTTTAAATGTTGATGAAACAGCTTTTAGAGGTTTGGTTTCAGATATGGGCATTGCTTTAAACACTCAAAAGGTAAGACAAAGTGCTGTTTTGCTTATTGTAGATGAATTTTTTGCAGCACCTTCTGATTTGAAATCAAGTGCACCTACAAAAGACGTTACAACCTATTCTTATAATAAAAACGAACAACTAAAAGATAAAGAATCTTATAAAGCTAGTTCATCAGCAAAAGATGGAGCTTCCTACGTAAGTTATTATGGAGGAGCAAGAGAATCTTCCAGTGCCAAATCAGCAGAAAATTATGGACACTATACAGATTATTCGAATAAAGAAAATGAGTTTTTTCAACACGTAGTTGAATATCAACCTAAAACTCCTAAAGTACAAAATCTGAATTATACTCAACCTGCTTTGCAAAAAGCTTTTACTGAATATGATGTTCGTTCTATTGATAATGATATGTTTAAAAGTAAATATTTTAAAGGTAATTCATTGACTGCTGATAAATTATCAAATTCAGCTGAATTGGCGAATTATGTTAACTTTGCTAGAAAAGATGCGAAAGCAGACTTTTTTGCGGTAGGTGTTTCATACATTACTGACAACGGAAAAAATCCTAATACAGGTATGAATACTTGCGATGGGAATGTTTTTGTAAAAATATATTCTACTCAAGATGGTGAAGTTATTGCTTCAGGTTCTTTTACAGAATCAGCAGCAGGTAATTCTCCTGACCAAGCAAGAGTTCAAGTTGCTAATAAAATCGGTAATGAATTAGGTGAAGAGTTATCTAAAAAAATTCAAGATTATTGGAAAAGACGAACGATGTACGGTTCAGAGTATGTTGTTTTAGTCAAAGGCAATTTTTTACCGATGGAAAGAATTACTATAAATAAAGCCATTCAATCTACAGAAGGTATCCAAAATGTAAGCTTAAGAACATCTAGTAATACTCAATGTGAATTCCTTGTAAATTACAAAGGTATGGATGCAGTAGGAGATGCTATTTTTATGAGCGTTTATGGAACTCCTCTTTCTTCAAAATTTAATAATTATGATTATTCTACAAATGGAAACCAAATCATATTTTCACCTGTTCCAAAGAGTATTCCTAATTTATGAAGAAAGCTTTTAATTTCATAATTGCTCTGAGTATTATTTTAACTGGATTTAATTTGGCAAAAGCACAGGATGAAGCGTTAAATGTTTATCCTGTGCCTGCCATTTTCATGTCCCAAAATATTAGCCCTAAGTTCAACCAACTTTACTTAGATAAACGGAATAATTTTATAAAACAATTCTTAGACACCTTTAATAGCACTTATCCTGAATGTGTCAAAGAGATTTCGGACAAGAACAAATACAAAACATTTGCAGCTTATATCAATCTCCCTAGAGTATCAGAGTATGAATACAAAAGAGGAGCTATTTCTGATATTTATTTGCCGATGACAATGAGCATTAACTTTGTAAATATGGTTACTTCTGAGACCTTGTACTCCTACCCTTTAACCCAGTATGCGAAATATTCAACAACTGCTCAAAAGATGGAAGATAAAGTTTCTGCTACAACAGTTATCAATGATTTGTATTTAGAAACATACAATGATTTACTTAAAGCAGTAACAACTAAATCTAAAGAAGATTTTAAACCTTTTGCAATTGAGGCAAAAATTAAAGATTCTTACAGAAGTTTATATATTTTGGATAAAGGTACAACTTTGGGCATTGCTAAGGGGGACTTGCTGTCTGATAAGGACTGTAATCAGATTGCAGTTATATATTCAACCCTTGATTATGCGGTGGCTAAGCCTTTGATTGGAAAGCCTTCTATTGATTCAGTTTTTATGAAATACAGCAATTCAAGTTTATCTCAAATCGAAAAACCTAAAGTTTTATTTTTGAACAACTTAGGAGATGACAAAATATATAATTTGTTCTCAACTGCCTTGGGAGCTAATGCTGATTTTTCTTTAATTACAATCAACAAAACTTTTTATGAGATGCAACAGGCTTTAACTTCTCTGAATATGGGGTTTAATATGAAAAACACCCAAAACAGAGAAGTCCCTGATTATTTCTTAATGCTTCATTTTTCAAAACCTCTATACACTAAATATCCTTCAAATAGAGATTTTACAAGCCTTGATAAGTATTCTGTATTACTTTGCGGAACTGTTTTTGATAAGTCAGGCAGGGTAATTTTCTCAAAATGTATTGATGAAGAAATTACAGATACAGTTGTTTCAGAAATTAAGTTTGATGATTCGGCAAGATATGAAATTCTATTCAAAAATGCCCTTAATAAATTGGCTTTAAGCTTTGCTAATGAAGTCAAATTTAAAAATTTCCAAGTGGATATTTGTGCAACTGAAGGTGAATATATTTATCTTAATGATGCTAATGGTTTCTTGAAAGAAAATAACACTCTCACTATTTTTAAAAAAGTAAGCACAGAAAAAGGCGGTCAGGAGATTACAATTCCAACATGGGAGTATAAAGTTCTTCGAGTTGAAAATGGAAAAGTTGAATGTAAGCCAATGTTCCCTATAGTTGATGGGCTAAACTTTCCGTCTAAAAAGGATAAAGCTTTAATAACAACAGCCACCAAATCTTGTAATAAAGCTGAGATGTTCAATTTCCACCCTGATAAAATGGCTTTAGATGGTAATCAAGTAGAGTTAAAAGATTTCCAAAATATAGCTTTTTCGGCTATATCATCAGGAATGAAATCTCCTGTGGTTTTTGATAAAGTAACTTTCTCGGAGCAAATCAAAGACTTGAACGCAGGGTATGGCTTTAGGCAAAAATTAGAAGCTCCTGATAATACCCAAAAATTAAAAATCAGACCTGTCTACAAGGTAGAACTTTTGGAAGAAAAAAAGGATGGCAGTCTGCTTAAGCAAAAATACCAAATAACAGTTGGCATGGTGAGTTATAGCGATAGTACAGTGTTGTTAAAAGACGGTCTTAAGCAAGAAGTTTCAATTACTGTAACTCCTTCAGACAATTCTGATATTGTACAATACGAGCTTCTAAAATTTATTTATCCTTTGCTGCAGCAGATAGCAGTTAAGTTTTAACATAGTTAATCATATTTAATGAGAGTAATTATCTATGGAGTTATATTAAATTACTAATGAACTTTTTTATCAATTAACCACCGCCAACTTCACAGCCACTTGAGCCACCTCATAGACAAATAAGAGCTTTTCAATATGCTGTTAAATAATTAAATCTCCCTTTCTTATGTTTTTTAAATTATAAGAGTAAAGACAATCCAAAAGGGGACAAAAATGAAAAAGATATCAGCGTCAGAAATTATTATTGCAAAACTAAATCCTTTAAAATCTGCTGAAGATTATGCCTTATATGGGCTTATAGATTTTATTTATGAAGAGTTTGAAAATTCCATCCATCATTACAGTTTAGCAATAGAACTTTCTCCCAATGAGGGGAAATTCTATGAGCAAAGATATAATTCTTTCTTCCAGTTAGGGCTTTTCGAAGAGGCTTTATCAGATGCAAATAAAGCTCTAACTATTAACCCAACAGCAGAGAATTACGTAAGGCGTGGAAGATGCCTTGATGGTCTTGAAAATTACAAGGAAGCGATTCTTGATTTCAATCAAGCCCTTATATTAGATAGTTCTTGTACCGATGCGTTTAAATTCCGTGGGATTTCTAAAGCATTAATAAACGATACCAAAGCTGCTATCAAAGATTTAGACATAGCAATTAAAAATAGTAATCCTGATACCGATGAGCTATTTGTAGCCTATTACTACAGAGCCCTATGTTATCTTTGGTCAAGAAAATTCGAAGCCGCTTTGGAAGACTTCAATATATCGATAGAACTGAATACTGAACATGCTTTATCTTATGAATACCGTGGATATTGTAACTCAGCTTTTAACCAACTCCAAGAAGTAACTCTTGATTTATTACGAGCTGGCAAGCTTTATTTGGAAGAGAAGAATAATGAATCTTTAAGCAGGGTTATTTCCAGATTGGGAAACGTAGAGAAATACGCACTGCAAGAATAAGCAATTATAGCTGATATCTTTTCTTGGGGGCTATAAAAGCCCCTCTTTTTTTGTTACTTATTTTAAGTCATAACCTTGTATTCTGATGTCTTTATGGTAAGGTTGCTGCCAAAAAGGGAGACACAATGACCAAACACTTGCTTGATAATTTTAAAGGATGCTTAATAGGAGCTGCAATTGGAGATGCGTTAGGGTATCCCGTTGAATTTCTATATTCAGAAGAAATAAAAGATATTTACGGCTCATCAGGAGTAACGGACCTCTTCGTGAACGGGCGTGGGGCTGCTGAGGTGTCAGATGATACCCAAATGACAATTTTTACCGCAGAGGGCTTGCTAAAATCGATAATTTGGCATTTTGATGCAATACAACCTCTAGATATTAAATATGTATATGATTCATATCAAGATTGGCTGACAACACAGTCAATACCATTTGAGTTAGCCCCAAATAAAGGCTGGGTGAGTCAGATTAAAGATTTGTACGTAACAAGGGCTCCAGGAATGACTTGCCTTGAATCACTTGAAAATGGAATAATGGGCACGATTGAAAACCCTATTAATTCAAGCAAGGGCTGTGGGGGAGTGATGAGAGTTGCTCCAGCTGGCTTGATTTACTACACAACACCAGAACTGGCATTTAGGGCTGGAGCAGAGTGTGCGGCTTTAACGCATGGAAATCCTAGCGGATATTTACCTGCTGGGGTTCACGCTTGCCTTATAGCTTACATCATAAAAGGTCTATCTCTTGAAGACGCTGTTGATAAATCTATATTGATACTACAGAAATATGCTGGCTACGAAAATACTTTGGCACTTCTGCATAAAGCTAAAGATTTATCTAAATCTGATATTCATCCTGAAGAAGCAATAAAGCTTCTGGGCGGAGGCTGGTGCGGTGATAAGGCTTTAGCCATCGGCATTTACTGTGCATTGAAGTCGCCAAATAACTTTAAAAAAGCTCTCCTGATGTCAGTTAATCATGACGGAGATTCTGATTCCACAGGCAGTATTACAGGGGGTATTTTAGGTGCATATTTGGGGATTCCAAAAATTTCCGCCCAGTGGAAAAAATATGTTGAGCTAAAAAAGGAGCTAAGCTTATTAGCGAAAGATTTGTTTAGCCCTGAAAATATTAAAAATGCTAAACAGAGATATCTTTGTCGGTGATTATAGCCCCCCGAGTTCAAGTTTTAAGTAGAATGCTCTGATAAAATAGAAAGAAAAAGGAGTCAGAGCAAATGGAAAAAAGTCTAAACATATAAGCCCAATGGAAAGAGATGAGATTTCTAATCTTTATGCCAAAGGTCAAGGTCATTCATCAATAGCCAGAATCTTAAAGCGTTCAAAGCCTACTATCTCATTTATTTGAAAGACTAAACTATGGTTAATTTTTCAAGCAAAACTGGTAGCACGACAATTTAAAAGTCTTTAAAGTCAGTCAGTCAAAGAAATGGCTTTAATGATGAAAAAACAGCTTTTTTGCGTGTTTAAAGGTGTGGTAGTTGTGATTAATGTGGAAGAGATTGTGTTTAATGATGTTGTTTTTGGGTTTAAGGATGAAATACCAAACTCTATAAACCAGTTGAAACGCACATTTTAGCCATTTAATAATTTCCATTGTAAATATATAATAAATTAATAAAAGAAATTTAAATTAAGTATATATTAAGCCCCAAGGGGCTCAAAAAATAAATATTCAAAAATTAACTTATTTATTTAAGTCCATAAGATTTTCTTGTTTACTTATTCTGTTCTTCAGTCTATTGCTAATAGCGCTGTCAATAGGTCTATTCTAGCACAGTTTATTTGTCAGAGAATAAAATGATGTAACATTTTGTAAATATAGTCCAAACAGGTGGTTGACAAATCAAAAGATTTCCTTGCTTTTTTAAAGAATGTGTGTTAGAATTAAAGACAGATTAATGCCAACTGGCACATACTACCTTTAGAAGGTCTATTATTTGGAGTTGGTTAGACAGATGAGAAAGATTTTGGCTTCTTCAAGAGTAAAGGCATGGATTGTTTGCAATTTCTATTATTAAATATTCGCGGGAAAGCCAAAATCCAAGATTGTAGAATTTAATATTAGGTATAATGCTATGCCTTTTATGATTCTATATTTAACAAAGCAAAGCTATAGTTTTGTTGATAGTTTACTATGGCTGATTTTACTAGAAAACTATCTTGATAGGAGGAACATTTATGTTCAATGACGAAGAATTAGAGAAATATTTTAATGGTGAGTTAGAGGTGAACCCTTACCCTCTCGGAACAGACCTCTGGTGGGAATGGGTTGCTGGCGTTATTGACTAGAACGTATATGAGAAGTGAAACGCGGATAAAAAATTATCGTTTTCTCCGCATTGACACTAGTCAGATGAAGTTGTAGTAATAATCAAGCATGGGGGGTAATGTGGAGCGATTTAACAGGAATAAATTAGCAAGTGATTTGAGTTTATTTAAAAAACTAGGTTTTGACGTGGTTTACTATGATACACAAAGCAAAGATAATTTTTACAAAAATGATTTCGATAATATCTTAAATAAAGAAGAACAAACTTTTGGTTCAAACAAGGGCTTTCCTGCCGCTATGTATGAGAGTTCTAACGTGGCGAGCATAACAATTAATGCATTTCAGGATAATTATCTGACTTTCAAACATCTAACCAAAATTGCTTATAGAAATAAATCTTCAGGTGTTGTTAGTTATTATTATTTCTTTAAACTTCCTGATAATTGGGATGAAGAAGAACAAGAATCACTCTTAAAGAATTTGCAATTTAATGCTTATGGGATTGGTATCTTACATCAAAAATATGATTATGAGGTAGTAAATGATATTCCACTCAAAAAAACTGCAATTATCGAGGGTGAGTTGTGGGAAAGCCTAAAAAGATTTGATAGACAGGTCGCAGAACACAACAAGAATAATTATAATACTGAATTTGATATTTTTGAGATGAACGAGTTACCTGATGTATCTTCTTGCTCATATCATATTTCCTATCACCTTTTGCACAATTTGATTCCAGAGAAAATTGTGCCGAATGATACCAAATATATGGGTGCTAAAGAACAAACTATTATTAAAAATAATGGGATTAATATCAAAGGATTTAACCTTAATTTATCTGAGAAACGCTTGATAGAAGCTTTATTAATAATGATTTCTAATTCATCATATATTCACGATAAGGCTAAATTGTCAGAAGCTAGGTTTAAAATTTCAAGAAAAAACCTATCTAAATTGATATGCAATAGTAACTTTAGAATAGATAAAGCATTGGAAACAGCCCGAGCTCTCTCTTCACGGTTATTTCTTTACAAAAACAAAGTCGAAGGTAGTAGTTATCTCTTTCCTGTATTGGGCAGACTTTTTGAATTAAAAGAAAATGATGATGACCTTACATTTATTTTCTCAAAGTATTTCCTCAAGGGGTTACGCCCAATAAAAGAAGAAGGCTACTTTGTCAAAAGGGATGTAGGTTTTTATGAAAAATTATCTTTAGGGCGTGGCTTTGGAAAAGATGTTAACATATACACATTTTTGGAATATCTCTTTTTAATAAAATCTCAGAATTTTTCAGGAAAACAAACACCTTGTATTAAGAGTAACTTGTCAAATCTTCTTAAGAAGATAGACTTGAAAAACCAAATTACCTCTAAAGGTATCAATTATGTCTTTGATAAATTCAATAATTACCTTGAAATAGCTCACAAGGCAGGTTTTATCGAATTATTTCAATTTAACACGCTACATGACTTTAGAGCACAATTGAAAAAGACTGAAAGCTTGGGTATTTTGTTGCTATAAGCTAGCAGGAAAGAGTTTTACTAGTGGCATGGTAGCTTGATATATAGCTAAAAAACTCACAGATAATTTTAAAATATAAAAATATGGCAAATTAATTTATAGGAGAAAATACAGATGGAACTAATGACAATTGGCGAAGTAGCAAATTATTTTAATGTAAAGCCACACACAATAAGGAACTGGATAAGACGGGAACAAATACCCCCAAAAGCGATTTTTAAAATAGGGGCGACTGTAAGGATTAAAAAACATCAATTAGTAGATTTTATTTTCAAAACTGCTTAATGCTGCTTGACAAATCCTCTTCTGAGGCTAGAATCCTGGTTAGAATAAAAAGGTATAGGAATTATGACTATTAAAAAAGAAGGAAATAATAAGTGGTATTGTGAGTTCATGATTGATGGAATCCGATTCCATAAGGCTTGTAAAGGTGCTACCTCAGCTAAAGAAGCTCAACAATTTGAAAACTTATTACGTGCAGATATCATGCGTGGTGACATGAGGATGGTTGGCAAAAGAAAAAAGCACACTTTCAAGCAGGCAGTTGATTTGTACTTGCATTACTCAAAATTACACAAAAAAAGTTATCCAAATGATATCAACTCTACTAATCTTTTTGTTAATTTCTGGGGAGCCAATCATAGATTAGACCATATAACTCCTGCTAGTATCGAAGCATTTATAGAATCAATAAAAGAAAAGCAAATAGAGAAAAAAGTGCTATGTCCTATAACAGAAGAAACTAAAATGGTAACCGAAACAAAAATATTGAAAAACGGCACTATTAATAGACATTTACAGGCTTTGAGTAAACTTTTCAACATAGCTATTTCAAATAAATTATTGAGTGAAAATCCGATGAAAGGGGTGCCAAAATTAAAAGAAAATAACTACAAAACAAGGTATTTAACAAAAGAAGAACAGGTTAGATTATTTGAACAGCTTGGTGATGGCTATTTATCTTTAGTGGTTTTATGTGCCTTGCACACGGGTATGAGGCGTTCTGAGATTTTAAAGCTCAAATGGTCTTGTATAGATTTTTCAAAAAATTATATTGAATTGCTAGAAACCAAAAGTTACAAATCAAGAAAGATACCTTTGTCTAGCATTTTAAAGGAAAAACTGCAAAATATGAAAGTCCTATCAGATTATGTGTTTACAAATCCTAAGACTATGAAGCCCTATAATGATTTCGGGAATGCTTTTGAAAGTGCTTTAGAACGTGCAGGTATAGATGATTTTGTATTTCATGACCTTCGTCACTCCGCAGCTACTCGCATGGTTGAAAAGGGTATAGATTTGGTCGTGGTAAAAGAACTTCTCGGACATTCAAGTATTGTTACAACTGTTCGTTACGCTCATGCAGTTAGTGAAATTAAGTCAAAAGCAATAGAACTTTTGTCAGAGTATTAATATTTTAATCATACTGTAATTATTTTTGTATTACACAAATATTACACAAGAAAGATTTACAAAAGCTTAAGAGAAATACCCTGGACAGGATTCGAACCTGTGACCTACCGCTTAGAAGGCGGTCGCTCTATCCAACTGAGCTACCAAGGCATTTGTTGAAGTTGTTTTATTTTCACTCAGTTTTATAGAGCGTTTTCTCTATACCTTTTGCAAGCTGTTTGCTTACAAAGCCTCCTGAGCTACCAAAGCATGATACTTTTATTTTACAAGAAACAAATTTAAAATAAAGATTTTTTTTGATTTTAATTAGCTTGCTTAATCAAAAAATCTTCAACGCCATGTTTTATGGCTTTAGCAAATTCTTTTTGATAATTCGAATCAATCAGCATTTCATATTCATTTGGATTAATCATATAAGCGCATTCGACCAAAACAGAAATAGGAATAGTCGATCTTGTCAAAACAAAACTGGCTTTGTTCACCCCGTCATCTCTGAGTTTGAGATTTGCAAGCATTGACGCTTGTATAGCTTCAGCGAGAGGCTTTGCCTGTTCTTGATAATAATAAGTTCCGCTTCCGTTTTTGGCATAAGGGTCTTGCCCATCAGGCAGGGCGTTATTGTGTATGCTCAAAAGTATAAGAGCTTTATTTTGTTTTGCAATTTCAGGGCGAGAATATATCTCGGTTGTAAGATCACAATTTCTGGTCAAAATAACTTTTGCCCCTGCGGTTTCGAGTTCTTCTTTGAGATATTTTATTATTTGTAAGTTAACATCTTTTTCGCAAATTCCTGTCGGTCCAACAGACCCTTTTTCAGTCCCACCATGCCCTGCATCAAGAGCAATTACAATATCCTGAAGGGGTGCAATTCGCTTTATAGAGGGTTCTTTGACTATTTTGAGTATGAATTCATCATTTTGATGATAATAATCATAACCCCAAATTTGTTTATCATTCATTTCAAGCAGTAGGCTTAATTTTTGACTTTGCGGCTCAATGATTTTGAGGCTTTTGATTTCTTCATCTTTGTATTCTTCCATCAAAAAATTATTGTGCGAGCCATAAATATCTAAACGAAGTTTGTTAGGAGCCGGATGTTCAACTATAACAGGCAGTTTGTACTCCATAGGCAAAGACAAATAAAAATTGTCTTTATCCGCATATATGCTCAAATCACTAAGATCTGTTTGCGGCTGCACATAATTCATTTTTGAGATGATGGCCACATCTTTTTTATTTATCCAAATGTTTTTATCTGGGGTCAGAGCTGCACGATAAAAATCACCATCGGATGCGTTTATGGTCAAGACAGTATCTTTTGGCAATGGCGGAAGCCTGTCTCCATTAGGGGTTTCTCTGATTACAGTTTTTTCATTTAGGCAGCGAACTAATGCAAAATTGTCTTTTGGCACGACAGAAAGGCTCCCCGGTGCTATTTTTGAAATTTTAGTTTTGCCGTCATCAAGAAAAACAGTTATTTTGGCATCTCGAAAATTATCATTGGGCAGAATTTTGTAAAAACCTTTGTAAATGCCGATTACGCCGGTCTCCATTTTTGAAAGTTCTCTCATTGGAATAGTTTTGTTACCAATTTTGAAATAAGCATAATGGCATGTAGAACCTTGAAACTCAACAGGAATGATGTCGCCTTCATCGTAAAAAAGAGCTGATTTTGGCGAGATAGAATTTTTTAAAATTTGCATAGGATACTTGGGGATGGCTTTTGAGCTTCCACTTCGAAATAATCTATATTTTATAGTTTTTTGGTCTTTGCCAATTTTGGTGGTGATTGAAAAATCGTTTACCCCGTATTTTAGAGGCACGACTTTTACAAAAGAGCCTGACGGGTAAACCGTAATTTCTTCATTATTTATGTACAGTTTGCATCTTGAGTCGGTGCAGCCGACCAAAAATGTTGATGCCGCTTTTATTTTGGCATTATTGCAAGGGTATACTATTTTGATATCCTTGGATTCAGCCGAAAAACAAATGCGGTTAAAAATCAAAAATAAAATAAAAATAAGCGCTAAAACATTTTTTTTCATGGTGCTTTGTTAATATTCCTTTATATTTATTCTATTAAAAAAGCAATTTTTTGAATATATATTACTTAGTATATACATAGGAAATACTAGTTTTGTAAAAAGGAACCTCAATGATAAAAGAATTATTTGAAATAACAGATGTAGAAACATCAAATATCTTTATAAAACTAGCATTTTATAAAACTTTTAAAGATACAAATGAAGTAAGCTATACAAAAAGCAAAGACACTCTTGATAAAATCAGAGAAAAAGTTTCAAGAGGCCGCAGCCAATACAAGTCTTATTTGATGAATTAATTCATTTTATTTTGTCAGTATTATGTTTTTTGGAATACTGACAGCTTACCTCACTAAGCTTTCGCTTCGACGTGAGCTTCGCAAGGACGAGTTTCAGGCTTTGCCCCCACTCTAGTCAGATTTCACTTCTTGGAATATTTGACAGTTCAAAAGACTTCATTCCATTACGCTTTTAAAAAAGCTTCATTTCAACGTCTTTTTCACAAGGCGAGTTTCACTCCCGTCAAAATCCGCCTTTATATATTCTTTACTTGTCCTGCTGTATATTCTGTTATAATGTACACATAAATAGTAAAAAAGAGGGCATCAATAGTGTGTGGCATAGTAGGATATGTAGGTAAAAAACCAGTAGTTTCAATCTTGGTAGATGGTTTGAGCAAACTTGAATATAGAGGTTATGATTCAGCAGGGGTTGCAGTTTTTCAAGATTCTAACATTAAAATTTTTAAAGCACAGGGCAAATTACAAAACCTTAGAGATTTGCTCGATGAAACAGGCGCATTTGACCTTTCAGCTTCAATGGGTATAGGGCATATCAGATGGGCTACACATGGCGTTCCAAACACAATAAACGCACATCCCCACAGAAGCAATTGCGAAAAAATAGCTATTGTACACAATGGCATTATCGAAAATTGGAAAGAATTAAAAGAACTTTTAATAGATGAAGGCTGCGTTTTTGCTTCAGAAACAGACACAGAAGTCATCGCGCATTTAATTAGTTATGAATATGAAAAATCGAATGATTTTTTGGGCGCTGTAAAAACTGCTATGAAACAGCTTAAAGGCGCATTCGCTCTTGGTGTAATGTGTGAAGATTATAATAATACATTAATTGCCGCAAGAAGAAATGCACCTTTGATTGTAGGTCTTGGAGAAGGCGAAAACTTTATTGGTAGCGATATTCCGGCGATTATTGAACACACCAAAAAAGCTGTTTATCTTGATGATAATGAAATTGCAGTTTTGAGGCCTGATAGTGTTGAATTTTTTGACGCAAACGGTAATGCAATCGAAAAAATTGTTGAAATTCTTCCTTGGGAGCCTGTGGCTCTTAGCAAAATGGGTTTTAAGCACTTTATGCTCAAAGAAATTCATGAACAGCCTGATGTAATCAGACAGGTTCTTTTCGGTAAATTGGCGGATATGAGTTTGCCTATACCTTTGGATGAAGTTACTTTGACTCAAGAAGACCTCTCAAAACTAAAGAGAATTCAAATTATAGCTTGTGGAACCTCGCTTAATGCCGCTATGGCAGGAAAGCATGCAATTGAAGAACTTTGCGAAATTCCTGTTGATGTTGAAGCAAGCAGCGAGTATATTTATCGCAAAACATTGACGAGCAAACGCACACTTGTTATCGGAGTTTCTCAATCAGGAGAAACAGCCGATACAATAACGGCGATTCGTCAGGCAAAAGCCAAAGGGGCACATATTCTTATAATTACAAACCGACCTGATTCTACTATGGCAAGGGAAGCAGACAGCTTGATTTCTATCAATGCAGGTATCGAAGTAAGTGTTGCTGCAACAAAATCGTATACAGCACAGTTGATTGCATTTTATCTTTTGGCTTTATATATCGCAGAAATCAAGGCAATTGTTCCAAAAGACAGAATCAGAAAAATAAAAGAAGAAATGATTCAGCTTCCGCAAAAAATCGAAACAATTTTAAGCGATAAAAAAGAAATCGAAAGATGTGCAAGAGCTTTTGCGAATTTCAAAGATTTTATTTACATCGCAAGAGGAATTAACTTCTCAGTTGCCCTAGAAGGGGCGTTGAAGCTTAAAGAAATAAGCTATATCAATGCCACAGGCTACCCCGCAGGCGAATTGAAGCATGGCCCTATTGCAATGCTTGATGATACAATGCCTGTTTTGGCCATTTTGATGGATGGTGTTGTATTTGAAAAAGTTCTTTCAAATGCAGAGGAAGCAAAGGCTAGAAATGCCAGATTGATTGCCTTGACGTCATCTGAAGATGAAAAACTTGAAGATTTATTCGAATTTATTTTAAAAGTTCCAAAAGTGGATGAGATTTTATCACCTGTTGTAACGACTGTTCCGCTTCAGCTTTTGGCATATTACATCGCAGAATTCTTAGGAAAAGATGTCGATCAGCCCAGAAATCTTGCAAAATCAGTTACGGTTGAGTAATGCAGATAGTCAATAAGCAGATAAAAATCTCAAAAACATCTGAAATTTCGCTTGATTATATTCAAAAATATTTCGATGGCTTTGAAGTTATAAGATGGGCTATAGTTGCTGTTACAGAAGATTTTTATCTGATTGACAGTGCTGTTATTTTACCTTAACTCTTTTAACTTAGCTCTCAGAATTTCTGAAGAAATGCTTAAGGTTTTAAAATTTTGCACGGCAAGCTCAAGATTTTCGATGACTTTATCTTTATCATTCATTTTTTGGTAAATTTGTGCCAAGCAAAGATAAATATCACCTGTAATTTCATTTTCTGCTGTGGCTGTGCTGATTATTTCAAGAGATTTTTCGGGATTATTTTCTTTCAAATACATTGTTGCCAAAATCGTTGCTGCTTGGGTGTCTTTCGGGTTTGTTTTTATTGTTTTTTCAAAAAACCTTTTTGCCGCATCGGTTTCATTTTGACCAAGAGCAATACAGCCAAGATTGTAGTATGCCCAGCTATAATCAGGACTTATGGCAATAACTTTTTTATAATTTTCAATAGCCAATTCGGTTTCGCCTTGTTTTTGATATTCATAAGCCAGATAAAAATAAGCGTAAACATCATTAGAATTAATTTTCAGCGTTTCTTTTAGGTGTTCGATTGCTTCTAGGTTACTGTTTTTTTTAATCAGCTGCAAAGCCAAATTGAAGTGCGAATTCGAGTCCGAGGGGTCAAGGTCAATTGTTATAGAATAAAACAGAATTGCCTTATCAATATCACCTTTTTTGTCGTAAATGCAAGCCAAATTGTAGTTATAATCAGGGTCATTAGGCGAAATTTCAATTGCGCGCAGGTATGATTTTTCTGCTGCATCAAGCATTTTCAGTTCGGCATAAGCAATGCCTATTTTGTAGTGTATAACTGCATCTTCAGGAAAAATTGCCACTA
The DNA here is from genome assembly GCA_964444415.1 of uncultured Gammaproteobacteria bacterium. Lineage (GTDB taxonomy): Bacteria > Cyanobacteriota > Vampirovibrionia > Gastranaerophilales > CAJFVJ01 > JAEWLZ01. The sequence goes on from CAYUHE010000004.1 coordinate 40,735, forward strand.
AATAATTCAGCTGTTTTAATGCATCTTCATAAGCCTCAGAATCTAATAGCAAAAAAGCTAATTGTCTTCTTTTTTCATTGTCTTGAGGGTTATTTTTTAGAGCATCGATAAGTTTTTTGAGTTTTTCTTTAATCATAGTGAAATTATAGCAGAATTTCGCGGTATTTTACTGATATAATTAGTGTATGAATGAAAAAACACTAAAAGTTCTTGAATGGCAAAGCATAATCGATACCCTCAAATCCTATGCTGTATCTGAGCAGGGCAAACTTAGGTGCGAAAAGATTTTATTTTATACAAATTTTGACAAAATCAAACTTGAATTAGCCCTAACATCAGAAGCTAAGTGGTTTTTGGATATGGTACTTGTTCCTCCTTTGGAGGATATTTTTGATGTGGAAGAATTTGTTAAATTGGCAAAAATTCATACTATATTAAAACCCGAAGAACTTTTTAATATCGGAAAAACCCTCAGAGCCTCGAGATTATTGGCTTCTTTTATCATCAAAAATTCTAAGCAATCGCCAAATCTTTGCGAATTGGCACAAAAATTGTTTTCAGACAGAGAAATTGAGGAGCATATTCTCTCAAAATTCACTCCTTCAGGTGAAATCAAAGAAGATGCGACACAAAAATTGAAAAATCTTTATCAAAGTTTCAGAGACAAAAATGCATATTTGAAACAAAAATTGAATGAGCTTATAAACCAATTCGGGAGCTTGCTTCAAGAAACTGTTCCGACTATGCGAGGTGATAGGTATGTTTTGGCGGTCAAAGTTGAAAATAAAGCTCACGTTAAAGGTATTGTGCATGATGTTTCAGCTAGCGGTGCGACTGTTTTTATTGAGCCTAAGCAAATAACGCCTTTGGCAAACGAAATTCGTGAAATCGAAATAAAAATTGAAGCAGAAATCAAAGAAATTTTGACGGATTTGACGATGAAAGTGCAAGAATTTTCGAATGAGATTTTGCCAGGCTTGAAGGTTCTGGCTGAAATTGATTTTATTTTTGCAAAAGCTCATTATAGTGTTGATATAAAAGGGATTGAGCCTGACCTTAATAAGCATAAAATAATTAGGCTAAAAAGAGCAAAACATCCGATTTTGTTGCAGCTTTTGGACAATGTTATTCCAAATAACATAGAGCTTGGCAAAGATTTTGATACCCTTATTATTACAGGCTCAAATACAGGCGGAAAGACTGTTACGCTAAAGACTCTCGGGCTTTTTACCCTGATGTGCAAGGCGGGTATGCATGTTCCTTGCAGCGAAGCCAGTATTTACCCTTTTGACAAGGTTTTTGCCGATATTGGCGATGAGCAGAGCGTGATGCAAAGTTTGTCGACTTTTTCGGGGCATATAAATAATCTAAAAGAAATTTTGAATAATGCAAACGGCAATGCGCTTGTTCTGCTTGATGAAATCGGTGTCGGTACAGATCCTCAAGAAGGCTCGGCTTTGGCGCAAGCGACTTTGGAATATCTGCATTCTAAAGGTGTAAAGACAGTTATTACAACACATTATGGGGAGTTGAAGGCTCTTGCTTTTGAGCGTGAAAGATTCGAAAATGCTTCGGTTGAATTTGATTCTGCAACTCTAAAACCTACTTACAAGTTGAATATAGGACTCCCTGGAAGCAGTAATGCACTTTCTATTGCACGAAATCTTGGTATTGATGATGAAATAATTGAGAATGCAGAGCATATATATTTTAATATCAAAGATAATACGGGTAAGGTCCTTGAAGGGCTTCAAAAAATCCAGAGAGAATTGAGCCAAAATAATGAAATTGCACAAGAAAAACGTCTCGAAGCTGAAAAAATCAAAGAAGAATATGAAATCAGATTAGCGAATTTAAAGGAGCAAAAAACCAAAACTTTAAGCGTGTACAAACGCAAATTTCAATCAGATTTAGATATGGCTCGTGATGAAATAAAAAATATTATGAGAGAAATTTTTGCTCAAAAGAGCAAAAAACTAACCCGCCGTGCAGCGACAAAACTCAATAAGGTCGAAGCAAATCTCAAAAATGAGTTTGTGCATGAGCAAAATCAGCTTACGCCTCAATTCAAAGAATTGGATTGGGCAGTATTAAAAATCGGCGATACGGTTTTGCTAAAAGATATCAATCAGGCCGCAATTTTGATTGAGATGCCTGACAAAAATGGCAACGTCAAAGTCCAAATCGGGTTGATGAAAACTCTTATCAAGAAAGACAAAATCGCAAAGGCATCCAAAAATGCCCAAGCTCCGCAAGTAAAGACATCAAAAACCCCAAAACTCAAGCGTGATAATATTTCGCATGATTTGAGCTTGCGTGGAATACGTGTTGATGAGGCTCTTGATATGCTTGAAAAATACCTTGACGATGCTTCATTGGCTGGGCTTTCGAGCGTTTGTATTATACACGGGTATGGTACAGGGGTTTTGAAAGAAGCAGTAAGACAGTATCTCAAAACTTCTCCTTATATCAAAAAATATCGCTCAGGTGAAGATGGCGAAGGCTCAGATGGAGTTACGATTGCGGAGTTAAAGTGATTTCGCTTTAACAAATCTTTCAACAATCTGATGCGGTCTTGTTACGGCAGAGCCTATCACAACTGCATATGCCCCTAGGTCAAAAGCTTTTTTGACTTCGTCAGGGGACCAGATTCTACCCTCCAAAATCACAGGGCAATCAAGGTTTTTAACGAGTTTTTCGAGCAATCCAAAATCAGGACCTTCGGTTGCTACAGAATGGCTGGTGTATCCGGAAAGCGTAGTCGAAACTATATCAGCGCCGAGCTCTCTGGCGTAGACACCTTCTTCAAAAGTTGAAATATCCGCCATTGCGAGGCGTTCGAGTTTTTGGGTGAGTTCGATGATTTCTTTCAAAGAGCACCCATTAGGCCTAGGTCGTTTTGTACCATCAAAGGCAATGATATCTGCTCCAGCTTTTGCTAAAATACTCACATCTTCCAAGGTAGGAGTGATATAAACTATTTCTTTGTAATTAAGCGGTATTTTATCAGGTTTGGTTATAGCTATAATCGGCAAGGCGCATAGCTTTTTGGCTAATTTGACATCTCTAACTCCAGCTAATCTAAGCCCTTGAGTACCACCGTTTATCACAGATTGAAGCATAGCTAGCATCGCTACTTCATTATAAAATGGTTCATCAGGCATAGCCTGAGCGGAGATGATTATAGAATTTTTTAGTTTATTTAGCATATCCATAGAAATATTATAATATGAACATAATGTAACATTATCCTAAAGAACTAGCTCTTTAGGGTTATATAAAAAACATTTTCATGATAACATGCAAATAATCGAAAAATTTTATATATATTTAGTCAAGAAAACCTAGAAAACCCTGGAGGACACACGATGTCAATTGGTTCATTTGTATTTATGCTTCACAGTCACTTGCCTTATTATAGAAAAGCTGGTATGTGGCCGTTTGGAGAAGAAAACCTATATGAGTGTATGGCAGAAACATACATTCCGATAGCTAACGCTATTAACGAATTATATGATGAAGGTATCAAAGCAAAATTAACAATAGGTATTACACCTATTTTGGCTGAGCAGTTGAATGATGAGCATTTACAAGAAGGCTTTATTCAATATTTAGACACAAGAATTGCAGCTGTAGCCAAAGATTTGGACCGTTATCCTTGTGATACGGTTGCTCATTCTCAACACTTAAAATATCTTGCGAAGTATTACTTTGATTGGTTTACATCAATGAAAGAGACTTTTATCAATAAATATAACAAAGATTTAATTGCAGAATTTGCAAGATTACAAAACTTAGGTTGTATCGAAATTACAACTTCTGGTGCTACGCACGGATTTTCACCACTTTTGGCTACAGATTCTAACTTGAATGCACAATTCAAAATAGGTTCTGATACGACAAAAAGATTATTCGGTAAAAAACCTCGTGGAGCTTGGCTTCCTGAGTGTGCATACAGACAAGGCTACGAATACGTAGGAGCAGATGGCGAGAAAAAATGGAGACCTGCAATTGAAGTTACATTGCAGAATAACGACATAGAATATTTCTTCACAGAATCACACGTTATTGAAGGTGGAAACTCTATCGGAAACAGACGTGTAATTGGTGTTTATGGAAATATCGAATACATTCCTCTTCCTGAGCGTGAAGCAACAGGTTATGACACTTATTCGGCATACTGGTTGCCTGATGCACAAGTTGCTGTGTTAGGAAGAAATGACAGAGCAGGATTCCAAGTTTGGTCTGCTGCTGATGGATATCCCGGTGATGGATGTTACCGTGAATTCCACAAAAAAGATGACAAATCAGGTATGCATTATTGGAGAATTACAGGAACTGACACTGATTTAGGTGACAAAATGCTGTATGACCCAGTATTGGCTATGAATCAAATCAATTCAAATTCAGATCACTACGTAAATCTTTTGTACCATATGTTAAATGACCACAAACTTGCTACAGATAAAAATGGCATGATTATGGTTTCATTCGATACAGAATTATTTGGACATTGGTGGTTTGAAGGTGTTGAATTTATTAAACAAGTTATCAAAAAAATGGCAAAAGGTACGCCTGAAGTTGAAAGAATGACAGCTGCCGAGTATTTGGATAAATACCCGCCGACAGAAGCTATTCAAATCCCTGAATCTTCTTGGGGACAAGGCGGACATTTCTGGGTATGGCAAAACCATCTTACAGAGTGGATGTGGCCTATTATCCATGCTTGCGAAAAAAGAGCCAGTGCAATTGTTGATGATTTTCAAACAATCCCGACTGACAAACTTATGCATAGAGCTCTTAATCAGATGGCAAGAGAAAATCTATTGCTACAAAGTAGCGACTGGCCATTCTTAATTACAACATGGCAAGCTAAAGATTATGCTACAGACAGATTCAGAGAGCACGTTGAGAGATTCGAAAAAATAGCAGCTATGATTGAAAATAATAATATCGATGATGCTTATTTGAGCGAAGTTGAATCAATTGATAATTGTTTCCCTGTGATTGATTATCGTGCATATTCTTCAATCGAAGAAGGCATTATTCCTCAACAAGAAGCAAAACTTGCTCATTTATATGTTGAAAACTAATTAATAAAATAAAATCTAAAAAGCCTCTAGTTTTCTAGGGGTTTTTTATTGTTCGGTTTTTTAAGCATTACAACTTCTACATTTGTAACAGTTTGAAAATAATTCATTTCAAAGAGGTATATTTAAATTTTTTTCCATGATATAATTTTGAGACATTATTGTAATGAAAAGTTTAGGCAGAGCAAAAAGTATGACTAACAAAAGAATGTATCAGGACCAATTAAACGCTTACATCTAGTAAGCCATTTTGTCGTGCATATATTTTTTTGAAAAACGTATTTGAAGCCTCCTAAATGTAATTAGGAGGCTAATTTATTTTTGTTACAAGAAGTTAATAAAATCCAGAAAACAGGCATGTTTTCACCCGTTTAGTTTTAGTTATATAGAATAACTTCGCAAAGGAGAAATTCAAAATGAGAAACAATCGACGAAATATCGAATTACAGGCGAATTCCCCATTCGTCAATTATATGAACAGAATTTGGGGCTTGTAATTTAGGTAATGCTCGGAGGCAAAAAGCAGCAATAAATGGTAAATCCTATTTCTTTGACAACAAAGATTTTTACTGAATTAAATAAAACGACATCTTCGTTACTTCCTGTCGCAATTAAAGACTCGGCCGATATTGTAGGCAGAACTACAATGGCTAAGCAAGAAGGCGGAAAGCACGAAGCAAGAGAAAGATTTATAGAAGAAACATCGACTTCTTTGGTATGGTTAGGTGGTATTCCTCTTTCAAGATGGCTATTTGATAAGGCTATTATCAATCCGTTAGGCTTTGATTCTAAGACTAATTTAGAATTATTCGATAAAAAGAAAAACAAATTTCAAAATCTTCAAGATAATTTTGAAAAAATTAAAGATGTAAAACTCAAAGACCAGAATTTAGCAGATTTATCAAAAAATCTTGGAAATTCAATCAATAAAGAGATAAGTATTTTAGGGAAAAGTATCAACAAATATAAGGCTTTGCAGGTTGTCAAAGCTGTTATAACGACTCTGGTTCCTATGGTGCTTTTATCGCATACTTTGGTCAAAATGAATTTTGATTTGACAGACAAAATTAAGAAAAAAGAACTTGAAGAAAAATACAATAAACCTGAAATTTCGCAACAAGCACAGAATATTCAGCAACCTCAAAATAAAAAAGATTTGAGTTTCTCAAGCCTCAAAAACTTTATGGTAGATGCTTTTAGCCCTGTCGCTCTTGCTACTTCTGCCACCAATAATCCTCTCGCTAATATGGGAGCTTTGGATTTGGCTATAAGTGGCGGAAGAATTGCAAATGCCAGAAATACAAATGAAAAAATCGAATACGGTATCAAAGAAGGCGGAATTATTTTCTTTATTTATATGGGTGGTAAGTTAATCCAAGATAGCCTCGAATGGGTTATCAAACAAACTAAGGGCTTAAATGTCAACTTGAGCCCTGTTCTTCTGGATGACAAAAAAGAAGGCGGATTCTTGAAAAAAGTTGAAGAAATGGTAAAAGATCCTTCCAAAAAAGCTGAGTGGATGAATTTTGATAAGAAAAAAGAAAAAGAGATTTTAGATACAATCAGCACTCATTTAAAAGGTGATAAAAAAGAGTTTGCTAATGGCGAATTCGTTAATCCTGTATTGAAGGCAGCTCAAAAAACGGGTCTTATTAAATTGCTTGAAACGGCTGATGGCAAATTTGTTCTTGACCCGAGAAAATATATTGATACAGACAAAATAGCCGGCTTAAACAAAGACATAGTGGCTTTTACAGAAAACGCTAGCAAAAATAAAGCTTCATCATTAACGGATTTCTTTGCTCAAGCCAAGAAAATCAAGAGAATTAGCTTAATAGCGAATCTTATGATTTGTAACCTCGCTGTCGGCTATGCAGTTCCCAAGCTACAGTATATGGTCAGAGAAAAGAGAACCGGCACCAAAATGGCTCCGGGGCATGAAAAATATGCAAAAATGGAAAAAGAATTACAAACCATAAGTTCATATAAAACAGCTTAAAAGCTTCGTTTAAGATTCTAAAAAAGTGCGGCACTATTCAAATGTCGGACTTTTTTAAATCAAAATGTCAATCTTCTCGAAACACTTAGAAAAGACTTGACTGAGAGTGATTTTCTGTAAAGTCTATGCTAAACGGAGTTATTTTACCGGATTTTTCCCTTTTTGCATAAATAACCAATTTAGGGTCATTCAAATTTACTTTTGCCAGTAATTTATTTAATGTCTGATGATAAAATCTCTGTGCTTCTTCAATACTTGGACCGTTTAAAAATGGGTTTTTATTTTTTGCATTTGCGTATTTTCTTTGCAAGCTTGCATTATCATGAAGATTTGCCTCATTTCTGGTTAAAATGAAATGATCACCTTTGGTATAATTGTGCAAGATTGTTATATTTTGACCATAAATTTTGCCGACTTCTCTAGGAGCTTCAGTATACCCTTGCGGAATAAAATAATCACCTACTTTGGATTTAAAAACTGTTCTGATATTATCGCACAAGCCCCTTATGGCAGGATTATCCGTCTCTTGTTTATTTTTTTTCTTGAGAAGAATATTAACAAGCCCATTTAGAGCAGATTTAATCTCTTTTTGCTCTGTCAATAATTTATTATCCACAAGAACCATTTTTATCGGCACAACCGCTTTAAAATTAGTATGGTTATTTTGTTGATTGATAGATTGAATCATAAGAAACCCTTTTAAGTTGCTTTTATATTTTAATTCATAAGCATTAAAACACTAAAGGTAAAAAAAATTGTCAGTCGAGGAATATAACTTTACAAATATTAAACTTTCTCAACACCACTTGCATCCAAATCAATTAATTTGATGCCGTTGTCTTCAAATTGGATTTTATAAAGATTTCTCTCTCCGTGTGAAACAATCCTTTTTATGACACCTTTGCCGTATTTTGGGTGAGAAATGATATCTTCTTTATCAAATTTTAGACCTTTATTTTTCTTTTCTTTCACAGGGACTTTGTATTCTTTAAGTTCTTCTTGTTTATCATAAATAGGCTTTGGCTGTTGTTTTTGGGGCTGTTTAATCTCCAAAATTTCCTGTTCAAATTTGTCGACTTCTTCTTGATGTTCTCTCATTCTTTGGATTTCAGAATTTTTCATTTCAGGCTGTGCTTGAGGCGTTGCTCTGTAAAGAGATTCCACATCTTCTAAAAGTTTTTCATCAAAAAGATCTTCATCTTTTTCGTCTTCTTGAAATTCAATGACTTCATAGTCTTCTATCAAATCAGAATAATCTTCGTAACTGTTTTCTGACAATTCTTCCAAGTCCTCAAGAGATTCAATATCATCAAGAGTAATTTCTTCAAATTCAATCATTTCTTCAGGCAATTCAGTTTCTTGTGATTGAATATCTTCAATTTCAGAAATAATATCTTCAATTTCGGCAACTTGATTTTTTTGGAAAATAAGTTCTTCCTTTGGTTTCTTGATTTCTTCGGCAGACTTTGTTGCAGCTGGTTTTGCGAATGATTTGGGGGCTTCTTTTTCTACAGGCGGCTGAAGAATAATCGGAATATATTTGGTTTGTTCTCCTTGATAAATATATTCATCAGAAGAAAGCAAGGTCAAATATTCGACCAAATTTGGAAAATAATTGATGCGTTTATTTGGGGGGCAAAGAATCAGGCTTTTTGCTTTTTTGACAAATTCGCCGATTAGTTCAGACGAATAATTCACTGCACCTATGAATTTGACTCTTTTGTTGTTTTCAAAAACTTCATCAATTTCTTTAGAATTTTTGAATGCTTTATTATCTTCTAAAAGCACAAAAAATTTGTTGAGATTGCTTATTACAAAGATAATATAGTCTTTTTGCCATTCTTGCGGAACTTTGGAGAGGTCAACTACATACGCTGTATGTTTTTTGAAAATACTTCGCAGTCTTACAAAATCAGATTTCATATTTGCAAAAAGTTGTTTTTCTTTATATTTTTCAAGAATATTTTTGAGCAAAGACAGCTCAATAGAAGGCTGGGCATTGTCTACTACCGATTTGAATATATTGAACGGTATAAAAACCTCATCGCTTTGCTTGAAGAAAATTTTGATTTGGGCAATGACATCATCGAAAAGTAGTTTCATTTCAGGCGAAGCATATTGGAAGTTCTTTTCATACAGGCTTAGCAGCGTTTCTATATTCAAAGGGATTTTAAAATCTTTGATAGCATTGATTCTTGGGATGGTTTTTGATTTGAATTCGCCATGGAAATCAAAAATTACAAAGGGCAATGCGGCTTTGACAAATTCATTTTTGAGATTTTCAAAAATATCGATTTTGTTTTGATTATTGTCAAAAAGGACAAAAGTATTGTCGATACTATCGATATTTATTCTGAAATTTCTGTCAAATTGAGGCAAAAATCCTATTGAAAGTGAATTTTTGTCGAGCTGAGAGAAAAGTTCAAGAACTTCTTGCCCTGATATTTTTTTGATTGTAGAGCTTTTAGGCGGAATATTGCCGACCCATTTTATCCAATTACCGTTTTTGATTGTGAAAAATATTCTTAAATGGGCAATATTTTGCCCTTCATCCATCTCCAGCTTGAAAATCTGCGCTATTACACCGTGATTGCTTGGAATAATGAACTCAAGCATATCCCCGATGAAAAGGTCATTTTCTTCAGGATTGTAGTGGATTTTGAGAGTATTGTTCAGTACTGATAAAAGTTGCATAATAGTCTTTAAATTCCGTACGATTATAATTCAAATCATAACATCAAAAATAATTGGAAGGAATAGTTTTCCAAAAGAATACTATTTTTGTATAATAAAATCATAGATAAGTTGTATTTGTATAGTATAAGACAATTTTTTTCTTGAATAAGAGGATATAGAGTGGTTTCACACATAAAAACAGCGACAATAGTCGGTATTGACGGGTATCAGATAGATGTTGAGGTTGATATAAGCTCATCTTTGCCGGGGATTACTATTGTCGGATTACCCGATACAGCAGTATCTGAGGCGAAAGAGCGAGTCAAAGCTGCGATAAAAAATTGTGGGTATTCTTTTCCTGCCAAAAAAGTTGTCATAAATCTTGCCCCTGCCGATATAAAAAAAGAAGGTTCAGGCTTTGATTTGCCTATGGCAGTTGGAATTTTGGCATGCGAAGGAATTGTCGATGCTGAAAAAGTCAAAGATTTTGCTTTTTTGGGGGAGCTCTCACTTGATGGAAATCTTCGTGCTATTAATGGCGTTTTGGCGATTGCTCTTGAACTTAGCAAACAGGGAGTCAAAAAATTTATCGTACCAAATGATAATGCTCTTGAAGGGGCTTTGGTTGAAGGAATCGAGATTTATCCGGCAGAACATCTTTGCGATGTGGTCAATATGTTTGTAGTTGAAAGTGCTTCTGTAGTCGAAATTAAGCCTTTTAAGATTGATATAAAAGATTTTTTGGATAAGACTCTTTCTCGAGAAATTTTATTTGATTTCAAAGATGTCAAAGGTCAGCAAAAAGCGAAACGGGCCCTTGAACTTGCGGCAGCTGGGGGGCATAATATTTTGATGTCAGGTTCGCCTGGTTCAGGTAAGACACTTTTGGCTAAATGTTTTGCAGGTATTTTGCCGCCTTTGGAGCTTTCTGAAGCTTTGGAGTTGACCAAAATTTATAGCATAAGCGGTCTTCTCAATCGTGATGAACCGCTTGTAAGTGACAGACCATTTCGTTCCCCACATCATAGTGCTTCAGCTGTCGGTATAATTGGCGGTGGCGGAAATCCAAAACCGGGAGAAATTACTCTTGCTCACAATGGGGTTTTATTTTTGGATGAAGTTGTCGAGTTCCCAAGGCAGGTTCTTGAGGTTCTGCGCCAGCCTCTTGAGGATGGCAAAGTCACAATCTCACGCGCACAAATGAGCGTGCAGTATCCGGCAGATTTTATGCTTTTGGCGGCTATGAATCCCTGCCCTTGTGGATTTTTGGGCGATAGCGAAAAACAGTGTATTTGTTCTGCCAATCAGGCACAGCGTTATTGGGGAAGACTTTCAGGACCTTTTATGGATAGAATTGATCTTCAAATTGAAGTCGCAAGACTTTCTCAAAATGAACTTTTGAATAAGACAGAATCGGCTGAAAGTTCAAAAGAGGTAAGGCAAAGGGTGATTGCTGCCAGAAAATTGCAAGCAAAGCGTTTTGAAAATGACAAAATCATGACAAATTCACAAATGACACCTAAGCTTACCAAAAAATACTGCAAATTGACCGCTGACTGTGAAGATATGCTGAAAATGGCGATTACACGCTTTAGTCTTTCTGGTCGTGCCTTTGATAGAATTTTGAAGCTTTCAAGGACTATTGCTGATATCGAAAATTCTTCTGATATCAAAATCAATCACATCGCAGAATCCTTGCAGTATCGGGATATCAAAAGATAGTTAAGTTGTAACTTTGTTTAATCCACTTGGTTTGTCGGCGTTAAGCCCTTTTTTCTTGGCAACTTCGCACGCTACAAGCTGATATAAAAATACCATTAAAAGTGGGGTCAAAAACCTGGATTTTAAAGGGAATAATTCTTCTGTAATAATCTCAATTTTTGGGTTGTAGCTTTTTTTGACGCGTTCTATAAGATTGAGGTCGGTTTGATGAATTTCATTGAAGGTAAATGATGCGGCCAAAATGGAATCGGTGCTTTCAAGCGTTACCATATGCCCATGGACGTATTCGCCAAGAGGACGGCATGTAGTTTTTTCAAGAGCAGCTTCTTTGAGTTTGAGCCCTATTTCATTGAATGCAAAGTAGCAAAGACCACGCCCCAAGAAGATTTTGGCATCAAAATCCTTGGCAGTTTTTTCTACCAAATCAGATTTCATGATTTTTTCTGCTGCATCTGGCAGATTTTGCACTTCAGATGTCAGATTTTTGGTATCAATACCTTTTTTTTGTGCAAAGTAAATTGCCAAAAGGTAGAGTTTCACAACGGTTGCGCTAAAGCTCTTTGTCGCAGGGATGGCGAGTTCTTCGCCTGCTTCCATATCAAGCTTGAAGTCAGAGTCAACAGAAACAGGGGAGTCGATTTTATTTGTGATAGCAAGAGTTTGAGCTTTTGTTTTTTTGACTTTTTCAAGCGAAAGCAAAACATCGGTGCTTTTTCCTGATTGAGAAATAAAAATCACAAGGTCATCAGCATCAAAAATTACGTCTTTTTCTAAAATCTCGCTTGCAAATTCTACTTTTGACGGGATTTTTGCAATTTGTTCAAAATAATATGCCGCAAAATCCCCTGCATTTTTTGAAGTCCCGCTTGCAATAAGAGTAATTTTTTTGAAATTTTTAATATCATCAAATCCTGATATAACATCATTTTTCAGATGTTTTTTGAGAATACTTTTGATGATTTGAGGTTGCTGTTTGATTTCTTTTTCGAAATTTTCAGTCATAATCTTCTCGCTTCAAGCTATCTACTTACTTATACCCTAATTATTATACATTGTATCTCTTTGTAAATAAATATTCTAAACAAATAGCAATTTTCTGCCCAAAAAAACGTTTTTAATAATATAGTTAGTTATCAATAAAGGTATTTTTAGATGTTTGCAAAATTTTTCAAGAATTTATTTAATTCGAATTTAGATTATTATCCAAGATTTATTGACAAAAATGCCTACAAAAAAACAATTGCAAAATCCTCCAGCGATTTAGACGATTATAAAGAACTTAAAAATAATATTGAAGCACCGTCTTATGGGCAGAGTGCTCTTTATGCTTATTCACTAATTCGCAAATAGCTTTTAGTCGTCCAGTTTCACATCCGTAAGGTCGACCACTTTGCAGCGGTCTCCTTCTTTGCTATGATTGATGTATGAGTTTTTTATACATTCACATACCATTTTGCAAAAAAAAATGCAATTATTGCTCTTTCGTTTCGTTTTGTGGCGATACAAAAGCTTTTGAGCGATATTTTGATGCTTTGTGTTTGGAGTTTAGCGCTAAAGTAGAGGACAAGTTAAAAACCGCTTATATTGGCGGCGGTACGCCTTCTATAGTACCAATAGAGTTTTATCAAAAGTTCAATTTAGTTTTTTTTGAAGATTACGAATTTACTTTTGAAATCAATCCTAAAACTGTTGATATGCAGTATTTGCAGGCTTTAAAAGATTTAGGCGTTAACCGGCTCAGTATTGGGGTCCAGAGTTTTGATGATGAGATTTTGGTTCAAATAGGTCGAATTCATTCTGCCGATGATGCCAAAAAATGTGTAAAAATGGCTCAAGAAGTCGGTTTTGGCAATATTAGTATTGATTTGATTTACGGATTGCCAAATCAAACCATGTGTATTTGGCAAAAAACTATTACGGAGGCGGTATCGCTTGGGGTGCAGCACATTTCAACTTACGGGCTCAAAATCGAAAAAGGGACGTATTTTGCCCATAATATTCCTGAAAATCTTCCCGATGAGGATATTTGTGCAGATATGTATCTTGAGTGTATCAAAAACCTTTCAGAGAATGGATTTGAGCATTATGAAATCAGTAATTTTGCTCTGCCAAATTTTGAATCAAAGCACAATATTAACTATTGGAAAAACAATCCCTATATAGCTCTTGGGGTTTCAGCCCATGGATATCAAAATGGTGTGCGTTATGAAAATACATCCGACTTCGAGGCATATCTTAAAAATCCTTTAAAGCCCTGTGCTAAAGTAGTTTTGACTCAAGAAGATATTTTACAAGAAGGGATATTTTTGGGACTCCGTATGGTTAAAGGCATTGATTTGAAAGAGTTTGAAGTCAGGTATGGTTTTGATTTTGAACAAAAATATGCACAAATCCTCGAGAAATATGAAGATTTTTTAGTGTTTCAAAATAGGCGGATATCCTTGACTCAAGAGGGTTTGATGTTGAGCAATGTTATATTGGCGGAGTTTATTTAGGCTTGTGATATAATTAACTCAAAGACTAAATGGGGTAAAAATCATGGCAACTATGGAAGAATTAAGAGCTAAGTATGAAGTGGTTATTGGGCTTGAAGTTCACGCTCAATTAAAGACAAAATCAAAGATTTTTTGCCAAGATGGCACAGAATTCGGATTGGACCCAAATACTCAAATTTCGCCCATTTCCCTTGGTATGCCCGGTGTTTTGCCTATTTTGAATAAAGAAGTTGTCAACATGGGAATTCTATGCGGTCTTGCATTAAATTGTGAAATTCCGGAAATTTGCAAATTTGACAGAAAACAATATTTTTATCCTGATCTTCCAAAAGGTTATCAGATTTCTCAGTATGATAAGCCAATTGCCATTAACGGACGCCTAAAAATTAACGGTAAAACAATCGGTATTACTCGTGCTCACCTTGAAGAAGATGCAGGAAAATTGGTTCATGCAGGAGCAGATGGAATTGCAGGCTCAACTTATAGTTTGGTAGATTTGAACAGAGCTGGAACACCACTTTTGGAGATAGTTTCAGAGCCTGATATCCGTTCATCCAATGAGGCCAAGGCTTATATGGAAGAGCTTAGAAATATTGTAAAATATATCGGCGTTTGTGACGGAAATCTTGAAGAAGGTTCTATGCGTTGCGATGCAAACATTTCAGTCCGTCCTTGGGGGCAAGAAAAATTCGGCACAAGAGCCGAAGTAAAAAACGTAAACAGTTTTAGAGCTTTGCAAAGAGCGATTGAGTTTGAAATTGACAGACAAATCGACATTGTCGAAGCAGGTGGCGAAGTTATTCAGGAGACTCGTCTTTGGAATGATGCTGAAGGTGTTACCAAATCAATGCGTTCCAAGTCTGATGCGCATGATTATCGTTATTTTCCTGAACCTGATTTGATGCCTTTGCAAATTGATAAAGAGTGGATTGAGAGACTTAAAGCTACAATGCCGGAGCTTCCTGAGGCGAAACGTCAAAGATATATTGGGCTTGGGATTTCAGAATATGATGCGGGCGTAATCGTTGAGCAGATGGAAACAGCGTTATTTTTTGATAGAGTTCTTGAAGTCGCTTCGAATGTCAAAATTGCCATAAACTACCTTATGGGTGATATTACAGCGTATTTGAAAGAAAAAAAATTGAATGTCACAGATACCAAACTTACTCCCGAAGGATTGGCTGAGTTGGTTGATTTGATTGATAAAGGGACTATTTCAAATAATATCGGCAAACAAATTATTATGACAATTTTGGAAACAGGTGAAAGTGCAAAATCAATTGTCGAAAAGCAAGGTTTGAGCGTGATTTCAGATGATGGGGCGATTAGAGAAATTGCACAAAAAATCATTGATGCTAATCCTAATCAAACATCAGAGTATCGCAGCGGAAAAGATAAACTTTTCGGATTCTTCGTCGGGCAAGTGATGAAAGAAACCAAAGGCCGCGCTAATCCGCAGATGATTAATGATATTTTGAAAGAGCTTTTAGGCTAGAAAATAGCTCTTTGTTCAGGTTCTGCCGACAAAGAAGCTATATGATTTTGCAATTCAGCAAGTTCATTTTTGTATGTGTATTCATAAAATTTATTTGCACAAACATGAATTTGGCTATCAGGTTTGCGTCTGAAGGTTAAAACTTCGTCCAATTCTTGGAGATTTGTCACTATGAAAACCTTATCTTTTCTTAGCGACCTTGAAAAATCAATAAGTTCAAAAGCCACTCTAAGAGAGTCAATCCAAGGTTCATAAATAATAACATAACCTTTGCAGTTTGCCACAAAACAGTCAAAAAGATAGCCAATTTCTATTCCTGCAATGACATAAAAATTGTCAGGTTCATTGTGAGGCAGCTCCATAAAAATATTTCCGACCTCTGAATTCGGGTCAATAGTGCTATTTGCCGGAAGCCCGTCAATACACATTATGGCATTCGCTGATTCGGCGCTATCAAGTGCATAATGGTGGTTCAAGAGTTCTAAATTAGCTATTTTGTCTGCCAATTCTTGATTGTACCTTGGTAAAAATATTAAATTGCGTTCTAAAAAATTATCCATTTTTCTCCGTTTTTTATTTTATTAAAGCTTGAATGGCTTTAAAATCCTGGTGCGAAGCGCCTTTCAGAATTTCAAAAAGTGCAATTTCAAGGCAGGTGATTGTTGCGCCATTTTTTTCCATACGATTGAGTCCTTGAGCGAATTCAAATTCTTTGCGTGAAGCAACGCCGTCTTTTAGTATATGCACTTCAAAGCCTTCTTTTATAAGGTCATTAGCTGTTTGGTGAACACAAACATGTGCTTCAATTCCGCAGATTATTACTTGTTTTTTCCCGACTTTTTTAAGGGCTTCCCCAATGTCTTTAAAAGCACTAAAAGTAGTTTTTTCAAAGTAAGTTGCCGCTGCATTTTCTTTTATTTCTGCAACTGTTTCGCCAAGTCCTTTGGGGTATTGCTCCGTTATTAGTACAGGGATATCAAGAATTTTAGCCGCTTGAACAAGTTTTGATGCCACATGGGAAACGTTTTTGTCATACACGGCGTTGAGTAATTTCTCTTGAATATCTATTATGACTACTATTGCATCGTTTTGGTTTAATAAACTCATTTGTATTACCTTATCTGGAAGGGGCATTTTGAACAGCGTGCTTTTGGGTGCTTAATCAAATTATCCTCTAAATCATACATTTTTTCTATATGGCAAATCAATTTTTTACCACACTCAGGGCAATCTAAATCTTTTTCGCCTTGTAAAATTTCTATTTTTAAAATTTCAATAATTTCTGCAATTGGCAAATTTTCGTCGTATTCTTTCTCGAAAGGCTTGATATCACGTGTATTTAGCTTCAAACCTTTGGCGAGTTTTTGCCTTATTGTAGTAGCCAAAAATAATTCTTGCCCCGATTCAATAGATTCGATAATTTCAAGAGGTAAAGTTGATTTTTGCGCAAGCCCAATCTGGGACAGGCCAATTTTCTCTCTGGTTTGTGACACAAACTGTGCAAGTGAAGTTTTCATAATATTTTTTTCAATCTAACTTTTTAATGATAAACTAATTATAAGGTTATTCTACTATGAAGGGAAGTTAATTGAAAGAGGAGTTAACGCTTAGGGCGACAGCGGTTGGAAGTTTACCGCATAATAATACAAAAGATGCTTTAGATTTGATTTTTGATGAGTTTGAAGATTTTCCGTTTTGGCCGCAATTGGCTGCTTGTAACAAAAATGACGATATGATTTTGCAATTTTTGGGCAGTATCCCAGGAGTTTCTTTTTGTCCAAAGAAGAAAAAGTGGATTTTTGATGCTCATGGAGACAAATTTTATGAAGATTTGGAAAATTTCTTTATAGATTATGAAAGTATTGTTGCAGGTGAGTTTGAGCTTCTTGAAAAATACGCAATTACAGATGAATTTTCATCAGCCAAAACACCTTTTTTAGAGAGAATTAAGAAAGAAAAACCGGCTTTTATAAAGGCTCAGGTAACAGGTCCTTTCACTTGGGGAACAATGCTTGTGGACAATGATGGCAAATGCGCTTTTTATGATGATACTTTGCGTGAAATTATCGTAAGAGCCTTGACGATGAAGGCTTTGTGGCAAATAAAAAAATTCAAAGAATTATCGCCTGACAGTACTCCCGTGATTTTTCTTGATGAGCCTTCAATGTCTCAATACGGCACATCGACTTTCATAACAGTTAAAAGAGAAGATATCGTAGAGGCTATAAAGCAGATTTCACAAGTTTTGCAAGAAAATGGTGCTCTTGTGGGTGTTCATTGTTGCGGAAAAACTGATTGGTCTATGATTATTGATTCAGGGGTAAATATTATAAATTTTGACGGATTTTATTTTGGTGAAAGTCTTGCCCTGTACGCCAAACAGGTCGAAAAATTTCTTAAAAAGGGTGGTTATATTGCCTGGGGGATTGTTCCTACTCTTGATAAAGACGCCCTCCAAGCAGCAACTTTAGAAAGCCTTTTGGCTGTTTTTGAAGATGCCAAAAAATATCTTTTGAAGAAAAAACTTGATGAAAAATTAATTATGCAACATAGTTTTATTACTCCATCTTGCGGTGCAGGGTCATTAGAGTTGCCATTAGCGATTAAGGCAATGAAATTATGCGCCGAATTGGCTAAAGTTTTAAAAGAAAAATATGCGGAGGCTCTTTAATGACAATAACCCTTGCAGTTACAGGCAAAAGCGGAAGCGGTAAAACTACAATAACCAAAGCATTTTTGAGGCTTTTTCAAGAAATGTATCCGAACAAATCTATTTTGCTTTTTGACAATGATTTGTCATCAGAATTGGCACATAGCTTCGGTAAAGACATCAGAAAGACTATTTACGGGATTAGAAGCGGAAAGCACGAATACAAGACAGGTATTCCGTCCCAAATGACAAAGCAAGAGTTTGTGGAGTGGGCAATTGAGGATATTATTGAGCCTATCGAAGAAAATGTCGATATGATTGTTTCTTGGCTCATTGGCTCAAAAGACTGCCGCTGCCCTATTACAGCGGATATTAGCAATGCTTTGAAAAAACTAATTAAAAGGTATGATTTTGTAATTTTTGACTGCGAGTTTGACCTCAAATATCTTAATCAGCTTGTAGATTATCCGATTGATACGACTGTAATTGTCGCAAAAGCTACCGAAGAAGGGGTTCATCTGGCACAAAGGATTGAAGAATATTCAAAAAAATATTCTTCGGGCGGACAAATTGGCGTTATTTTGAACAAAGTCAGAGGCGGAATTACTGAAGAAATCTCCGCCATGTTAAATGAATATCATCTTGAGATTTTGGGCGTAATTCCTAGAGACAGAGCTATTACAAACGGCAAATGCGGCGTCAAAAAAGACTCAGAAGTAATCAAAGAAGCATTGAGAGATATTTTATTCAGACTCAATCTTCCGCAGGCAGGTGAAATATGATTATTGACGGGAAAAAAGTTGCACAGGGTATTTTAGACGATATCAAAAAACAAGTGGCAAAGCTTGAAATCAAGCCTACTATCGCTGTTGTGATTGTCGGTGAGAATTCTTCGAGCAAGATTTATGTGAATATAAAAAATAAAAAAGCTACCGAAATCGGTATGAATTCAGTTGTGGTTGAAATGTCTGAAGATACTAAGCAGCAAGAATTAGAGGCAAAAATTGAGGAATTAAATCAAAATCCTGATATCAATGCCATTTTGGTTCAAATGCCTTTGCCAAAGCACCTTGATGCTTACAAAATTATCGAAGAAATTCTCCCCGAAAAAGACGTGGACGGGTTTCATCCTGAAAACGTTGGTAGGCTGAGTATCGGATTGACTCCGTTTGCCTATTCTTGCACCCCCAAAGGTGTTATAAGACTTTTGGATGAGTATAATATTGATTTAGAGAGTAAACATGTTGTAGTAATAGGGCGTTCAAACATCGTAGGGAAGCCTCTTTCTGCTATGTTACTTGCCAGAAACGCCACAGTTACAATGGCCCACAGTAAAACCAAAAACCTTCCTCTTCTTTCAAAAAGTGCCGATATTCTTGTGTCGGCAGTTGGTTCGCCTAAATTGGTAAAAAGAGAATGGCTGAAAGACAATGCAGTTGTGATTGATGTTGGTATTTCAAGGATGCCTGATGGAAAAATAGTGGGCGATGTTGATTTTGAAAATGTTCAAGATAAAGCATCTTTTATTACCCCTGTCCCAGGTGGGGTTGGGCCTATGACAATTGCAATGCTTTTGGAGAATACGCTAAATCTTTATTATTTGCAAAAGGAGAAAAAATGAAAATAATCGGTGAAAATATACATATAATCTCAAAAAAAACACGTGAAGCCATTGATAATAAAGATGAAAAATACATTATCGAACTTGCACAAAAACAGCTCAAAAATGTCGATTGGATTGACTTGAACATTGGTCCTGCAAGGTATAAAGAAGGGACAATGAAGTGGCTTTTGGAGATTTTATCACCGATTTGCAATAAACCGTTTTCTTTTGATACGACAAATTTTAATGAGATGAAATCAGGTATCGAAAATGTCAAAAATCCTCAAGAATGCATTATTAACAGTACAAATGCAGATGCTGAAAGGCTCGAAAAGCTTACAGATTTGGCAGCGGAATACGGTTGTTATTTGATTGGGCTTACTCTTACTGAAGGCGGAATCCCTAAAACCGCAGATGAACGTTATGAATTGGCTTCAAAAATCGTTGAAGTTGCAACCGGTAAAGGTATTTCGGAAGAGAAAATTATTATCGATCCGCTTGTTTTACCGATTGGGGTGGAACAATCGCAAGCTCTTGAGGCTTTTGATGCAATTCGTTTGACCAAAGAAGCCTTTGAGCCACCGGTTTTGAGTGTTGTTGGCTTGTCCAATATTTCAAATGGTTCACCAAAAGAAATCCGCCCTCTCATCAATCGTGTTTTTGCAACGCTTGCAATGGGAAGCGGTTTAACGTGCGCAATTGCTGATGGATGTGATGAGGATTTGTTTCATATAAACAAAATAATTGCTTCAAATTCTGCCAAAAAGCCTAGCGATAAGTTGATTTTGGATTTGCATGAAATGATGCAAAATTATGGTGAGTTCGAAGAAATTTCTTATGATAAAAAAGATGCTGAGTCTATTAGAATTTATAAAACGGCGGAGATTTTGTTGAATAAAAAGATTTACTCACATAGTTATTTGGAAATTTAACTATGAGGTTTCTTGTTGTTGATGATGGGTATGACTGGGTAAAGTTTCATTCTCAAAACATTAAAAACGCCATGCCCCATGCCCAAATAGATATCGCTATGAGCGGCTTTGATGCTTTGAATATGGCATTTAAGCAAGATGAAAATTATTATGACATAATTCTTTCAGATATGCAGATGGAGGATGTTGAAGACGAATCGTATGCCGGGATTTGGCTTATTAAGAGGTTATTAGCCTCAGGAAAGTGCAAAAATACAAAAATAATAATCATTTCAGCTGTTTATAATATCAAAGAAGTTGCAAAAAATCTTAATGTTAATTATATCTCAAAGTCCCTTCTCATTAGCCACCCTATTGCTTTTGAGCACAAGTTAAAAGAATTGTTAAAATTATAAAACATTTCGCACCAAAACCAAAAATTTTGTTATAGAATTGATAAACAAGAAAGAAACACATATATTAGAGGCAAAAAGACTAGTAGCCTTTATTCTAGGGAATGTATAGTAGACTATTGAAGGAATGGGAGGAGTAAATGTCCGAAGTTACTTTGGATAAACCTTTTCACGAACAAAGAGAAGATTTAGAAAATATTTGGAACAAAACATTAAAAAATCTGGGCGATGAAATGCCTCACTCAAAATTTGAGGCTTGGATTAGGCCTATTGAGCCTGTGTCTATTGAAAAAAAGACACTCACAATCGCTACCAATGATACTTTGAGCAAAGAATGGATTTCAAAAAACTATAAAGAGCTTATTGGAGAAACGCTAAAAGGTGTTACGGGTCGCAAGCATAACCTCGAAATTATTCTCAAAAAAGATGCAAATTTGACAGAGAGAAAACCCTTCAAGGTTGAACGTCAAAAATCAGAAACCGTTTCTATTCCTGTTGTTGAGGCAAAAGAAAATAAAGATGAATTTCAAATTAATGCACTTCGCAGTATGTCGTGCAATTTGAATTTGAAATATACTTTTGATACTTTTGTTGTCGGAGAGAATAACAAATTTGCGTTTAATGCAGCCTTGGCAGTTGCCAAAAATCCTGCTCAAAATCACAATCCGTTATTTATTTATGGCGGTTCAGGACTTGGAAAAACACATTTGATGCAAGCAATAGGGCATTATATTTTGGTCAATCACCCAAATCTCAAAGTTCGCTACACAAATACAGAAGCATTTATGAATGAGCTTGTAAACAGTATTCGTGCAGGTGCCAGTTCAACTGCAAAAATGGCAGAGTTCAGATACAAATATCGCCATGTCGATGTATTTTTGATTGATGATATTCAGTTTTTGGAATCCAAAAAACATACCCAAGACGAGATTTTTCACACTTTTGAATATCTCTACAATTCAGGCAAGCAAATTATTATAACAAGTGACAGACCTCCAAAAGCTATTCCTACTTTGACAGATAGGCTCAGAAGTCGTTTTGAATGGGGACTTTTGGCAGATGTTCAGGCTCCTGATTTTGAGACTCGTTCAGAGATTTTGAACCAAAGAGCTCAAAGAGAAGGTATTGAAGTTTCCAACGATGTTGTGGGCTTTATCGCTAAAGCTTGCCAGAGCAATGTACGTGAGCTTGAGGGCGCATTAAACAGACTTATGGCATATTCGAGCATCAATAACATGCCAATCAATCTCGAGTCTGCTCAGAGCGTTTTAGGGGTCGAAACTTTCAGGCCAAGTTTAAACATTGAAAAAATTCTTGAAGCGACAGGCGAATTCTTTGGAATTTCGAAAGATGATATCAAAAGTCCTTCAAAAGCCAAAGAGATTTCACACGCAAGACAAGTAGGAGTATACCTTTCAAGGGATTTGATTAAAGCAAGCTTCCCTTCAATCGGGAATTGTTTTGGCGGCAGAAAGCACACTACTATTATGTATTCTTTTGAAAAAGTCCAAACTCAAATGGAAAAGAACATGCTTTTAAAAGAGCAGGTTACTGATTTAAGCAGATTGCTTGCTCAAAAGTACTCTAGATAGATTTTAAAAATTCTAATTCCAAAAATTGTGATAAGTCATTACTTTCAATAACAGTTATTATTTGTGAGTAAAGCTCATCGAGTTTTGAGTCGGAGTATTCTGCCAAAAATTCAAATTTTGGCGAGATTTTGATGTCATTTGTTGATTTTGAGTTCAAAAAATTGTCATTTAATGCTACAAATTCTTTGTATTCTTCAATAATTTTGCCGTAAAAATTCGGCAATGAAATATATTTACTTAAATAATATTTCATATCTTTTGAATAATTTTGGATATAATTTGTCATCGCCTCGAATTCTTCTTTGTAGGCAAAGCTTTCGATAACTTCT
This sequence comes from uncultured Gammaproteobacteria bacterium, assembly GCA_964444415.1. Lineage (GTDB taxonomy): Bacteria > Cyanobacteriota > Vampirovibrionia > Gastranaerophilales > CAJFVJ01 > JAEWLZ01. Next base: position 63,710 of record CAYUHE010000004.1, read on the forward strand.
TTTGATAACCCTATAAAGCCATTACCCGAAATGGGTTTTGGGTTATCTTGGAATTTGTATTTAATGAATCCGCCCCATAAAAGACATCCGACCCAAAAACCAAGCGTGCTCAAGAAGGCTTTGTGTCCGATTTTGCTTAATATTTTGTAGCGAAGTTTTTTTTGTCCGAAGTTTTTTATGACCACAAGTTCTGCATCGATTGTTTTGATTGCAGGCAAAAATGGGACTAAATGAGGTGCATATCCCGGATCAAACGGGACTTCTTGTTCAAAATTGTGGGTGATTGGCATGGTGTTTCCTTTATTGTTGGAAGATTTTCAATTGTATTTTGCTTCCATAAACTTATTATAGCAAAAATCGCTTCGTCATTCCGAACTTGTTTCGGAATCTTATTATCTTTGCTCTCTGCGGAGCAAATAGGCAATAAAAAACGGGACTTTCGCCCCGCTTTTTGAATATTTGAGATTGCTTCGGCATTTGCCTCGCAATGACGTTTTGGGTTTCGTGTCTTGAAATACCAGCAGCTCATCTCCTTTCACTTCGTTACGGTTTTGCTTCCGCAAAATCCTTCACTCCGATGGGAGTTTCGCTAGGACGGCGTTCGGGCTTTGCCCTCAGCCTTACTGGATTTCACTACATCATGCCGCCCATTCCACCCATACCGCCCATGCCGCTCATATCAGGCATTCCTGAAGATTTTTCTTCTTCATTGATAACGGCAGCTTCGGTAGTCAAAAGCATTCCGGCTACAGACGCGGCATTTTCAAGTGCGCTTCTTGTAACTTTTGCAGGGTCTACGATACCGGCTTTGAACATATCAACATATTCGCAGTTCAGAGCATCAAAGCCTTCAGAACCAGAAAGCTCTTTCACTTTTTCAGCAATAACTTCGCCACGTTGACCTGCATTTTCTGCGATTTGAATAAGTGGTGCATCCAAAGAACGTAAAAGGATTTCGGCGCCTGTTTTCGCATCCGCAGAGCATTCGCCATCACATTTTGCAATTCTTTCAGCAAGTATTTTTGCAACTTTAATTAAAGTTACGCCACCACCAGGTACGATACCTTCTTCTATAGCTGCACGAGTTGCATTTAGGGCATCTTCTATACGAAGTTTGCGTTCCTTAAGTTCAACTTCAGTAGCTGCTCCAACTTCGATAACTGCAACTCCGCCTGACAATTTTGCCAAACGTTCTTGAAGTTTTTCTTTATCATAATCGCTGTCAGTTTGGTCGATTTGGCGTTTAATTAAAGAAATACGTTCTTTAACTAAAGCTTTATTTTCATCACCAACAACAATAGTTGTGCTGTCTTTTGTTACTGTGACTCTTTTTGCAAGACCCATCATTTGAGTTGTAATACTTTCAAGTTTCATTCCAAGTTCTTCAGTAAACATCTCACCGCCTGTTAAAATAGCAATATCTTCAAGCATAGCTTTTCTTCTGTCGCCAAAACCTGGTGCTTTAACAGCAACTGCACGAAGAACTTTTCTCATCGTATTTATAACTAAAGTAGCTAGAGCTTCGCCCTCAACATCTTCTGCAATTAAAAGCAAGCTTCTGCCTTCTCTTGCAACTTGTTCGAGGATTGGTACCAAATCAGCAATCAAGTTGATTTTTTTGTTGACGCACATTACTAATGCATCGTCCAAAACAGCTTCCATACGTTCAGAATCAGTTATGAAATATGGCGAAATATAGCCTTTGTCAAACTGCATGCCTTCAACAACTTTGAGGTTAGTGCCCATGGTTTTTGATTCTTCAACGGTTATAACGCCTTCAGCGCCTACTTTATCCATAGCTTCAGCGACCAAATCGCCGATGTATTTGTCATTTCCTGCAGATATAGTAGCAACTTGAGATCTTTCTTCTGTTGTTTCAACTTTTTTGGCAAGTTTTTTTATTTCTTCAACAGCAATTTCGACTGCTTTATTAATACCTTTTTTGATTTCCATAGGATTTGCGCCTGCTGTGACGTTTTTCAGACCTTCTTTTACAATAGCTTGTGCCAAAACAGAAGCGGTTGTAGTTCCGTCGCCTGCAACATCATTTGTTTTTGAACAAACTTCTTTAATCAACTGAGCACCAGCATTTTCAAGCGGATCAGACAGGTCTATTTCTTTTGCAATTGTTACACCGTCATTAACAATTTGAGGTGAACCGAATTTTTTTTCTAATATTACGTTGCGACCTTTTGGTCCCAAAGTAACTTTTACAGCATCAGCAACTGCATCAACGCCTATCAAGAGTGCTTTGCGAGCATCTTCTTTAAAAACAATTTTCTTAGCCATTATTTTAAACTCCTTTTGTCATTACTAATTTAGCTTATAGACACTTGCCTATAAGGGGTTTCAACCTTTTGAGAATTATTATTCGATAATTCCTAAAAGATCTGCTACAGATAAAATATATTCTGTATTATTAATTTTTATGCTATTTTTTCCATATTTTTCGAACAAAACAACATCGCCGACTTTAACTTCCATCTCTTGTCTAGAACCTGAATCCAATAATTTTCCAGGGCCTATTGCTATGACTTCAGCTTTAATAAAGCTTTCTTGGCTTGAATCAGGAATGAAAATACCGCCTGTTGTTTGTTTAGCTTCTTCGGTAAGTTTTACAACGATTTTGTCCGCTAATGGTCTAATTTTTGCTGCCATGGGCTTCCTCCATTTACTCTAACTTTGTCAACTATAACATAAAAGATTTTTATCTTTATGACAAAAACTCTTTATATAAGTTATAGTACAATTTTTGAAAATTTAGAGTTAATTTAAGAAAATTTTAATATTTTGATTAATTTATAAAAAGTTGATTCCGCTTCTTGGAATACCTGACAGCTCAACCTGCTTCACTCCATTTCGCTTTTTTATAAAAAAGCTACATTCCATCTTAGGTTTCGCATGGCGAGTTGCATTCCCGTCAGGATTCCGCTAATATTTTTCCTCAATCTTTTTCAAGCTTTTATAAAATTCCCCGTATCTCACAAATAGAGGCGTTTCCCAAACATTTTTTTCTACAGGTGTGTTTGTTAGTTTTTTGGCTTCTAAATTTAGAGCCTTTAATCCCACAGGTTCATCATTTTGAGTCAAAAATTTTAGAATCCTTTTCATGTATTTCTCCGATAGTTTATGTAGTAACATTATTGCACAACTATATGTTGTGTATCATTGTCTAAAATACTAATTAAATATTTCTAAAATATTATCCTTGTGATAACCTGTTTAAAAAGGGATATTTTATGCAGAATATAGAAGAAATAATTCAAAATGCCGAGCGAAATTTGAGCTCAGAATTTGAAAATCTAGAACAAATTTGTCTTTATAACCAAAAAAAAGTTCTTGATGCATTTCGTGATAACCGCATTGCAGAAGAACATTTCTCAACAGTTTCGGGCTATGGCCACGATGATATGGGCAGAGAAGCAATAGATAAGACGTTTGCGCAGATTTTTAAAGCCGAAAAAGCTATTGTTCGACCACATTTTGTATCAGGCACTCACGCACTTGCATGTGTTTTGTTCGGCAATCTTCGATATGGTGAAAAACTTGTCAGTATTGCAGGGCGACCATACGATACCATGGAAGAAGTCATCGGCTTAAGAGGTAATCATAGAGCTTCTTTAGCAGGGCATGGTGTTAGGTATGAAGAAGTGCCTTTAAAAGATGGTCTTTTTATTGATTTTGAGGCTATTGAAACAACCGTAGATGCAGATACTAATATGGTACTAATTCAGCGTTCGAGGGGTTATTCGCTTCGTGAGCCAATCACAATTGAGATGATGGAAAAAATCATATCAATTGTAAAAGCTAAAAATCCTCATTGTATTTGCTTTGTGGATAATTGTTACGGCGAATTCACCGAAATGTTTGAGCCAACAGAGGTCGGTGCAGATATTATGGCCGGTTCACTTATCAAAAACCCAGGTGGTGGAATTGTTGAAGCTGGAGGGTATATTTTGGGCAAAGAAGAGTATGTCAATCAAGCCGCTATGAGGCTTACAGCTCCTGGTATTGCAGGGAATGGTGGGGCGATGCTCAATCAGTCCAGATTGATTTTGCAGGGGCTTTTTATGTCTCCAAGTATCGTCAAAGATGCTCTAAAAGGTGCTTTGCTTTCTGCAAAAGTCTTTGAGGAGTTGGGGTTTAAGACTTCTCCCAAATACAGTGAAATCCGCAGCGATATTATTCAAACGATTGAATTTGGCTCTGCTGAACCGCTCGAAAAATTCTGTTGGGCTCTTCAGGCAAGTTCGCCTGTTGATTCTTATGTAACGCCTATTCCTGATGATGTTCCTGGGTATGATGACAAGCTTATTATGGCAGGCGGAAGTTTTATCGAGGGTTCAACTATTGAGCTTTCTGCTGATGGGCCTTTGAGAGAGCCTTTTGTTGCTTATATGCAAGGCGGGCTGAATTATGCACATGTCAAAATCGCCATTATGAATGTATTGAAAGAAATTTTGGATTAAGGCACATCCGTAAATATAGCAAAAAGCCTGTATTGCTACAGGCTGACGAAATTTGATTTATATTTATACTAGTGTTTTTTGTGTTTTTTATCTTTTTCGTATTGCTGGATTCCGGGGAAGTCGTTGTGCCCTGTGGTTCTTTGTGTCATCCAGTATTGAATTTTTGGAATTGCAGTAGATAAGAAATATCCTGAAACAGCCATTCCTGCTCCCCAATAGCCGAATCTTGTTATCAAGTTTCTTGTTTTCATTTTACTTAAGAAGTCTTTAGAAATTTTGTCCAAGTTTTCTTTTTTAGCTTGATCTAAGACACTTTGAGCATAGTCATTAATGAACTTACGTTGTGCATCGACTTTCTTTTGAGGAATGAATTTAATAGGATTCATGGCTTTCCCGCCAGTTGAATCATCAATCAATTTATTGATAAATTCAGGCTCATTGAGCATTCCGTCATTGAACAAGTTTGTCAATTGAGACTTGGTCAAAATGTTTCCAGGCTGAAGTTTAGACAATTTTGAAGCTTTGTCTTTTAATGATTTCGCTGAATTTGCATCAGAAATGTTTTCTTCGATGAATTTATGCATTTTATCAACGGAGACAATATGTTTAGTTTTATCAAAAATATTGCCAGCTTTATTAAAGACATCATCATTGACTTGCCTTGTACCGAAAACTTTTTTCTCAAAATCGGATTTAGAGATTTCTTTTTGGTCTTTGCCAAAGAGATTCATCAATTTTGCATGCAAATCATCAGCTCTATCGGGCGAAAGTTCTGTATTTTTGCCTTTTAAGCTATCGAGTAAGCATAATCCTTTGTAAATCAAAGGAGTGGCCCCTACATAAAAGAAAGAAGAAGTTATATCTCGGAATAAGATTTCTCTTTGTTCATATTCATTTCTTGCGTTGACTGCACGACCTGCGAATAAACCTGAATCTATGGTCAAAAGTTGAGCTATATTATTATTTTCCAGCTGATGAGCTGCTATTTCGAAGAAGTTACCACCTTGGAATTTGGGGTCACCTGCACTGCCTCGTGACATGGTTAAAAATTCGTTTGTCTCCATTACTTTTGGAGGATTGTTTGATAATTTTTTGGGGTCACCGGCACTGCCACGTGACATGGTCAAAAATTCGTTTGTTTCCATTACGTTTGGAGGATTATTTGACAATCTTTTTGGGTCACCGGCGCTGCCTCGTGACATGGTCAAAAATTCGTTTATGTCAGTCCGTCTTTGTTGACGGTGTTCTATTTTGATTGGCTGTATGTGACTTCCGGTTTGTTGTTCTTTTTTATCCAGCATATTTTTTGTGATTTTTTGGTTGATTTTAGGCAATACAAAACCCATGAAGCCTACTGAAATAGCGGCGCTTGCAGCTATTTTTGAAAATTTTAAAGCTGCAATGGAATTTTTTTTGGTTTTGCTTAATTTTTCAGTAACATGCTCAAATGGCTGTCTGACATGGTCATTTCCTGTGTCGAAATTGAAATCTTTAACGCCAGTTTTTTCTTTGATTTTACCGACTTTGTCTATCAAGAAATCAAAAGCTTTATTTACGGTTTTAATTCCCCAAAGCCAGATTACAGCTGAAATGGACTCTTCTATAAGACGTTCTCTTGCTTCTATATCACCGCCACGTTTTTTTGCTTGATAAGTTCGTCCTATCATAACTGTTGTTTCAAGCAAAATAATAGGTAAAAGTGCCCCAGGAGTGCACAATTTTGATGCAAAAGTTCTTACATTTTTGTTATTTGCAAAATTATTAATGTTGTTTGTTATTTTACTCAAATCACTTCGCCTGATAAATCACTTTTCGTCTGTTAAAAAATTTCGTCTACCTATTAAACAACGAAAAAGGCAAAAATTGCTACTGCTAGGGGATTATTTTAACATAATATTTACATTGCTTCATACTGAAAAGAGAGAGAACTAATTAGTTCTCTCTCTTTAATCTTGATTTGTCTTGGAATACTGACAGCTCATCTCCTTTCACTTCGCTTTACTTTGCTTTTGCAAAGAGTCGCTACGTCAGGAATTTCGCTGGGACGGCGTTCCGCGCTATGCGCTTCAGCCTTGTCAGATTCCGCTACTTTATATTTGAGAAAGTCCAAGCATCCAAGTTTGGATTTTCAGCTACTCTTACATCAGCTGTAGCATCTCCTTCTTCTTTTCCGCCTTTAGCAATCGGGTTGTACAATCTGTTGTAATACTCGATTACCATACGATCAGAGTTGAAGTAAGCTTCAGATGTTTTGATAGCATTTTTCATCAAAGTAGCCCATTTATTTTTGTCGCTATAATAAGTTGGGATAATGTCATTTTCTATGATGCCCATAATGCATTCATAATCTTTCCAGTGACGTTCTTCCCAAGCGATATCCTCATCAAGTCCTGGATAATTGACAGTATAGCCGTTCAATCCTGTGAATGTACCTTCTACAGCCCATCCGTCATAGATTGACAAGTGCAAAGCACCGTTCATATTAGCTGACATTCCAGAAGTTCCTGATGCTTCAAAGGGTCTTAGCGGTGTATTCATCCAAACATCAGTACCTCTTTTAAGCAATCCGCTCAATTTAAGTTCGTAATTTGGAAGAACAACAACGTTTCTCAAATCATAAGAATGTTTCAAGATATTATTGAACATTTCACGACCCATAGTATCATCCGGATGGAATTTGCCAGAGAATATAAGTTGAACTTTATTTTCATTTAATAGCTTAGTGATTCGATCTTTGTCCATAAAGATCATCCAAGCACGTTTGTAATCAGCAAATCTTCTTGCCCAAGTAATTGTCAAAACATCAGGATCAAAACGTTTTCCTGTTGTATCGGCAATATATTCGAACAATTCTTTTTTCATTTCACGTTTTGCAGCTAACAATTCCTTGTTGCTTTTTGAAACGTCCATTCTTTTGTCTTGCCAGTAGTGAAGGTTTACAGCGTTAGTTATTGCTCTAATCGGGCAACGTCCTTCAACCCATTCCCACATTTTGTTGGCAACTAAGCCGTGCAACTGAGATACGGCATTAGCCAAACGGCTCAATCTCAATGCTGCGACTGTAAGTGAGAAGTTTTCGCCACCAAGACCAACAGCTTGTTGTCTTGTTAATCCTGCGAAGAAACCGCCTTCTAGCAAAGTATCAACCCAGTGAACTTCATTGCCTGCTGCAACTGGTGTGTGCGTGGTAAATACTGTCATTTCTTTTAATTTTGCAAAATCGCCGCCGTTTTGTCTTAACATTTCAAATGCAGCAGGAAGAGCATGCCCTTCATTCATGTGGATAATGTCAAATTTGTATCCAGCTGCTTGTAGAACTTTGATACCTGCAATACCGAGGACAACTTCTTGGCTGATTCTAATTTTTTCATCACCATCATAAAGTCTGTAAGAAATTTTTCTTACTTCTTCAGGATTTTCAGGAATATCTGTTGTCAATAAATAAACAGGTACTGCCCCGAATAATTCAGGTTCTACTCTAAAAGCTTTTACTTTGACTTTTTGACCAAAAACTTCAACATCAACCATGATGTTCAAATCTGTTAAAAAGTCGTATTGTTTTTTTGTATATGCAATCTCTACATTTCCTTCAGAGTCTATTCTTTGGTCATAATAACCATAAGACCACAGCATAGTAACACCAGCCATAGGAAGTCCTAAATATCCAGCTGATTGCATATGGCTTCCTGCCAAAAACCCTAAGCCGCCAGAATAGGTACTTAGTGATTGGTCTAAAGCTATTTCCATTGAAAAATAAGCTACGTTTGGTAATGTCATAATATTTTAGTCCTTTATTATCTCTTTATACTTCTGAAATTTCGGTATGTTTATTAAAACATACATTGCACTTTGAGTGAAGATTAAATTTTAAAAACGTTACTTTCCCCTTGAAACCCCCTATTACCGTACTTTTGATATAAACGAATATTAAGCTAAGTTCCATAATAACATTATAACAAACATATCTGTGGTGGCAAATCTGTTTTAAAAGCCTTCAAATCAGTATGATTGAGGATTCTTATTCTTGCCAATAAGTTGCACAAGAAGTCGGCGTTTCCCATACGGAAACTTTATGAATCAGGGTGTTCTTTTCTTTCATTTTTTCGTATATAAACCTTGAAATAAGTTCACTTGAAGGGCTTTGATCTTTGAAATATTCAAGTTGGTTTAGGTCTTTATGATCTAAAAGGTCTAAAACTTCGTTAAGATGCTTCTTTAGAATTTTAAAATCCACCAAAATATTCGATTTGTCTAATTCCGTGCCTCTTATATATACTTCGACTTTCCAGTTGTGCCCATGTTGGTTTTCGCAGTCCCCATCATAATTAAGAAGATGATGTGCCGCTGCAAAGTGGTTTTCTACTTTTATTTCAAACATATTTATTTACCTGCTTTTTTCTACTGTTTTCATTATAATAAAAAAAACACCAAGATAGGAAGTTTTAATGGATAAATTATTAAGCACAGCGATAAATGCGGCAGAAGAAGCAGCTAAAATCCAGCTTGAATATATGCATAAAGAGCTTGATATAGAGACTAAAGCTAGTGAGTTTGACCTTGTAACACAAGCAGATACATTGGCTGAGGCAAAAATCATCAAAGTTATTTCAAAAGAATTCCCTTTGCACTCATTTTTGGCGGAAGAAAGTGGCAGTGCAACAAAAGATAGCGATTATTTGTGGATAATTGATCCGATTGACGGGACTGTCAATTATGCTCATCGTTTCCCACAGTTTTGCTGCTCTATAGGGCTTCATTATAAGGGAGAACCTATACTTGGAGTGGTTTATGACCCTTGCCGAAAAGAACTTTTTCATGCCGTAAAAGGGCAAGGTGCTTTTTTGAATAACAAAAAAATGCAAGTCAGCAAAATTAATGATTTGAAGAGAGCTCTCTTGGCAACTGGTTTCCCGGCTCTTAAGGATGAGCTTTTACATAAAAACCTTGAATATTTTAAGGCTTTTTTGGGTAAATGTCAGGCAATTCGACGCCCTGGATCCGCAGCTTTGGATTTGTGTTATGTCGCATGCGGACGCATTGACGGTTTTTGGGAACTCGGCTTATCCCCGTGGGACACAGCGGCAGGGGCTTTGATTATTACAGAGGCGGGCGGATTAATCACAAATCTTGATAATGATTATTTTGACCTTAATATTAAAGGGTTAATTGCCACAAATGGACTTTTGCACCAGCAAATTAAAGATGTAATTTCCCTGAACGGGTGACAATGCTTACAAATCTTTGGTGCTCATATTTTAAAAAGCTGCTTTTGAATTCACCGCAAGGCATATAGGGGATTTCAAGTTCATCAAAAAGCTGTTGCTGAATTTCATATTCCTCTTTCCCTTGATTGACAATTAGCAAAACACCGTCATCTTTAAGGTCATTAAAAGCTTTTTCCAGCATGGCTTTTGGCTTGAAAAACTTTTTGGGCAAGCCCCATCTAAGATGAGGAAATTGTGAAATAAAAGGTAAAATCCAGATTATAAAATCGTATTTCCCTTTATGTTCTAAAAAATTCCCCACGATATAATTTGCGCCAGAGAGTCCTTCAGTATAGTATTTTGCGGCATCATATCTGGAATAAAAATTTGAATAAACACGATAAGCATCAATTTCTATGCCATCAATAGTCAATTTGCGTGTAAATTTTTTAAAAAATGAATGTTCTGCCTTTGCATAAGACCAATTTTTTGAGCCTATATCAAGAACTTTCATTGAGGGCTTTCTTTTTGGGCGAAGGTAATCTTCTAAAAGCTCTAATATATAAAGGTTTTCGGTATAATTTTGGCGAGAAGAGTTTTCTTTAAAAGATTGTAGGGCATAGCGCCTAGTTAATCTTTCTTCTTTTTCTTGAATTGTCGGATTGAAAAGCTCAAATTTGCTTTCATTTTCTTCAAAAAAGCCTTTTCTTTTAAATTTGAATAAGTTTCTTATGTAAAAATCAATGCGGTTTTTCATGACTTCCTCTTTTGGTGGCTTTTAGCTTACTCTTGTCTACCCTAAAGGGCACCCTCCCTTGTAATACTGACAGCTCAGGTTTCTTAATTTCGTTTCGTTTTTCTTTGCGAAAAACTT
>CAYUHE010000004.1:74356-104079 GCA_964444415.1 uncultured Gammaproteobacteria bacterium
ACCTTCGCTAGGACGAGTTTCGCTTCGCTCACTCTTGTCAGATTTCGCTGTCTTGAAATACTGACAGCTCAGGTTTCTTAATTTCGTTTCGTTTTTCTTTGCGAAAAACTTCTCTTCATCAAAACCTTCGCTAGGACGAGTTTCGCTTCGCTCACTCTTGTCAGATTTCGCTGTCTTGGATTATCTTGCAGCTCAAGCCTCTGCATTTCATTTCGCTTTTTATTTATAAAAGCTTCGTTCCATCGAGACTTTCGCGATGGGAGTTTCACTCCCGTAAGAAATCCGAAAAAAAAGCTCTATCGACATTTTACCCTAAAATAAGTAAAAGCGAATAGAGCTTTGATCTTTTAAATAATTTTATTTCTTATGTTTATCAGCTAAGGACTCGTGCCAGGCGTTCATTGCTTTTGCAATAAATTCGTTTTTGATACCGGTAAATGTAAGCTGCTGATCTTTGTTGTGCAATTTGTGTATAGTTGATAAGTCCAACCGGCCTATATCACAGCCTTGCACCAACCCTAATTGTGCTTGTTTTACCTGCATCCCCGAAAATAATGCATCATCTTTTTTGGCAATCGCGTTGAGTTGTCCTATTAGGTTCATTAGCAATTAAGTAACCTCCTTCTTTGCTAACTTCTACAATTATAGCAGTTGGGTCACCTTTTTCAATCGACAGCCCAAATAATATTTACAAAAATAAATCTTTTTTGGAATTGAAGCTATAATATAATGCTTTACAAGTTCTCAAAAGCCTTATAAAATATACAAAAAGGAGAATTTATGCCAACTTTAACACCGTCAATCAAAGCTTTATTTAGGGCAATTCCCAAGGCAGAACTGCATGTTCACCTTGCCGGAGCTTATCCTATGTATAAAATGAGGGAATTTTTTAGAGAAAAAGGGATTTCTGAATATCAGATTGCGAGGGCAACTTCTCCTCAGGATTTGTATAACGATTTGACTGATTTTGTGAATTTTTATTTAAATATAGCCGCATTGGTTCAAGAAGAAGGAAAATTGGAAGAAGTTACAGAAGCAGTTTGCATCAAGGCTGCTGAAGATAACGTAAAATATTTAGAGTTGAAACTAGCGGGTTGCGAGCTTGCTCCTACTGAAACCAATTCTGCCGAGGAGAGAAATCAGCTTCGTGAAAAAATGTATATTGCAATTAGAAAAGGGGTAAAATCTGCAAGGCAAAAGCTTGAAAAAGTAGGATTTAAACAGGTTGTGAAGTATATTTATACCGCAGAGCGCCATAATTCTTCTGATATATCGATGGAAGAGGCCAAACAGGCTGTTCAATGGTCAAAATTGAGCGATGATTTTGTCGGGTTTGATTTGGCGGGTGACGAGACTAATTTTTCGGTTAATCGCCATAAAGAAGCCTTGGATTATGTCCGTGAAAATGGCATGAATATTACTTGTCATGCAGGCGAAACCAAAAATTCTGAAGAGATGAGCGCCATAGAAGCGATGTTTCGAACAATAGAACTTGGAGCCACAAGAATCGGGCATGGTTTGTATGCTTGTGAAGATAAGAATTTAATCAAAAAAATTAAAGAAAATCATATTGCCCTTGAAGTCTCCCCCTCTTCAAATATTTCAACGTTATCAGTCCAAAGTTGGGAAGAACATCCAATTATTAAAATGTTGGCAAATGATATCCCTGTAACAATTTGTTCGGATGATCCTGCAATGTTCAACACAAAAATTTCAAAAGAATACGAACAGCTTTATAAACACGGCATTTTGACCAGTTGGGAAAAAATAAAAGAAGTCGTTTTAAACGGTATCAGGTATTCTTTTTGCGATGATTTTACTAAAGTTGAATTATTGGCGGATTTTGAAAAAGAACTTGCTGTTCTTGAAAATTCAGAATATTTCAAAAAAACTATTGACCAGTATTTGTCAGGCAAATAACTATGATAAAGCTTTTGGCACTTGATATTGACGGCACAATTTTGAAAAAAGATTATACTTTGTCTCAAAATGTCAAAAATGCTGTCAAAAAAGCTGTTAATGTCGGAGTTAAGGTGGTTTTGGTTACAGGCAGAATGCATAGCGCTACAACTTTCATTGCGGAAGAGTTGGAGCTTGATGCCCCAATAATCACTTATAGCGGTGCTTTGGTTCAAGATTTGCAAAAAGTTTTTTGCCAAAATTTGATTCCAGATTCCCTTGCGAAACAAGTCTTCAAAGAGCTTAGGACTTTTGATGTGCAGACAAATCTTTATATTGAAGATGAGATTTTTTCTGAGGTCGAAACGGATACTCTGATTGAGTATTGCGAAAAAAGAAAGCTTCAATACAAAATCAAATCTTTTGATGAATTTATCAATATTCAGGCGAATAAAATTCTTGCCATTGGTAAAACTCCTGAGGCTACAAATGAAGTTTTGGAATATTTGCAATCAAAATTTCCGAATGATTTGTGCGTAGTCAAATCATTGCCGACTTTTTGTGAAATAATCAGTAAAGATGCTTCAAAAGGCAAGGCTATCTTGTATCTTGCCAAAAATTGGGGCATTCAACCCGATGAAATTATGGCTGTGGGTGATCAAGATAATGATATTGAGCTTTTGAAAGCCGCAAAGGTAAAAGTTGCCATGGGTAATGCCACAGAAGGACTTAAGGCGGTTGCGAATTATATAGCTCCATCTGTTGAAGATGACGGTGTGGTTGATGCGATAGAAAAATTTATTTTGAAAAATAAAAATTAGGAGAAAAAATGTATAGAATCGGACAAGGCTATGATTTGCATAGATTGACAGAGGGTCGAAAATTGATTTTGGGAGGGGTCGAAATCCCGCACAAGACAGGTCTTTTAGGTCATTCTGATGCCGATGTTTTGGTTCATGCAATTATGGATGCGCTTTTAGGGGCTTTGGCTCTTGGTGATATAGGCAAACATTTCCCCCCATCAGACCAGCAGTACAAAGGGATTTCTAGCATTTTGCTTTTAGAACATGTCAAAAATCTCATCGAGCAAAATGGCTATAAAATCGTAAATATTGACTCGACCATTGTGGCAGAGCAGCCCAAGATGATTTCTTATATTGATAAAATGCGCCAAAATATTGCCAAGGCTCTTGATGTTGATGTTGATAAAATTTCTGTAAAAGCCACTACCACAGAAGGTTTGATGCCTGAAGGCGAAGAACTTGCGATTTCTTCACAGGCAGTTTGTCTGCTTGAAAAAATTTGAAATTATTGAAAAATTTCTTTATCAAAACTATAAGGCAAAAGCTCTGAAATGCTGTATTCAACGGTATTATTACTGTCTTTGACTATAATAATCGCATTTTTTGCAAATTCTTGAACCCATTGCCTGCAAGCACCGCAAGGGTAGCATTTTTCTGCATTTGGGCTTGCGATAGCCAGTTTTTTGATTTCAGGTTCGATTCCTTTTGCTATTGCCGTCGATATTGCATTTCTTTCGGCACATAAACATAAGCCATAACTGGCATTTTCGACATTACATCCTGTTATTATATTTCCATCTTCAAATAAAATGGCAGCGCCGACATGAAATTTTGAATAAGGGGCATAAGCTTTCTCTGCCGCTTCTAGAGCCAAATTTATTAACTCTTGATTATCCATGGGATTCTCCTATTTATTTTTCACCCTTTTGGAAGCTGCTTCCAAAAGCCCTGCGAATAAAGGATGAGCATGTTCAGGACGAGATTTGAATTCAGGGTGAAATTGTGATGCTACAAACCAGTCGTTCTGTGGTAATTCGGCAATCTCGACCAATTTGCTGTCTGGTGACAATCCTGAGAATACAAGCCCTTTTTCTGATAAAAGACCTCTGTATTTGTTGTTAACTTCGTATCTATGGCGATGGCGTTCTGAGATCACATCGGCTTTGTAGGCTTTGTTGGCTTTGGTATTTTTTTGTAAATGGCAGTCATAAGCCCCAAGTCGCATTGTTCCGCCATAATCCTGTATGTCTTCTTGCTCTGACATAAGTGCGATTACAGGGTGCTGCGAACTTTCATCGAATTCGGAACTGTTTGCACCTTCCAGACCTGCAACGTTTCTGGCATATTCGATTACGGCACATTGCATACCGAGGCATAGACCTAAGAATGGAAGATTGTTTTCTCTTGCATATCTGATTACATTTACTTTTCCTTCGATTCCGCGAACTCCGAAACCGCCTGGAACTACAACTCCGTCAAGTCCTTCAAGGGCTTTTGCGGTTTTTTCCATATCAAGGCATTCCTCAGCAGATACCCATTCGATTTCTGCTTTTGCTCCAACACCTGCTGCTGCGTGTTTTATAGATTCTACGACAGAAATATAAGCATCGGACAATTTTGTATATTTGCCTGCAATACCTATTTTGATTGTGTGACTAGGATGTTGCATTCTATTAAGCAAATTTACCCACGCTTTTAAATCTGGGGTTTTATCTTTCATATTAAATCTTTTTAATACTAAAGATGCGAATTTTTGTTCTTCGAGCGCAATAGGGACTTCATAAATCGTACTCATATCGCGGCATTCAATGACTGCTTCTGATGCAACGTTTGTGAAAAGTGCAAGTTTTGCTTTTTCAGTTTCAGGAATAGGAATTTGTGTACGGCAAATCAAGAAATCAGGCTGTACACCATAGCTTCTCATAGTGTTTACGCTGTGTTGAGAAGGTTTTGTTTTTAATTCCCCTGCGGTAGCCAAGTATGGGAGGAGTGTAACGTGTATATAAATTACATTTTCGATGCCGACATCAAAACGGAATTGACGAATTGCTTCAATAAAAGGCAGTCCCTCAATGTCGCCGATTGTTCCGCCGATTTCGCAAATCAGAAAATCAGGGTTGGACTTCGAAGCTTCTTTGATTCTGCTTTTAATTTCATTTGTTATGTGGGGGATTGTTTGGACTGTTGCACCGAGATAATCTCCCTTTCTTTCTTTGTTGATAACGCTAAGGTATACGCTTCCTGAAGTTACGTTATTAGCTTTTGAAAGGCTGGTATTGGTGAATCTTTCATAGTGTCCCAAATCTAAATCTGTTTCGGCACCATCATCGGTTACAAAAACTTCCCCATGCTGAAAAGGGCTCATAGTGCCGGGGTCGACGTTTATATAAGGGTCAAATTTTTGGATTTTAACGCTATAGCCTCTTGCTGTTAAGAGTTTTCCTAAAGATGCGGCTACAATGCCTTTGCCGAGTGAGCTTACAACTCCACCTGTGACGAAAATATATTTTGTACTCATTTTCAGATTCCCTCTATGCCGATTTGTTTATTCTAGTTGATTTTAGGTACTTTGAAGAAAGAATTTTCTTCTTCAGGTGCATTTTTCAGTAATTCTTCTTTGGTAATTTTATGTTCAGCAATATCTTCTCTGGCAACATTGACCAAAGGATAAGGATGAGCCATAGGTTCAATACCTGTTGTATCAACTTCATTGAGTTGATCTACATATTTTATTATATCGCCAAGCTGTTTGGTAAATTTTTCTGTTTCTTCATCGCTAAGCTTTATTCTGGCCAAGTTTGCAACGTGTTCCACATCTTTTTTAGTAATCAAAATTCAAAATCTCCAAAGTTATACTCTATTTGTATCATGCACAAGGCATAATTTCTAGATTTTAATAAATCTTTTCAAAAGCAAATTTAATGGCTTCTTTCATGCTTTCAGGTGAAGCGATATTTTTGCCCGCAATATCAAACGCTGTGCCGTGTGCTGGGGATGTTCTGAGGACATCAAGCCCGATTGTTACATTGACAGTTTTGCCCAAATCTATTGATTTGACAGCACATAGACCTTGGTCATGATAGGCGGCAACGTAGCAATCATAAGGTTGAGGCACATTTTTTTTGTAAAAATCAGAAGCTTTTGAAAATAGCATATCAGCTGAAAAAGGACCTTCAATGTTGATTGATTTGGTTTGAAGATTTTTGATTGCCGGCAAAAATTGTTCTTGTTCTTCTTTGCCTAAAAGCCCGCCTTCGCCCGCATGAGGGTTTAGTCCGCAAAGAGCTATTTTGGGGTTTTCTAAGCCTAATTTTTGAAGGGCAGAATTGAGTTTTTGGATTTCTTTTTCAATAAATTTTTGTGTAAGTATTGTAGGTACATCTGTAAGCGAGATGTGCCTGGTTAAAAGAAGAACCTTTAAACCGCCTGTTAAAAAAAGCATTTGGGCATTTTGTCCGAGGTGTTTCTCAAAAATTTCTGTATGTCCCGAAAAATTATGACCTGCTAAATTTAGAGCATATTTTGAAATCGGAGCAGTAACAATTGCTTTGATTTTGCCTGATTTTGTAAGTTCGATAGCTTTTTCGATTGACTTAAAAGCTATTTTACCACTTTGTTTTGATGGTATGCCTATTTCGAGTTTTTTATTTGTTTTGATGTCAACAAATTCGACATCAAAAGGGATTTCTCCAAAAGCGATTTTGTTACCTATTAAAACAAATTTTGACAAATCTAAATTAAGTTCGAGCAGAGCTTTTTTTGTGATTTCAGCTCCGATAGAACAAGGATCGCCAAGTGTTATAGCTATTTTAGACATGTTGTTCAAAATATCTCAAAATATTGACCAGAGTTTTTGGATTTCCCAAATTTCCAGATTTTGTAACTATCCATTGTGCTTTGTGGTCCATACATAGAGGAATTGCGGTTTCGACTTCATCTATGATTTGTAGATTTCGGCTTGTTATAGCATTGCAGCATTTGTAAGAAGTCTCTCCGCCCACTAAAACCAGCAAAACTTCTTTTTGCGCTACAACTTTTCGTGTCAAATCTGCCAAATAATCTGTCAAAAGTCCCGGGATTTTTTCAGGTGTTAATCCTTTTTCTGTAAGAAATTTTTTGACGTCTTCGTTTTCGATTTGGCATGCTTGTAAAACTACTATATTTTTTTTGCCTAAATTGTTCAAGATACGTTCGGTCAAATCCTCGTAAAGTTCGTCAAGAAGTTTGTCGGGAGTGATTTTGATGAAATACGCATCCATATCTTCGTCTTCTTCAAGTTTTAGCATTTGAGTTTTTGTAATACTTGTTGCAGAACCTGATACAACTAAAATAGGCATTTGAGGAATGGTTTTGGCAATATGCTGATAATTCATATTCGGGAACCATTCTTCTGCAAGTATTTGAGCCAAACCAGCCGAGCCGCAAGGCAAAATATTGAAATTCGATTTGCTTATGGCGAGGGCCACTTGTTCCATATCTGTTGTGGATGTAGAATCAACTACTATAAGCTTTTTACCTTCATTTATAAGGTTGTGAAGTTCTCTTAAAATTGGGCCTGCACCTTTGGAGACAGTCTTAAATTCAATCAGTCCGACCAAATTTTCATTGTCAATTTGTGATTTCAAAAGTGTTGGGATATGTGATTCATAAATCGGACTTCTCGGATCGCGTGCAAATTCAGTCCTTTCAAGAGGCATGCCTTTTAAAAGATGATAACCGCCAACAGTTATTCGACCTTCTTGAGGAAAAGCAGGAAGGATAATTGCCGCATCATATTCTGTAGCTTCAAGGATAGCAAGGGTTTCAACAGCTATATTCCCTCTTAAAGTTGAGTCAATTTTTTTGTAAATATATTCAGCATTAAGATTATTTAGAATATTTTTTGTAACGTCAAAAGTCTTTTCAGCAGCTTTTTCAGGGGGCAAATTTCTTGTTTCGGTGCTGATTGCCCATGCTTGAGAGAATTTATTATTGTATTCGCCTGTTGCATCAAAAAGAATTTGGGTATTGCAGCCTTTTAAATGAAACTGTAAACCTGTATCATTTGCACCGGTTAAGTCATCGGCAATAATCCCTATTGATTCTGCTTGAAAAGCCATAAAACTTATCCTTGATCTTTTTTACTGCCTAAAAGTCTTAAATTATTAGCTCTTATGATTGCTCTTTCTTTGTTTGAGCCATCTTGAGCCGCCCATTTGTCAATGGCAAGCCTTCCGTCAAGTGCAACTAAGGAACCTTTTTTTACATATTGTCCTGCTACTTCGGCTTGTTTGTCCCAAAGCTCAACATTAAACCAGTCAGTAGTTTCTCCATTTTTTGACCATCTGCTCACTGCAATCGAAAAAGTGGTTTTGACTTTCCCTGATTCAAAATATCTTATTTCAGGATCTTGCCCTGCACGCCCTACTAAAACAACCGTATTTATCATAAAAAGTGTCCTTTTTTAAATTTAATAAAGAAATTATACACAAAAAGAGAATTATTTGAAATTTATAATTATATGATACGATAATAATGCGATGCAGATTGGAGCCTAAAGTGAGCAAGATACTTGTTGTTGATGATGATTTAGCGATTTTAGAACTTATTAAAATAAATTTACAGTTGATAGGCCATGATGTGATTTGTGCTGATGACGGGATTAAAGGTTTTGCTCTTGTAAAACAGGAAAGTCCCGATTTGGTTATATTAGACGTGATGATGCCTAAAGTAGACGGTTTTACGGTGGCAAATCGTATCAGAAATAATGAAACTTCTAAAGATACACCGATTTTGATGCTTACGGCTCTAGGAATGATGCAGGACAAAGCTAAAGGCTTTGATGCAGGTGTTGATGACTATTTAGTTAAACCTTTTGAGCTTGATGAGCTGAAGTTGAGAACCAGAGCGCTTTTGCGTAGAACAAAATCACTTCCTGAATCTTTAGGGAGAGTGGAGATTCAGACAGTCGGTGACATTACTTTGATTCCGGAAAATTTTTCGGTGCAAATCAAAGATGAGGTTGCAAAGCTTACCCCTATTGAATTTGAGATTCTTAATCTCTTAGTCCAAAATCATGGCGCTACTGTTTCATCCGGCAAGCTTTTGAAGGATATTTGGGGCTATTCACCTGATGATGATGTTGAAACAATCAGGGTTCATATTCGTCATTTGCGTTCAAAATTGCAAAAAATCAGCGAAGAAAAATACATTGAAACCATCTACGGTGGCGGCTATCGCTTGCTTCCAGAGGGTCGAAAGAAATAGATTATTCTTTTGAGAAAGCCCTTTGGGGGTTGAAAAAAACGCTTCTCAATTCTAAATTATAAACAACGTTTTTCATGAGGATGGATATGAACAAAAAATATACAACTATTTTAATAATTTTGGTAGCAGTAGTGTTTTCAGCATTTATGTTGCAGGATGTTTTGTTTAAAACGCAAGCGCAGAGGCTGTTTTTGACAAGTTGGGATGAGCTTAGAGAAGAATATTATGACAAAACTTTAAACAATCAGGATTGGGATAAATGGCGTCTGAAATATGTTAATGAAATTAAGACTAAAGAAGATGCATATGTTGCAATTGATTCGATTATAGAAAGTTTGGACGATCCCTATACCAGATTTTTGCGTCCGAGCGAGTTTGAGGAGCAAAATATCGGCATAAATGCCAAATTGTACGGAATTGGAGTAAATATCTCTGAAATTAGTGGTAAATCTACAATAGTAGGGATTTTGGATGATACTCCAGCTCAAAAAGCAGGCTTGAAACCAGGAGATATAATTGTCAAAGTTGACGGCGAGTCTATCAAAGGTTACAAAATTAATGATGTTGCAAAACTGGTAAGAGGTCCTGCAGGAAGTAAGGTCGAAATCGAGGTTTTGAGGGACAAAAAGACGATAATTTATAACATAAAAAGAAAAGAAATAAAAATAAAAACAGTCAAATTAAATATTACAGATAATATTGCCCATATTACTATTTCCAGTTTTTTGAGTCAGGATACCCCTGTAGAAGTTCAAGAAGCTTTGGATAAAGCCCCTAAAGTTAAGGGCATAATCCTTGATTTAAGAGGGAACACAGGCGGTTTATTGCCTAATGCCGTTGTTATTGCAAATATGTTTTTGCCCAAAGGAAATATCGTAAGTATCGTTGATAGGGACGGTAAAAGCACAGATATCGAGGCTCAAGAAAATTATGACTATATTAAAAAACCGCTTGTTATTTTAATTAATCAAGGATCTGCAAGTGCTTCAGAGATTTTGAGCGGAGCTTTGAGAGATTATGACAGAGCAGTTTTAGTCGGTGAAAAGACTTTCGGGAAAGGCCTTGTGCAAAGAATTGAGACAATTCAAGAAGAAAACGGACTAAATATTACAATCGCCAAATACTTGACCCCATCAGGCAAAGATATCAACAAAAAGGGAATAGAGCCTGATTACAAAGTCGAATACACTAAAGCTGATTTTTTGGCAAATAAAGATCCGCAACTTGCCAAGGCTAAGCAAATTATAGAGGATTACACTAAATCTTCATTTAGTATAGGCGGCTACACAACAAATAGATGACTATAAAATTGCATTAACCTAAATTAAAATAAACATATAATAAGGTAATCAAAAATGAACGCAATAGAAAAACTAGAGCAAGCAAAAAAAATAATAGAAGAACTTGAAGCAGAACTCCTTGAAGGGAAAGGTTTCTGCCCTTATGAAGTCGGATTTATAATAAATAGAATTGATGATGCCATAAAATTCTTTGAGGAAAATCAAAATTAAAGGGTCAAAAAATGCCAATAATTCATGGAAAGATAACCCTTGAAACAAAAGGGTTTACAGATATTGTCGACATTACAAATGAAGTCGAAAATATAGTCAAAAGTCATCAAATTGAAACAGGTCAGGCATTAGTTTATGTAGCTGGGTCAACTGCTTCAATTACTTCGATAGAGTATGAACCCGGTTTAGTTAAGGATTTGCCGGAAATTTTGGAGAAGCTGATTCCGATGGATTACAAATATCAGCATGACGAAACTTGGCATGACGGAAACGGTTATGCTCATATTAGATCGTCTATTATCGGGAGCAGTTTTAGTGTTCCTATAATAAATGGCTCATTATTTTTGGGAACCTGGCAGCAAATTGTGCTGCTGGATTTCGATAACAAGCCACGTACTAGACAAATAATTGTTCAAATCGTTTATTAAGCATTACGTCCAGTGTCAAAATGGCTAAAACTAAACGTTTCAGCCATTTTTCATATCCGAGAGGTCAATTACTGCACAATCTGAAAAACACCATTTTTCTAGGTTTTGCAGTTCTCTACTATTGATTTTGGTCTTCAAAACCAGGAGAACGGACAGGCAAATCTTTATAGCCTTCATTGGTTTTTACGATTTTATGAATGTATGTGCTATGATAATTTGCTTTTACAAATAAGTCGTTTAGTGTGTTAAGACGGCGAACCAGAGGATATTCTGTTTTATATTTTAAGTCAGGATTTTTCTTGGTGTAATCAGTCCAGGTCGCTGCTTCCATGGTCCAAGCGTAAGTTTCTTCATTTGTTGAATTGAAAGAATCTTGGTGTACTGCTTCATGGCTTAGCAAACTTGCTAGAGCCTCTGGTGGTGCAGAGCGGTGTTTTTCATTTATAAAAATATAAAGTCTGTCTCTGATTTTCCATCCTAAAGCATCATAATTTTGGTATTCGGGTTTAATTTCGCCAAGGTTTTTGAATTGTACTTTTATAGGCTTCCCCGAAAGATTTTCACCCAAAATAGCTCTTCTGGAAAAATCTGCCATAGTGCCTTCCATTGAATAAAGAGCAATCATAATTGTTTGATCGTTTGTGCAATTTTTGTATTTTTCGAGCTTTTTGAAATCTTGTTCTGTAAGTTCGACAGGTTTATTTTGATGATAAATAGCTGGTTTTATGTAATTATCTTGCTGTGCAAAAGATAAATTTGCTATCCCACATAGTAAAATCGGAACTATTAATATTGCTTCTATTTTTTTCATACCCCATCCTCTATTTTTTTGCATAATAAAATTATTACACATGTTTTTATAAAAAAATAAAATTTCTAAAAAAATAATTTGATTAACTTATAAAGGAGCTATATTTTTTATATTCCACACAAAAACAAATTTGAGACTCAATCCAGGACTATTTTTTAGTCTAATATTTAAACTATCGCTAAGCTCATCCCTATGGCAAACATTCCTGTCACAACACCCAAAATGGTTATATGACCGTCTTTACCATATTCTCGAGATGCCGGCAATAATTCATCGAATGAAATATAAACCATAATCCCTGCAATCACTGCGTATAAAACGGCAAAAACCATTTCATTCAAGAAGTAAGATAAAAAGAAAAATCCGAATAATGCGCCTAAAGGTTCAGTCAGGCCGGATAGCATTGAATAAAAGAAAGCTTTTCTTTTGCTGTTTGTGGCCTTGTAGATTGGGATTGATACCGCCATGCCTTCAGGAATGTTGTGTATAGCTATGGCACAAGCAATAGACACCCCTAGAGTTCTGTCGGTTACACCTGTGACAAAAGTTGCAAGCCCTTCGGGGAAATTGTGTGCTGCTATTGTTATTGCAGTCAAAAATCCTACTCTATAAATTCCGCTGTTTTTTTTGCTGTAATGAGGTTTTTCTGTTTCTTTGTTTTCTTTGCCTTTGATTTTGCTCTTTATCCAGCCCGGTTCTATGTGATCAGGAACAAAATAATCAATCAGCCCGGCAATAAAAATTCCTACAAAAAACATTAAAAAAGAAAACATTTTTGCATTAACGGGTAAAAGAGTATGCCCTAATAGCTGCTCTGATTCAGGCAATAATTCCACCAAAGAAATATAAATCATAACCCCAGCAGAAAGCCCAAGACCAAAAGCTAAGGATTTAAAATCGTTTTTTTTGACAAATATAGAGATTAAACTACCTATACCTGTTGCCAGCCCGGCTAACAAGCTTAATAAAAATCCGAATTGAATATTGCTCATAAAAAATTACTCTTTCATATATTGACAAATTGTTAGGTTCGCCTTACTATCTTGATAAGTTAGGTTTACCTTACTTATTATATTCACTTAAGGATTTTTTGTAAAGCTATGAAAATATTAAGTTGTGTAGGAAAATTTTTGGATCAGCCAAAATTAATTAATGGATTGAATCGTTCAATGCCTATGATTTTGGTTGGCGGTGCGGGTTTTGTCATTGCTAAGCAGACTTTAGAGTCTGATAACAAATCAAAAACATTCATTAAAGAAACAGCTACATTGCTTGGTGTTGTGGGCAGTTCGCTTTTGGCTGTGAAAGGTTTGAAATTCAGAGGAAAACAAATTTTCGAAGGTTTGATTCACAATCATTCAAAAGCTGTTCCAAATGAAGTGGCAGATAGGTTTTCAAAGGCAGTTAATGATAATGAAATTAAAAAAATTATTGAAAAATCTAAAACAAAAATACTTTCTTTTAAAAACATAACAAAACTTATGGAACATGCTCAGATGAATCCTGAGGGGCAAAAATTTATGGATGAGTTCATTCCCAGCCCTCATTCTCATAATGCAAAGGAGATTTTAGGGGAAATAAAAAGACTTTCTTTAATTGGTTTAGTACCTGTTTTAGGCGGTATCGTGGGCGGTACTGTGGGAGATGGACTGACTGATGAATCTTGGAGAAGCAAAATCCCTGATAAACTTAAAGAAGGCTTTTACCAATATTTTGCGAATATATTTTTGTGTAATATAGGTGCAGGGGCTGCATTGGCGGCAACTGAGGTTTTGGAGGCTAAAAAAGTTATAAAACCGTCCAAAGTAACTAGAGCAGCAGCAATGGTAGGCGGTGTTTTGGGTGTAGGAGTCTTTGGTGGAAGTGCTATAGCGAATTTAATGGGGCAAAAAGTCATAAATCCTATATTCAAACATAAAAAACATGGTAAAATTTATGATGAACGAGTTCCAGATGCTTTAGATATTTCACTCCACGTCGATGATATGGCTTCAGTAGGTGTCTTATCCGGCTTCAAATGGGTAGAGCCGGCATTGCCTCTTTTGTATTCAGTCTCGGGTTATAGAGCCGGCATAGGCTACAGAAATCACCATCATCACCACGGATACCATAAAGATAAAAAGGAAAACTAAATGCTAATATTATCAGCCAGTTTAGAGGATTATTTGGAAGTTATTTTAAATTTAATTTGCCAAAAAGGTGAGGCAAAAGCGTCTGATATTGCTTTAAAAATGAATGTCAAAAAAGCATCTGTGACAGATGCGCTGAAAGCCTTGTCTTTGAAAGGTCTTATAGATTATGAACCTTATAAACCGATAATTTTGACTAAACAGGGCAAGATTTTTGCAGACAATGTTATTGAAAGGCATGATATTTTGTCTGTATTTTTTGAAAAAATATTAGGCTTGGAAAAAGCCGAAGCGGCTGATAATGCTTGTCGAATGGAGCATGTAATTTCTGCAAATGCTCTTGAAAAAATAAAAGATTTGATTAGGGATTACACAAAAAAATAAAAATGAGCCAAAATATTATTGTAAATATGCAAGTAATATAGGAGCTTAGGATGCAGGTTTTTTCTCATTGTTTGTATGAGTTTCAAAAGGGCGTAAGAAAATTGGTTTTGTTGACCCTCGAGATTTATGAATTGAATAATATAATAACCAGACTTGAAAAAGATAAGGTGCCTTACCATTTTCAATATATTAAAGATAAAAAAGCGAATTTGTATTTCGGCGACGAGACTTGTGTTCAGGTGGCAAAAATGTTTGGTAAAAAGGCTTTGAACGAATTGAGTGTCGAAGAAGATTTTATTTTAGGAATAATGTTGGGCTATGACGTAAAACAGCAGTGTAGTAGGTACATCAACAAAAAGTGCATAAACTAAAGTTTATTGATAGCCATAAAATTTTAGCCATAAATACAATGAAAAAACTTTAACTATCTGCGATTATGATTTTGTAACGCTAATGGGAGAAAGTTTATGAGAGTAAAGATACTTCGTGGATGCACAAAATGCGGTGCTTGTAGTGCAATTAACAGCGAAATTTTTGAAATGACAAAAGACGGCATCAATATTCATAATGAAAATGTATTTGGCAATGAAATTGATTGTATAGATGCTGCAATCGCTTGCCCTGTGAATGTTATTCAAATTGACGAATAAAGATTTTATTGTTTAGTTTCTGCGGGTTTTTTGGCTTTATTTTTGTTAATAGTGTCAAGACTTTGTGCTTCGTCATCTCGTATTAAAACCAAAACCTCGTTCTTGCCGGCCATTTTGAGTTCATTTCTTGCGACATCTTCAATGCCTTGCATTGATTTAAATTCATTTATTTGTGATTTTAAAGTTTCATTTTCTTCAAGAGATTTTTCTTTGATTTGCTCAAGTTGAGAAATTTTATGCTGCAGAGAAAAGAAATTTTGAATATTCAAAAAAGCACTCCGGGTGGCTTGAATCAGGCAAATAACCAAAACAAAAGTGAGCAAAGAATATAGTGCGTGTGTTTCTTTACGATTTTTTTGAGCTTTTTTGAATGGTTGATTATTTAAAATTGTATTGGATTTCAAAAGTAGTCCTTTTTTGAATTTACGATATTTTTATTATAAGACATTTATTTATTGTATAAAAATCCCAAAATTCTGTCAAAGATATATAGTATTATGAAGTTTTATTTTCTGATGCGGAACTATTGTTCAGTGTCACAAAAACAAACGAATTACCCATTAATTTGCTTTTTTTCATGTACGCAATCAAAATAGGGGATTAGATTTTCTCCATTTGTGATGCAGTTTTGTTGTATATTATTATTTTTTCTAATAAAATTAAGGTATTATTGTATTAGAAATTTAGTATGGAGAAGAAAATGAAAACTGGTACTCGAATTCAACCATCTGACAAGGTTTGTAATCTGCCGAAGTATATCTTTGCAGAACTTGACGAATGGAAAGAAATCGAGCGAGCGAAAGGTAATGTTTTAATAGACTTAGGCATAGGAAACCCTGATGGTGCAACACCTCAGCCGATTGTGGATGCTGCCATAAAATCAATGCAAAATCCTGCCAATCACGGTTACCCAAGTTTTAAAGGCAAAATAGAATTCCGCAGAGAAATTTCAAAGTGGATGAAAAAGCGCTATGGCGTTGATATAGATCCTGAAACAGAAATTCAGACTTTAGTCGGGGCAAAAGAAGGTCTTGCAAATATTGCGATGGCTTTTACAAATCCAGGAGACATAAATCTTGTTCCTGATCCTTATTACCCTGTTTTGTCTCGCGGTACTTGGATTGCGAGTGGCGAGGTTCATCATTTGCCTTTGGCACCTGAGAATGATTTTTTGCCTGATTTAGATTCAATTCCTGAAGAAATTGCGCAAAAAGCCAAAATATTTTTTGTAAATTACCCTAATAATCCAACAGCCGCAGTGGCCCCAAGAGAATTTTTGGAAAAATTGGTTGTTTTTTGCAAAAAATACAATATTTTGCTTTGTTATGATTTGGCTTACGGCGAAGTTTGTTTTGACGGGTATCGTCCTTTGAGTATTTTCACAATTGAAGGTGCAAAAGATATTGCTGTTGAATATCATTCTTTCTCTAAAACCTTTAATATGGCAGGTTGGAGAGTTGGTTTTGTTGTCGGAAATGCACAATACATCAAGGCAATTCATGATATGAAAACAAATACGGATTATGGGACCTGTTCAATTATGCAAGATGCCGCAATCGCTGCTATGCAGATGGATTATGGTCATGTTCAAAATACAATGGACAACTATGCAAGACGCCGTATTTTTATGATGGAAAGCTTCAATAAACTTGGATGGGACCTGAAAAAGACAAGTGCTACAATGTATTTGTGGCTAAAAGTTCCTTCAGGGTATGATTCCAAGGCATGGTGCAAAATGGTGCTTGAAAAAACAGGCGTTGTTTTTACCCCCGGGATTGCTTTTGGGACTCATTCCGATGGGTATTTCAGAGTTTCTTTGGTTCAGTCTGACGAAAAACTGCAAGAAGCTGTAAAACGTCTTGCAGAAGCCGGAATTTCTTATAACTAAGAGGGTTTTATATGTTTGTCAGAAAAACTAGACAGTTTTTAGAATTTGCTTTCATTTTGGTGATAGTTTGTGTGTTGTCTTATTTTATGATGAGAATAGTTAATTCAATCAAGTTTTTTAAAAGTGACTTGGACTTCAATCCTGATATGGATACGAATGTTGAGTCTTTGTTGGATGAAAACTAGCTTTTAAATCCGCAATCTTATAAAATAAAATTACGGCAGAAATAAAGAGACAATATGGCTAATATAGAATTCATTAATTTTGAAGAAATATCATCTACAAACACCTATGCTCTAGAGAACATCGAAAATCTCAACGATAGAACCGTGATTTTTGCCGATAGACAAACCCAAGGAAGAGGTCGATTTGACAGAGTTTGGGAGTCTGGCAATAGTTCGAATTTGTATTTTTCGATAGTTTTGAAGCCGACAAATATTGTTGATGAAAATCTTCCTTTGGCAAATTCGACTCAATATATGTCTTTGATTTTGTGTCGGGTTTTAGACTCTTATGGGCTTCAATCTCAAATAAAATGGCCAAATGATGTAATGATTGAGGGCAAAAAAGTTGCAGGGATTTTGGCAGAAACTTCGATAAAAGGACAGATTTTTAAAGGTTTGGTTGTGGGTGTCGGCGTGAATTTGAATTCTAAAAAAGAAGAAATTCGAAATATAAATCAGCCAGCAACATCTTTGAATTTGGAATTGGGTCAAGATATTGATAAAAAAATATTTTTTAATTGCCTTATAGAAGCATTTTTTGAAGGCTATGATGAATTTTTGGAATCAGGATTTGCTTTAATCAAACATGATTATGTCCAAAAATGTTTTTTCATTGGTTCGCAGATAAAAATTAATGAAATAAGCCAAAGTTATGATGCCATGGCAAATGGTATTAATGATGATGGAACATTAAATTTAAAAATAGATGAGACAGAAAAAAATATAAGTGTCGGCGATATTTTGTGCCGCTAGAAGGAGAAAAAATGACTACGAAAGAATTTTTTACAACAACACCAGAATTAAAAGAAATTATGTCACCTGCTCGTGCGACTTTGACAGCACCGTTTTTCGGAAATAATGTAGAAGTAATAAAAACTGTTTCTGAGGCTTATAATTTGGCTAAAGAAAGCTCAGGCACCGTTGAGCTTACGGGAATGCCTGTTTATATGCCTGAAAAACTAGATTTGCCTGAAGGTGCAAATCAACTTTTGTTCAATGATGGTACAGTAGTTGGGCGTTGTGCTGCTGCTCGTAAAATTGTCGGCGAACCCGGTTGTGATATGGCATATTTGCTTCCAATAATTCGTGAAGCAGTTTATGGAACTCGTTATGAATTGATGTATCGTGCCGAAACAGTTGTCGGGCTTGAAAAAGATTTTATGATTAAGGCTCATCTTCTTATCCCTGAAGGATTTGAGAATGTTTTATATTCTTGGATGCTGAATTTTCAGTATTTTAATGATATTTATAAAGAAATGTATGCGAATTCTCGTTCTATTGCTGAAGGCGATATTTATATTTTTTCCGATCCTGATTGGACACATCCTGATTTTCCATACGGTTTGACATTCTTTGACCCAAAACATAATTGTGCGGCAATTTTGGGAATGAGATATTTTGGCGAACACAAAAAAGGGACTTTGACTCTTGCTTGGGGCGCGGCTGCCAGAAATGGTTATGCTTCTTGCCATGGTGGGATGAAAAGATATAATTTGGACGGTAAATCCTATCAGGCAGCTGTTTTTGGTTTGTCAGGTTCGGGTAAATCCACTATTACTCACGCTCGCCATAATGACAAATATGATATTACTGTGTTGCACGATGATGCGTTTATTATTAATGTTCAAGACAAGTATTCGATTGCGCTTGAGCCTGCGTATTTTGACAAAACACAGGATTATCCTATGGGTTGTGATGACAATAAATATATTTTGACCCAACAAAATAATGGTGTTATTGAAGGAAAAGACGGCAAAATTTACTCTATTACAGAAGATATAAGAAATGGAAATGGTCGTGCAGTTAAGTCGAAACTCTGGTCGCCAAATCGTGTCGACAGAGTGGATGAGCCGATTAATGGAGTTTTTTGGTTGATGCAAGACCCTACAATTCCGCCTGTGATTAAGCTTTCAGGTTCTGCACTTGGTTCTGCTATGGGCGCAACGCTTGCTACAAAACGCTCATCTGCAGAAAGACTTGCTGAAGGCGTTGACCCGAATGCTCTTGTGGTTGAGCCTTATGCTAATCCGTTTAGGGTTTATCCTCTTGAGATGGATTATACAAGGTTTAAACAGCTCATTGATGATGGGGTTGATTGTTACATCTTGAATACAGGTGATTTTATGGGAACAAAAGTACAGCCTAAGCATACTTTGGGTATTGTAGAATCAATCGTTGAAGGCAGCGCCAAATTTGAGAAATGGGAGAATTTTTCAGATATTCAAATTATGAATATCGAAGGATTTGAAGCTTCTTTTAAAAATGCTGAATACAAAGAACAATTCGTCAAAAGAATGCAAGATAGAATCGAGTTTATCAAATCTCGCGAAACCGAAAAAGCAGGCTTAGACAAGTTGCCAAAAGAGGCTTTAGGAGCTCTTGAAAGGGTTATTCAGGAAGTTTAATAATTTTTACTATAGAAAAAGAGGGGTATTAAAGCCCCTCTTTTTCTGTTGAAATTTTTCCCATATCATAAAAACTGTTGCAGTCTTTTATTATATAAGTTTCGCCCATTTGATAATTGCGGGCAATCAATTTTCGATTAATCCCACATCGTATAGGTTTTCTTTTTTCTTTTAAATTAGCATTCTTGTGTTGCATGAAAAAACCACCCTTTTATATATAAAAAACAAAAAATAATCTAAATTGCGGATTTTTCTAAATTTGTTATAAAATTTAATAGTAATTTGAATATTTGCGAAAAATAAGCGGAAATTGTATGCAGTTTATTCCTTATGAACTTTTAAAAGGCTCAGAAAATATGGCATTGGATGAAAAGCTTCTTGATGAGGCCATAAAGTCAAATTCAGAGCCAATTTTGCGGTTTTATGGATGGCTGGAACCCACCTTGACTTTTGGCAAAAATCAACAAAAGCCTGAGTTTTTGAATTTACCTTCGATAAGGCGCATTACAGGCGGACGGGCACTTTTGCATGATAAAGAGCTGACATATTGCTTTATTTGTCACAAAAATTTTTTAGAAAATGGCGATAGTGTAATAAATTCTTATAAACAAATTTCAAATGGGTTGATTTTAGGTTTTAAAGAGCTTGGCATAGAGCTTGAATTCCCTTCGTATCAAAAGGTTTCAGCCAAAAACGGATACTGTATGAATTTGGCTACCGGTTCGGATTTGAGTTATCAGGGCAAAAAACTTATCGGTTCGGCGCAGGCCAGAAAACATAGTTATATCATGCAACATGGGTCAATATTATTTGACTATGATAAAGACTTGTTAGAGAGGATTTTTGAAGAAAAAGTCGATAAAATAACTTCTTTGAAAGACATAAATCCGAATTTATGCAATATTGAACTTCTTTGCGATGCTTTAAAAAGAGGTTTTGAAAAGAATTTTGATATAAAATAATTCTATGGAAAAGTTTGTACAAGAACTAGAAAAATTTAAAATTCAAAGCCAATTCAGGCAAATCCCTGATATTGAGGCGAAAGAAGGCAAATATATTTTTTCAGAGGGTAAAAAATATCTTAATTTGTCATCTAATGACTATTTGGGGTTGGCATATGATTGTGATTTGACGCAAGAATTTTTGGATTCAATAAAAAATCAAAAAAATGTATTTTTTTCTTCCGCATCATCAAGGTTATTAACCGGTAACAGCGAGGTTTTTGAGGATTTAGAGAAACATATTGCAGGGTTGTTTAATAAAGAACGCTGTTTGCTATTTAATAGCGGATATCATGCAAATATCGGAGTGCTTTCAGCCTTGAACCAAAAGGGTTATGCTGTTTTTTCAGACAAATTGAACCATGCAAGCATTATAGATGGGATGAAGTTGTCAGATGGAGATTTTTATCGCTACAAACACCTTGATTGCAAACATTTAGAGGCTCTTTTGGCAAAAAATGCTTCCAAATATGAAAAAGTCTTTATTGTTAGTGAATCAGTTTTTAGTATGGATGGTGATATTGTTGATATTGAAAAGCTTGTTCAAATTAAACAAAAATATAATGCGATTTTAATTATAGATGAGGCACATGCTTTCGGAGTTTTAGGCGAAAAAGCCTGCGGTGCGGCAGAGAGTGTTGATGGTGTTGATTTGATAATGGCGACTTTTGGCAAAGCTTTGGCTTCTTATGGAGCTTTTGTTGTTGGAGATTCGGTTTTGATTGAATATTTGATAAATAAAGCCCGTTCGTTTATTTTTTCGACCAATATTCCGCCAATTAATGCAATGTGGAGTTTGTGGCTTTTGAAAAATAAATTGCCCCAAACTTTTGAAAAAAGACAAAATTTATTTAATTTGGCATCTTTTTTGCGAAATGAACTTCAAAAAAATGGTCTTGAAACTTTGGGCGAAAGTCAGATAGTACCTGTGATTATAGGTGATAATGAAAAAACTGTAAAAATTACCGAAAAACTAAAGAGCGAGGGTTTTTGGGTACTTCCGATAAGACCGCCTACTGTGCCTGATGGCTCATCAAGGCTAAGGATTTCCTTGAATACCTTGATGAATGAAGAAGATATTATGCGTTTACCTCAAATAATCAAAGAGAGTTTGCGATGAAAACTTTTTGGCTAAAGAAGCAAAATTATTCAAAACTTGTGCTGTTTTTTTGCGGTTGGGGAATGGATAAAAACTCTGTCGAACACTTGAAAATATGCGATTTTGATATGCTTTTAGTTTATGATTATTCGACTCTGAATTTTGATGAGAATTTACAAGATTATACAGAAATAACTCTTATCGCTTGGTCTATGGGGGTTTTGACGGCAAGTTTGGTTTGTAATCAATTCAATATTCAAAAAGCGATTGCAATAAATGGCACACAACTCCCAATAGATGCAGTTTTTGGGATTAACCCCAAAATTTATCAGCGCACTTTAGATAATTTTTCAGAAGATACACGGAATAAATTTTTCGAGAATATTTTTTGCTCCGCAGATGAATATGAAAAGTTTGATAAGCCTAATCGCACGGTCGAAAATCAAAAACAGGAACTTGAATTTTTAAAAGAAATAGTAGTCCAAAATCAATCGTTGGATTTTAAGTTTGATTGTGCGATAATTTCTAATCGGGATAACATTATTCCGACTAAAAATCAGCAGAGATTTTGGCAGACAAAAAAAGTTAAAGTGGTAGAATTGAATTCGGGGCATTATCCGTTTTTTGAATTTGCTAGCCTAGAAGAGATTATAAATGAAGCGTTATAACAAAGATTTAGTAAAATTAAGATTTGAAAATTCATTTCCAACATATGATGAACATGCAGTTGTGCAAAGGCAAATGGCCGAAAAATTGGCGGATTATATTTTTGCATCGTGTGGCGAAAATTATAACAAAGTCCTCGAAATTGGTTGCGGCACAGGGTTTTTGACAAAGCATATTATGAACGATTTTAAGGTGAAAAAACTATTGATTAATGATATCTCACCAGGAGTTATTGCTTATATCGAAAAAATAGCTCCGTATTGCAATTTTTTGATTGGTGATATGGAAAATATGGTTTTTGATACGAAGTTCAATATAGTGGCTTCAAATGCGGCTTTTCAGTGGGCAGAAGATTTGCGAAGTATGATTAATCGGTTTTATCATGTGCTAAATACTGATGGGGTATTGGCTTTCACCACTTTTGGGGAAAGAAATTTTGAACAGATATCAAAAATCTCTAATCGCAAACTTATGTACAAAAATCTTGATAAACTTGAACCGATGTTCGGTGATTTTGAAGTCAAAATTTTAAAAGAAGAAGTTGTTGAATTAGAATTTAAATCACCTGTTGATGTTCTCAGGCACATCAAAGGTATCGGTGCAAATGCAATGGCAGCAGAATTTTGGACCAAAGGCGTGTTAAAAGATTTTGAAAAAAAATACAGAGAATATTCTTCTACCGCAAATGGTGTCTCTTTGACATATCATCCGATTTATGTGGTTTTGAAAAAGAAAAATTAATTTTTAACCAAAACGCTGAGCTTTTTAACCCCTTTATTAAAAGAATTTTTGGCATTTTTCATAAAATTGTTCTCAGGTTTATCGGCAATGCCGAGTTTTTTTAGGATTTGTTTTTCTGAATTGACTACAACGAATAATTCATCAGGTCGGCGAGTCAAATCCCCTGATTTATAAAGATTTTCATAATGCTTTTTGAAATTTTCCCAATATTTTTTGCCTACAAGAATGATTTTATCCAATTCTTCTGCAGGTTTTTTATAATCATTTTTTCGAATTATTGTGGTGACTTCCTCTGTTGTTGTAGCACGTCCTGGAAAAACCAAAATAGTATCGGCGACTTTTGCAAAACCGTCTATCGCTCTGGTTTTTTCGACAAGCTCTCCTATTACGACGCAATCTTTGGTATTTTCATCGACCCATCTTGGAAGTGTAAGCAGTGCAAGGTTTTGTATGGGTTTGCCCGTTTCATCTTTTTTAGAGGCTTCTGCCGCTGCGAAGAAGGATGCTTTCATTATTCCGCCGTTTGTTCCGCAACCTGTGGCAGCATCTTTACCATTTTGGACAATTTTTTTGGTAATTCTTTCACATAAACCCATGTATTTTTTAGCAGAACCTTCACTTCTGGAACCACCAAGAATGGCTACAGTATTTGCTCTGCGTTGTTGTGTCGTATAATTTTCATTCAAATACGATGTATATGGTGCTGCAGTATTATTTGATTTGAAACTTATATAATTCGGTGTAATTTTGCTAATCATTTTTCAGTCTTTCCCATTATAATTTATTTGTTTAGTTTAAAAATAGTCAAGAAAAAAAGTTGCTAGTTTTAAAGATTATTGGTTGCTGTTTTAATTTTGGCTTTGATTTGGTCTTTCAAAAGAACGATTTCGTTTTTTTGAGTTTTGTCGGAAGCATTGAGTGCTTTATGAAAATTTCTTTCGTCCATTAAGCTAAATTTCATAAAACCATTAATATTGCAGTAGTCTATTTTTATACTTTTGCCTATGTCTATAATATTAAACAGCTGTGCAGCTTTATCTATAAGAATATTTTGTGGATTTATATGGTCAAAATAATAGTCGCTGGCATTTAGAAGATAAATCTCTTCTGCCAAGGTATTGTAAGCCTTTTGGAAAAGTGCTTTTTTTGAAAACCGTTAGCCAATCTTTTATCCCGTTAGGTTCACCAGCTTGTTTTATTAGTATTTGAGTAAAGTTATCGCCTATATTTGCAATTACTTGCCCAAGATTATTTTGAGAAAAGGCATCTGCCGTTTTTATAATTTGCAATTTTGTAGTTGCTTCATTTCGGTCTTTGGGTATTTTTACGAGGAAAGTATCATTATTTGGGATATTGTATACTTTTGCTGTAACACCCTTCCCTAGTAGGTTTTTGTCTGTAAAAATATTCCTCAGATTATTTAAAAAGTCTGTTTCTTTGGCAAATTTTTGGAATTCTTCAAAGGTTTGATTCGGAAATCTCGGGCCTGAAAAATTAAGTCTGTTTTGGGCCTTATTTTTTTGTCCTGAAGAATAGCCATTTGGATACATATTTTTGCTGTTATTTTGTATTATCATTTTCCACCAATCCACATTTTTAAAAGACCTATGATTGTGGAAAGTTGCGCATTTTTTAATTTTTGTAAACAAAAAATAAGGAAATGATTTTATTTATTAAAAAATGTTTTTATTCAAATATAAAGACTTATAATCGGAGGATGTATAAATGGATCGGGATTTTTTAGACTATGTTCACTTGTATGATGCCAGAAATAATTTATTAGAATTGCAAAATAAGCGCCGCGAGGTTGAAAGAGTTGGCGATATGGATGCATTGAATGATTTGGATGATGAAATTATTAATGCTGTTATTAGGCTGCATCGATATGAAATGGCAATGAGCTAAAAAATATTAACGGATATAAAGAAGAAAGGAGAATTGAATACTTCTCCTTTCTTCTTTATTGGACGATAGCGACGTAGGAGATTGCAAAGCAAGCTCTACAGGAGCTAATTAACGGATATAAAATAAAACGCCGACCCTTTTGGAGTCGGTTTTTTATTTTATATTTTATCGCTTAATTAAGCAAAGTCTTTGACTTCTTGAGTTAAGTTTTTAGCATCAATTTGGATTCCAGGACCCATAGTTGTAGCTAAGTAAACTGATTTTAAGTAAGTACCTTTTGCAACAGATGGTTTTGCCTTGATGATTGCTTCAGCCAAAGTCATAAAGTTTTTCATCAAATCAGCAGTTGAGAAACTCATTTTGCCGACAGGAACGTGGACCATACCTTGTTTATCAGCACGGAATTCAACTTTACCTGCTTTAGCTTCTTTTACAGCTCTTGCAACATCAGGAGTTACAGTACCTGTTTTTGGATTTGGCATAAGACCTTTTGGCCCAAGAACTTTACCCAATTTGCCCAAAAGAGCCATTGTATCAGGAGTTGCAATCAAAGTATCAAACTCTAACCAACCGCCTGCTATTTTTTCAACGATATCTTCTGTTCCTGCAAATTCTGCTCCTGCATCCAATGCATCTTTAACTTTTTCGCCTTTAGCAATAACACAAACGCGGATTTCTTTACCAAGACCTGCAGGAAGAACGGTTGTACTCCTGATTTGTTGGTCAGCGTGTTTCACGTTTATGCCAAGACGCATATGGCATTCTAATGTTTCATCGAATTTTGAAACAGCTTTTGCCACTTCTTGTAATTTTTTAATTGCAGCTTCAGATGATGCCGGTTGATCTAAATCTTCCATCATCTCTATAATTTGTTTTTGTCTTTTTGTTAATTTTGCCATTTTATTCTCCTTTGTGGTTCAAGCGGGCGAATGCCCTTCCACATAATTAAATACCTACTAAATTGTTTTTTGTTGTCTTGGATTATTTGACAGTTCGGTTATCTTCACTTCGTTATACTTTTCGTATCGAAAAGAGCCACTTCGTTGATACCCTCACAAGGCGAGTTTCACTCCCGTCAAAAATCCGCTATTCAGCTACTGTAACGCCCATAGAGCGGCAAGTGCCTTTAATCATTTCAACAGCAGCTTCAAGTGTAGTTGCGTTCAAATCTTCCATTTTGATTTTAGCGATTTCTTCCAATTGAGCTTGTGAGATTTCCCCGACTTTTGTTTTGTTTGGAATAGCCGAACCTTTTGGAAGGTTCAAGATTTTCTTAATTAAAACAGGAGCTGGTGGAGTTTTTGTGATGAAAGAAAACGATCTGTCTTCATAAACACTAATTTCAACAGGAATTACAAGTCCTTCTTGATCTTGAGTTTTTGCATTGTACTGTTTGCAAAAATCCATGATATTAACACCGTGTTGACCCAAAGCAGGTCCAATCGGTGGAGCTGGGTTAGCTTTGCCAGCTGTAATTTGAAGTTTTATTTTACCGATTACTTTTTTTGCCATTTTTTATTCTCCTTTGTGGTTCAAGCGGGCGAATGCCCTTCCACATAATTGTTACTACTACTTATTATACTTTTTGAATTTGGTTGTACTCTAGTTCCACAGGTGTTTCACGTCCGAAGATTGAAACTGAAGCACGAATTTTTGATTTGTCCGGATAAACTTCTGTGATATCGCCAACGAAATCAGCGAATGGTCCTGATACGATACGGACTTTATCACCAATTGAAACATCGATTTTGATTTCTTTTGGTTGAGATTGAGATCTGTGAAGAATTTTCTTAATCTCAGATTCTTTAGCTGCGATTGGGTGTTTGCTTGTTCCGACGAACTTAGTAACTCCGGCAGTATGTCTTACGATGTACCAAGCTTCATCATCCATAATCATTTCAACAAGAACGTATCCTGGGAAGATTTTTTCTTCTTTATCTTGCTTTTTGCCTTCTTTGACCTTTGTTACGGTCTTTTGAGGGACTTCAATTCTGAAAATCTTATCAGTCAAATTTAAATATTCGATACGCTTCTCAAGATTTTTTTTGACTTTGTTTTCATGACCTGAATAAGTGTGTATGATATACCACTTCTTTTTGCTTTTTGTGTTTTCGCTCATTATTTCCTACCTACCTGGAATAAAACTAAGTAAACCTTTGAATGTGATGTCCATTAAATAAACAATTGTTGTAAAAAAGAAAACTATAGCTAATGTTGTTATTGTTTGGACTATAATTTGGTTTTTCTCAGGCCAGGTTATTTTGTACCACTCTGCTTTTACGCCTTTGAAATATTCTTTTATGCCTGTTTTGGCTTCTTTCACAACTTTGTCCTTTCTTTGATTTTAGCTAAATCGCGCCCTGAAGGACTCGAACCCTCGACATCCGGTTTTGGAGACCGACGTTCTACCAACTGAACTAAAAGCGCAGATTAGCTTATTTCGTCTCTTTATGAACCGTGTGTTTTCTGTCAAAAGGACAATATTTGTTGATTTCTAATCTTTCTTTTATTGTCTTTTTGTTTTTTGTTGTGATGTAATTTCTGCGTTTACATTCTTCACACGCTAGTGTTATTTGTTTATCTTTTTTCTTTGCGCCCATTTTTTTATACCTATTTTCCTAATTATTTTAGTATTTTGTAGCGATTTGTAATCTTCACATGTAGAGTAAATAATAAGCCTAACATTAAGCAAAGTCAAGCTATTCTACCTATTAATGCGAGCATTAAAAAAGAGCCCTTTGTTTTTGCTCTTGGTTATAGTTTAATTAAAGCATGAATAATAATCAAGCTAATTTAAGTAAAATTGTTACACCGAGCAAATCAGGGCTTAGAGGGATTATAGATATCCCGTCAGATAAGTCGATTTCACATCGTGCAGCGATTTTTTCAGCTTTGACCCATGCTCAGTGCGAAATTTTTAATTTTTCTTCAGGAAAAGACTGCCATAGTACTTTGGCTGTTTTAAAAGAACTTGGTGTTGAGGTCAAATTCAAAAATATAAAAGACTTAATTTTGACTTCACCTTCCAAATTTTCAACACCCTCAAAAACCCTTGATGCAGGGAATTCCGGCACTACAATCAGGCTTATGTCAGGGATTTTGGCAGGATGTGATTTCCGCTCTTCGATTACAGGTGATGCGAGCCTCAAAAAACGACCGATGAAAAGGGTAATCAATCCTCTGGAAAAAATGGGTGCAGAAATCCTCTCAAATGATTTTAAAGCGCCGTTGACTTTTAACGGCAAGGCACTTGAGGCGATAGATTATGTTTCTCAGATTGCATCCGCTCAGGTCAAAAGCTGTGTTTTGCTTGCAGGACTTGGTGCTAAAGGTCGCACTAGCTTTGATGAGCCTTATGTTTCTCGTAACCACACAGAGATTATGCTCGATTATTTAGGGGCAAATATCGCTGTTAATGGTACAAAAGTCAGTATCGAAAAATCCGAACTTATCCCCAAGCCTATTCGTATTGCGGGTGATATTTCTTCGGCGGCATTTTTTATTGCAGCGGCTTTGATTGTGCCAAATTCTGAAATCATAATCAAAAATATCGGGCTAAATCCAACAAGAACAGGTGTTTTGGATGTATTTAAGGCAATGGGCGGTGATATTGAAATCCTTGATGAAAGAACAGTTTGTGGCGAAAAAGTCGGCGATATCAAAGTCAAAACCTCAGAACTTAAAGGCACAACTATCGAAGGTGCAATAATCCCTCGTCTCATTGACGAAATCCCGATAATTGCAGTGGTGGCAACACAGGCATTAGGCAAAACTATCATAAAAGACGCCGAGGAGCTTCGTGCCAAAGAATCTGACCGCATAGCGGTTATGGCAACAGAACTCCGCAAAATGGGTATCAAAATTCAAGAAACGCCTGATGGCTTTGTCATCGAAGGCAAACAAAAACTCAAAGGCAATGCCACAATCGAAACATACCACGACCACCGAATCGCAATGAGTATGTACGTCGCCGGCATGGTGTCGGATTCTGCGATTGAAGTTAGAGACTTTAATTGGGTTGATATTTCTTTTCCAGAGTTTGAGGGGTTGATGGAGGGGTTATGTTAGACTTTTCAATAACAGATTTCATAGGTGCTATTTCTTCAGTTGCTCTTGTATCAATTGCTTATCAGGCTAATGATACTTGGCGGAGAGAGATAAAAGCTAAGAAAAAATATGATTTGATTGAAAAAATTTGTTTAACAATAAAGGATTTTAAAGAATTTCTTAACCCAAATTATGCTCTTAAAGCCCGTATTCCTATGGAGGGAATTCATATAGAATATTGAAAAATTATTATAAGTTTTCGAAATAAATTTGAACAGTTTATAGAAGAATTTGGAAATCTTGAAAAGAAAAATAAATTAATTGAATCTATTAAATCTCTTATGAATTTTTCAAATAATTGTTTAAGAGTTGAAGAAAATCTTTATGGTAAATTTTTGACGGATTTGTATAGATATCAAAATAAAGAAAAAACAAAAGATTTTGATATACAGAGCATTCAAGAAAATATAGAAGAAGTAGAAAAACTTTGTAAAAAAGAAATGCAAGATTTTTACGAGTCATAACCTCGTCATTGCGAGGAGGTTTTGTAGAAACCGATGCGGCAATCTAAAAATAGAGATTGCTTCGCTACGCTCGCAATGACATTGTTTCAGCATCTTGCCAGTCCTCACCTACGCGGTGGGGTTATGCCCTGCTCGGGCGGAGGAAACTTTTTGTGCAAAAAGTTTCACAAAAACCATCGCCTGTTGCGTTTTTCTCATATTTCTTTTCGCTCATTCCGCTAAAGCTTACAATGCCTCGCTTCGCTCGTTATATTTTCTATCACAGCTTTTTAGCACCGCACTGGTGCGCTTTTTAACGCTCCATTTTGCTTAGAAATATGGCAAAACTTCACAAGGCGATTTTGCTTAATTCCCAATTCTCT
>CAYUHE010000005.1:0-80030 GCA_964444415.1 uncultured Gammaproteobacteria bacterium
CATTGAACCATTAAATAAATTTCTGAAATCAAGTTTCGATTTACATGATTTATATCATCAACTTCACCCAAAAGATGTGCTATGATTGGACTTGTGATGTAATAAGGAATATTTGCAATGATTTTTGTTTTTTCTGTCAAAAAATCACTCAAATCGGTTTTCAAAATATCCTGCACAAGAACTTCGATATTGTCGTATTTAAGTTTATTCAAAATATCCGCTGCATCGGTATCGAGTTCAATTGCATAAAGTTTTTTGACTTCTGAAGCTACATTTTCGGTGACAAATCCCACACCTGCTCCGATTTCTAATATTGTGTCAGAAGCTTGCAGGTCTGCTATTTCGACAATTTTGTCAATTACATTATTATCAATAAGAAAATTTTGACCTAATCTTTTTTTTGTTTTGAAATCTCTTGCTCTTTGCAGATAATCCATTTAGCTATCCTTCTGGGTATTTATTGTTGTGTAAACTTATTTTACGCTAAAAACAATAAAAGGACATTAGGGGAATTTTTTTATTAAAATAAAGTATATGAGTACGAAATTTTTAGCAACAGAATTTAGCTTAAAAGATGAGTTTGCATCTCAATACCATAATGGCATCAAAAATCCTTGTGATTTTAGAGTCGGCGTTGAAGTTGAGAAAATAGGCGTAATGAAAAACACATTTGAAGCTGTTCCATATATTATTATGGAACAATTTTTGAATATTTTAGCAGCCAAAAATTCTTGGCAAAAAATCAAACAAAATAACTATACTATCGGTCTTCAAAAAGATAATGATTTTATTTCTTTAGAACCCGGAAGTCAAATGGAAATAAGCTTATCACCTAAAGAAAATATTCATCAAATTGCTTATTGTTTAGAAGATTTTAACCGAAAAACCTCTGAAATTGCTGACTTATTGGGGTTTCACCTTCTAGGGTACGGAATTCAGCCTGTTTCGACTTATGATCAAATTAATATAATTCCAAAACCTCGCTACCACTCAATGACAGATTATTTCTTTGACAAAGGCGATATGGCATATGTGATGATGCGAGAAACTGCAGGAACACAGATAAATCTTGATTATTCCAGCGAAGAAGATGCTATAAATAAATTGCGTTTAGGTTTGATGCTTGCTCCTATTGTCAGTGCGATGTTCTCAAATTCGCCAATACGAGGAGGGCAAAATACAGGCTATAAATCTTTCAGGGCAAATAGCTGGCTTTATACGGATAATGATAGATGCGGTTTCATAAATGAAAAATTGTTCAACCCTAATTATCAATTTACTTTTAATGACTATGTTGAAACTTTGCTTGATGTGCCGATGATTTTCGTTATGAGAGGTGATAAGCCTCACAACATGAATACTACCTTTAGGAACTACCTCAAAGATGGATATGATGGTCTTGAGGCTACTATTTCGGATTGGGATTTACATTCGAATTTGTATTTTCCTGAAGTTCGCTTAAAAAGCTTTTTGGAATTTCGAAATGCAGATTCTCAAAGCCCAGCTATGGCGTTGTCTTTGATGGCTTTGTATAAAGGTGTTTTTTATGATGAAACTGCACTAAAAGATACATATTCTATTTTTGAAAATAGAAATCTTCCTGATTTGCTCAAAATGCGATATTTATCGCCAAAATACGCCCTTGATGTTGAAGTTGGAGGCAAAAAAATTCTGGATATCGCAAAAGAATTGATTTTTATAGCAAAAAAATCTTTACAAAAACAATTTGCGTTAAATGAATCGAATCAAGATGAATCAATTTATTTGTTAATTTTAGAAGAAATGATTTTGTCTGGAAAGACCCCTGCTGATAATGTTTTGGGGTTTTGCTCATATGATATTCAAAAACTTATTGAATATACCAAAATATAATACTGAATATGCTTAAATACTGCAATACTTACTCACACAACCATTTTGCTTTGCACTAACTACTGTTCGCAAGCTACATCAGCCAGAGTAAAAAAGATTAACCGAATGTTAAGAATTACACTTTATGGGAATAATATTGTAAAATTAATATAGGCTCTTTTGTTTTTCAAAAGGGATGTTTTCAGAGTTTTTGATACAAATTTTGAAATTCGAAACTATATTTGGGAATTGATGGAGGATACGGGTGAGTGAAACTGTTTAATAGATTGAAAAATATATTTTTTGGCTTAAGTGTGTTAATTTTCGGAATGTTGCCTGCCTCTGCGCAAGTGGCTATGCCGACTATGACTATAGGCTTTAATAATGCAAAAACGCCTGAGGATTTCAGCCAGGGGATGCAAATCCTTATATTGCTGACTATTTTGACCTTAGCACCAAGTATAATAGTTATGTGTACAGGATTTACGCGCATAATTATCGTTTTGTCATTAACAAGGCAAGCACTTGGTACTGCACAATTGCCGCCGAATCAGGTTTTAGCAGGTTTGGCTTTGATTTTGACATTTTTTGTAATGTCTCCCACAATCAACAAAATTTATGAAACAGCCTATAATCCTTATATGGCTAGCCAAATAACACAGCAAGAAGCCCTTAAGCGTGGATCTAAGCCGCTTCAAGAGTTTATGCTCAGATATACGGATGAAAGCGAATTGGCTCTTTTTGTAAAATTCGCTCAAATTGAAAAACCGAAAACTGTAAGTGAAGTGCCGATGTATGTGCTTTTGCCTTCCTTTATTTTGAGCGAGCTTAAAACAGCTTTCAAAATAGGGTTTTTGATTTTTATCCCGTTTTTGATAATTGATATTGTAGTTGCGAGTATTCTGGTTTCGATGGGTATGGTGTTCTTGCCTCCTGCGATGATTGCCACGCCATTCAAACTGATATTATTCGTAATGGTAGACGGTTGGCATATGGTTGCTCAATCGCTACTAGAAGGGTTTTTGACGTGAGGTAAATTATGACACAAATGGAATTTATGACAATTTTGCAAGAAACAATGATGCTGGTATTAACTATGTCAGCGCCTATGTTAATAGCAGGTATGGTTGTCGGGGTTATTGTCGGTATATTTC
Organism: uncultured Gammaproteobacteria bacterium; assembly: GCA_964444415.1. Classification (GTDB taxonomy): domain Bacteria; phylum Cyanobacteriota; class Vampirovibrionia; order Gastranaerophilales; family CAJFVJ01; genus JAEWLZ01. The sequence goes on from CAYUHE010000005.1 coordinate 3,006, forward strand.
AATCAGTTACCCAAATACAAGAAGCCTCTTTAAGTTTTGTACCTAAACTTATCGCAAGTATAGTTGCTTTAATAGTTTTTGCACCTTGGATGTTGCAAGTTTTTATGACTGAAGTACAAGAAATTTTTCGTAGGATGGCCGCGGTCTAATGTTTTTTGATGTCGTATCATTATTATCACCTGAAAAAGTTGTTTACTTTGTCTTAGTCATGACAAGGCTAAGCGGAATGATGATAACGGCTCCCTTAATTTCAACTTATCCTATTCCAAGCCAAGTTAAAGCCGCATTAGTCGCTTTGATTGCATTTCTTACTTATCCTCTCATAGCCAAAGTTTCTCCTATAGAACATATGCCTATTGACCTTTTAGGGCTTGGGATTATGGTTTTCAAGGAAGTTGTTGTCGGCGCTATAATCGGTTTTTGCATGAATTTGATATTTGTTTCTATACAAATTGCAGGACAATTAATCAGTATTCAAATGGCATTAGCTATGTCAGATATTCTAGACCCTATCACAAAGACTCAAACACCTGTAGTCGGTCAGTTTTACTTGTTTATAGCGATGATTGTTTTCTTGTATATTAATGGTCATCATTATTTATTTACGAGTGTTTTAGACAGTTATAACCTTATACCTATTGATTCAAATTTTGTTTTACAAGCAGCTTTCGTTGAAAAAATAGTATATTTTACTTCGCAAATTTTCGCTATAGCTTTCAGCATAGTTATGCCTGTGTATTCAGTCCTGCTTATCTTGGAAGTTTTATTAGCTTTCACATCAAAAATGATGCCTCAAATGAATATTTTTACTATTGCAATGCCTTTCAAAATTTATGTCGGGATTGCACTTATAGCTATTTTTATTTCCAAAACTTATTCTTTTATGGCAACAACCATAGAAAATTTGTTAATCAGTGTTAATGGAATGTTTATATAATAGGAGCTTACGCCAAAAATGTCTTCAGAAAAAACGGAAGCAGCCACCCCCCGAAGGTTAAATAAAGCAAGAGGCGAAGGACAAATTTCAAAAAGTCAGGACCTTAATTCTGCTTTAGTTTTATCTGCTAATTTGGCTCTTTTGTTTATGATGGCACCTGGAATTACTCAAGAATTAACATTCATTCTGAAATCTACTTTAGCAAACTTGCATCCTGATAAAATAGATTCTTCTATACTCACAATACTTGTACCTTATTTCAAATCGACTTGCCTCTGTTTATTACCTTTTTTGGTAAGTTCTATGTTTGTTTCCATGATTATAATAAGGATTATGGTTGGTTCGTTATTTTCTTTGCAAGCTTTGTCGCCAAAATGGGATAAATTCACTCCTTCCTCTATGCTTAAAGCGCTAAAAAGTAAATTTAGTCCTGTAGAACCCAAGCAAATCGTAGAACTTGTAAAATCTTTTATTAAACTATCAGTTGTAGGAAGTGCAGGGTATTCTGCCGTAATGGATAGACTTCCCGAACTTTTGGGGCTTTTGGGCGTACCAATTCAAACAGCTTTTTCTACAATTGTAAGCATTATGTTCAATATGATAGTGAATATGTGTGTTGTAATGATTATTATTGGCTTATTTGACAAAAAATATCAGGATTATGAATATAATAAATCTTTAAAAATGAGCAAGCAAGAAGTCAAAGATGAACAGAAAAACGCAGACGGAGACCCGAAAATAAAACAAAAAATCAAATCTGCACAAATGCAGATGGGCCGTCAAAAGATGTTGCATGAAATTAAAACTGCAGATGTTGTTGTTACAAATCCGACTCATTATGCAGTTGCCATAAGATATGATACTTCTAAGGCTCCAGCCCCTCAAGTTATCGCAAAAGGGGTAGATTTTATGGCTTTTAAAATCAGAGAAATTGCAGAAGCAAATAATATCCCTATTCAAGAAAATAAACCTTTAGCAAGAACTTTATATAAAGTAGTCCCGTTGGAGGGTATTGTACCCCCAGAATTATATGTAGCAGTAGCAGAATTGCTCGCTTTTGTGTACAATAAAAGTAAGGGGGACTGATTTTAGGTGAATTTTAGGAAGTTTTCGCAACTGATTCAAAACAACGATATAGCACTCGCCATTGGCGTAGTGTTAATTGTCGCAATGATGGTAATTCCTATTCCTGCCCCTCTTCTAGATATTCTTTTGATTATAAATATTTCATTATCAGTCATTATTCTTTTGGTCTGCTTATATGTAAAAGAACCTTTGGAATACTCCTCTTTTCCGACAACTCTTTTGATATCCACATTGTTCAGATTAGGCTTAAACGTAAGTTCTACAAGACTTATTTTACTGCATGCTCATGCGGGTGAGGTTATTGCTTCTTTCGGACAAGTAGCAGTAGGCGGCAACTACGTTGTCGGTGTAGTTGTGTTTACAATCCTTGTTGTTATCAACTTTATGGTAATCACAGGCGGTGCAACCAGAGTAGCTGAAGTTGCAGCAAGATTTACATTGGACAGTATGCCGGGTAAACAATTGAGTATTGACTCGGATTTGAATGCAGGAATGATTTCTGAAGATGAAGCCAAGGCAAGACGTAAAAAAGTTGAAAGAGAAGCTGATTTTTACGGTACTATGGATGGTGCTTCGAAGTTCGTAAAAGGCGATGCATCCGCAAGTATTGTAATTACGGTAGTTAACATCGTAGGTGGTTTGATTGTCGGTGTTTGGCAACAGTCTATGGATTTTATGACGGCATTATCAACTTTCACAATTTTGACAGTTGGTGAAGGTCTGGTTTCTCAATTACCAGCCTTGTTTATCTCTACCGCAACAGGTTTGATAGTCAGCCGTGCCGGCGGACAAGACAGCTCTTTGAGTGCCGATATGGGCAAAGAAATGTTTTCTGACCCAAGAATATTATATGTTGTTGCAGGTCTTTTATTCTTTATAGGTATTGTCCCAGGGTTTCCTCCTATTCCGTTTATTTCTTTTGCAGGAATCATCGGGTATTATGCGATGAATAAACAAAAAGAAAAGAAAGAAAACAAAGTAAAAGATGCCATGCAAAAAATAAGCGATGAAAAAGAAGCCTCCAAGCCTCAAAATGCGAAGAAAAAAGGTTCAAGAGAAGATGTAATGGAGCTTTTAAGTGTTGAAGCTATGGAAATAGAAATAGGATATAGGCTTGTCTCCTTGCTTGATGCCGAACGAAACGGAGATTTGCTTGACAGAATTTCTCAAATCAGGCGCCAAACCGCTTTGGATTTGGGTATAGTTTTGCCGTCCATAAGAGTCCGCGACAATCTGCAATTGGCACCTAATATGTATCAAATAAAACTTCGAGGCGTATCGATAGAAACAGGCGAAGTTTACCCTGAAAAACTTCTTGCTATGAATGCCTCTAATGCAGCCGAAGAACTTGGAATTCGTGGTATAAACGCCATTGAACCTGCTTTTGGCTTACCAGCATTGTGGATTAGCGAATCAGACAGAGAATTAGCAGAATTAAACGGATTTACAGTTGTTACACCTTCTGCTGTCATATCCACTCATTTAACAGAAGTTATTAAGAAAAGTGCTTCGGAAATATTGACCAGAGCAGATGTAAAATCACTCATAGAAAATCTCAAAAAAGACAATGAAGAACTTATCGATCAATTGATGAAAGATATTTCTTATTCGGAAATCCAAACAGTTATGCAAAATCTTTTAAAAGAACGTATATCAGTAAGGGATTTGCAGGCAATTTTAGAATCAGTCAGTACGCACAGCAGAATTAATAAAAACCCTGATTATGTTACAGAACAATGCCGTATGGCTTTATCAAGAAGTATTTGCAAGCAAAACATGACAGATTCAGGAGATCTTTTGGCTGTAACGCTTTCTCCTGATGTCGAAAATACAATAGCGGCAGGATTGAGTTCTGACGGACAAAACTTAAGTCTGGATCCTAATTTCACAAGAATGATGATAGACAATCTGAACAAGGAAATCGAAAATGTATTGACACAAACCGGCAACCAGCCTGTAATATTGTGTTCATCGCCAATTCGTATGGCATTTAGAAAACTCATTGAAAGAACCTATCCACAAATCAGTGTTATATCTTATAATGAAATTCCGCCTAACATAAATGCCAGATCTGTTGGCGTTGTTAGAGCTCATTCGATGGCATAAATACAGAAAGTTGTTGTTATGAATAAACCTTACATAAAATTAATTCCCGATAAAAACATAAAAGAGATTACTTTACCGTCTTTAGTTTCATCTGAAGATGATATTTTGAATATGTTTTTAACTGATACAGCCTTTAAGACAGGTGAATCTTTTGATGTGATTATCGAAGAAGGTCCTCAGCTCAAATTCATGCGAGCATCTTTAGAAGCCTTAAGTGGTAATGAAGGCAAATTTAGAGTTAGCAACATCAGATGTGCAATAAAACGTGAATATGAAAGAATAGCTTTGATTTTCGATGTTGAAGGATTTGATTTTTCTGCTCAAACTGTCAACATAAGTTCAGGGGGAATGCTTCTTAGGACTGATAAACAAGTCGAAGAAAATAAAATTTATGATTTAGAAATAGATTATGTTTCAAAAAAACTTCCAGTAAAATATCAAGTTTTACGAGTAAATTCAGACAGGAATAGTTTTTTGGTATCAGGAAAATTTATTGATTTAGATAAAGACATTAAAGCTTTTATAATTCAGCAAAATTTAAAAAATAAAATATTCGGTTTGAGATCATCACCATCAAAAGCAAAATCAGGAGGAGAAAATGAATAGACTTTTTGCCACACAATTTGCAAGTTTGGGCTTTATTATCGTTCTTGGAAAACTTTTTTATTCTTTGTGGCCCACAGGCGAAATTAACCCCATTTATGTTTTAGAAATGTCCCTTTTTGCTGCTGTTGTTTTTGGAATTATCGGATATTTTCTCGGAAAAGTATTTGATTTATCCAAAAAATCTGAATTTGAAGAAGATGTATTTGGTAACAAAAAAGATGCTGAACTTTTGATTGATGATGTTTTAATTTATGATATCGGCATAAAAAACAGAAAAGAAGAAGAGAAGAAAGAAGAACCTACTAATGAATAATAGAATTGTCGAAGTCTACACAGGAGCTTACGCCAGCGGGAAATCAGAGGTTGCTATTAACAGAGCTTTAATGTTATCAAAAGAACAGCCAATTACAATAGTAGATATGGATACAGTTGAACCGGCTTATACATTGAGGCCGCTAATCAAAGAACTTCAGGATTTAGGTTTAAATGTTATTGCACAAGAAGATTATTTCGGTCTTGGGGAGGCAGGTAGTGCCATCAAACCCGAGCAGCAAAGTTGTCTTCTTATTCAAGATAAAAATACTGTGATAGATGTCGGTTATGGCGTTGGCGGACTTGATATTTTGGAAGTAATTAACGATATAGATAAAGAACCTAATTTGCAAATCAATTTGGTTTTGAATACATCAAAGTTTGAAACTTCAAGCGTTGAAGCTATTTTAGAATACACAAACTGGTATTCTGCTGAAAAAGAAGGCTGGAAAAGGATTACAGGAATTATAAGTAATGCCCATTTTGGCGATGAAAGTACTATGGAAGATGTTTTAGCCGGTTATGAAATCATAAAAGAAGCCGCTAAAGCAATGAATTTGCCAGTTGTAGCAATAGGTATAGATGAAAAACTTTCACCGCCAGATGAAATAGACGGAGTTCCTGTTTGGAAGCTTAAACGCTACATGCCGAAACATCTTTGGTAAATATTATAGACTATTTTGTTGCTTTGAATTTTAAACTTGCAACAGGCATATTGTGATATTGCTTTTTACTCAAATCTTTATCTTCGGAAATAATTTCCACAGAAAAACCCGCCTGTATTAAAATATTAATATAATCATCTTTCAGCAAAGCTCCTGCTACACAACTACAAAGTAAATCTTCGCTGTTTTTTTGTTCATCTGAAATAGATTCTAATAAAACCATATCAGAAATAAAAACTTTGCCTGATGATTTTAAAACTCTGTAAGATTCTTGAAAAGCTTTTAATTTGTCTGGCACTAAATTTATCACGCAATTGCTGATAATTATATCTACAGAATTATCTTCCACAGGTAAATTTTCAATTTCTCCAAGCCTAAATTCTACATTTGTATAACTATATTTTTCAGCATTGTTTCTAGCTTTGACTATCATTTCTTCGGTCATATCAACGCCGATTACTTTGCCTTGCACTCCAACTTTTTGAGCCGCTAAAAAACAGTCAAGGCCAGCACCTGAGCCCAAATCAAGAACAGTATGTCCTTCTTGTATTTCTCCAAAAGCTACAGGGTTTCCGCATCCCAATCCCAAATTGGCTTCAGGCATATTTTCAATATCTTGTTCACTATATCCTATTGATTTTGCGATTTTATCAGCATCATTAACAAATGAAGCAAGAGTGCTACATCCGCAACTTTTCTCTTTTGCAACTTGCGAATAGTTTTTTTTGACAATGTCTTTTATTTTTTTATTTTTCAAAATTTAATCCCCTAACTTATCTTGTATAAATTCTTGGCAGGCGGACTTTCAGGTTACAAGAAATTTCGTAATTAATTGTGCCTAATATATTTGCCCACTCATCAATCGAGATAAATTCATCTCCATCTTGACCCAAAAGAGTAACAATATCGCCTTTTTTGATATTTTTGACATCTGTAACATCAAAAACAATTTGATCCATTGTGATATTGCCAATTTGTTTAACTTTTTGCCCATTAATTATGCCATATATTTGATTTGATAAAGAACGTGAAACGCCATCAGCGTAACCTATTGGGATTGTGGCTATTTTTCTATCCTCATTTGCGACATAAGAATACCCATAACTTACGCCTTCATCTTTTTCGATTTCTGAAATATGAACAATCCTTGCCTTGAGACCCATAACTTGTTTGAGTTTTGGGGCATCAACCCCATCAGTCAAATCAGGGGCCATACCGCTAATTCCTATACCCACTCTCACCATATCAAATTGCAATTCCGGATAAGCAAAAACCGCAGCTGTATTTGCCGCATGAAAAATTATATCTTTATTCTTGAATTCATTATATATTTCCAGCCATTTATCAATTTGTTTTTGAGTCAATTCTTTATTCTCAGCACATGCAAGGTGCGTAAAAATGCCTTTTACATTAAGAGATTTTTCACTTAATGCATCTTTGATGAATTTTTTTGATTCTTTAAAACTCACGCCAATCCTGTTCATTCCCGTATTTATTTTGATATGGACTTTGGGCGAAATATTTGATTTCTCATACAAATATCTGCAAACCCTGAGGTGTTCTTTAGTGAAAATTGATATCGAAATGTCATTTTGTACCGCTGATTCGATAGCCCACTCAGGGGTGTCTCCAAGAACCAATATAGGAGCTGTTATTCCGCCATGTCTAAGTTGCAATCCTTCATCAACTGATGCAACTCCAAGCATATGAACACCTGAGGCCAAAAGTGTCGAAGCACTCATTACAGAGCCATGTCCATAACTGTCAGCTTTCACTACAGCAAGAATTTTGACATTAGATTTAAGAAGTTTTTTTATTTCTTTTATATTTTGTTCAATATGGCTCAAATTAACTTCTACCCAAGCATCTCGGCGTATTTGATTAACCATTGGACGTCTTTGTAATTGCATTTTTTCTCTCCTATAAATAGATTATAGTATAAAGTCGGTTAATTTTTGTAAATAAATTTTTAAAATCTATAAAGAATAATGAGAGATAGTCGATATAAAATTAGTAATCAAAATAATGCAGTTCAAAAAGGAGGAACACTATAGTGCAAAACAGTAACATTCTTAGCCATTGGGCAGATGATGTAGAGATGGACGAATTCTACGAGGAATTACAAGAGGACATCGAAAGTGTAAGTGGAGCATATCAAGCAGTAGCAAGACTATGCAAAAAAGGAGGGGCAAAAAGGCGAAAGCAATGTTTTGATTAATTAAAATATTTAACGTTGAATACAATCAAAAAAAGAGGGCGAAAGCCCTCTTTCAATTTATAATCCTATTCCTTCGCCAAAAAGGGCAAAATCATATTTCGTAGGGTCTTTTGAATCAAATTCTTTTAATTTTTGGGTAATTTCATAGGCACTTTGCCAGTCATTGGCATTTCTTTTTAGCATTCCTAATTTTCTTGAAACTTTTGCTACATGAACATCCAAAGGAATAATCAATTTACTTGGGCAAACATTTTGCCAAATTCCAATATCAACAGGGGATTTTCTGACCATCCATTTAAGAAACAAATTCAATCTTTTGCATGCACTTTTTTTGGTCGGGCAAGGCAAAAGATAATTTCCACAAGTCAAAATCTCGCCTACAAAGCCAATCAAACCTTCTTTTACTGTTTCGTCTGTATAGTTATGATGCTTCAGAAAAACTTCTTCGAGAGAATCAAAGTTTTTGATTACTTTTGAAACTCCTTCAAAAAAATCTGCAATATTTTGCCCGTCTATATATCTGTATTTGAAACTTGAAAAAATTTTACTATCAGAAGCTTTATAGTTTTGGCAAAAATTATACGGTTCATTTTCTATGATTTGATGAATTTTTTCTACTGCTTCTATGATTTTTTCTCTTTTTCCAAATGCCAAAGATGAGGCGATAAGTCCTGATATTTCGACATCTTGTTTCTTTTCAAAGCGATGCGGAAACTGTATCGGGTCATTTTTGATAAAATCAGCAGTTTCAAATTCAATAACAAGTTTGTCTAAATGTTTTTTGAGCTCTTTTTCGTTCATCTTTTACCTTTAAAAAATTCCAGCAATAATTTTTGGCATTCTTCTTCCATTATACCGCCTTTGATTAAAATTTTTGAGTTGATAATTTTTTGCATATCCATTTTTGAGCCGAATGCACCGTAATTTGTGTCGTAAGCCCCAAAATAAACTTCTTTTATTTTGGATTGCAAAATCAAAGCCGCACACATCGGACAAGGCTCTAGCGTAACATATAATTTCGCCTCATTCAGCCGCCAAGTCTCCATTTTTTGGGCGGCTTCATCAATAACAATCATCTCTGCATGAGCGCTTGGTTTATTAAATTCTTCTCTTTTATTTGACGATTTGGCAATTACAATATCATCAATAACCAAAACAGCTCCAACAGGTACATCTTGCCCTGAAAGATTGGCTTCATCTATTGCAATTTTCATAAAATTTTGGTGATTATTAATCATCATTTAGCCAAAGGTAAGGTAAAAGTAACTCTGAAATTATTATCTGATGAAACTTCGATTTTGCCGTTCATTGTCTCTACCAAACCTTTTACTATAAAGAGCCCAAGACCAGTGCCTCTTGTAGTTCTTGTGGTAGAATCATCAATCCTAGTGAATTTATCAAACAAAGTATTTAATTTTTTCTTTTCGATTGTCGGACAGTTATTTTCGACAAAAATCTCAACATCATTAGACAATTGTTTCGCCCCGATTTTGATATTCGAATCAGAATATTTCATGGCATTTTCGATTAAATTAATAATTATTTGCTCAACCCTATCAGGATCAGCATAAACGGGGGTAATATCATCAGGAACATCAATCTCAAATTGACGTTCATCAGGATTGTAACCGATAGAAGAAAGCACATTATCAATGGCTTCTTTCAAATGAACTTCTTGCGGAAAAACTTTAATAGAAGCTGATTCTATATCAGGAACAACCAACAAATCATCTACCATTCGGCTCAATCTGTCTGTTTGCCTTTTGATTATTTTGAGCGATTCTTGCTGCATTTCTTTATCAATTACAACATCCTGCCTCAAAAGCCTTGAGGTATAACCTTTTATGCTCATTAAAGGAGTCCTGAACTCATGGCTTACGGTATCAATCAAATTTGATTTGAAGCTGTCTAATTGTTTAAGTTTTTGGTTATTGCGTTTAAGTTCTTTATAAGAAGTTTTGATTTTTTCGACCATTTTGTTAAATTCTTTAGACAAAAATATAATTTCATTAGGCGTAGTGAAATTGACAATCGGCCTGACTTTTCGGTTATAATTTCCTTCTGCAACAGCGTTTATAGCCTTGAAAAGCTGCCTAATATTTGTGTACAAATACATAAGATAAATCAAACACAAAAAGATTATAATCCCAGCCGTAACAGCCAAAATCGAAATTATTTTACCCCTTGCGACATTAATACTATATTTTGAAAGTACTTTGGGCGTTGTTACGATGATTTTCCAATTCGTATTTTTCATTTTTATAACGATATTAGGCTCATTTTTTTTAAAATAAAATAGCTCTGCCACATCAGGATTGAGTTTTTCAGGAAGTTTTTTGATTAACTTATCAACTGCTTCTTTGCTATAATCACGAGGGATAATAACTTTGTTATCTTGATCAAGAATGTATATTTTTCGTTTTATACCTGAAAAATCCTTCTCTGTATTTTTTTCAAGCTGTGAAGCATCAATTTTTAGTTCAACAAATTTTTTGTAATCTGTTTTATAAATAAGACTTACTGTATTTTCTTTTTGATTATAAATTGTGGCAAAAACTTTGCTGTTATGCTTTATAGGGCTTGAATTCAAAAGGCGTATAGACAAAATTTCAGGGTAAGTTTTCATTATTTCGGCTGAATAAGCGCCAATATTTTTGTATTTAGCCATATCTGCAATGTTTTTTGCAATTTGTTTTTTGCTTTCTACTTCATTTTCAAAATACAATTTTACACTATTTGCACTCAAAAAAGCTGAGCTGACAAGCTCTTTTCTGACTGCTTGCTGGTTTACGTTTGTAATTATTGCGGTGCTAATTCCAAGAGGCACCAAAACTGCAATAAATATAACAAAAATCATCTGTTCGGCAATTTTGAGACGTCTTTTTTTTATAGTTTTCATATCTCACCAAACGGATTAAGTTTATAACCGACATTTGTGATTGTGTGCAAATACTTCGGAGACTTAGGATTTGGCTCTATTTTATGTCTTAATCCACCTACATGCACTCTCAGCATTCTCACATCTTCATCAGCATCATAGCCCCAAACTTCATTTAAAAGCGTGCTGAGCGTTACAGCTTGATTGATATGCTGCATAAGACAATAAAGTATCTCAAATTCTGTCGGAGTGAGTTTTTTCACCTCGCCATTTATTGTAGCTTCAAGCGAATCTGGCGAAATTTTAATATCTCCTGCGTCCAAAACATCCCCTGACAAGGAGTCAGTTTTGGTATTTCTTCTTAACAAAGCCCTTACTCTCACAAGGAGTTCTTGAATATCGAAAGGTTTTACTAAGTAGTCATCCGCACCATTTTCAAAACCCACAACCTTATCTTCGATTGCCCCTTTTGCAGTCAAAAGCAAAATGGGAATTTCTTTATTTACTTTTCTGATATTTTGACAAACTTCAAAGCCATCCATTTTTGGCATCATTACATCGAGCAAAATCAAATCATAAGCACTTTTAAGTGCCATAGCCAAACCTTCTTGCCCATCACTTGCTGTGTCAACTAGATATCCGCTAAGTTGAAGATCAACTTTTAGCAATTCTTGTATTTCTTTGTCATCATCAACTATTAAAAGTCTGCTCATATTGCTTTCCCTCGTATCTATGAGATTTATTTTCTCATATTTGAAGCCAAGGCACAAGCGTAAAAATCTGATTTTCTAAACTTGAGACTGATGCACAAGTCCTATTATTAGATTTTTTGTCAAAATGGCTTGTGCATCAGTCTCTGACGTCTAGTGTCGCAAATGCCCGCCAATTCACATTGCCGTGCTTTGCTCACTTTTGTAAGGTCGCCCCCTGGCAAGTTTTAAAATTGAAAATTTTGACTTGTCAGGGGGCTCACTTGTGCAGTCGCCGTTTTTTTTGTACGATAATTTTAACAAAAGGAGCTAAGTATGGAATTGAAAAAAGTCAAACTAAACAATTTTGAATTCGGCGGGGACAAAATGGTCATTATTGCAGGACCTTGTGCCATTGAAAGCCGTGATATTGTTTTTCGAACAGCAGAAGAACTAAAAAAAATCACAGCCGAACTCGATATTCCTTTTGTATTCAAAGCCTCTTATGACAAGGCAAATCGTACTTCGATAGACTCTTTTAGAGGCCCTGGGCTTGAAAGAGGTCTTGAGATTTTGCAAGAAGTAAAAAAAGAATTTGATTTACCGATTTTGACAGATGTTCACACTCCAAATGATGTGAGTGCCGTCGGAGAAGTTGCAGATATTATTCAAATACCGGCTTTTTTATCTCGCCAAACTGATATTTTGGTCGAAGCTGCAATGACAAATCGCATAGTCAATATCAAAAAGGGCCAATTTTTGTCTCCTGAACAAGTGCTTCTTTCAGCTCAAAAAGTTGAAAAATCGGGAAACAACAAAATCTTAATAACCGAACGAGGAAGCTCTTTTGGCTACGGAAATCTTGTGGTTGATATGAGATCAATATATTTGCTCCAGCAAGAAGGCTACCCTGTGGTTTTTGATGCCACGCACAGCGTTCAGCTTCCAGGTGGCGGCGGAACTTGTTCTTCGGGAGACAAGAGATTTGTCGAACCATTATCAAATGCTGCTGTGGCAGCAGGTGCAAGTGCTTTATTCTTCGAAATCCATCCTGACCCAGATAAGGCACTTTGCGATGGACCAAATATGATTAAACTTTCTGATGCAAAAAAAATATTCGCCAAAAATAAAAATATTTTTAAAGCTTTAAAAAAATAATCAATAAAGCCTTTTATAGCACCAATAAGAACGGAAAACTTTTTTGACGTAGTTTTGAGTTTCAGAATATGGAATATCTTCAACAAACTCATCTAAATCACTCGAGCGGTAATTATTTGTCCATTTTTTGACAGCACCCGGGCCTGCATTGTAAGAAGCTACCGCATACATCATATTGCCGCTATTATCATAGAGATTTCTTAAGTAGGCACTGCCTAATTTTATATTAGTTTTGGGTCTTAACAAATCACTTCTTTTTGAATAGCTCAAACCTTTTAAACCTGCTATATGTGATGCTGTCGAGGGCAATAGTTGCATAAGACCAAGCGCATCAGCAGGGCTTTTAATGACGGGGTTAAAATGGCTTTCTTCTTTAATTATAGAAATAATGATAGCAGCATCAAGCCTATTCTTTTTGGATGCAAGATTTATTTCTTCGACATAATACAAAGGGAATGCAAGTTTGCATATTTCATTAGTAATATCAGGATTGGGGTATTGTTCATCTATAATATTTCTGGCTTTCAGGCAAGATATTGAAGCCTCTTCTTTTTTGAATGCCACCCAGCTCTCTAGAATTTCATCAGTAATATCATAAGCTGATACCAATTCAAAATCACCTATTTCGACAAGCTCTAAAAATTCTCGACCGTATTTTGCATACATTTTGTAAGCAGGATAGGGGTTATTTATATTAAAAATTGAGTCTTTGAGTCTATTTGAATTTTTGACCGACCACATAGGATCTCTTTGATTTTTAAGTCCCTTTATACGACCATTTGCGCGAAAAGCATAATAACTTGTATTGTAGTTTTCTAAAACTTCCTCGTAGCAATTTATGGCTTGTTGATTTTTGCCTTGTTTTTCAAGTATTTTGCCCGTCCAAAACAAAACTTTAGCCGAGGCATTGGTATTGTTAAATTTGCGTTTGTGCATTTTTGCAATTTTGAGTGCTTGCTTATATTTTTTGTGTTTATAATTGTCCCACATCATTTCCCACATTGCATCAGAGGCAAAATCACCATGCGGATATTCTTTAATAATTTGTCGATAAATGAGTAAAGATTTATCATCAGACGAAACTTTTGCCAAATTATAAAGAGCATAATCATGAGCTTTTGTATTTTGACTCAAAGTTGAAAGCTCTCCCCAAGTTTCGACTTTGGTTTTTGGACTTATATTTGAATACAATTTTATAATTTCAAGCAAATCATCTTTTGAAGTATATTTTGCATAAGTGGTCAAGCCCGTTTTGATTGTTTCCATCGCTTTATCTTTTTGACCTGTTCTGAGATAGCATTTTGCCAAATAACACCATGCCTTTTGCTTTGAGATAACCTGCAATTGCTCAATTGCACTCCCGTATCTTTCTGCCGAATAATAAGTTATACCCATATTCAGTCTGTCATTGTTGCTCAAACTCGCATTGTAATCTTTCAGCTCCTTTATGCATTCAACTCCAAAACGACCTGATGGAGAAATCTCGATGTATTTTTTCCACAAATCAATTGAATACGGCAAATTTTTCTTTTTATTAATTGTGCCGACATAATAATATGCAGCAATTTTATATTCTGAATCAGGGTATTTTTCTGCAATTTTTCGAAAAGTTTTTTCTGCCAATCTAGTCTCGCCAGCTCTCATATAAGCTTGTCCAAGCCTATAATGTGCAGCAGGCAAAAGCTTCGATTTAGGAAATTTTGTTATAAGTGTCTCAAGTTTTTTGATTGCTGTTTTTTCATCTTCTATATTTGCTGCGCAATCAGCCTGATGATACAAAACCCCATCGTATGCGAAATAAAAAGGCGATACTTTTTTAAAAGCATAATAAGCTTCTTTGTATTCTCCTCTTTTTTCAAGCTCTAAAGCATTTTTATAGAAATTTCTGTCCAAACTTGGTGCATTCAGAAAATTGCTATGCCCCAAAAACAGGTAAACTCCAAGGCCAATAAATATAAACCAAAATAATGTTGAATTTTTTATTCTCATCTTACTCTTCTATAATCAACTTATCTGAACATTTCGGACTAACTCTTTTTTCGGCTTGGATATAATCAATAACAGCATTTGTGACAGAATAATCCATTCTTGATGAATTAAGAAAACGCTTAAATTGCAAATATCCGTCTCCGCCTGAAAATAAATAATCCGTTGTAAGAACTTTGTAAGTGGCATTTTCATCCAGCTCTTTGTCGTTTATTTTAACATTTTTTATACGATTTCCCTCTTTTGTAACTTTTTCTAAATCTGCTGACAAAATTTGAGGCTCTCCCTTAAAGTCAATTGTGTATGAAATGCCTTTTGTCTGTAAAAATGCTTCATTTTTAGACGGGAAACGTCTGGCAGAATTTTCTAGTATTGACTTGATATCACTACCTTTTAGCTCTAGTAAAACTATTTTATTTGAAAAAGGCAGCATTTCTATAATCTCCATTTTCGAAATTTTTCCTTTTGGAAGGATTTTATTGCCTCTTATAGATCCTGAATTTATCATCGAAATATCAGCTGTCGGGCTTGTTTTTGCAATTGCCTGAAGAACCAAAGCACCTGAATTTGTAAGACTTTTGTTCAAAGATTCTTTTCTCAAATCCAAATCAACATTTATTGTTCCTGTTTTTTGAGTTTTTATCAAATTTACATCAGAATTAAGTTTTGCGACCTTTTTTTCTGTTTGAGGGTCAGACGGCACATTTTCATCCAGAGGAATCAACTTATAAGAATATTTATTTATACCGTCCTCATCAAAATCTATATCCAAACGCCCCAATTTCACGCCAAATTCGCCTGCTTGGACAACCAAAGTCTTTCTGCCTTGTTTATTAACGCAAAAAGCTTTTTCCATAAATGTATGCGAATGACCGCCGACTATAACATCAATTCCATAAGTATTTTTTGCGGTCTCAATGTCTTTTTCCGCTCCGCTATGCGAAAGAAGAACAAGAAAATCGACATCATTGCGAATATAATCTACAAGAAATTGTAATGTTTTTTCATAATCTCTCAATTCGATTTCATCTGAATATGCACTGATATGCTTGAACTCAGGGGTCGTCATACCTATTATACCTACTCTGTAGCCCTCGTAATCTTTTGTTATCTGGGATTTTATTTTGCCATTAAGATAAAAATTGTGTTTAAACTCAAGATTTGCTCCCAAAAATGGCGTTTTGGTCAGTTTTGTAAGATTTTCGAAAGTTTCAACACCTTTATCAAGCTCATGATTTCCCACGCAGATAGCGTCATATCCTGCAATATCAAGAAAATTCATCTCGGGCATCCCGTCAAAAAGCTGATAATAAACACTTCCTTGATAAATATCACCTGAATCCAATACAAGTGTGTTTTTTGTTTTTGATTTTATATCTTTTATCAGACCTACACGTCTTGCCCATCCGCCTAATGGTTTTTGACCTTGCTGATATTCAATGGGGTCAATTCTCCCATGGATATCGTTTGAATGCAAAATCGTAAGTTCATAGCCAAAAGCTATGTTCAGCGATAATAAAAATATGGTTAATATTGTTATTATTCTTTGCTTAAGCATCCCAAATCTCCTCCTAAAATTATAGCACAACAAAAGAATTCGGACTTAATTTTAAGAATAAAATAACATAAACCACATGGCCTATCCCCTTGATTTAATTTACTCCCTATGGTCGATGATTGTTTATTTAAAATAACGAATAATGTGATAACTAGACTAATGGCAAATTTTTTTCAAGAAGGAGGTTTTTGAATGGTTGTACTATCGTTGCAAAAATATATGCCCAAAAAAAACAATCCCCGAATAGGAAATTTTTCAGAAGCAAATTATTCGAAATACTACAAAAATATAATCAAAGATTATATTTATTATTCTCAAAAGCGGTTAATAGTGTGAGTTATTATAGATAGGGGCGAGTGGAAGGTGATTTTCACACTTGATGAAAAGCATCAAGTGGATTTAATAAAAAGGTCGGTATAAAAACCGGCCTTATCCTTTTATAAAATTATTTATCTTCTGCTTGTTTAATCAAATTACAATTTTCGTCACGATCTTTCTCGTGCCCTTTGTAGATTTTGAGCCTTTGCATAACTTCATCGAAATCTACTTTATGTGCATCAAAATCAGGGCCGTCAACGCAAGCGAATTTAACTTCACCGCCGACTGTAACTCTGCAAGCACCGCACATTCCTGTCCCGTCAACCATAATCGGGTTCATACTTGCAACAGTATAAATTCCGGGAGAGCGTGTAAGTTCTGCAACAGCTCTCATCATTGGCATAGGACCGACTGCAACAACGTGGTCTATTTTTTCTTGAGACATAAGTCTTTCCACAACGCCTGTTACAAAACCTTTTTCGCCAAGTGAACCATCATCGGTTGTGATGAACAATTCTTCACAAGCATTTTTCATTTTTTCTTGCCAGAAAATCAAATCTTTATTTCTTGCACCCATAACCATATAAACTTTGTTTCCTGCATCTTTGAATGCTTTTGCAATCAAATAACATGGTGCAGCGCCGTATCCGCCGGCAACACAGATTACTGTACCGAATTTGTGTGCATGAGTCGGCATACCCAGAGGCCCTACAAGATCAAAAATCTCATCACCAACTTCAAGCTTGGCAAGCTGTTTTGTTGTATAACCAACTGCCATAAACACAATGGTCAACTCATTTTTCTCTTTATTCAAATCAGCAATAGTCAAAGGCACTCTTTCGCCTTCATCATTCACTCTCAAAATTACAAACTGTCCTGCCTCTGCATTCCTTACTACATAAGGGGCATCAACAACGATTTCGTATTGCCCTTCGCAAAGTTTTGTTTTAGATAAAATTTTATAACCCACTTCTACCGGCTCCCTTTTTCTAACTATATTAATAGTATATCTAATGAAAGCCAAAGGACAAGATTTGTTTGAAATGTTAAGATTTTGTAGTATAATAAATTAATCTAGGGAAAAAGTCGAGAGTGGAATGTTTACAAAGTTTCTGAAAAAATTTGAATTACCGAACGCCAATGCTACCAAGGCTTATACCTTGTTTGATAAAGCTTTGTTGGAAGTTAAAAAAAGAAATTTTGAAAATGCTTTAAGCCTATTTGAAAAAGCCAAAGAAATTTTCATCGAAATCGGAAATGATGAAAAAATAGCGCTATGCGTTGCAGAAATTGCTATGGTTTATTTCAACATTTCCAGAGATAATCTTGCAAAATCCACGCGTTTGCTTGAAGAAGCCAGCGCATATTTTGAAATCGGGACTAAAAAAAATGATATTTTAGCCCACATAATTCTTTATTTCGGTATTCTTGAATATTCTCAAAAAAATTATACACGTGCTTTGAAATTATATAAAAATGCCCAAGAATTAACAAATAAAAATACCATGGTAAATGCCTGCATCTTAGATAATATAGCGGTTTACAACTTAAGAGCAAAGAATTTCCCACTCGCCCAAAAATATCTTGAAGACTCTTTGCGTACAAAAATAAAATTCAAAAACAATGCCGAAATAGCAGAAACAGCGACTCTTTTAGGTAGATATTTTGTCAGCGTTGAAGATTCGGCTAATGCAATTAAATTTTTAAAGGTTTCAAAAGAACTTTTAAAAAAAGATGATAATTATAACAGTCTTGCAAGGGTTTTAGATGAAATTACCAAAGCTTATTTGCTCGAAAAAGACACAAAAAAGGCTGAATATTATTACAATAAAGCTTTAGAAGTTGCCCCAAAATGCTTGAATACGAAAATATATGCATTTTTATATTGTACTTATGCCGAAATTTTAACCCTCAAAAATCGTCCTGAAGAAGCTTTGGAACTAATAAAAAACAATGTTGAGCCTATCTTTACAACTGCCAGAGAAAAAGCAATTTTAAAAAAAATAATGTCAAAAGTTTATATCAAACTCGGGCATTTTGAATTGGCATTAGAAAAAAACCATGAAGCATTGAATCTTTTTCACAGCATCGAAAATCATATTGACGCAATAAAATGTCATATTGATTTGGCTTATATTTATGCCCACAAAGATTACCTTCAGATGGCTACATCCAGTCTTCTTGAGGCTTTAGAGCTTTCAAAATCATACGATTTGCAAGTATTTTCACAAAAAATCGAAGATATAATTTTCGAACTTGATAAAGAAGAATGGGTAAATATTCTAAACGACAAAGTCAGCAAGAAAAAAAGTCTTACCGATAACAAATCTTTAATTGAAACACTTAGCTTGCTTGAAAATATCACACAGGAAGAAGATCCTTATAAAGACCCTTTGATTTCACTTTTGAAAATCGGTCGTTCGATTTCAGCAGAAACCGATTTGGATAAACTAATCAAAATCATGGAGCGTGAAACCAAAGCTGCTCTTGATGCGCAAACCTGTACTGTTTTCACTTATCATCATCAGACAAATGAATTAAGTGCAAAAATTCTTGTCGGCGCAGAACTTCAAGAAGTAAGATTTTCTGCCCAAGAAGGTCTGGCGGGCTATGTTGCCAGAACAGGTGAAGGCGTAAACATCAAAGATGCTTATAACGATGATAGATTTAACCGTGATATAGATGCTTATCGCCCTGAAAAAACCAAAACTATTTTGTGCATTCCATTCAAAAACCTCAATCAACAAGTGGTTGGTGTTATACAAGTTATTAACAAGAAAAATAATCGCATTTTCTTAGATAAAGATGAAGATTTACTTATGGCAATCGGCTCAAGTGCAGGCATAGCAATTGAAAATGCGATGCTATTCGCTAATCAGAAAATGATGTTTGAGGAGCAAAAAAATTCTTTCAAAAGTTTTGTTGATGCCTTATCAAAATCCATCGACGCAAGAGACAGCATAACAGCAGGTCATTCAGGCAGAGTGAAAGATTTGTCCGCCGCTATCTGCATCGAAATGCGGATTTCTGATGAAGATGTAGAAGTTATAAAATACGCAGCAAATCTGCATGATATCGGCAAAATCGGCATCAGAGACAGCGTTCTTTTAAAATGCGGCAAACTTACAGATGAAGAATACAAACATATTCAAGAGCACGCAAAAATTACAGCCGATATCTTGAATAAAATTTCATTCCAAGAAAAATTAAAAGACGTTCCGTTTATCGCATCTTCTCATCACGAAAAATATGACGGTTCAGGTTATTTCAGAAATCTAAAAGGCTGCGACATTCCTTTTGGAGGAAGAGTTTTAGCGATAGCAGATGTTTTTGATGCAATAACATCCAAACGTCATTATCGTGACAAAATGCCTATTGAAAGAGCTTTAGGGGTTTTACTAGAAGGTAAGGGAACGCATTTTGACCCTTGTATTATTGACAAATTCTTTGAAATCCCTCTGCATAAAGTGCTTAATGTGATTATTTCAAACCATGAAAAAAGTTTGACCTCTTCTCAAATAGATTATTTTGACAAATATACAGTTGATAATCTCTTTAAGTCCGCCATCAAACCAGAAGAAGAGAGAACTGTAATCGAAAGACTTTTAGTAACAAACTTCAATAAACTTTATTTAGGATTGGAAGAATAATTATTCGTCTATATTTGATAAATAGGCTCTATAATCTCTTACCGTATCAGTATTTCTTCGATTTTTTAAAAGGATTTTATATTCTTCAGGGGTTAGATTTTTTTCATACATATCAAGCTCGTGAGGTTTTAGACTTGGTATAATTGATATATTGTAAGTTTGCCCTGTTTTTATATCCATCAAAAGACCTGTTGCACCTTCTTTATGGGAAAATAAATCTTGTTCTATTAAATTTTTTGCGGGGATTTTTAATTTTTGCATAAATTCCAAAGTCGCTCCTAGCATAGAATCTTCTGTCCTGTAAAAACTCCCCCTCAAATGTCTTACAAAAAGATTCTCGGGATTTACATCAAAAAGAGCCTTTTGGATATTCCTGACTGAAAACACATTCAAAAGTCTTTCAACAGAGTCCACATGCGCCAATAAACCTGTTTGGGTCACAGGGTCATGCATTGTCAGCTTTGTGCAACACCCTACACCATCTGTGCCTAAAAATCTTGTCGCCTCATTTAAATATTTTCGAACACAGAAAAAACTTTGCGGTACATGTTTTGCAAATGCAGGCACACCTTTTTTAAAATATTTTACATCAATAGAATCAATATCTGCCTTCTCTAAAGTTTTAACAAAATTATAACCTTTGAAATTACAAACTTTTCTTTGCTTTTGAAAAGCATAAGGATTTTTGCAACTGTTATTTGATACACTCGAAACGACTTTCATCTATTCCCTTTCAACGGATATATATTTGTTTTAAGTAAAAAGGAATAAAAAATTGCGTCATTGTTTTGTAACTAAATGTAAATATTCGAGATGATTATAGCAATTTTATATATAAAGTGGTTTTTATATATATACATGATATAACCTTCCCTTCCTAGAAAAAATTTCTTAACTCCTTATGGGAGTTTTTTTTTGCTCTATTTTAGGATAGAAACGATTTGTTTGAATTTTTCGACATCCTCAGGAGTGTCTATGCCTATTGGGTTATAATCAACAATTTGAACTTTTATTTTCATCCCATTTTGCAAAGCACGCAATTGCTCAAGGCTTTCAGAAAGCTCCAAAAACGACTGCAGCAAACTTGTCATTCTGTCCAAAGCTTCTTTTCTATAAGCATACAAACCTATATGGGCATAGGTTTTAGACTCATTTTTGTTCCTGTGATAAGGGATAGGCGAACGAGAAAAATACAACGCGTTTTGATTATTATCAAAAACAACTTTCACAACATTCGGGTTAGTGATTTCTTCTTCATCGTTAATTTGCCTTACAAGTGTTGATATATCAGCTGTTTCATCAGATAGCAATGCATTGATTGCTTCATCAATACTCTCAGGGCAAATCAAAGGCTCATCACCTTGGACGTTTACTGCCATAGTTATTTCAGGGTAAGCAGACATCACCTCGAAAATCCTGTCGCTGCCACTTTTATGCTCAGTCGATGTCATCATAACTTCACCGCCAAAAACTTTGACTGCATCAAAAATCCTGACATCATCAGTTGCAACAATAACTTTATCCGCAAGCTTTGATTCTTTGGATTTTTCGTAAACCCATTGAATTATAGGCTTACCGTTCACTTCTATAAGCGGCTTGCCCGGCAATCTTGTCGAAGCATATCTGGCAGGAATTATTATTGCGATTGACATATTTTCTCCTTATTTTGCCCTCGGATGGGCTTTCATGTATGCAGTTTTCAGTCTTTGGGTCGAAACATGCGTATAAATTTGAGTATTGCTGATGCTTGCGTGCCCCAGAAGTTCTTGAACTACTCTCAAATCTGCACCGTGCTCGAGCAATCTTGTTGCGAAGCTGTGTCTTAAAACGTGTGCTGAAAGCTGTTTTTGAAGTTTTAACTTCTTTGCTACATTGCTAAGTATATCATTGACGCTTTGTTGTTGAAAGCGAAAACCTTCTGCATTTAAAAATATAAATTTATTTTCTTTTTCTTTTAGAAATTTTGGCCTGATTTCAGAGAGGTAATTCGTCAAATAATCCTTTGCCTTGTTGTTTATTAGGACAATCCTTTCTTTTCCGCCTTTTCCGAAAACTGTTATTTCATTTTGCTCAAGATTCAAATTGTCAAAAACCAAATTGCAAAGCTCTGAAACACGCATCCCGCTAGCATAAAGAGTCTCTATAATCGTACGATTTCTATACCCTGAAGATGTTTGCGTTTCTATACAATCGAGGATTTGCTCCATTTCTTTATCCGTAAAAAACTTAGGCAGAGGGCGACTTTTTTTAGGTCCTTTAATATTATCGGCAGGATTTGCCTCGACTAGTCTTTCCCTGTATAGGTATCTGTAAAAAGTCCTAATTGAAGCTATTTTTCGGGCAAGTGTAGTTTTTGAATAATTTTTATTTTGAATTGCAGATAAATATTCTCTTATATCTTTATGATTAATTTTTTCGGCTGCTTTTGTTCCAAGCCACATCAAAAAATCACTTACATCCTTGCAGTAAGCTTTGACTGTGTGCAGCGATAAATTTCGTTCAACTTCCAAGTATAGCTTGAAATCTTCGGCTAATTCCAGAGAATTCTCATTTAAGTGGTTCATAATATTCATTTTCTGTTTACTTTTATATTTTAAAATTATACAATTTAACAAGAATTCAGGTAGGTTTTTAATATATTTTAAAATAAGTTCTGACGGAAGTTGAGAGGTATCGATGAAAAGAAGTGTTTTAACAGGTTTTTTAGTAAGTTCTTTGGCACTTTGTTTATTCCATAATGTTTGTTACGCAAAAACCACATATTATTCAAAAGTATTAAAATCTGACAAAAATACTGTTTCATCAAAAAATATATCAAAACATGATTCCAATATGGCAAAAAGTGGCGTTTTAATTGGCGATGCATATTGCGTACAATACAAACTCGATTCAGCCAAAAAACAATTCGAAAGAGCTCTGAAATTAGACCCGAATAATTCAGATGCCCATAATGGACTGGGAATGGTTTATTATCTAAAAACATCATCTTCTGATATGGCTATTATTAAAAAGAAAGATGAATTGCTGACTTCTGCTATTAAAGAATTTGAGCTTGCAATCAAATTCAAAGCGAAAAATGCTGAAGCCTACAATAATTTGGGAAGAGTTTATCAAGAAAAAGGCAATCTTGATAAAGCCCAAGAAAATTACAAAAAAGCGTTAGAAATTAATCCAAAATACTCCGATGCAATGTGCAATATGGGTTCTGTGGATTTTTTAAGAAACAAAATTCCTGATGCAATAGATAAATACAAAAAAGCTCTCACCTTAGATTCAAAAAGCCAAAAGGCTTATGTTTGCTTGGCTGAAGCTTATGCATCACAATCGAATTTTTCAGATGCTTTAACCGAAATTAATACATCTTTGTCATTATTTTCAAATAGTGCAGTTTCGCAAAATATTTTGGGCAAAATTTATGACTTACAGGGCAATAAAGTTGCTGCTATAAATTCTTATCGAAAAGCTATAAATATAAAACCTGAAAATATTGAACCTTATTTGGCGATAGCGGATATTTATCAAGAACGCGGTGATAATGATTTGGCAATTTCTGAGCTCAAAAATGCTTTGAGCATAAACCCTGATTACAAAGAAGGCTATTTGAAACTTGCTGATATGCTGCTTATTGAAAATAAACCGGAACTTGCGATTGCTTATTATCAAAAAGTTGTTGATGACCAGATTTTTTCTGCGTATGCACTAAA
Source organism: uncultured Gammaproteobacteria bacterium (assembly GCA_964444415.1). GTDB lineage: Bacteria > Cyanobacteriota > Vampirovibrionia > Gastranaerophilales > CAJFVJ01 > JAEWLZ01. The sequence continues at coordinate 26,877 of CAYUHE010000005.1, forward strand.
AGGCTTATCCAGAGCTTATTTCAATAATGCAAAAAATATTTCCGATTTGGCTTATATAACAACAAATGCTGAATATCTTGATGCCCAAAATGCTTTACTAAAAGCGATTGACGCAAATCCTAAAGATTTGCAATTATATTTGGCTCTTTTGCGAGTGTCTAAGCTTGCAGAATCTGATAATGCAAGTCAAATTTATTTGACTCAAATAGTAAAAAAATCGGATTTTTCTCCTATTGCATCAGTTATAAAAGGTGAAGCTTATTTACTTTGCAACAAATATAACGAAGCTGATTTAGAATTTGCAAATGCCGTTAACAAAGCGACTGAAGTGCAAGATTGTCTATATATTGGCGAGATTTTTATATTGAACAGACAATATGATATGGCAACAAATGCTTTTTACAAGGCTCTTAATTTGGATGCCGAAAATAAAAAAGCCAGAGCAGGACTAAATATTATTGCGAGAAATAAAAAAATAGCAGACCATCATTATGATTTAGCAAAAGCTTACTATAAAGAAGGTCAAAAAAATCTGACAATTCAGGAGCTAAAAAAAGCAGTCAATTTCAATCCTAAAGACAAAAAATCATACCTTATGATGGCAAAAACATACGAAAAGCTGCATGACTATTCAAATTCTTTGACTAATTATCAAGCTTTTTTGGGAATGAGCGATGCCAAAGATAAAAATTATAAAAAATACGACAGGAAAGTAAACTGCCTTAGCAAAAAGGTGAAAAATCAAAAAACTAAACCTGTTCAAAATTTGTAAACTTATGTAACAAAACTAATAAAAACTGAAATCCTATCTAACATATATACTTTATATATATAAGGTTAAAGTTAGAAAAAGGTATTTTTAAGTTATGACACTTACATTGACTAATCTTCCATATGGTTATAAAGGTAATAATATTCTAAACCTTGGAAATAACAGTATTGAATACTGGCTCAAAAACTCTTATGGAGTTGAGGGCTTTACTACTAACGGCGAAAATATTTTGACTTTATTCGCCCAATTGACTTCTAATGCAGGATTTAATCCTTATGATGCCTTTGATTCTTATGATCAGGGTCTTGAAAATAACCCTATGGGGAATTATCTTAATGCAGGTACAAAAAATGCTTCTGTTCCTTATTATAAGCAAAAAGATAATGAGTATTATACCTATACAAATAGAACTACATATGCAACTGAAAATTCCACAAACCCCAACTATACTGTTCAAGAAGGGACTTATTATTTTGCCAATGCTGCTGCAAAAACTCTTTATGACCAAATAAAAACAGGTTGTACTACTGGAGAGGGAACTCTTGTATATTATCAAAACCCCCTTGGTACAACTACGTGGATTAAAATTACTGCAAATTACAGTTCTTATGGAGGCGTAGATGAATTAGTTGGAGATGGCCCTATTGATCCAAAAGGCACAGTAACACTTGATCAAAAAGTAACTGCTTTTGTGGGAACTGCTGATTTTACGAGTGCTACCAAAATAAATGGTGCTTATGACCAAGAAAAACTTGTAGCATTATACAAGAAACTTTCAGGAGAACTGCAAGGACTCAAAGAATACACTCTTACAAATACTGAAATTAATGATGTTATTAAAGAAATTAACACTTTAAACGGCGCAGGCGTAATAGGCAATCTTGAAACTAAAATAACTGAGGGACAAAATGACCTGATATCTGTTTTTATGAATCAAGCGGATAGAGATTTTGCTTTTACATCCATTTTCGAACCAACTGACATGGCAGCGGCGGCTGCAATGAATGAGGCGACTCTTAGAAGTAAATTGTTCGGAACAAACTATACAAATAATCCTTTTTATCAATATTATGTAGGATTAAGAACAAATGATAAATTGACATTTGTCGATTCTATAAATCAGGCAATCCCCGAATTTAATACAGCAAAAAATCCAATAATAGATATAGACCCTTCTTTTAAAGTTTCTGATTATTCGGGAATACAAGCACAAGATGATAAATTAGGGCCTGCCGATGTTCTTGATAAACTGTATATCACTCAAGAGCTTAAAGCTTATTACAAACAATATGAAGAAGCTAAAAACAGATCCAAAAGTTTGGAATTATCACTAACACTTGCTCTTCAAAATTCTGCTGAATTCGATTTCAGAAAACTATTAGCAGAAAAGGTTTTGGCTCTATTAGATACAGAACACAAATTGGAAGTCAGCAATGAATCCAGTATTGCTAATATTATAAAAAGAGGCAGCTCAACAGGACCTAGCGCATTAAAAGACGGTGTTTCATCACATGCACCTTTTGACGGTTTCTATGGCAACATAAATACAAAAGCTACTCCTGTTACAGGTAATGGCTGTTTAGTTGACCCTTATGAAATTGTTATCAACGGAACCACATACGTTTTTGGTAAAGATGACAATTCTAATGGAAATATCGATGACGTTTCAGAGATACTCGGTATTACGGACACTATGGAAAATCCTTTCCAAAGCTTACTCCAATTAGATATAAATAAAGACGGTCAAATCTCAAAAGAAGAACTTATCAGTAACGGCGTTGTTCTGAAAGCTGTTGATGATTCAGGAAAATTTACAAATAACAATTTTGATCTTTCTATGATAAATAATATTGATTTGAAAAAACTTAAGCCTCTCAAAGACGGTAATTCTGTAGGAACTTTTGAAATGACTTTCTTGAATGGAAAAACTATAAAAGGTTCTCAAACTTTTGAAGATCAAGCTTATTTTAACCACTTGTTTGGAAAGCTTGTTGACTTAAGACCTTATACAGGAACAACTGCAACAAATGTGAAAGCCGGCTCTACAGCCAAAACAACTACCGCAACAGCTTCAAAAACTGCAACTGCAGCTGCAGCCAACACACAAACGACCAGCGACCTTACTCGTTCTATACTTTTGAAACAAATAAACAGTATGTATAGCGCTTTAATTATCGACGATACTTCAAATATCGAAACTATTTTGGATAATATTTGCTGGAAACAAAGTACAATACTTACCCCTGCTCAAAAAATCAGAATAATAGACGGCATCGACCCATTAATGCCTGTTTATCAAATTGAGTCAGAAATCAAAAATTCATTAAAAAATCTGAATAACTAAAAGTCATTTTTAGAATGTTAACTTTTGTAAATAAACGCCTTTAAAAGCTAAAGATATTAACTTTACCTGCCGATAAACATAACAAGTTAAGTGTTTATGTTAAATGTGTAGGTAAAGTAATGTCCAACTATTATTATTTGTATAACTACGGTGGTAACGATCACAAATTCTTGTACAACGGTGGTACTCCTGCTACTAGTAGTAACTCTTTATTTAACAATAACTTTATGGGAGCTATGTTCAATTACAATAAGATTGACTTAAGCTCTATGAGCTTCTTAACTGAAAATGTTTTAGGTGATACTAACCAAGGTGTTACTGTCACACAAGATTTTACAAGCTTTTATAATACTTACAAGACAATTGTCGGCTCTGATATTATGAGTTATGCAAACAAATACTCAAATACGAATAATATGGCTCTAGGCGATATGATGAACTCCCAGGTTGGAAGTACTCCTGTCGCAGATGCGCTAACTAGTCTTTCACCAATTGCAGATTCTTTTCATTACAAACTGACTAAAGATGGTAATCCTTACAGATATACAGAAAGAGGCACAAGTAATTGTTTTGTAGGCGGGTGGAATGTTTTACCAACCAACGATGGCTTCACTCAACAAGAACTTAGCTACCAAACTTATTATGACTACAAAATGGCTCAATTTAATAATAAAGACGCAGCTACTATTACAAATAAATTTACTAATGTAACATCATATGCTGATCTTCAAGCATTAGGTCTTCGCTATTCTGATATTAGTGGCACTGCTGGTGTAAATGGTAATGCTGATAATATCAAAGCCGTTTATACAAACCTTGTCAAGCAATTTACCAAGGAATTAAAAGCTATCAAACCAAGTACAATTTCTGAAAATGACAGAATTACTATGGAAAAAAGTTTAGCAGCAAAACAAGCTGCTCTAAAATCTATTGATGATGATTTATTTGGCTATATAGAAGATGGAGCAGCTATTTATGATGGTTCTGTTACTACTTATAAAGCTAATTATACTTTTAATGGGAGTTCTCCTACTACTGCTGCCCAAGCTACTACTACTCTTCAATATAATTCAGCTAGAGATGCTGAAACTTATGCAACTTGTCCTTATACTACTGTAGTAAATGACCTCTATTTTGCATCGGCTGCAGATGCAACTAAATATACTAATATAACTACTAATAATTATGCAGGAACTGTTGAATTATATGAAAAAACCGGAACCAACCCTGACGAGTTTACAAAATATACAGTAAATGCAGATGATATAGTCAAAACTAATAATGTTATGTCCTATAGTATAGTTAATGGTACAACACAATCAAGCCTCCCAGGTGGTTATCCTATAACTTTTGAAAATAAACATTTTGTATCGGAGCTTGATTTCATAAAATATCAAAGATTAGTGAATAATAGTTTGAATGATGGAACTACTATTACTTTTTGGGAAGAAATTTCAGCCGGATCATATCAACAAAAAACAATAAATCAAACCAACAGAACAATAAATCTGACAAATTTATATAATTCTATCGGAAATATAAATACTGATGAAGCTACTAATGGCGGCACTATGAATTTTCAAGCAGAATTAGAAATAAGAATAGCTGCCTTTCTAGCTGCACAAAGTCCTGCTTTCCCTAAAGACAATCAATTTGTAAAAAGCCTTGCCAGTGCAATAATAACAGACCTAGTACCACCTGCTCCAGCAGCATCTTTAATAACATATACTCCTCAAACAACAACACCTGTTGTAGGTACTGGAAAAGATATTACAATAAGAGAAAAAGACCAAAACGTAACTAATGGTGTTGCTTCATTCACACTAACAACAGATGCTATAGCTAATATAAAAGGAATTATGAATTGGGAAGAATCTCGTGATAGTCATCACAATATCTGGTGCCAGGGTGGTATAAGTTGTTGTACAGCTATGAATCATCCTGATCATCTATGGGAACAATTTGCAACTGCTATACACCTTGATGGATCTGGAAATTGCAACATAGATCTTCAAGGAAAACCTCTTACAACTGTTTTAAAACAGCTTATAATAGACTTTACAATGGATCCTTGCGGTAGTGCAGATAAAGCACATGTATATAATCATATATTTGAAGATATGGATGGTTCAGGAGCTTGGAACTCATTTACTAATAATTATAAAGTTACAGGCGGAATGGAAGTTGATATTCGCCACTTAAAGAACCTTCAGGATGATGATTCTTTAGTTGCTCAATTAGCCAAAAGTGTCGAAGGTATGATTTTGACTACTAATGACCCTCTGGCAGATAAAACAAAAGCATCAAAATATATTGCTGAAGTAACCGCAAGCATAATGGAACAATACTGGATTGAAAACTTCAACAAAAGCAATGCCGAAAATATAACTGATTATTTCATAAGAGAATTCAGAGCGTATTTCAATCCAAGAGGGATTAATGGAAATGTAGCCGCTTCATACAAAGATCTTACCTCAGGCAAATTCGTAGAATTTCAAATGGATTTCAGCGAAGATCCTAAAGTTATAAACTTCGTAGATAAAATAAGTGAACACCAAGCTTTTGTTCAAATTTATTCAAAAATGGAAGACCGCTCTAGAGCCGAAATGGAATTATTTGAAGCTTCTGCGGCTTTGGATGTAGTACAAAATATTAATACTCAAGAATACATCTTCAGACTAAATATGCTTGCAGCTCTTGAAACAGATTACGGCAAAAGTCTTGCATTAGGTGGTAATCTTGCTAATTTGACTGATTCACAAAAAGCTCTTCTTAAAGAAGTTTTCTCTCCTGTCACAAGAAACCTTGTAGAGCTTGGACCTGGCGCAAGTAAAAATCCTTGGTGGGAAGAGTATTTCCCTTGGTTCAAAGGCTTCTACGGTACTTTGCCTGAAGGAGCAACACCTGATGATATGTTTGATGAAAACGGTCATATCAAAGCTTCTATGCTCAGTCAAAATGGTGCTCTAATTGACCCTTATATTGTAAATATAAACGGCGTTGATTATGTTATGGGCGTTGATGAAAATAAAGACGGCAAAATCAATGGCGCAAAAGAAGTTCTTGGTATCAATGATACTCTTGATACAAGCTTTAAAAGCTTAAAAGCCTTAGACTTGAATGCTGATGGCATTGTTTCTAAAGCAGAATTGCAAGAAAAAGGAATTATCTTTGAAGCAATAAATGCTACAGACAGATTGAACGGTGCCAAAATCAATACAGATTTCATCAAATCAATTGACTTGGCCTCTATGCAAAACGCTGATGGACAAAATGGAGTTTATGGTACTTTTGAAGTTCAATTAGCTAACGGCAAAAAATCAGGCGGTATTCAAACTTTTGAAACTCAAGATTATTTCAACAACTTATTCGGTAAATATGTCGATATGTCTTTCTTGTCTACAACAAAAGATGAAACACCGGCACCTGTGAAACCACCTGTAGTAGTTCCTGAAGCTAAACCAGTGGCAACTGAAAAATCTGTAGCTGCAGCAAACACTACAGATGTGGTAAAAACTGCAGACAAATTTGATATTAATGCTATACAAGCAAAAAAATTCAACTTCTTCTCCTATTTAGATAATGTTGATAAAACTGAAGAAACAGCACCGACTTTAGCACCAGCTTTAAAACCAATTGTAGCTCCAGCTGTAGCTCAAGATATTAAACCTGAACCAGCAGTTAAACCTGTGGCACAAACAGTTATTAAACCTATTATTTTAGATGCTGCTAAAGAACCTGTTATTATAATTAATAATAAAGAAATGACGCCTGATGCTCTTGTTGATGATATTTGCTGGAAAATGGGCATAGACAAATTAACTGTTAAACAAAGATATGATGTTTTAGGAAGTATTGATGTCAGTAAATCTTCAGATGTTATAATCAGAAAACTTGAAGAAAAATTATCATCAATTAAAACTCAATTCTCAGCTTAATATTCACTGATGTGGAACTAAAGGCTAAGCATGAGCTTTGACTTTAGAGAAACTGAACGATAGCGACGTAAAAATCTTCGATTTTACAGGAGCTTAATATTTACGGGTGTGGAATAAATATTAAAAAAGAGCCTGCTTTTCAGCAAGCTCTTTTTTAATATTTATATACGATTAACCTTCAAAAACGTAATTAATGAAAGCTGCTTCACGAGCTTTTTTGATGGCACGTGCAAGCTGTCTTTGGTGTAATGCACAAGTACCTGTAATTCTTCTTGGAAGAATTTTTCCACGCTCTGTAAGATATCTTTTAAGTCTTAAAGCATCTTTATAATCAATAGCTTCAACTTTATCTGCACAGAAATTGCAACTTTTACGTTTTTTCTTATCGACATTTGATCTTCTAATCATTGGTAATCCTTTCTAGAATGGGATTTCATCTTCGCCTATTAAGTCATCTGAAAAATCTTCGTCTGAAAGCTGAAGAATATCTTCATCCTTTGATTCTGATTTTGCTCCGCTAGAGGCTCCTAACACTTCGAAATTTTGAGCTTCTAATTCGACAACTTTTTTGTCCTCGCCATCTGCATTTTTAATGGTGTTGGTTTGTAAACGACCTTCTACTATAACCACAACACCTTGAGACAGTTTTTGTTCAGCGATTTCGGCGTTTTTGCCCAATGTAACGACCCTGATGATTGATTCATCTTCATTAGGCGAAATATCTATAGCGAAACTTGTCACGGCAACATTGTTAGACGAAAATCTTTTTTCAGGTTTTCTTACTACTTTTCCTTGCAATACTGCTTTTGCTAGCGACATGGTTTCTCCTTTTAAGCTTGTTTTATTTTTGAAGTTTCAAGTACCATAAATCTGATAATATTCTCGTTCAAAGTTAAATTTCTTTTCAAATCAACTATTTTTTCTTCTGGGAAAGAAACTTTCAAAGTTAAATAAAATCCGTCTTTGAAGTTATTGATTTCATAAGCAAGTTTTTTACGTCCCATTTTGTCAACGCATTCAACTTTGCCGCTAAATTCTTTGATTGTAACCTCTAAAGCATCTATTACTTTATCAGCTTCGTCCATATCTAAATTTGGCTTGATAATAAATAGTATTTCGTAATTTCTCAATTTCAGTTCTCCTATTAAGTTTTTTTTATTTATTTGTAGATATTATCATAAACAAAAAATTTTTATAACAATATTTTGCCAGAAAAAACAAATTCTGCCGCACCGCTCATAAATACATTTTGCCCCAAATCGTCCAAGCTGCCTTCCCATTTGATTTTCAGCTGCCCTCCTGGTAGATTGGCAACAACTTCATTATTCGTTAAATTATTTAAAATTGCGGCCACAACAGAGGCGCAAGCACCCGTACCACATGCTTGTGTAATACCACAGCCTCTTTCCCAAACATCGATTTTAATTTCATTTTTTGACAAAATCTCTACAAATTCGACATTGGTTTTTTTAGGAAATTTTGAGTCATATTCAATGCTTTTACCATATTCAAGGGCAAGCTCTTTTGTATTTTTGCCAGAGAATATCACACAGTGTGGATTTCCCATACTTATCGCATTGAAAACAAATTCTTTGCCTTTGGCTAGTATTTTTTCATTCAAAACAGGTGTTTTATCAGAAATTACAGGGACACCAGCAGGTTCAAAAATAGGATTCCCCATATTTACTGTAACTGTTCCATCTTGATTTATTTGGGGGATTATTACTCCTGCAAGGGTTTTTACACTAAATTTATTTTTTGTTATGATGCCTTTTTCAAAAACATATTTTGCGAAACATCTCATCCCATTGCCGCACATCTCGGCGATTGTCCCATCAGAGTTATGAAAATCCCAAGCAAGGTCTGTATCTGTGCCTTTTGAAATTATTATAAGTCCGTCAGCTCCGATGCCAAACCTTCTGTCACAAATCTTTTTGGCTAATTCAAGGCGAGAAATTTCGACTTTTGAAAGTTCACTTTCCTCAACAATGACAAAATCATTGCCAAGTCCTTGCATCTTCGTAAAATTAATAATTCCCATTCTAAATGCCTTCTTTTTCCAATGCTTTTTTATAGAATTGAGCAAATAAATTTCTTACCAAAAGCTTTACGATAAAAGCCAAGAAAGGCACAAGAATAACACCTACAATAGTAATTGTACTCAATGTGTAAGGAATTAGAGCCAAAAGATAAATCCCAAAAGTTGTCAAAAGCAAAATCATATACTGACCAAAATTTTTGGTTATCACATTATAAGCGTGCTTCAGATTAAACGCATCTGAAATTTCTAAATTTCTGGCAAACATAGTTTCAATTAAAGGCAAAACCGCCCCTGCAACAACTATGAACGCTGTAGGAATTAAAAGCAAAAATGACCAAATATGACTGGAAGAATACGGTATCATACAAATTGCTGTCAAAACCACGCTGATTGCGATGACCATAATATAATAAATAATGCTTATTCCAAGCCATTTTACGCCATTTACAAATAAACCTTTAAAGTTAACCCAGCAAGGAAGAACTTCTTGAACATTATTAAGTGCATTATTCACAAATTTTATGTTGTACCCCATAAGCAGACAAGTCAATCCAAAATGAATTATAACTCCAACAATTCCTAAACTGAAAAGCAAAATAGCTACAGCAACATTTACAAGAATTTGAGGCAAGTATAAAAGTGCATAAACATTCACAAAAAGTGTTGCTAATAAAGATAAAACGCCCCCAATAATGAGTTTTTTTGCCCAATGAGGTTGTTTAAAAATTGAATCGAACGCTTTATCTACGCTGATATGGCATTTCATAGTTTACTCCTTAATAAATCTGTCATTGCGAGGAGTGGTTGAGATTGCTTCACTTTATTCGCAATGACTTTTATTAAAAACACGACGAAGCAATCTTTTAATTAGAGGTTTTTTAGTAAATTAACCATCTCGATAGCAGTTTCAGCAGCTTCAGAACCTTTGTTCCCAGCTTTTGTCCCTGCTCTTTCGATTGCTTGCTCAATTGTATCTGTTGTCAAAACACCAAACACTACAGGTTTTCCAGCTTCCAATCCTACTTGCGCGACACCTTTTGAAACTTCTGATGCAACAAAATCAAAATGAGGTGTATTCCCTCTGATTACTGCGCCCAAAGTTATTACAGCATCGTATTTTGCTATAACTTTTTTGGCTGCCAAAGGGATTTCGAACGCCCCAGGAACCCAAGCCACGTCAATATTACCTTCTGCAACACCATGCCTTTTCAAGCTGTCTATACAACCTGAAAGCAATTTTCCACCGATAAATTCGTTGAAACGAGATATTACTATACAAAATTTTTCATTTTCAGCAACTAATTTGCCTTCTAGTATTTTTACCATATTGTTCTCCTTCTTGATGCTTGCCAATCACTTCAGTTTCGGATTGCATCCGCTAATAAAGATGACACATCTTATCTTTCTTTGTTTGCATATAATTTTTGTTAAATTCTTGGATTTCAGGTTTTAATGATACCCTTTCTTGAACTTCAAGACCATAGCCCTCCAGACCAATAATTTTGGTAGGGTTATTGGTAATAAGATTGATTTTATTAAATCCCAAATCCAACAAAATCTGGGCACCAACTCCATAATCTCTCAAATCGGGTTCAAATCCAAGTGAAATATTTGCTTCAACAGTATCCTGTCCTTGATCCTGCAAGACATAAGCTTTAAGCTTATTCAAAAGCCCAATTCCTCTGCCCTCGTGCTCTCTAAGATAAACCAAAGCACCATAGCCTTTGTCATTAATTATTTGAAGTGCTGATTCCAGTTGATTTCCGCAGTCACATTTTAGACTATGAAAAATATCTCCCGTAAGGCATTCTGAATGCATTCTTACGTAAGGAATTTTGCCTGTTTCATTTTGTGATTGCCCCATACCTTTTACAATAGCAACATGTTCTGTATTATCAAGGGTATTGAGGTATCCATAAATCTCAAATTCGCCGAATTTTGTCGGCAATTTTGCCTGAACAATTCTTTGTACAAAGCGTTCTTTTTGAATTCGATAAGCAATTAGCTGTGAAACTGTAACGAATTTCAAATCATGTTTTTTGGCGAACTCAAAAAGGTCATCACGCCTTGCCATTGAACCATCTTCATTCATAACTTCACAAATTACGCCTGATGGTGTCAATCCTGAAAGCCTTGCCAAGTCAACACTAGCTTCTGTGTGTCCAACTCTTTTGAGAACTCCGCCGTCTTTTGCGATAAGAGGAAATATATGCCCCGGTCTTCTAAAATCGAATGCTTGAGTTCTTGGGTCTGTTGAAATTTTTATTGTTGTTGCTCTATCAGAAGCACTAATACCTGTTGTTACGCCAAACTTTGGGTCAGCGTCTATGCTTACTGTGAAAGCTGTGCCTTTTGGGTCGGTATTGGCTTCTACCATTGGGTTAAGGTTCAATTCTGACGCACGTTTTTGCGTCATTGAAAGACAAATAAGTCCTCTGCATTCTTTGGTCATAAAATTGACCATATCAGGAGTTATAAGCTCAGATGCACAAATCACATCGCCTTCGTTTTCACGATTTTCATCGTCAGCAACGATTATCATTTTGCCCAATTTTATATCTTCTATAGCTTCTTCTATTGTATTAAATTTCAAAATCCATTCTCCAAAAGAAAACTTTCTGTGATAACTGCATTATCCGCTGAAGAAGTGAATTTTTCAATATATTTTGCAATCATATCGGCTTCTAAATTTACATAATCACCGCTTTTAAGGTCCTTGAGATTTGTGTTTTCAAACGTATGAGGGATTATCGAGAGACTAAAAATATTTCCTTCAATTTTTGCAATTGTTAAGCTGATTCCGTTTATACAAATTGAGCCTTTTTTGATTATATATTTTGCGACTTCTTTTGGTGCTTCAAAGTCCATAATATATGCCATTCCATCGAAGTTTTTACGTACAAATTTGCCCATCCCGTCGATATGCCCTGAAACAATATGTCCGCCAAATCTCCCATTAGCAAGCATAGCTCTTTCAAGATTCACACTATCGCCAGCTTTTAGCTTGGAGATATTGGTCAAATTCAAAGTTTCTTTTGCTACATCAAAGCATACAGTTTTGTTTTCGATTGAAGTAACTGTCAGACAAGTCCCATTCACAGCAACGCTGTCACCAATTTTGAGGTCGTCAAGAATTTTTGTACACAAAAGAAAAAGCCTTGCTCCACTAGCGTGGGTTGCAAGGACTTGTATTTTGCTAATTTCTTCGACAAGTCCTGTGAACATATCTCGAAAATATCACAAAATATTTTTTAAATAAAGAGAGATGAGAGAGAATAAGAATGTTGTTTGTTTGAATCTTGAAATTACACGAAGTTTCTCAAGTTCTTTGTGTAAGGTTATTTTTTACTGACCTACTGCCATTAGTGGTTCTTCTTTTAATGGCATTTGAATAACTTCAGCACCATTTCCTAAAGTTGCTTCTTCTTTAGCAGGATCTGGAATAATTCCAACAGCCTTTTTAAAGTTGTGCTTTATAACATTTTGAAGATTAGGATCATATGCACTTGCAATACCATTATCGCGAGCTGTTTCATATTTAGCTTTAGCTTGTACAATTTTCTCAGCTACTTCTTTTGATAATCCTGCTGCTACAAGATCAGCTATTTTTGCTTCTGACGAAATCTCTACATTGCTTGTTGGCTTTGTGTTACTTGAAGTCTTCATTTCTAATGGTTTTGCTGTTAATCCGCCAAATGCAACCTTGTCAAACCCAATAGGTTTTAGAGGTGTTATTTGTGGATTATTGACTATTAATTGTACATTCATTCTTACATTCTCCTCTGAAATTTTATTCTCTTATTACCCAAATTTAGTTATGGCAAATATGCCAAAGTTCCCCATAATTTAATAAAAAATAATCTGTCTCTCTTTTTTCAATAATTCATAAATTTGTTACAAAACTTATGTTTGCTTTTTTCAGCGATTAGCCTGTAGTAACTACAAACCAATTTTGGTTTAAATGTTTTTGTCTTCTCTTATCTCCTCTTAATCTGAAATTTACCCTAATTTGCGAAACAATTCCCAGTTTTAATTTTTTTCTTTAATCCGTATCCCGTATCTCATACTTTAATAAAAACAATCAATCGTAAAAAATTGCCTTTTTCGTTATAACTTATCTTTTTTTTCATCCAAAAATATTTACGGAGTATATACTCTGTAAATATTCAAGCGTGTATGAGCAAGACGTAAAATCAGTATTTATGCCTATTTTGACCATTTTAATTAATTGTTAAAAAATGTTAACTAACCTAATAAGGTCCTGCATTTTTGACAAAAGAACGCTCAAGACTTCTCAAAAATTTGATTACCTGATGTTCATGATGTTTTCTGAGTGGGTCGACCAAAATCGTTACCATATGCAGTCTTTGCCCCACCCAAATATCTGTAAGAGGCCTATCACCGACCATAGCAGCTTCTTTTGGCAAAATTCCAAGTTCTTTCAAAGCTTGTTTTACAAATTTACGACGAGGCTTGCCTGCCTTGAAATAAATTGGGATATCAACGACTTCTCTGACTTTTTTCTCATAAGAAGGAATAGGGTTATTGCTTACTATAGCAACTTTAAATTCTTGCATAAGAATATCAAGCCAAGCTTTGATATCTTCTCTAAAAACACCTGTATTAGGTGCCATAAGAGTATTATCGAGATCAAAAACAAAGCCTTTTACGCCTCTTTTTTTCATTTCTTCCAAATCTATATTCAAAACATTCTCAAGTACAAAATCGGCTTTTAAAAACATTTTATTCTCCTACACTTCTTATTATTGCCATATCACAGTCATTTTCCAGCCAGTCAATTTGGTTAAATTTCAGATACAATTCCTGATTAGTGTTGGCAACATCCAAATCGTTACCATACAAGTCTTTTATCTCTAAAACCTCTGCCTCACTTTGATTTTTCGGATTAAAAATTTCTACTTTTTCACCTTTTTCGAGCTTATATTTCATTTTGCACAAGTAGCCATTTTCATCCTTATTTTTTATTATCGCATAAAATCTTGCTCCTTGGGAAGAAGTTGATGACTCATAGCGGTACTCATCTTCAGGAACTTTACCGAGAGCAAAACCTGTAGTAAAGCCACGATTTCCGACTTTTTTGAGTTCTGAGAGCAATACATCTGCATCGTAAGATTGTTCATTTTTCATAGCATCAAGTGCTATGCGATAAGTTTTGGCAACATTTGCCGCATAATACATGCTTTTTGTACGCCCTTCGATTTTGATTGAACAAATGCCTGCTTTTGCAATCTCAGGCAAATATTTAATCAGAGCCAAATCTTTTGGGCTCAAAATATAAGTACCATGTTCGTTTTCGCCTATTTCATAAGGCTCAGACAGACGAGTTTCTTCTACCAAATAATATTTCCACCTACAAGGCTGTGCGCAAAATCCCTGATTGGATTTGCGTTCATTATGCGTCATAGAATCGCTCAAAAGGCACCTGCCGGAATAAGAAACACATTGTGCGCCCTGAACAAGCATTTCTAGCTCCATATCAGGGACTTTGTTATGAATTTCTTCTATTTCTTTCAATGCCAATTCTCTTGCCAAAATAACTCGGGTTGCACCCATATCTTGCCAGAATTTTACAGCTTCATAATTAAGAGTATTTGCTTGTGTGCTAACGTGCAAAGGCATGTCTGGAAGACATTTTTTAATAAGATTATAAACGCCCAAATCACCAAAAATAATCGCATCGGGGTTTGCATCTTTTATGATTTCCAAATCAGATTCAAGTTTTGAAATATTATGATTATGAGCAAAAATATTGAGCGTACAATAAACATTTTTACCCTTAGAATGTGCTATTTCGATTGCTTGTTTAAGATTTTCTTGAGTTATGACATCCCCGGAGCGCATTGTCCTGAGGCTATAATCCGTAAGCCCCAAATATATGGCATCAGCCCCATATTCGATTGCATATTCGAGTTTTTCTATATTGCCCGCAGGCATCAAAAGTTCTAAGCTAGTCATTTTGCAATCATCTCATTGTGTAGTTATTTCAATATAACAAAAAATTAAATTACATTACAAGTTTTTTGAGATGCTGCTTTTTGAATAAGTTGGTTTAAAACCTCTTCGCCTTTAATAAGTTGAGGGTCTCTCTTTTGAGTGATATCTTCTTCAGTCATTTTGACTTCAACATCAGGTGCTATACCTTTTTGGTGGATATCAGTACCATTTGGAGTAAGATATTTTTGCGTGGTGATATTTACGCCTGAACCATCAGAAAGTTTGTTAATTTCTTGAACTACACCTTTTCCGAATGTTTTTGTTCCAACCAAAGTAGCTCTTCCGTTGTCTTTTAGTGCACCGCTTAAAATTTCGCTTGCACTTGCAGAACCGCCATTAATAAGTACAACAAGAGGTTTATCGGTAATATTGTTTGAAGTTGCTCTCTGGGTTTCTTTATAGCCGTCTCTATCTACTGTGCTGACTATCTTTCCGCCATCTAAGAACATATCTGAAATTATTATTGCATTTGTCAAAAGTCCGCCTGGATTTGAACGTAAATCAAGTATATAGCCATCTTTTGTATTGAATTTTGCTAAAGTTTCTGCCACTTCTTTTGCGGCATTTTTATTTATGAAAGTGCTAAGACGTATGTAGCCCATATTATTTGGGACTTTCATATCATTCAAAGGTGTTGTGCTGACTGATTTTAAAATGATATTTTGTCTTTGAATATCGTATTCTTTTTGAAGTTCACCTCTTTTAACAACAAGTTTAACAAAAGTGCCTTCTTGCCCTCTGATTTTATCAGCAGCTTCTTTTACAGACATCCCTTTTGTGCTGTGTCCGTCAATTAGCAAAATAAGATCATTGGATTGCAATCCTGCTTTGGCGGCAGGAGTATCTTCAATCGGAGCGATTACAGTCAATTTATCATCTTTTATCCCGATTTGGACCCCAATTCCTTTGAGAGAGCCTTTTATAGAATCATTTTCTTCTTTAAATTCTTCTACATCCAAATATCTTGTATATGGGTCGTTAAGACTTGCAAGCATTGTCTCTATGGCAACTTTTGCATCAGCATCTGTGTTGATTTTATTTTCGTATTTATGACGCCATTTTTGCCAATCTTGAGTGTTTGTATTTCGATCAACATATTTGGCATCTACAAGTGTCCAAACATCATCATAAAGCTTTGTAGGACTATAAGCAAATGCATTTGTAATCAATAAACAAAACAAAGTAACCGTTAATAAAATTTTCTTCATGCTCAAGTTCAACCCCATATTTCTAATAATAAATTATATCATGTTATTTTTGGAGGCCTATTTTATCCACCCTCCGCCAATCAAAAAAGTATTTGCCTCATCATATATTACAGCAGCCTGTCCTTTTGTTACAGCACTTTGTGGTGTATTAAAAACTATTCTGATTTTATCTTTGTCTGGAATAATCAATGCTTCTTTGGCTGTAGTATTATATCGGATTTTCACTGAGGCTGTAAATTCCCTACCGATATAGTCCTTCTGTTGAAAATGCGGATTTTGAATTTCAAGTTCATTCGTGTAGAGATTTTCTTCAAATCCCACATAAACAATATTTTCACAAGGGTCCAAATCAACCACGTACAAAGGTCTTTCAGCCGCTAAACCAATGCCTTTTCTTTGGCCAATTGTAAATTGATAAAATCCATTATGCGTGCCTAAAACTTTTTTTGTATTTATATCAACAAATTCTCCTTGAGTTTCACCAAATTCTCGCAGTAAGAATTTTTTTGTCGTGTCAGGATAAAGCAAAAAACAAATATCTTGGCTGTCTTTGGTATTTTTTGAGGGAATATCGTATTTTTGTGCAATTTCTCTAACTTCAGGTTTTTCAAAATCCCCCATTGGGAAAATTGTTCTTGAGAGCTGTTCTTGAGACAATTCAAACAAAAAATAAAGCTGATCTTTTTTGGGGTCTTTTGCTTTTTTAAGTACAAAACTTTCACCCCTTTTTTCAATTTTGGCATAATGCCCTGTTGCATAATAATCTGCGCCAAGTTCATTTATGGCATAGTCAAAAAGCTTGCCCCATTTGACTTTTTTGTTGCAAACTATGCAAGGATTTGGCGTTTTTGCATTTTTGTAGCTGTCTTTGAAATAATCTACAATTTCTTCTTGAAAATAATCCGAAACATCAAGCGTATAATGCTCCATGCCGAATTTGTCACAAACAGCTTTTGCTCTTTGTGAAACATCCTGCCCTTTTCTCATTATGCCTGTTAAACCAATTACTCTGTAGCCTTGCTCTTTAAGAAGCACGGCCGTTGTGGAACTATCAACGCCGCCGCTCATTGCGACAGCTACTGTTTTAGTCTTCTGCGATGACATCTTTAAAATATTGCACTCCCTGATCTGTTAAAGTATACTCCATTGTCGTTGCTATTCCTGTATAATCAGGAACTATCTTGATAAATCTCTTTTCCAAAGCTTCTTTCAAGGTATCATGCTCGATAATTTCTTCCAAAAGGGCTTTTGAAAGTGTATTAATTTGCTTCAGGGTAAATCTTTCGAAATTTTCTCTTTCGACCAAATGATAAGCACAAGCAATCAGGCAGTCGAATTTGTTACGAATATTTGAAAGGCTCAAAAGTTGTGCAAATCTATCCGTACTGTTATTTTCTTGTGCAATTTTTTGATTATAAATAGTCGTAAAATCCTGAGGCGGCTCAACCACAACAGGTGTAGGCTCTTCCACTGTTTCTGGCGCAGGTTTTTGAAAAGGTGTAGCAGGCATAACAGGTTTTACCTTTTGGACAGGAGTTGGCTGGGGCTTTATAGATTCTGGAGTTGGGGATTCAGTTTCAGGTTCGGGCTTTAGCATTTCATTCATGCTTGGGAGCGGTTTATGAATAGCTCTTTGCAAAATTTCTTTTGTTTCATCAGAAATTTTGTAATGCTGAGGTTTTTCTTCAACTGTAGGAAAATTTTCTTTTTGGACTTTCGCAGGTTTTTCAGGTTCTAAAGTCTCTGTTATTTCAGCCTTTACAGAAGATTTAACAACTTCAGGGGCTGGTTTTTTTTCATCAAGAACTATACTCCCGAGTTCGACTTTTTCTGGCAAAACTTCTTTTTCGGCAGGTTCTATAGGGTTTTCTGTTATTGTTTCTTCCAAAAGTTTTGCAGCCGAAGTAATCCAAATCCCAAGCTCTTTTTCTATAATTTTTTTGTCTTCAGATTTAAATTCCAGCCAAAAATCTTCTTTTGTTATTGTCAAAGTATAAGTGTGCAAAATTTAACCCTTATTTTTTGAGCAGCATTTCACGCCATTTGTCGAGTTGTTCTTCAACGAATCTTGTATCAGTAGACTTTAACTCAATTTCTACGTCGCCTTTTTTAATTTTAAAAGAGTATTCTTTTTCTTCCATTTGCCTATGCTCCATGCTTTCATCTATAATTAATTATAATATGAAATTTTCCAAAAGGTCTAATATGAATTTACGAGATATAAGAAAAAAACATAGAGTAATCGATTTATTTGTTGATTTGGCAGAAATCCCTTCTCCTTCTTTTAAAGAACAAGAGTTGGCCGAGACGATTTCTGAAATACTTTCAATCCATGGAATTGACTCTAAATTTGATTCTTATGGTAATATAATCGCCAAAATCCCAGCAAGTTCTGATTGCAAAAACACAGAACCCATTTTGCTTTCAGCCCATATGGATGTAGTTGGCGGTTCAGATTCGGTTAATCTGGTCTTGAGAGATAAATTCATCGAAACCGACAAAAAACGCACTCTTGGGGCTGACAATAAAGCAGGAATAGCAGCAATAATTGATGTTGCAATTGAAATGTCGAATTTGTATTCAAACCTTCATCATTGCCCTATCGAAATAACTTTTACAAGGGATGAAGAACACTCTATGACAGGGATTAAAGAACTTGACACCAAAAAACTTTCTTCCAAATATGCTCTCATTCTTGATGGGGACAAACTTGGAGTAATCGACAATTGCGGTGCAGGTTATACAAATATTTTCATCAAAGTCCATTCAGGCAAAGGCGGACACTCCGGGATTGACATAGCTGACACAACAAGAGTAAATGCCTTAAAAGTACTGTCAGAACTTGATTGCAGCATTCCTCAAGGTGTATACAAAAAAGACGAAACAGGCGTTATCACATCAATCAATGCAGCTTCTTTTATAGGCGGAAGTACAGGCATGTATCTTGGCGAAAAAATTAAAGATGTTTTCAAATCCAAAGAAATCCCAAAAGAACTTGCTACAGAGGTCATTATGGAAACTACTTCAAGAAATTCAATGACCAATATAATCTCTCAAGAAGCTTATTGCGTTTATTCCTTGAGAAGTTCTGATCCTGATGCTGAAAAAGAGCTTGTGGACAAAATCAAAAAAAACATTGACACTCTTGTTGCGAAATATGAACGCCGTATAAAAATCGATATAATCGTGCAGAAACACTTAAAACCTTTTGTTAAATCAAATGATTCAACATTGACACAAGTCGTAAAAAAATCTGCCCAAAATTTGGGCATAGACGCTAAAGTCTCTAGTTTCCACGCTGGAGCGGAAACCCATGTGCTATCTAATGAAAAAATAAACTCAAAAGGCGTAAAGTTCTTGCCACTTTTGGTTGGACTTGCTAACATTTATAATATGCATTCACCTGAAGAGAGTTTGGATTGGCAGTCACTTGTATTAGGTAGAGATTGGCTTAGGGATATAATTTTGGAATTTACAAAAAACAATGAAAACAAATAGCGGGAAATATTTTTTAGCAAAAATTATTCCTCTTTTTATAAAAAAAGAGAGTGAAATATCAACGGATTTTTTGGTCAAACAAACCTCCTACGAGACTTGCAAAGCCACTTTACTTTTAGAAAGAGATGACAAGGAATATGAAGTAAAAGTCACCTTCAGGCCAATGTCTTCGGGTGATATCCAAAAATTCATCGAAATAATTCAAAGACAACCATTGCTTAGAAATTTTTTAGGTCTTAGAAACCTTAATGCCTCTGTATTGCAATCTTTAGAGACTTTTGGTGTTAATTTGGTCCCTCAAACTCCTCAAGAATTTTCAATGAAATCAAATCTAAAGATAGATAAAAGCCTGTTTTATGCTGTGGTTAGTGCAATAGCAGAGGATTTAGACAAAGAACCAACTTTGCTGTTTGATTTGAAGGCAATCAATCAAGAAGACATCATAAATGCTTGCAATGTCCAAGATGTAAAAGCAAAAATAGAATGTATCAATGGGCAAGAAAAAATCCCTGCAATAGTTTTAGACAAATCAAATTTGGATGACATGTTCGAATTATTGCCTGAGAATCCCGATTTTTTCCCTCGCAAAAATTTTAAAATAGAACTTTTGTCAATTTACGAAAAAATCGATGAAGAGTTCGAAGGGCTTGCTTTCAACGAAAATATAGCACCTATTCGAAACACAAATTATTATTTTTATAAAAATGAAAAAGGTACATTAAAAGCTTTCGTATCGCCCTCAAATAATTTTTCTTTCTTTTTAAAATCAAAAGGTTCTTTGTATCGGTACAAAACAGAAGTCAGAAAAATTCCTGTTTTTGTTGACGGAAATCTGGAATGGAAGCAAGAAGCAGGGCTTGAAGTTGCAGTTGATATTATTTTTGATTATTTCCTCAATCTGTCAAAATTGGGTGAAGATGAAATGTTCACCCCTTCTGCCAAATTTTTGAATTACACTTCGCTTCTGGCAAAAGAAATGGTAAAAAACCTCTATTTCAGACCTTATGTACTTGAGAATGGTGACATTTTTGAAATCAAATACGGATTTTTGAACTTAAATGAACATACGCAAGAACTTATTGATGCTCAAAGACTTTTGATGCCTGAGAATTTCAGTTTCGAAGGCTCAAATCTTTACGGAAAAGAATTTGCGACAGAGTTTTTGGATTATTTTGTAAATTATATCGTCTACAAATTTATATTTATCAAAGGCGCCGCATTCAAAATCAATCCCATTTTGAATTATCTAATTAAAAATCAACCGTTCAGAATGCTAAAAAACGAGGCAAATGTTGGAAAAAGCCTGAAAATATGGTTCGATTCTATAGCCACAAGGCGATATCGTTATAGACCTTTAATTAGGATTGAAGAACTCTCCCAGAGTGAGTTTTCAGTAAGTGTTGATATTGTAGATTGCAAGCATCCTGAAGTCCCGATAATGGATTTTTCAGAATTATTTATTGAAACAGATGACAAAAAAGAAATCATCAAAAAAGAAATTTCGGATCAGATTTACTTGGCAGGGAACTATTTTGAACCACTAAACAGATATGCTTTTTCAGAGGGTAAAATGCCTATAATCCTTTCTATGGGTGAGCTTTTGATTGTCATTTCTCAACTTAGTGCTATTTTGGCAAAAATAGATATCAATATTCTTATTCCGCAAACTCTCAAAAATATAGTTATACCAAAAGCTGTTCTAAGAGCCCATTCTAAAGGCGAATTCAACTTTCAGGAACTCTTTGAAAACAAATCCATAGGCACATTTACCTTGGATGATATGATGGATTTTTCTTACGAAATCGCCCTTGGAGATGAAAGTATTTCTAAAGAAGAATTTTTGGAGCTTACAAAAACTGCCCAAAAACTTATAATGTACAAAGACAAATACATACTTCTAAACCCTGACGATGTCAAAGATTTAGTCAAAAAGCTGAATTCTGTAGACAAAATAGAAATGACCAACGTCAAACTCCTTCATGGGGCTTTAACAAAGCAGCTTAACGGGTTTGAATTTGATTATGACGAGGCTTTCGAAAAAGCAATCAAAAACATCATTAATATTGAAGATATTGAAATCCCTGAAAGCCTTACAGGTACTCTAAGACCTTATCAGGTTAGCGGTTACAAATGGCTTTATTCCAATTGCAGAAAAGGTTTCGGGTCTTGTATTGCAGATGACATGGGATTAGGAAAAACAATTCAAGTTTTGAGTTTAGTTCTTAAACTTAAAGAAGAAGGTAGGCTGGAAAAGCCTGTTTTGTGCGTTGTACCAACGACTTTAGCTGGAAATTGGGTCAAAGAATGTCAAAAATTCGCACCTTCTATCAAAACTTGTATCTATCATGGCCTAGATAGAGAGCTTGATTTCAGTGCTGATATGATTATCACCACTTATGCAATTTTAAGAATGGAAATCAAAGAACTTTTAGACCATGAATGGTCCATAGTGGTAATTGACGAGGCTCAAAACATTAAAAATCCAACAACAGCACAGACTTCGGCAGTAAAAGCTCTAAAAACGCCTCATTGTATAGCTATGACAGGTACGCCTATCGAAAACAGATTGAGCGAACTTTGGAGCATATTTGACTTTGCAAATAAAGGTTATTTAGGCAGTTTAGGTGATTTCCAAAAAATATATTCAAACCAAATCGAAAAAGAAAAAGATATTGAAGCTGCTCAAAGACTCAAGCGAGCAACATCACCTTTTATTTTACGCCGCCTAAAAACCGACAAATCCATCATTGATGATCTTCCAGAGAAAATGGTTCTTGATGATTATTGTTATTTGTCAAAAGAACAGGCTGCTTTATACGAAAAAACTCTTGAAAATACCATGAAATCAGTTCAGTCTTCAAGTGGTATAACAAGGCGCGGCAATATTTTGAAACTGATTACTTCTTTGAAACAAATATGCAATCACCCTGCACATTATACGAAATCTAAAAATTTCAAAATTGAAGAATCCGGCAAAATGGGGCACACCATGGAACTTTTACGTAATATTTTTATGAATGACGAAAAAGCTTTGATTTTCTCTCAATATAAAGAAATGGGCGCAATCCTTTGCAAGGTTATAAATGAAGAATTCAATATTGACCCGATATTTTTCCATGGCTCTTTACCTCGAAACAAAAGGGAAGAATTTATTGAAGACTTCCAAACAAACGAAGATAAAAAACTTATGATATTGTCTTTAAAAGCCGGAGGAACAGGTCTTAACCTTACTGCTGCGTCAAATGTAATTCATTATGACCTCTGGTGGAATCCTGCTGTCGAAAATCAGGCTACAGACAGAACTTACCGTATCGGACAGGACAAAAATATCATGGTGCACAGACTTATTACGATGGGAACTTTCGAAGAAAAAATCGATGATATGCTAAAAGCCAAAATGGAACTTGTTAATATGTCACTGTTCTCGGGCGAACAAAATATTACAGAACTGTCAGACAAAGAAATTCTTGAAATTTTCTCTTTAACAGTCTAAAAATATCCTGTTAAGAATTATAAAGAAACTATCAAATCAAAATCTTCATGCTTTTTAGAGCTACAGGTACTAGCTTTATAAGTGTGAATAGATGATAATTCAAAAAATTGAAAATAATAACAACATCAGCGAGTGGAGACAAAAATCGGCATTTAGTATGCCTAAACTGATACTTCCAAATAAATCTGTCGATACAAAAGACTTTTTGTATCATTATCCGATTGCAAACAAACCACAAGTTGCTTTTGGAAGAACTATCGAAAAAGCTGCCAGTTTTGAAGACAGCATAGGAAAATATTTCAAACCCCTTCCTAAAGGATTGAAATATGATGAACGTCAAATTGAAGCTGCAAAAGTGGTCTATGACGGGAATGATCCAATGGTTGTATTCCCAACAGGGACAGGTAAAACTGCTATTACGGAATATACAATATCCAAAAACATGGCTGAAGGTAAAGATACTATCTGTACCTTCCCTATAAAAGCTCTATCAAACGAAAAATTTAATGCTTTTTGCGATTATTACGGGAAAGAAAATGTAGCACTTTTAACAGGTGATATAAAAATAAACACTGATGCACCTATCAAAATAATGACCGCAGAAATATACCGAAATATGCTTATGGGAGAAAATAAAAACGCTCTAAAAAACTTGGGGTCAGTTGTTCATGACGAAATACACACAATGAATGACCTTGAAAGGGGTGAAGTTTACGAAACATCCATAATGAAAACTCCTGCAAAAGTACAACAAGTATTCCTGTCTGGCACAGTAGAAAATGGTCAAGAATTGACTGATTGGCTAAATAATATCCAAGCTCAAAAAAATGCAGAAGAAGGAATAGTAAATTCTACCAAAAAAGCTGTTCTTGTTTATATGTCGCCTAAAGAACGCTATGTACCTTTAAAACACTTGATTTATGATGAAAAAAAAGACAAATTTATTCCTCTAATGACAGAAAAATATAATATAAGCCAGATTGAAGAATCTTATAAAGAAGGTTCTTTAAATCAAAGACAAAGAGATGTCTTAGAAGATATAGCTGAATTAGGTAAAAAAGACAGAACTGTACAAAACGGAATAGAAATACTTTCAGAATTAGTCAGCAATCCTTCAGGGAGTCTAGAAACCCTAGAAAAAGATTTAAAAGAAATGCTCGGCATTGAAGAAATGAAATCAAAAAGAATGGCTGCATTCTTATCTGATCCTAAAGAGCAAAATTTTAATTTTAAAGAATTAGAGCATTTTCAAACAAAAAACAACACAGCAAGAAAAGTCCTTAAAGAATTTGGCGAGCTTGCTGATATCGAACTAATAAACGACAATGCAATTCCTCTAAATGAAAATGAAACTTTTGTAAGCAACTTGGTTAGATTGCTTAATAAAAAAGAGTATACACCTGCTATTATATTCAGATTTTCCAAAACAGACTGTAATGAATTCCAAAATGAAACAAAAAGTATTGCACTAATAAGCAGAGAACAACGTAAAGAAGTCTCTAAAACCATCAAAAAACTCATAGATGACGGCTACTTCCTTGGAACAAATTTCTATGAAAAACCATTGCTGGCAGGCTCAGCAACTCACCACGCTGGCAGAATGCCGGGATACAAAAAACTTGTAGAAACAATTGCCCAATTTAAATTTCCAATAATAACATTCGCCACAGGCACCTTAGATAAGGGTATCAATCAACCAACAAGAACCGTCGTAATGACTCAATATGACAGATTGATAGGATACGAGCCAAGTGGAAACCCCATCTACCAAGCTATTCCAATAAATGATAACCATCAATCAAATGGAAGAGCTGGTAGGCGCGGAGAAGATGAGATAGGGTATGTAATACATAAACCTAATGAAAGGTATTCTCCGCTAAAAATATTCAAAATAGTAACTTCATCTCCGGATAAAATACAAAGCAGGCTAGCACCTACACACAGCTTTGTGAGTAATTTTTTAGAAGCTGAATCCTCTGATAAAGGACTTGAAAAAATTGTAGATAGATCTTTCCTAAAACAGCAAGTATTAGAATTGACTCCTCCACAAGCCGAAAAAAGATTAAATAATATGAATAACCGATTCAAGCAATTTGCAAATATGCTGCAATCGCCTGAGCTAGAATGTTTTACAAAAACAGATGATAAAATAATTGCAACGCCAAAAGGCTCAATTGTTGCAAAAGCAAGAGGAATTGACGGATTACTTTTTGCAGAAACGATTCTTAAAGCTCCGTTAGAAGACTTACAACCTTCACAACTTGCGGCTGTAGCTTGTTATTTATCATCCGGTGATGAAAAAAACAAGGCATTCCAAATTGAAGGCTGCAAAGTCCCTGCAATGATAGAGCCATTTATGCTCCAAAATAAAGCCACTAAAATAAAACTCCAAACTGTAAAAACAGCTGCTGAAGTAATTCCAATCATTGAAAATATAGCGGAAATAAAATCTAATATAAAAAAGGTCGAAACCAAATATCAAATAATTAATAAAACAATAATTCCTAATATTCAAGCTATGCCGTTTATGCAAAAATGGGCAGAAGCACCTATTGAGAACTCTTTAGAAAGCTGGAAAGGCCTGATAAAAGAATTTTCAAACGACAAAATTGATGAAGGAGATTTATTCAAATCAGTCAACAGCACCGCTGACATCCTAAAACAAATGCAAGAAGCCTCTGAACTAGTAGCTGGGAAAACTGAAGACATTCAATTGCAAACTAAAATGAAAACACTTGCAGAAAATGCAGCCAAAGCTTTTGAAATGCTCAAAAAAAACCCGATAGCCGAACTTCATATTGTAAAATCTTTGAGAATATAAAAAACAGATATTTTAATGTTAAAATCTTTTTGTGAAAGCAAAAGGTATTTATGCGAAAAATATTATTTATCATCGATAGAATTGAACTCAAATATTTTGAATTCAATGAGTTAGTGACCAATTTTTGGCTCATAAAAGAATTTTTGAAGCGCAATCACGAGGTTTTTATCGCAACAATAGACAATTTGGCTATAAAAAATTCTAATGCAACTGCTTTTGCTTACAAGGCTTTTATCAATGATGAAGATATAAAATATCGAAACCAAAATCAAGAAATGCTGCTTAACGACTTTGATATGGTACTTTTCAGGCCCGACCCGCCTGTTGATATGGACTATATAAATGCAACTTATGTTTTTGATTTTGTTGATGAAACCAAAACCACTCTCATAAATAACCCCAAATCCATAAGAAATTTTAACGAAAAACTGCATATTACGTATTTCCCCGACTTTGTGCCTGAAAATATTGTTACGGCTGATATTTCGATGATAAAAAACTTTGTCGAAACTCATTTAAAAGCAGTCGTAAAACCACTCAATATGTGTTTTGGAAGCGGTGTATTTTGTCTTGATAAAAATGACATCAACCTTAATAGCCTCATAAAAACTTCCACAAATAACGGCTCAAATCTTGTTATGGTTCAAAAATACCTTGAAAGTGCCATATTTGGGGATAAAAGAGTGTTGCTCCTAGGTGGCGAAGTAATTGAACAATGTGTGATAAAAGCACCTCTCAAAAATGATTTCAAATTCTCAGAACACAGCGATGAATATCTCAAAAAAGCTTCTTTGAGCAATAACGAAAAAGAATTATGCAAAGTCGTAGCCCAAAAACTAAACTCTATGGCCTTGCCTATGGCTGGTCTTGACCTTATAGATGAAAAAATAATCGAAATCAACATCACAAGCCCTTGTTTTTTCATCAAAGAAATAAATAACTTGTTCGAAGTCAAGCTCGAGCAAAAACTTTTAGATTATTTTGAATCAAAATTCCCGAAAAGATAGGTCAAAATGCTAAACAAAGAAAGATATAACAGAAATATTTTAATAGAAAAAATAGGCGAAGAAGGACAACAAAAACTGCTTTCTTCAAAAGTCCTTGTCGCAGGAGCAGGCGGTCTTGGTTCAACAGTTTTAGCCAACCTAGCAAGCCTCGGCATAGGCACAATAGGTATTGTGGATAATGATGTTTTAGAATTATCAAACCTGAATAGGCAATACATTCACAAACTAGACAACCTTGGCAAACCAAAAGTCGACTCTGCCGAAGAATGGATTCAAGAATTCAATCCTGATATCAAAGTCCATACCTACCAAATCAGGCTTGATGAAGATAACTTTCAAGAAATAGTTGCAGGGTATGACCTGATTGTGGACTGTTTTGACAGCTACAAATCGAAATTTTTGCTCAACGAAATCGCAATAAAAACAAACAAAACGCTAATCCATGGCGGAGTGACAGAGTTTTTCGGACAGGTCACAACAATAATCCCACCTAAAACCTCTTGTCTGGCTTGTATTTTACCCGACTATGATGTTAATGCATATATCACAAAAGGTGTAATAAGCCCTGCGGTGAGTACTATAGCTTCAATACAATCATTTGAAGTAGTAAAACTACTCCTAAAATTAGGTGAAACACTCGAAAATCAACTTTTAATTTTTGATGGATTAACAATGAAATTCAAAAAACTAAAAACCAGCAAAAATCCAAACTGCAAAGAATGTTAGGGAACAGATGTTTTTGACGTTTTGACATTAACCGACCTAAGCTCTTCCATAATTATCTTCAAGACGAACAATGTCATTCTCATCAAGGATTTCGCCTCTTTGAATCTCAAGAACTTTCAAAACTTCATCAGAAGAATTTTGAAGTGAATGAACTTCGTTCAAAGCAATATCAATGCTTTGCCCGACATTTAAGTTAATTTGCTCATCCCCCTTGGTAACAAAGGCTTCACCTTGTAAAACTACCCAATGTTCTTCTCTATGATGATGATATTGCAAGCTCAATTTTTCTTTAGGATTGACCACGATGCACTTGACCAAAAAGCCTGTCTCTTCTTGAATTACAGTATAATGCCCCCAAGGTCTTTTCATTTCTTGATTTAACATCGCTACTTCCTTATATTTGTTCTTCTTAAACAAAGTATAACCTATTAAAGTGTTTTATAATATAATTTTAATAATGAACAATGATTTTGATGAGCAGAAAAATAAACAAGCCGTAAAATGCCTCACAATAGGACATTTTATGATTGATTCATATGGAGGCTTTTTAGCCCCAATTTTGCCTTTTATCGCATCAAAAATAGGCATAAGCCTAGCTCTAGCAGGTAGCGTAATAAGCATTTCGCACCTTCTTTCATCAATGACACAGCCATTTTTCGGATTTCTTGCCGACAAAATCAAAAAAAGATTTTTTATTTTTTGGGGAATGCTCTTAGCATGTACATTTCTGTCAATGACAGGAATTGCCCAAAGTTACTGGCAGCTTGTACTTTTTCTGGTTTTAGGAAGCCTCGGGAGCGGGTTTTATCATCCTCAAGCGACAGGTTTTATAAATTATTTCAGCTCCAAAGACATTAGCAAAAACATGGCTCTTTTCATTGCTATGGGTACGATAGGCTTCTCTATGGGGCCATTGATTTCATCTTCTATAACACAAGTTTTTTCACTTGAAGCCCTGCCTTTCATGTCAATTTTTGGGATTATTATGGCAATTTGTGTTTTCAAATTTGTCCCTCGAGTTTCGATTATCCCCATCAAAAAACCACTTCCGAAAATCAATTTTATGGCGGCAACAAGACTGATTTTGACCAATAAAACCCTTTTGATTTTGATAACAATATCTATGCTAAAATCCCTTATAGCTCAATCATACTGTATCTTTATGCCGTTTTTATGGAAAGATATGGGCTACAGCGTTGCTAATATAGGTATGGCATTGTTTTTGTTCTCTTTTTGCGGGGGGATTGCAACGTATCTCAGCTCCAAAATTGAACGACTAATCGGGCACAAAAAAGTTTTTTATATATCGATGCTGAGTGTTATGCCTTTGACATTTTTGTTCGCTTCAACTTACAAAAATCTGCCTTTAGCATCGCTCATTATCTTTGTAACCGTAGGGTTTATGGCAATGCTTTCAACTGCAGTTAATATGACCCTTGCCCAAAACACAATGAAAGAGCATAAAAGCATGGTCTCTGGCTACATTGGCGGCTTCAGTTGGGGTACAATAGGCGTTTTATTTGCACCGCTAAGCTTTTTGGCAGAACGAATCGGAATTATACACCTTTTGATTTTAGTCAGTATAATTCCTTTTATTTGCTCATATTTTATAAGATTTCTTCCCGACAAAACCGATTAGCTGAGCCTTAAAATCAATTCTCTGATTATCTTTGCCGCAGTAGCTGTAGAAACACCGCTCTGATCATAAAATGGCGCCAATTCAACCACATCGCAACCTACGATATTGAGATTTTGCATTGCTCTAAAATACTCAAGAAATTCATTAAAGAACAATCCGCCTGCCTCTTGAGTACCTGTTCCTGACATAATTGACGGGTCTAAAACATCCAAATCAATAGTCAAAAATACAGGGAAATCTTTGAATTTCATTATTTTTTCAATAAAATCTTCCACTCCAAAAGCGAGAGTATTATATTTTTTGATTAAATCAAATTCGTCTTTTGTTCCAGAGCGAAGCCCAACTTGCACAATATTATCCAAGCCGATAATATCTGAAATTCGCCTAATAACTGTCGCATGCGATAGTTTTTGCCCCAAATATTCTTCTCTCAAATCAGCATGGGCATCAAAATGTATAAGTTTGAGATTAGGATATTTAGCATAATGAGCCTCAAATTCAGGTAAAGTAACCAAATGCTCTCCGCCAATGCCTATATAAATTTTGCCTGCATCAATAACTTCTTTTGTACAATTTTTGATAAGCTCTAAAGATTTGTCTCTATCGCCAAAAGGCAAATCAAGCTCACCTGCATCATAAAAAGTAATATCTTCAAGAGATTTGCCTTGATAAGCTGAATATTCTTCCAAACCTTTTGATGCAATGCGAATTTGCTCAGGTCCAAATCTGCTACCAGGCTGAAAAGAACAGGTTCCATCGTATGGTATACCAACCAAAACAACCTTTGAGGCTTCAAAATCATCTGAAGCTTCCAGCCAATTTTTTGGTAAAAAAGGAGATTTTAACATTTATTCACCTACAAGTTCTTTTACGAAATTGGGCAAAGCAAAAACAGCCCTGTGAATGTATTTGTTGTATAGTTTTGCACCTTTTTCAATCTGATTTGCACGAGTTTCATCAATAAAATCAAGCGGTTTTACTGTATTTGAACAAAAAGTCCAACTCCAATAACCAGCGGGATAAGTAGGCATTGGGCCAACGTAAGTTTTGACTATCGGAAATGCTTGCTTCAAAAGAGGCTTCATCATTTTGATTTCTTTTTGATCCGCAAGCGGTGATTCACTTTGGCATACCATAATTCCGCCGTCTTTTAGTGCCGCATTTACATTATTATAAAATTCTTCCGTAAACAACCCTTCACCAGGACCCATAGGGTCTGTAGAGTCAATCAAAATAATATCAAATTCTTTTTTGCATCCTGCAATATACTCAATACCGTCACGAACCTGAATATCTACACGAGCATCATCAAGGTCTTTAGAGAGCTGTGGAAGGTATTTCTTGCACACTTCAATAACAGTGCCGTCAATCTCGCAAAGCACGACTCTTTTGGCGCAAGAATGTCTTAGAACTTCTCTGACCGTACCGCCGTCTCCACCGCCAATTACCAAAATATTTTCAGGATTAGGATGAGATAGCATAGGAATATGTGTAATCATTTCGTGATAGAAAAATTCGTCTGTTTCTGTGGTCATAACAAGCCCGTCAAGAAGCAAAACCTTGCCGAAAAACTCTGTATCAATTACATCTATTGCCTGAAATTCGGATTTTCCTGAATATAAAACATTTTTTACACGCATTGTAATCCCGAATTGATCATCATGTAATTCGGTGTACTTCAAATCCATGCTACACATAGTCTTTCCTTTATATGAAATATTTACGATTCTTGATATTGAATCTCAAATGCCTTTTGCACAACTTCAAGATTACTGATTAAGCCTCTTTTTAGCTCAGTGAAATTACTATTGCCGGAACAAAATAGTTTTTTCAAAAATTCATAAGCCACTTTAGGGTCACAACTTTCGCCACAAGTGAATAAATCAACAGCTGCATAGCCCAATTCAGGCCAAGTATGTATAGCCAAGTGCGATTCAGAAATTATAACAACACCGCTAACTCCATGCGGGTTAAACATATGGAAGCATTTCTCAACGACAGTAGCGCCACACTCAACAGCAGCTTCTGTCATATATTTTTCTACCAACTCAACATTGTTTAAAACATTTGGGTCGCAATTGAAAAACTCTGCCAGAACATGTCTACCTAAATAACTGCCTAATTTTAACTCTTCCGGTTTAACTTGTGGTGATGTGATCAATTCCTTTTCTCTCCTTACAAATCATACTCAACTGAATATTTAATTGTTCAATATATTATACATTACAAAAAAAAATTCTACATAAAAAAAAATGATTTGTAAACGAAAAAAATTAACAAAAATTAACCCTTTAAAAAACCGCCCAGTAGGCGGTTCTTTAGTATAAATTTTTATGAAGTTTTTTAAGCGATTTTTTATTAAGCTACCAAACCTTCACTAATACTCGGTATTGAATTTTTTATTTTATTATTTAAAGCTTGTACATTACCATCTAAATTTGCTTGACTGTGATCCACAGGAGATGTATTACTGTTTGCATTAACAGCCATTATTCTAGATGATTCATTATTTGGACTAGTTACTCCCAAAAATGGTACACCACTCTGCAAAGAAGGTTGTTTAGTCCAAACACTACCTGCCAGTCGTTCTGGTTGGCGCATCATGTCTTGCCCAAATTTGTTTGTTGGCATAACATTTCTGGCAAAACCTTTATTAAACTGTATGCTGGAGGAAGAACCTCCGACTGCAACGTTCATAAAAAAATCTCTCTCTATTTCTTCTCTGTAATATGGGGTAAATTATCTCTCTTATATATATAAAGTATATACAAGTAAAAATATTGCTATTTAAAGAGAAAAGTATTAAGAAATATTACGAAAAAAATAAATTCTTACACCAAAGCGACTTCTATTGAGGTCATTTCAAAAACATCTTTGTATTCATTATATTTAGCAACTTCAATTGAAGGCATTTCGAGAATATCTTGGAATTCATTACATCTTTCGAAGAATTGTTCATTTGTAATCATTTTAAGTCTGTCAACGCCAAACTCCTGTGCTGTAAACGATGCAAGGACTGTACCTGATATCATAGAGCGTTTCAAAGTTTGAAAATCGACTCTGGATTCTTGCGATAAATACCCCAAAAGCCCACCAGCAAAAGTATCTCCTGCCCCTGTAGGATCTTTAACATCAGAGAGAGGGTATGCAGGCAAAATAAATATTTCACCATCTTTTGAGAACAGCATAGAGCCATGTTCACCTTTTTTGATTATCACATATTCAGGCCCCATCTCAAGAATTCTTTGAGCAGCTAAAACAAGATTTTCTTCCCCTGTAAGCATTTTTGCTTCTTTATCATTAACCAAAAGCATATTTATTCTTTTTATCACTTCATTTAGCATTTCGGGCATGGTTTTTATCCACAAATTCATTGTGTCACACATAACAAAACGCGGATTATCCAATTGAGAAAGCACATTAAGCTGTAAATCAGGGTGAATATTCGCCAAAAATACAAAATCGGCATTTTTTTGATAATCATTCAATACAGGATTGAAATTCGCAAAAGAATTCAATTGCGTTTCAATAGTCTTAGCCTCACTCATATCACCGCTGTACTCGCCATGCCATCTAAAAGTTTTGCCTTGTCTTACCTCAAGTCCTTCCAAATTGATGTCTTTGGACTGAAGAAGCTCTGTATATAATTGCGGAAAGTCTTCTCCGATAACGCCTACTATATTTACAGGCGTAAAAAGCCTTGCTGCAATTGATGAATAAGATATTGAACCCCCAAGAATTTGCTGTTTTTCCCCATGAGGCGTTTTTAGGTTATCAAGACCGATAGAACCTATAATTAGTACTTCTTTCATTCCTTCTCCCGATGGTTGTATTACTAAAAAACTATACCAAAAAAAAGCTGCTGATTATCATTTGAGAAGATATTTTTTTACATTAATTAACTCTATTGTCCTGTTTCAAGTAAGTCTGCTATTTAACCAATACCAGACTTACTTTCACACTTCTGAGGTCGGTTATGAAAAAGTCTCGAATTTGTAAAATTCGGACTTTTTTCATGTCCTCCTACAAAAAGCTTTATTTCACAAGAATATTTTAAAATGTTATAATCGTTATTATAAAAGAGTTTTAGGATGAAAAAATGGTAAAAACAATTCATTGGCCAGAAGAATTTGAACAAGAAATAATGTCTGAAGCCACAGGTTCAACACATTTGGCAATAAGACCAGGGCGACTTTATTTCGATACCAAATACTTCAAAAAAGGCGATATCATTGACATAAGAATCGGCAATAAAGTTATACGAAAAGGCATGGTGCAAGATGAATTGAAATCTTCAAAAATCAAAGATTTGACCCAAGCTGATTATAATCTTTTAAAAAATTCTATTAAAAACAAAGAAGCTTTAAAAGATTTTTTGTCCAAAAGATATAGTGTATGTATAGATGACAACAGCGAAATTACTCTTGTAGCGTACAATAACATGAATTTGGTGTATTTAAAGGAGAATGAAGACCCTCACTTCTGTTAAGATATATTAATGAACTAAAGACATATTTGTAAATTTAATAAATGGTTTTTATTTTTTAATAGTGAACAAACACCTTAATATCATTAAATTTAAAAAACAAACACTAGATTAACCTAATAAAACCACAGGGGGAAGCTCATGAACGAACAGAGGAAACTCAAACTAACAAGCAAAATCAAAGAAATAGGTCCAAAACTCAAATGGATGTTGTTCTCTGAATTACAAGATTTGAAAATTGGTGCTCAATATCTAGACTTCATTTGTCCTGATATTCAACAACAGCCTAAAAACGCAACAGAAAAATTGGAAGCTATTGTAAGAGAGTCTTTAATCAAAGAATTTTCACCAAGCATCCAAAACATGAAATCTTTTGATTTATTAGTAGATGCTGTATGTCACAACATTAAGAAAAAACAGTTAAAAGACTAGGAAATTAAAAAACAAAATCAAAATAAGAGATGTAGCGAATTACTTTTGCGGCATCTCTTATTTTTAAATATCGTGTTTTCAAGTCTTGTTTTATTTTTTCTAATCACAAAAGGTATTGTATTTTCGGCGGTAGAAAACTAATAACCTATCGGATATTATACAGTTGTACTTTTTATAAGGAGGTTAGAATTATGAAAAGTTTGATAAAACATAACCGATCAGAAAATTATATCCAAAATCTCCAAGAACAAATGGATAGAATAATGGAAGATACTTTTGGCAGCTTCAGTCTGTTCAACCTTCCAAAAGAAAATAAACTTTGGAGGCCACCTATTGAAATGTCAGAAAACGAAAGAGAATACAAACTAAAACTTCAACTTCCGGGATTTGACAAAAAAGACATCAATGTTGAAGTCGGGACAGATTATATTAGCGTAAAAGCACAGAATTCTTTTGAAAAAGAACAAAAAAATAAAAATCTGCATAGAAGTGAATTTCGCTATGGGAATTTTATGAGAACAATGTCTTTTCCTAAACTTCTAGACCCTGATAAGGCTAAAGTCGAATATAAAGATGGTGTACTAAGCATTAATGCTTTAAAAATGGGACAAAAAGAACTGCCTAAAAAAACACCAAAAGCAGTAACAAAGAAAAAAGCTGCAGCAATCTCACAGAAAACTTCAAAAATTAAAATGAAAAAGAAAACGCCACCCAAAATGGCGAAAAAATAAAAGACTAAAGCTAGAGTTCACTCTAGCTTTTTTTATTAACAAATTTGTGCTAAACCTTTATTTTTTATATAATTCAGGTATGAAAAATGATTTTTTAAAAGATACTGTTTCATACAAAATAATAAATTTCATGAAAGACCAGCTTTTGGAAAAAATCTCTATTCTGGTTTACATTGCACAGATTGCAATAAGTGTTTTTAAAGATATATTTAAAGGCAAAATCAATTTGAGGCATACTTTCAATCAGGCATCAAGATTTGGTGTTGATTCTTTACCTTTAGCAATCATTATTGTCGGCATATCGGGTATGATTATTGCATTACAGGTCACGTCAGAAATGGTAAAACAAGGCGCTACAGATTATGTAGGCGCACTTATTGCCCTTGTAATTATAAGAGAAATTGCCCCTATTATGGGCGGATTTGCCATTATATCGATGGTTGGTTCATCAATGGCTGCTGAAATAGCTACTATGAAAGTAACAGAGCAAGTTGATGCAATAAAAATCTGCCAAGTAGACCCAATAAATTATCTTATTACACCTAGAGTGGTTGCGGGATTTTTTGTAATGCCTTCTGTTATAGTTATTGCAACATTTATCGGTATAGCAGCAGCTTTTTTACCCGTAAAAGCTATTGCTGATATAAGCTTAGCCTCTTATATGGACTCTGTTTGGCTTGGACTGAAAGAAAAAGATCTTTGGGTTGAAGTCCTCAAATCTGCCGTCTTTGGGATTACTATCGCGCTTGTATGCTCATCTTTCGGGTACAGAACAAAAGGCGGCGCTATTGATGTCGGCATTTCGACAACAAATGCTGTTGTATACGCTTTTATAATAGTTGTTATACTGGATTTTATGATTTCATATATGTTTTTCTACTAAGAATGGACTGAATAATGATTAAATTTGAACACGTTACAAAAAAATACGATAATAAAACCGTCATAGAAAACCTCAGTTTCGAGGTGTCAGAAGGTGAAACTCTCGCAATAGTAGGGTTTAGCGGCACAGGCAAAAGTACGGCGCTCAAAATAATCAGCGGATTGATAGAACCTGATTCAGGCATGGTGCATTTAGCCAGCGAAAATATGTCGATGGTTTTTCAATATTCGGCATTATTTGATTCTTTAAACATCTACGAAAATGTCGCATTTGCTTTTCACGAGAGAGAAGACCTTAAACATAAGTACACTGAAACACAAATCAAACAAATTGTTTCTGAAAAACTTCGGCTCGTGGGCTTGCAAAACATTGAAGAACTTTTACCCAGCGAGCTTTCAGGAGGCATGCAAAAAAGGGTAAGTTTTGCCAGAGCAATAGTTACAAACCCCAAAATAATTTTGTATGATGAGCCGACAGCCGGCTTGGATCCTGTATCATCAACGGTTATTGAGGATTATATAATAAGACTTAAACAAGAACTCAAAGCCGCTTCTATAGTTGTTACGCACCAAATGTCAACAATAAAAAGAACAGCTGATCGAATAATTATGCTCTATGGCGGCAAAATCGTATGGCAAGGGACCCCTGAAGAGTTATTAAAAGCCGAAGACCCTTACGCTTACCAGTTTGTAAATGCAAAAAGAGAAGGCCCAATGAGAACAACCGCCGAAGCTCATTAAAATAAACTATTGTCTTTTATCTGGAATTTGAATTAGAATTTGTTATAAGAGGTATATATGAAACTAACTTCAAGCTTAAAAGTAGGAATATTAACTCTGGTTGCTGTATTGATAATGATTGTCAGTATTGGCTGGCTTAAAGGCCGTTCTATATCAGAAGGCGAACGTCTCACTCTCAAATTTTATGATATTGCAGGACTAAGGCTTGGTGCCCCTGTACAAATGATGGGGTATCGAGTTGGACAAGTTGAAGAAATTCAACCTGTTTTTGATGGAAAAGAAAGTTTTATGAACGTAAAAATAGTAATAACTGACTCTCAGACCAAAATCCCCCAAGCTTCTTTAATCTCAATTCAACAATCAGGCGTCATCGGCGAAAAATTTGTCGAAATAACACCGCCGCAGGCAAAAATAGCTTATATCGCCAAATTTGACAATTCACCACCGTTAATAACCAAAGATAAAAAAGTTCAAATATTCATAGACGGAAAATATCAAGATATTGGAAAAGTTATTTCTGTAAAAGTAATTGATGCAAGAGCCTTATCAGAAAGCCATCAAAAAGAATTCAAAACACCTTTTGCTTATGAAATCACTTATATGATTACCACAACAGGAATTATTGTGCCTACGGATATAAGCGGAGAAATTGGGAAGTCAAACGATTTGATTTTATTGCCTCTGGATAGTGAAATAATCAAATATTATTCAGATACTACGAATTATACGGTCATAGAACCTTTAAGAATTTCAGAATTTATGGATGTTCAATTCCAGGCAGCAAAGGCATTTAGCGAAATAAACAATAAAATAAATACACTTCTTTCAGAAGATGTTTTAGACGATACTCAAATAACTCTTGCCAACATAAAAAATGTCTCTATAGCAGCTGCCGATGCCGTTACAAAAGCTGATGCCCTAATAAATGCCACCAGAGGTGATATAGAGCAAACAGTTTCCCTGTCATGCCAACTTACTAAAGAAATTACAACCTTAACAACAAATTTGAACAGCATTGTAGGTGACACAGAATTCAAAACTTCTATAACCAAAACAGCTGATTCACTAGATACCACAAGCAAAACCTTGAACTCTCTTTTGACTGATAAAGAAACTCAAGAAACTCTCAAATATCTAAGAGAAACTTCAAAAAATATGTCCGAACTTTCCGCTTCAGTTAATGAAATCGCAAAAGATGACAAATTCAAGGCCGAAGTAAAAATGACAGCAACAAATTTGAACCAATCCCTAAATGCCCTTGAAGGTGCTCTTGGAGCTGTTCAAAATATTTCGCCTGAAGATAAACAAAATATTCAAGGTACATTAGCCGATACAGCAGAATTAACCAAGAACTTGAAAAAGTTCTCAGAGAAGCTAAATAAAAGATTCTTATTATTCAGATTGATGTTCTAATGAAAAAATTTATACACAAAATACACTATTCGCAAGATTTGAAGATACATCATTTACTTTTCAAACTGCTCTTGTCTATCGGAAGTATTTTTTATGGAATAGCAATAAATTTGCGTAATTTTTTGTATTTTATAAGAATTTTGCCAAAAACCAAACTTGATAGAGTTGTAATTTCTATCGGAAACCTTACAACAGGTGGCACAGGCAAAACACCTATCACTGCCGAGTTAGCACGAATGCTTGCAAAATCAGGCAAGAAAATAGCTATTCTATCAAGAGGTTATGGCGGTTCTTTAGATTCTAAAGAAGTAAATTTGATTTCAAACGGCGAAAAAGTCTTTTATACAGCTAAAGAAGCCGGTGATGAACCTTTTTGGATGGCAAATAACATCAAAAATGTTTTCGTAATTACCTGTAAAGACCGCATCAAAGCTGCAAAATGGGCTATAAAAGAGTTTGGTATAGATATTTTTATACTTGATGACGGTTATCAATACGTAAAATTGAAACGGGATTTGAATATTCTTCTCATTGACGGACACAAAAAATTCGGAAATAATATGCTTTTACCTGCAGGTCCTCTGAGAGAACCTATTTCTGAAATAAAACGTGCCGATAGAATAATTGTAGTAAATAAAATTCCTTATATCCAAAAAAGTCTCAAAGATTGCCGTGCTTACGCAAGACATTTGATAAAAAAATATGACAAAGAAGTTTTCGGATGCAGTACTGTGGCAACAGGCGTCTATAATGTGGACCAAAACATACCTGTTTTTGACCCACAAAAAGTCTATGCCTTCACAGGAATTGCTCAGCCGGATTTTTTCTTTGCCGCCATAGAATCACACAGACACAAATTAGTTAAAAAACTTGAATTTGATGACCACCATGCCTATACTGCTGAGGATTTGTCCCATATAATAACCGAAGCTAAAATATCAGGGGCAAATATCATTGTCACAACAGAAAAAGACATCGTAAAAATAAAACCTTTGATAGAAAATATGAAAACTGATATTCCTATTTATGTTTTAAAACTTTCAATCGAATTGGATATAGCAAATCTACTAAAAGGGGTAGTTGCTTATTAAATTTGGTTTGTATTAATATTTAACCAATATAACTATTGTATTTTATTTACGTAAATAAAATAATTATAAAAAAGGAGGCTCAAATGGTAACAGTATTCGGAATCAAACTTTTAAACAGAATAAATACAGCTACTGATTTTCAATCTATTATTACAAAATATGGATGTTCTATCAAAACAAGAATAGGACTTCATGAAGTTGCAGACGGTGTTTGTTCGCCTAGTGGGGTTATTTTGCTTGAATTTATCGGACAAGATGCTGATGATTTTGAAAAAGAAGTTTCCGCTCTTGGAGATGTGAAAATTCAAAAAATGGTGTTTTAATTAATTAATAGTCTCAAACAAAAAAGCCGAAATAACCTTTTTTAGAGAATGTTTCGGCTTTTTATTATTTTCTTAAGAATTTATTACGTTCTTAATAGTCCCAGAACTGTTGAATGTGTTGAATTAGCTACTGATTGCATAGTAACTGCTGCAGATGATAAAATTTTGGCGTTTACCAAATTGCTCATTTCCTGCGCGATGTTTGTGTCGCGAATTGTAGAATATGAAGCTGTGATATTTTCTGCCGCAACTTGTTTGCGTTCAACAGCGGTATCAAGAGCTTTTGATATAGATCCAAGCTCCGATCTTCTGCTATTAACTTCTGTTTGGGCTTGATCAATTTTGTCAACCAGAGCCAAAGCATTAGTAGGATTGCTTATATCAACGCTGTTAATTCCCAATGAAGCCTGAGAAGCGTTTTTAAAGCCCTTATTAACCGTTATTGGGGTTTGTTGATCAAGCATTAATTGTGTACCATTTGCGGATCCATCTAATAGCTTTTTATCGCTAAAAGTTGAACTTTGCGAAATACGATTGTTTTCTGCACTAAGCTGATTGACTTCTTCTTGCATCATAGCTCTTTCAGAATCGCCATAAACGCCATTTGCAGACTGAATAGCCAAATCACGAATTCTTTGGTTATTCTGCGAAATCATACCTAAGTCAGAATCTGCCACTTTCGTCATGGCCTGTTCCATTCTGGAATTGTTGATGGAAGTTGTGTAGCTTCTTTCTTGCGATTTTAATTTTTCAGAAAGTGCCAAGTCTGCTGCTCCATCTGAGGCAGAGTTGATTTGCAATCCAGTTGAAAGCTTTTGGACTGCAAGGAGAAGTTTTTTGTTCGCGGCCTCTTGGGTCTGCGAAATCGAATTGTAAATGTTGTTAAGTTCAAAACTCATTGGATACTCCTTATCTTTGTGTTACATCCTTGTGGGAATATTATTCCCTACTGGTTTATACCCGATGAGATATTCGCTTTAT
Source organism: uncultured Gammaproteobacteria bacterium (assembly GCA_964444415.1). GTDB lineage: Bacteria > Cyanobacteriota > Vampirovibrionia > Gastranaerophilales > CAJFVJ01 > JAEWLZ01. The sequence goes on from CAYUHE010000005.1 coordinate 67,459, forward strand.
CATAAGTTTTGTAAACTTTATTGTATTAACCCTGTATTTAAGCTTATTAAGGCTTACAAAATTTACAATCCTTAATATTATTAGCTGTTATTATGTTTTTATAGCGTATTTTTATATTTGCAGAGGGATTTATGAGAGTTTTTAAAACAATTATAACTTTTATTTTTATACTGAGCCTTTTATTATTTAATGCATCTGACAGTTATGCTTTTTGCAATGTCTCAAAGAGTTTTGTCGAAATAAAAAAAGTTTTTGAACAACAAAAATGTTTTCTTAACGGAGCAAAAATAGACAACCTCAAAAATCTTTATTCGGAAGATTATATGAGCAACGATGGCTTTAACAAGGCTACCTTGTTCGATTTGTATAAAGAAACATTGAAAAATCATCCTGACATAAAATACGAGATTGTAGTAACCAAAATCACAGTAGACGGTGATTATGCAACCGTAAAAACCATAAACAAATCAACTGCAACTACCGCCCAAAAGTCAGAAGTAACAAATGATACTGGGCTTTTAAGCGTAGATATGGAAACTATATTTTATCTACAAAAAAAGGGTGAAATATGGCAAATCGTTGCAGAGCAGACAATCTCAGAGAGAACATCTTTGCTTTATGGCGAATGTAAAAATGCAGAAATAAAATTATATGCCCCTGAGTTCATTACAGCTGACAAAGAATATACTGTAGGGTTAGAGCTGCCCGAAAAATACGCCCAATTCGCAATGGGGTCAATAAAAAAAGAATTAATCACATACCCATCTGAGGATCCGGGGGATATTTTCAAAAGCTTTGACTCATCAGGCAATATCGAAAGAATATTTCAGCCAAACTCCAAAGGGCAAAATGAAACAATAGCAGCCTCTGTAGCTATTGCATCACCTTGTTTGGGACCAAATAATAATCTTGATGTAAAAATCTCAGGAATTGGGGTATTATTACAAAGAGTAAATGTATTCTTTGGACCTCAAAAACTGATTAAAAAATGAAAAACAAAAAACTTTTTATCACAGCTATAATAATTTTTATTTTGGACAGAATTACAAAATTTATAATTCTATCCAAACATATTCTTTATTACCCTATTGTCAAAGATTACCTTAGCATAACATCCGTTGCCAACACAGGAGCGGCTTTCAGTATTCTTGAAAATCAACAATTATTTTTGGTAATCATATCATCATTAGCTATAATTTTTTTCATATATTATTTTTCCAAAAAAAATACGGGGCTTTTACTGCAATTAGCTTGGGGATGCTTACTTGGCGGAGCATTAGGGAATTTATTTGATCGAATTTCATACAAATGTGTGGTCGATTTTATAAACCTTGAATGCCTATCCTTCCCTATTTTCAACGTAGCTGACGTCGCAATAAGCTTTGGGGCTATATTCCTTTTTTATCATTATTTGTTTTTGGAAGGAAAGAAAAATGCCTGAATTGATTCAATTTATAACAGAAATTCAAGATATTGACGAAAGGCTTGATGTATATTTATCCAATGCTTTGGAAAATCTTTCAAGAAGCCGCATTCAAAAACTGATAAAAGAAGGTGCCATAAAAGTCAACGGCAATGAAATCAAAAGTTCCTACAGTCTCAAAGATTCTGATGAGATAGAGATAACCGTACCTGATGCCTCTGAGTTGAAGCTTGATGCTGAAGACATCCCTTTGGATATAAAATATGAGGATGCTGATATGCTTGTAGTAAACAAGCCCTCAGGTATGCTAACACACCCGACCTCTCTCGAAAGAAATAAAACATTAGTAAATGCTCTTTTGGCTTATTGTAAAGGCAGTTTGTCAGGAATAAACGGTATTATGCGCCCGGGGATTTTGCACAGGCTTGATAGAGATACATCAGGACTGCTAATGATAGCCAAAAATGACTTTGCACACAATTTTTTGGCAGAACAAATCAAAGAAAAAACAGCTATAAGACAATATTTGGCATTTTGCCATGGAATTTTTAAAGATGATAAAGGTACAATAAATAAGCCAATCGGCAGACACCCTGTTCATCGAAACAAAATGGGAATAGTCACAAACAGAAATAACGGAAAACAGGCGATTACACATTACAAAGTTTTGGAGCGGTTCGAAAAATATACTTTTGTAGAGCTTACTCTTCAAACAGGCAGAACCCACCAAATTCGGGTTCATCTTTCAGATATGCATCATCCGATAGCCGGCGACGAGCTTTACGGCGGTTCAAAAATCAATGTCAAACTACAGGGGCAAGCGCTTCATGCTTACAGATTGTCTTTCACAGTCCCCTCTACAAAAGAACGGAAAATCATCAAACTTGAACCTTCTGATGAAATAAAAAAATTATTACGTATTTTTGGAGATAAAAAAAATGATTAAAAAATTATTTGTTTTTTTAGGCTTGATTATTTTTGGCGGAATTTTATTTTTGGCAAATCTCAACAGATACACGCCAATTCAATTGAATTATATCAAAGGTGTTTTTGATTGCAATGTATTCATTTTGAGCCTGTTTTTAATTGTTTTGTCTGTTTTGGCGACTCTTTTAATTTTACGAGGAACTATTTCGGATTTGGAACAAAAAGTAAAAAAACAAAACCGCAAAAGTGAAAAAGCTACTATAATCAAAGAAGAATCTGAAGATAAAATCAAACTTCTTGAGGCAAAAATTAAAACATTAGAAAAAGCTCTAAGTGATGCTCTAAAGAGGGATTAATTATGAAAAAATTCTTAATTTTATTTGTTTTATTTTCATCAATGTCTCTAGCCTTTGCACAAGACGGTGTAACTTACCTGCAAAGGCTTGATATTCGTGGCGGTAGACCTATAAACATGCATATAGTCTTCGTTGAACCGAATTCGGACTACAAAGTTGAACTGACATACGGCAATAGAGAAATAACAAAACTCATGCGTGTTGAAAATTTTGCAAAAGAAGCTGATGCTTACGCTGCAATGAATGCATCATTTTTCAAACAAGATACAGGCCTTCCTTTGGGGCTGTCAATTATGAACGGGAGACTAATGACAGGACCTTTGTTTCAGAGAAGTGCTTTTGGCATCGACAAACATAACAATTGTTTTATAGAAAGAGCTGCTCTCGAAGGAAAAATTTCAATGGGGCAAAATTATAATATTGATGTCGCAAATATTAACCAGCCAATAACTTCTTGTGCTGCAGGTGCCTATTTGTATAATTATCATTGGGGCTCAAGAACTCCCGACACATCAGATGATTATTTTCATATTGTAGTTTGCAAAAACAGAATTGAAAAAATCTCAAATAATCCTGTCACTATCCCTGAAAATGGTTATGCAATCGTAATTGCCAAAAGCTTTCTTGAGTACGATTTGAGAGAAAGAGCTCCGGTAAAATATTCCTACAAGCTTTGTCCTGATGTTTTTTGCAAAGTTCAATATGCTTTTGCAGGAGGTCCAAATCTTATAATTGACGGCAAAAAAAATATTGATGCTGCCGCACAAAAATTCGGAATACTTTTTTTAAGTGAAATAACAGCAAGATCTGCAATCGGCATAAAGAAAGACGGGACAGTTATTCTTTTGTCAGTTGACGGAAGACAAAGAGGCGTATCAGAAGGAGTAAATATTTATGAACTGGCTGATATCATGTGTGAATTAGGCGCTTGGCAAGCTATGAACCTTGATGGCGGCTCATCTACACAAATGGTCATAAATAAACAGCTGGTAAATATTCCTGTTAATCGTGTTGGAGCGAGAGTAACCAACGCTGTTGTGGTCGTTAAGAAAAAACGACATTTCTTTTTCTAAATCTATTTTGAGATGATTTCTAATCTTGTTCTATTTCAAAATGCGTAGTATCTTCTGGTCCGTCCATTTCGAATTTTTCGTATACATAAGCACAAATTAAACCTGAAAAAGCATTAAAAATAGCTCCTATAACTCCAAAAAAGAATAAAAACATTCCTGTAATAAACAAATTGAAATTCTGGATCATTATTTTGGCAAAAATACTAATTCCGATGCCTTGTCCAAATGTTTTGAAAATCGCCGAAATAATTCCATAAAGCGGAATATAAACTATATTCGCTGCAATTACACAAACAAATCCTGATAAAGCACCTATCAATGCCCCATCAACAGGTTCAAGAATTCCGACAAGTCCGTTTTTTTTCAAGTAAAGGATTACAAAAACACTAACCATTGAAAACAACATACAAACTAAAAAATTAAAACTGAAAAAAGGCATCAAAAGCAATAATCCTAAAATTGCTCCTACTATTGCACTCAATATAACGACTGGTTTCAAATAAACTTTCATACTATTCTCCCACTAAGTTCTAACAATAACTTCAAAGTTTCGACAATGACATATGCTTGCTGCTATTGCATCAGATGCATCATCAAGTTTCGGTACTTCTTCATTCAATAATAATTTTACCATATTTGAGACTTCTTTTTTATCTGCCCTGCCATATCCTGTCACAGTTTGCTTTATAACCATAGGTGTATAACCAAAAGACTCAATGCCGGCTTCTTCCAAAGCCATAATTATAACTCCTCTCGCTTCGGCCACAGGAATTATGGTTTTGGCATTTTTAAAGAAAAATATCTCCTCAACAGAAGCACAATCAGGTTTATAGGCAGAAATTAATTCTTTCATATCTGAATATATCTCAAAAAGTCTCTTGGGTAATGGAGAGGTTTTGTCAGTTTGAATAGATCCTGATGAGACAACTGACATTTCTGATGTGTCTTCATCAAAATCTAAAATGCAATAACCAACGATTGCAACTCCCGGGTCTATTCCTAATACTCTCATGGTACTCCCTGTTCTATCTAAATACATTATATGCTATGATTGGCACTATGAAAAAAATATTAAGCATATTAATCATTTTATTAATAACCAACTCCGCTTTTGCTATCGACTATAATCATTATTTTTATGCAAAAGGCAAAAAAATAATGCTCGAAGATGCAATTAGCGAAAAACAAAAAAATCAGGGCCTTATGGGAAGAAATTCTCTCCAAGCAGATACAGGCATGGTGTTTTTCTATACAAGCTACGTCGAGACTGCTTTTTGGATGAAACACACTTACATACCTCTTGATATTATTTTCTTGAAAGATGGTAAAGTTACAAGAATTTACAGAAATGTAGAACCCTGTACTGATGAAATTTGCAAAATTTACCCGTCAAAAGGTCTTGTAAATCAAGTGATTGAACTAAATGCAGGTTCATGTCAAAAATACTACATCCAAAAAGGTTCCATCATAAGAGTTAAGGAATTGGAATGATGAAAAAAATATTTTTATTGGTAATTTTATCCACAATACTCGCAAATACAGCATTTGCCGAAGATTGTAATGTAAGTATTTATCTGTTTTACGCAAGTTGGAATGCCAACTCTCAAAAAGCACAAAATGTAACCACAAACGTGGCTAGTACTTACAAAAAAAATGTAGGGTACAAAGCCTTGGATGTGGACTCTGAAGAGACCTACAAATTTATCAAAAATAATAAACTGAATATGCCAAAATACCTTCCAAGCGTTGTTGTTGTAGATAAACACAAAAAAGTTTTGAGTACGACAGAATACCGCAATCAGGATGAATCTAAATTAAAAAATCTCTTGGATGAAAATATTTTGCCTAATCTTTAAACAGGTATAAATACCCTGCAAGTATCATCACCTCTAAGACTTTTTATTTGGTTTTGCTTATGATCACTGATTTCTTTACCATTGCCTGTTGCTATAGAAATATGTCCGTATGGGCTTTTATTTGTTTTATTCCATACAACTATGGCTCCCGGTGGCAATTTATCCAAATTTTCAGCAGCAACTTCTACTTCTTTAAAATTATCATTATGTGCCAGTTTATCGGCTTGCTGCCAAGCATCGCCCCTTGAAATATCAATACCGAGTGAATTCAAAACATTGTTAACACCTTTTGCGCAATGACCGATACTAGAGCCGTGTTTCTTGATATATTCTTGCGCGGATTTTGCAAGCAGTAATCCTTTTTTATAATCATATCCATCAATATGACTATTTTTAGCTTCATCTTTAGCATTTTCAGTTTCGCTACTCTGTAAACTGTCAATATACATCTGTAATAATCTTGGATCTTTGTTGATTAATGAATACAAAGCTAAAGAATTGTATAAATCTTTAGAGCCATTTGGTACTTTATCATTGAATTTGAAATCAGTTCCCGCAATCGCCTTTAAAAGTTCTTCCGAAAAACCTATTTGAGGCTGTTCCTGCTGTTGTGAATTAGAAGAAAAATTATAATACGAAGAATCCTCTGAATAATTTTGATTATTAGCCTGCCAAATATTGTTAACATTCCAAGCAGGTGTAGATCCACTTTGTGATGTTACAAGATTATTAAAATATGAACCTGAATAAGGATTTATATCCATTATATTTTTTACGCTCTTCTCTATATTTTTCCTCTAAACATATAAAGTCTATTTCTCAACGAAGATTTACAAAATATATATATTTTATTAACTTTTATTAAAATAAAGATTTTGTAAAGGCATAAATATGCCATGATAAACTAGATATATAGAGAATAATTAAGAGGGATTTTGAGATGATACCTATTTTAGATTTGAAAAGACAATACGATACTATCGGAAAAGAAGTCGAAGAAAATGTAGTCAAAGTTTTACGCTCAGGCAGTTACATTTTGGGTGAAAACGTTAAAAATTTAGAGTCAGAAATGGCAAAATATTGCGGCGTGAAAAATGTCGTAAGCTGTGCTAACGGCACAGATGCATTGCAGCTTGCACTAAGAGCCCTCGATATAGGCGCAGGCGATGAAGTTATAACTGTAGCATTTACTTTTGTTGCCACAACCGAATCTATCGGCATTGTCGGAGCAAAACCTGTTTTTGTCGACATTGACCCAAATACATTCAATATGGATGTAAAAGAAATAGAAAAGAAAATTACTCCGAAAACCAAAGCTATATTGCCTGTCCATCTTTATGGACAACCTGCTGATATGGACAAAATTCTTGAAATTGCAAAAAAATATGACCTATTCGTAATCGAAGACTGCGCTCAAGCAATCGGTGCGGAATACAAAGGCAAAAAAGTCGGTTCTTTTGGTGATATTGGATGCTTTAGTTTCTTCCCGACCAAAAACCTTGGTGCTTTTGGTGATGCAGGAATGATAACAACAAACAGCGATCACCTTGCCAAAAGACTTGTGGCACTTCGCAATCATGGCGGTGCTGTAAGATATTATCACGATGAAATAGGCCTAAATAGCCGTCTTGACGAAATTCAAGCAGCAATTTTGCGTGTAAAAGCAAAACATATCGAAAATTGGAACAAAAAAAGACGCGAAAACGCATACAGATACAATGAATTACTAAAAGATATCGAAGGCGTTGTAACTCCAAAAGAATTGACTAACACTTCTTGTGTTTATCACCAATATACAATCCAAGTGCCAAACAGAGATGGAGTGCATCAATATCTTCAAGAAAATGGCGTTGGTGCGATGATTTATTATCCTGTTCCTTTACACTTGCAAAAACTTCATGCAAATATGGGCGGAAAAGTTGGCGATTTGCCTGTTACAGAAGAAAAAACGACACTTGTTATGTCACTGCCTATGTTCCCGGAATTGACTTTTGAGGAACAAAAACAAGTTGCAAACACTATCAAAGAAGCTTTAGTAAAAACTGCAGTTTCTTGCTAAAAAATAACTAAACACAAAAAAGAGACCTATAAAGGTCTCTTTTTTATTATTTATACAAAACTCTTACTTTTATGGAGTTACTGTATTATTTGCCAACAATGGCGTTTGTTTTTGGAGTGGCTGTTCTTCTTGTTTTTGTTTCAGTTGGAAGAAATTCGTATACTGTTCTGATGACACCTCTTGTGTTGTTACAATTTCTTCATCAGAAAATTCTCCATCTCTATTTTGATCATTATAAGTTAATTGTTGAGTTTGACCATCTTTTTTTACGAATGCTGTTTTTGTTACAAAGCCACCTTGACCATTCTCTCCAGTATATTTAACTATAGGCTGACCATTAGCATCATAGCTAACCATTTCGGCATAACCACCATGCCCATTATCCCCAGTAGACGTTGCTATAGGTTTACCAGTCTTGTTATCATAGTCCGTTTTTGTTGTATATCCTTGAGTCTTTGGATTATAGCCTTCATAAGATGCTAGTAGCTTACCATTTGGATCATATTCTTGTCTGCTTTGATAGTGTCCAGCTTTATCACTAGCTTTAATTGATATTTACAATTAGTAATATTTAATAAAACTACAGAAAAAAATTATTACTTCGCCAAATACTCATTCATAGCTTTGGCAGCTCTTTTTCCTGCTCCCATTGCATTGATTGCATTTGATTCACCTGTAGGAGCGACGTCACCACCGGCAAACACTCCTTCTATTGAAGTTGTGCCTGTTTCTTTATCAACAACGATGTAGCCTCTTCTATCAACTGCTAAGTCAAGTTTGTCTTTTTCGGCTGAACGCTGAATAATTGGATTTGGGTTTGTACCCAAAGCAACGATAACAGTATCGACATCCATATTGAAGATATTTCCTTCTATAGGAACAGGGCTACGACGTCCTGAAGCATCAGGCTCACCAAGTTCCATAACTTGAAGTTTCAATCCACCAACGTATCCTTCGCCGTTATCAAGGATTTCGAGCGGTCCGTGAAGAAGTTTGAAAATTACGCCTTCTTCTTTTGCATGCTCAATTTCGGCTTTTCTGGCAGGAAGTTCATCTTCAGAACGACGATAAACAATACTAACTTCTTCAAAACCTATACGAACTGCTGTTCTTGCTGCATCCATAGCTGTATTTCCGCCGCCTATAACGGCAACTTTTTTGCCAATTCGAATTGGAGTCGGCGTTGTTTCATCGTGAGCTTTCATCAAATTTATACGGGTCAAAAACTCATTGGCAGAATAAACGCCATTTAGGTTTTCGCCATTTACATAAAGCATTTTTGGAGCGCCAGCACCAGAGCAAATAAATATTGCATCATATCCGTCATCTTTTAAATCATTGATTGAAAGTGAACGCCCGATGATTACATTTTTTTTGAATTCCACTCCTAATTCTTCAAGAGTTTTGAGCTCTCTATCAAGAATAACTCGCGGAAGTCGAAATTCAGGGATTCCATAGCGAAGAACACCGCCTAGTTTGTGCAAAGCCTCAAAAACAGTAACTTTATGTCCTGCTTTTGCCAAATCAGCCGCAGCTGAAATTCCTGCACAGCCTGAACCTATAACAGCAACTTTTTTCCCTGATGGAGTGATTTGAGATTTTGGCACTTCAGAATTATCTGCTGTATATCGTTCAAGAGAACCAATAGCAACAGAATCTCCTTTTATTCCCAAAACGCATTTAGCTTCGCATTGTCTTTCTTGTGGACAAACACGACCGCAAACAGCCGGAAGCATGCTTGCTTCACGAATAATTTCGCCTGCTTTTTGGACGTTTCCTGTTTTTATTTCAGAAATAAAGGCAGGAATATTAATACTTACGGGGCATCCTTGAATACATTTTGCATTTTTACAATTCAAACAACGACTAGCTTCGTCTGTTGCTTGTTCTTTTGTAAAGTTTTTTTCTACTTCTTCAAAATTTTTGTTTCTATAATTCGGTTCAAGAGCTTCTTGTATTTGTCTATTTTTTGGCATATTCTTACCCCAATTATTCCTCTACGTTACTTAATTATAAACCGAAAAAATAAAATCATGTTAAAATTTTTATAGTAAAAGGAACAATAATGGAAAACACATCACTTTTTGACATAATAGGCCCAGTAATGATAGGCCCTTCAAGCTCTCATACAGCTGGAGCAGTACGATTGGGGCTTTTGGCTCGAAATATTTACGGCAGCCAGCCATCAAAAGTACAAATAGTTCTATATAACTCTTTTTCAAAAACTCAAAAAGGTCATGGGACCGATAAAGGATTAATTGGCGGCATTTTGGGCTTTGATGTAGATAATCCGAACATAAAAAATTCTCTTGCAATTGCGCAAGAAAAAAATATTTCTATTGACATTTTTTGGGAAGAAAACTCGGCTCGTCATCCAAATTCTGTTGATATAATTTTCGACAATTTAATAGCTGTTTCTGGTGATTCAACAGGAGCTGGCGAAGTCCAAATTATTCAGATTAATGATTTTAAAGTATCAATAATAGGTAACTTGCCTTGCCTTGTAATGGTTTATAAGGATAAACCAGGAATGATTAGTGCTGTAAGTAAACTTATTCAAGACGAAAATATAAACATTGCCACATTTGAATGCACCCGTACAGGAAAAGGTGAAGATGCTTCAATGGTAATTGCTTTAGATGCCAAACTGCCTGATGCTGTAGTCAAAGAAATTGAACAAATACCCGATGTTTATCTGGTAAGAAGTTTAGAAGGATTAAAAAAATGAAAATAAACTCTTTTAATGCAGCCATAGAATCTTCTAAAGAGTTAGACTTAAAGCTGTTTGAAGTTTTTCAACAAGAAGAAAGCCTTTTAAATGATTTTTCTATATCAGAAATCAGAAATGCCATGTCCCAAAACCTAGATATTATGTCTCAAACAATCAAAAACGGCTTAAAAAACCCCTCAAAATCCATTACAGGCTTATCTGGAGATGACTCTATAAAAGTTATTGAATGCACAGATGAATTCCTTCCTTTTGGGGCTGATTTTAAGAAAATCATAGCTTACGCCCTTGCCGTAATGGAAGAAAATTTGAGCATGGGTAAAATTGTTGCCTGCCCCACAGCAGGTTCTTGCGGAATTGTTCCGGCTGCAATAATTACTTATTCGGAAAAATTTAATATTTTCAGAGAAAAACAAATTGATGCGCTAATAACCGCAGGCGGAGTTGGCAAAATAATTTCTAAAAAAATAGCTCTTTCAGGTGCAGTTGCAGGATGTCAAGCAGAATGCGGCGTAGCATCAGCCATGGCTGCAGCAGCTATTGTCGAAATGGCTAATGGCACAAACGAACAAATCGTCGAAGCGGTTGCTTTGGCACTCAAAAATATTATGGGGCTGGTTTGCGACCCAATTGCAGGCATGGTGGAAATTCCTTGTATGAAAAGAAATGCTTTTCTTTCGGTACATGCCTTTGTCGCAGCTCAAATGGTAATGTGCAACATAAAATCTGCCGTTCCTGCCGATGAAGTTGTTGATGCAATGAAGCAAGTTGGCATTTTGATGTCGCCAATGCTCAAAGAATGTTCTCAAGCAGGATTGGCAACTACAAATACTGGGCTTGATGTTCAAAGAAAATTGAATTCATAAGCATTTACAACAAAAACTTTACATTTTTAACAATCAAAACAAATTTTAAGTATCGTTAAGAATAATGCATTTATGGGGCTGAAAATATCATGCCTACTATCGTTCAGAGACTTTCCTTGCGGCGCAAGGGTTTTTGGGTTTTAGCTGCCTCGAATTTAACTTATTTAAACACAAAAACTAAGACTTTTTAAGGCTGAAGTTTACATTTTATAATGTTTTCAGCCAAAAAGTATTGCCAAAGCCTGTAAAATATGTATAATTATATTTGTCTAGAAAAAGGAGGTTCCTAATGAATAAAGAAGAACTAGTAAAAGAAATCGCTAAAAAAGCAAAGGTTTCACAAAAAGATGCTGCAGAAGTTTTAACTGCTACTTTGGACACTATTGAAAAAACAGTTTCTAAAGGCAAAAAAATAACTTTGGTTGGCTTCGGTACATTTGAAGCTAGAAAAAGAGCTGCTAGAACTGGCAGAAATCCACAAACTGGCGCGGAAATCAAAATCCCTGCTAAAACAGTTCCAGCTTTCTCTGCAGGCAAAAAATTCAAAGAACTAGTAAAATAGTTCTTGAAAAAATAACTTTAAAGAAGTCTTTTTCAAGACTTCTTTTTTTTATGCTTTGTATTTAAGATTTTTAACCGAATCTTTTATATTGAGTATTTGCCTGTCTAGAATGCTGTCTGCTCAAGTTTATTTGATGAGTATTTCTTACTTTTGTTGTTTCTAACAACCTACCAGACATGCCTTCATATCCATTGATTCCCAAATTTTTCAATGCAATCCTTGTAGCTTCAATGCCATTTCTTCCAGCATTTTCCAAGATAAGTTTAGCTCTGATTAATTCTCCAGCTAAATCTATTTGAGAATTTTGATTATTTTTTGGTGTTATGACTGATTTTTCTTCATTTTTACTGGGTTTAGATTTTACTGTTTTAACAGCTTTAGTTTCCGACTTAACTACAGGCACTTCATCCACAATTGTAGTAATAGGTTGTTCTGTAGTTGGAACTTTTGGTCTTCTTTGTTTATTTTTTGAGCTTTTTCCGGGTTTTTGTTCTGGAAGCGGTAGAATTTTTTCTGAAACAGTTGGTTCAGGAGCTGGTAAAAGATTTTGACTTTTTTTAGCTAATGCTGCTTCATCTAACTTTTGCTTTATCACTTGCTCATAGCTCGGTACTTCTTCAGATGGGAATTTTATTCTTGGATTTTCAGCCAATAAAAGTTTTTGCTCTGGAAGTGATTGGATTTTTACTGAAACAACATTATTTACAGGAGGTTCAACCACA
>CAYUHE010000005.1:80130-96867 GCA_964444415.1 uncultured Gammaproteobacteria bacterium
CACAGGCGCAGTTTCAACTTCTGGCTTTACTTTATTTACAGGAGGTTCAACCACAGGCGCAGTTTCAACTTCTGGCTTTACTTTATTTACAGGAGGTTCAACCACAGGCGCAGTTTCAACTTCTGGCTTTACTTTATTTACAGTAGGATTACCTTCTGGAACATTTGTTGTTACTTCTTTATTTGCAGTAGGATTACCTTCTGGAACATTTGTTGTTACTTGTGGTTTTATAGGCTCACCTTTTTTAATAGTAATCTGCTTTTTACCATTAAGAACAACTACATCGCCGTCTACATTGAATATTTTTTTAGATTCATCTAATGCATTTCCTTTAATTTCGGTCTTTCCAAACCAATTGAGTGGATTGCAATTTTGCCAAAATGCTTTAAGTTTTGGAAATTTCACATCTGCTATATCATTTTTTTTAACTGCTGCTTTTACTATTTTATCTAATTTATAAGTTTTATGTGCTGCAACAGCTGCAATACCAAGCCCACCAGCTATCAAAACCTTTCCCAGCGTTGGGAATTTTGATTCATTTGTAGGTAAATTTTGCTGATTAGCTTGAAAATTCGGGCTGATTGCCGGATTAAAATTATAATTCATAATAAAACTTCCTTATTGCTAGAAAAACCTAATATTTATATAAACAAACATTAGGGCTAATTATTGCTTTTTTAACATTAACATATTAAATATTTTGTAACATTTCAATTTTAAACAATTAAATTTCTTGCCTTGAAAGTGTTTCTGTAATTGCTTCGAGCAATCTTGAAACGCCTACAGTTTTGATATTAAATTTATTTTTCAATGGCAAATTGCCTTTTGGAATAATAATTTTTTCAAATCCCATATTTTCGGCTTCTTTTACTCGAGCTTCAACTTGGCTAATAGCACGAACTTCGCCTGACAAGCCGACTTCGCCAACTATTACAGTTTTTTCGTCCACGATTGCATCTTTGGCACAGCTTGCAATCGCTAGTGCAATGCCCAAATCTGCCGCAGGCTCCTTGACATCGAGTCCGCCAATTATGTTGATATAAACATCATGCTTGCTAAAATTCAAACCCACACGGCGCTCAAGCACCGCCAAAACCTTCAAAACCCTATTGTATTCAACGCCTGTAGCAACCCTACGAGGGACTGCATAGGAAGATGGGCCTACAAGTGCCTGAATCTCGACAAGAAGCGGCCTAGTGCCCTCACCTGTGGCTATAATCACATTCCCTGATGCCAAAGCACCATTTCGTTCTTTCAAAAAAATCTCGCTGGGGTTTGAAACTTCAATCAAACCATCATCTTCCATCGCAAACATTCCAACCTCAGAAGTGGCCCCAAAGCGGTTTTTGATGGCGCGCAAAATCCGATAAGTATTATATTTTTCACCTTCGAAATACAATACAGCATCAACCATATGCTCTAAAACCTTTGGGCCTGCCACCGTTCCGTCTTTTGTAACATGCCCTACTACCACGACTGTTATACCGAGCTGTTTGGCGATATGCATAAGAATATTACAGCATTCTTTTACCTGTGAAACACTTCCTACAGAAGAAGTTATGCCAGACGAAAAGACTGCTTGAATACTATCAACTATTACAAAATCAGGTCGCATACTTTCTATGGTTTCTCTTGCCAAATCAAGATCATTTTCAGCCAAAATAAATAAATTTTCACTTTCAACTTTTAGACGATTTGCTCTAAGTTTAATTTGGTGGGCAGATTCTTCCGCCGAAATATAAAGCACTTTTCCCTGCTTAGCAATTGCATTTGAGGCTTGCAAAATTATTGTAGATTTGCCAATTCCGGGGTCGCCAGCCACAAGAACCAAAGAACCTTGTACAAACCCACCGCCTAAGACTCTGTCAAACTCGACCATTCCGGATGAAAGGCGTTTTTTATGGTCGATTTCGATTTCAGAGAGGATTTGTGGGATTGATTTTTGAGTAGAAACTTTTTTAGAGGCAGTACCTTTTTCGACCTTATAAACTTCCTCCACAATTGAACCCCAACTTGAGCAGTCAGGGCATTTCCCGAGGTATCCCGTTGTTTCATAGCCGCAATTTTGGCATATCCATTTTGATTTAATTTTTGCCATTTATTTTAAAGCCGCTTCTTCTTGTAAACCTACCGCTGATATCTGATTATCAATCACAGAAAAACACTTAATCGGACCTTTAGGAGTAAATTCCAAAAGTCTTCCTGCAGATGGTTTTGCAAGAATTTGCTGAATTTTTTTATATTCTTCATCAGGATTATCGAAATACAAAATTATAGGCGTTGCGATATTTTTTACAAATAATAAAAGAGCTTTTCTCGGTTGCAATGGCTGTTGATATGGTTGTGGCATAATTATCCTCCTCTTATTGTCGATTTTATCTTATATCAAGACCTATATCAAGACTACCGGCTTTGACAGTAATTGCACTGGTCGAAATCACATCTACACCTGTTTTTGCGATAGCTTCAAGAGTCTTAATATTTACCTGACCGCTTGCTTCTATAATTGCACGACCATCAATAATTTTGACAGCTTTTTCCATCATATCTGTATCCATATTATCAAGCATAATTATATCAACTCCGGACTCCAAGGCTTCTTTAACCTGATCGAGGGTATCTGTTTCGACTTCAATTTTGTGAGTATGTGAAATATGTTTACGAACAGTTTCGACAGCTTTTTTAATTCCACCGCAAAGCGCAATATGATTATCTTTTAGCATCACACAATCACAAAGACTAAACCTATGAGGAGTTGCACCACCAATTTTTACAGCATATTTTTCAAAAAGCCTAAAATTCGGGGTAGTTTTACGCGTTTCTGAAATGTTTGCCTTATATGGCTTCAAAACTTCTTGATATTGAGCAGTCATTGTCGCGATGGCACTGAGTCTCTGAATATAATTGAGCGCGAGTCTTTCGCCTGTCAAAATCGCTCTGGCATTACCTTCAATCGTAGCAATATCTTGTCCTTTGGTTATTTTATCACCGTCTTTTAGAAAAGTTGTTACTATAACATTTTTGTCCAAAATTTCAAAAACTTTTTTGACAATTTCAATTCCGCATAAAACCCCTTCTTCACGAGAATTCATAACGGCTTTAAGAAATTTTCCGTCAGCTTCGATGTAGTCTGTCGAAATATCGCCAAATCCGATATCCTCTTTCAAAGCTTGCTTTACGTGTTCTTCAACAATAAAATCGTGCAAAAGATAACTCATCTGTTCAAATCTCCTATCGTCAAATAACTATGCTTGGCTTCGGTAAAAGTCTGAGGGTAATCATCTCTGAAATGCCCGCCTCGAGACTCTTTACGCTCTAAAGCAGTTTTTGCGATTGCCTTTGCAACCAAAAGCATATTTCTAAACTCATACTCTTGAGTGTTTTGGTATTTCGCATTTATATCGAATTTTTCTTTAAGTTTTTCAATCCCCAAAAGTGCCTCTTGAAGGGTATTTTTACTCCTCAAAATGCCTGCATTTTTCCACATTATTGATTTTAGCTGCTGCTTTAAGTCTTTGAGATTTTCATAATGCTTAAATTCTCTTTTAGGCTCAAAATTCACATTTTCTAAGCTTTCCAAGTCTTTGTCCTGCAAATATTTTGCCAAATTATAAGCCAAAACAACACATTCAAGAAGGGAATTGCTGGCAAGCCTATTAGCTCCATGCAAAGAACTACAGCCAACTTCTCCCACTGCATAAAGATTTTTGATGCTCGTAAGCCCATTTATATCAATTTTCACACCGCCCATAGAATAGTGTGCGGCAGGAGATACGGGGATTAAATCTTTTGAAACGTCTATTCCATATTTTTCGCATTCTTTTCTTATTCTAGGAAAGCGAGATTTCAACTTTTCATCTGGAATTTGACTCATATCGAGGTAAACACAAGAAGATTGTGTTTTTTTCATTTCTTCAAAAATTGCTCGAGTCAAAACATCTCTCGGTGCTAAATCGCCCATAGGATGATACTTTGAAGCAAAATACTCGCCTTGCGAATTTTTGAGTTTTGCACCTTCGCCTCTTGCTGATTCTGAAATCAAAAAACGGCTTTCGTTAAATTCAATCGCAAGTGCTGTCGGGTGAAATTGAATAAATTCCATATCTTGAAGCACTGCCCCTGCCAAAAGTGCCAATGCAGTCCCGTCAGCAGTAGCTACTTTGGGGTTTGTGGTGTGTTCATAAAGCTGCCCCAGACCGCCCGTAGCCAAAATTACAGCGTTAGAAAGAATTTTCAGATGTTCATTGCGTTTCAAAATCTCAATTCCGATAGCTTCATGATTTTTATTGAGCAAAATCTGCGTAACGAGAGTATTTTCAATCATTGTAATTTTAGGATTGGTCAAAACCTGTATCGAAAGTACCGATTCCATTATAATACCTGTACCATCGCCCCCTGCATGCAAAATCCGATTTACACTATGAGCCCCTTCGAGTGTCAAAGAATAATTTTTATCATCAATTTTATCAAATTTTATACCATATTTGACCAAATCATCTATTACTTGTGAACTTAGTTTTGAAACTTCTTTTGCCACATTATAATCGACAAGACCATTTCCAGCCTCTTGAGTATCTTTTATGTGAAGTTCAACCGAGTCTTGTTTATTACTAGGCAAAACCCCCACGATTCCGCCTTGGGCATAACGGCTGTTGCTCTCATCCATGTTCGATTTTGTTACCAATAATATATTTTTGCAGTTTGGATTTTCTGCTGTTTTTAAAGCAGCATAAAGTCCTGAAATGCCACTGCCGATAATAATTGCTGAATAAGTATTTAGCATAAATGCCCCGATTTGATTTTTCTTATATAATCTCAATTATACTACAAGCGTATTTTACGAGGTAATTTATGTTATTTGAATCTTGTGTTTTAGCAACAACGCTAGCCTTCATAAATCCTGCCGACCCGAGCGGGAAAACAATCTACCCTTCAGGGATTAAGGATAATGGGAATTTTATTTTTTCAGCTCCTCCAGTTAGTGCCTACCCGATTTTGACCATAGGGTCACAAATCAAGCTGGAAGATGATTATATAATTCAACCTGGGAATTATTGTGTAAAACCCTCTGTTGATGAAACACAAATCATAATTATTGAAGGATTTGAGACAATTTGCGTATGCCAAGTTATAGAAAACACTATTGTGGAAAGCTTTGCAGCCAAGCCAATAGTAAAAATAATCCCTCATGGGAAAGATTTAATTCTAACTTATCAAATCGAAAATATCCTAAAAAAGGCCATAATTCCCACTAGCAAAGAGAATTAACCAAATCAATAAGCTCATCAACACAATAACAATCCTTGATTACAAAAATTTTGACATCAAGTCTGGCTTCCAAATCACCTATTGTCATATTGTCTAAAAACATATCAGACTGGTCTTTGAGCATTACTGACGGGATTATTATATTTTGAATTTTATCTTTGTAAGGTAAAAGTTCATCAAGAATATCTTGCCCCGTAAAAAGTCCTGCCACAGAAACTTCTTCGCCCCAAAAATTGCTTTTTGCTATATGAAGATTGATTTTCAAGTTTTCGATTTTATTAAATTCATCCCAAATTTCTTTAAGAACTTCTTGCGCCAATCTGCCTGAAAAAGAGGTGAATTCTGTAGGATTTTTGATTTTTTCAGGTAAAAGATGTTTTTTGCTCCTAAAATCATCCAAAAGCATACGACAAGTACCGACCCCATCTTCAAGCTGACCGTATTGATTGTAGAAAGTAGCTTCAGGAATATTTTTATTTGCCAAAATATAAAATTCATCAGAAGGAGTGATAAGGTCTTCGCCCGCTTCACAATTGAATTTTTCAGACAATTCGATTACTTCTTTAGCAATTTCAGGCGTAACTTTTTTGATAATAGGATTATTTTGAAATCTTGTAATCCCAACAGGCACAATGGCTACAGAGATAATATTTTCAAATTTAATCAAATCCGAAAGAGTTTTTTCAAGATTTTTGCCATCATTGAGTTCTGGGCAAAGTACAATTTGCGTATGAATTGGGATTTCGAGACTCTCCAGCCATTTCAAATCCTCAAAGATATTTTTGGCTCTCTTATTTTGAAGAAGTTTTTCCCTTAAATCACCGTCTGTCGTATGTACAGAAACGTACAAAGGTCCTATTTTTAGCTTTTCAATTCGTGCTTTATCTTCTTTTGTTAGGTTTGTGAGCGTGATATATGTCCCATTAAAAAATGAAAGGCGATAATCATCATCTTTGACCAAAAGTGTATCTCTCATTGAGTTTGGTTGTTGGTCAATAAAGCAAAAAGCACATTTATTGGCACAAGGTTTTATTTTGTCAAAAATCACATTGTCAAAGCCAATCCCTAGGTCTTCGCCGAAATCTTTTTCAATTTCAAAAATTTCTTCTTCGCCATTTTTGTAGCGAATGTGCAATTCAATTTCTTCTTGAATTGCAAAAAATTTGTAATCAAAATAATCCTTCAAAACCAAACCATTAATAGAAACGACTTCATCTCCGGCGCTTAGTCCTAAATCCTCTGCTATGCTGTCTTTTTCGACTTCTTCAATTATTGCTGTCATAGATAGATTTTAGCATAAACCTACACGAAGAAAATCCAGCTTAATAAAAAATCGGCAAAAAGCAAAACAATTGTCGTATACATAGCTGCCTTAATCGTTGCATCACCGACATCTTTGGCTCCGCCTCTTGTCTCATAACCCATCGTACAACAGACTATAGTGATAATAACCCCGAAAATCGAAGCCTTGAGAAGACTTACCCCAATATCATATGGCTTTGTTTGAACCCAGACTGAATTCAAAAATCGATTCGGATGAAGATTAATTGTCGCCTGAGATACTATCAATCCACCATAAAGACCCACTAATTCGCAAATCATTACCACAAGAGGAACCACTATCATACTAGCCAAAACCCTTGGTGCAATAAGATATTTTATCGGATCAACGCCTAAAGTTTTCATCGCATCAACTTGTTCGGTGATTTTCATATTTGCAATCTCAGCTGCCATAGCTGTTCCTGAGCGGGCACTGATTGCAAAAGCAGCAAACCCGGGACCAAGTTCTCGAATCAGAGTAAAAGAAACAACAGCACCGATATAGCCTTCCGTACCGGACAGTATAAACTGTTGAGCAAGTTGAAGCGAAATTACAGCACCTGCGACAAAAACGATTGTCATAGAAATCCAAAGCGAATCAAACCCAATGAAAGCGCCTTGCCTGATGATTTCTTTAATGCTGACTTTGCCTGACAAAATATATTTGAAAGACTGAATAAGATTGAGTATACAATTACCTGCAAACTTAATCATATATAGGTGTACACCAATGTTTGTACTCTGTAACTTTTGCTCTAACTATGTCTGAATACAATTGTTGAATTTGTGCAACCAATTCGTTGATTTTGCCATTTCCGACTGGTCTGTTGTCGATGGAGACTATCGGCATTACCTGAGCACCTGTGCCGCAATAGAAAGCACCGTCTGTAACGTAAAGCTCGGTTCTGTCAATTTCTCTTTCAATAACTTCCAAATTCAAGTAGTTTTCGGCAATTTCTTTGATTGTATTTCTTGTAATTCCAATCAAAATATCGTCAGTTGAAGTTGATGTAATCAGCTTGTTTCCTTCAACCAAATACAAATTCATCGCACTGCCTTCTGCCACATGTCCATCAGCTTTTAAAACTATTGCATCATCAAAACCTGCCAATCTGGCATCTGTGACTATCAAAGCTGTATTTGCATAACATCCTGAAATCTTTGCTCTTGCAGGGATTGCATTATCATCCGATCTTCTCCAATTTGAAACGCAAACTTTGAGACCATTTGAAGAATCAATATAATCGCCAAGAGGCGTTGTAGTGATGACCAAACTATCTTTGTTATCACACAATTTTGGTCCGATGGTTTGACCTGATTTGTAGATAACAGGTCTTATATATGTATCTGTTTTGGGGGCATTTTTTTTCAAAAGCTCTATTGTAATATCACACATATCATCGGCAGTATATTCAGGATGCATATGCATAATTTTGCAGCTGTTTAAAATTCTCTCGAAATGCTCCCTCATTCTGAAAACGTATAACTGGTTTTCTTCAGGCACCCAATAAGCACGAACACCTTCAAAGACACTTGTACCATACATAAAAGCGTGTGTACGAACACTAATAACTGCTTGTTCGTCAGGCACATATTTGCCGTCTAAATATACATAATCAGACACTTTTAAAACTCCCATTTCTACTAAAAATCTGCTTTTGTTATAGCACAAATTTGAATTTAGGGATAGTTTTTTAAGGTTAAAAAACTCTTATTAAATCAAAATTTTGCTTTACAAAAAATAACAACTTTTTAGCCAGATTTTTTAAATCTCAATTTTTGTCGTAAAATATCATCATAAAGACTTTGGAGAACAATAGGTGATATCAATAAATTTCTTTGGATTATTAATGTTTCTGGCCCTAGGTGGGTTTTCGCTGTTTCAGCTTTATATAGTTTTTTGCTCGTCAAAATACAAAATTTGGAAGCTAAGATACAAATACAACCCTGCCAAATTTAATCAAAATTTTAATGTCGTGATATATTCTCACAACTCAGCTGAAGCTGTTGTGGAACTGCTTGAGAACCTCAAAAAACAAGACTACCCTATAGACAAAATCAAAATAAATATTATTTTGGATAATTGCACTGACAACTCATCGAATTTGCTTGAAATTCTTGGCGGTTCGAAGATTTGGCGAATTACGACAGGCCAAAAACCCATTGGAAGAAACGCGGCTTTTGAATGGTTTTTAGACAAAACTTTAGCCTTTGAAAATACGAATGCGTTTGTATTCTTGGATGCCAAAAACAGAATTAACCCTTATCTTTTAAACAATATAAACAACGCCATCGGAGAATTCCCTGTTGTGACAGGAAGAATCAGGCATCAATCTGATAATACCGTCTTATCCATAATCATAGATCTGTATGAAAAACTTCATTACAACATAAACCTCAAAGGCCGTTCTATGGCAGGATTATCCAACTTTATCTCCACTGAGATTTTGGCAATAAGACAAGAAGTGCTTGAAAAAATAAGGTTTATAAATATTAAAAATCAAAACACCGAAATGCTTTATTCTATGCTGCTTTCAAAGGCAAAAATCCCTATGATTTATTCTGATGAAGTAAGTGTTTTCTCAAGAGAAAATTCTACAGTAAAAACTTTTGCTATTGAAAAAAATAAAGAATTTACAGAAAAATTAAAACCTTTCAAATACGGCATAAACCTCTTGAAAAGCTCTGCCTGCAACAAAAGTAAAGAGCTTGTAGCCTCTCTTATTTATCCAAATGATGCGATTTTACTTTGCCTATTTTGCTCACTTATTGCAATTTCAGGCAATGACGAATTTGTTTTGGGAACCAAACTCCCTCATTATTTGCTTTCCTTTAGCATAGTTACGACAATGTATACAATCATTTTAGCCAAACTTTCTTGGATGGAGATAGTTCTTTGGCCTCTCAAAATTTTAACTTCTCCGCTTGGATTATTGGGAAAAAACATAAACGGTCTGAATTTAAATTTCAAAAAGCCAAATTTTAATTTCAAATTCCAAAAACCTGAATTCAAATTCAAAATGCCGACATTAAAACTGCCGAATTTCATCAAAAGCAAACCCCAAAATACCACAAATGTTTTTGTCACAAACGGAACAAGAGATATTCCTTGTCAACTTGAAATTGAAAGTAAAGACGGACTTTACACCTCAATTTTGTGGTTCAACAACAAAAAAACCTGCTCAAACAAATTCCTTCGAGCCGCTGACTCGCTTGCTGAGCTTTCAGAAAAGCTCTTTGATAGAGGTTTGGTTCTTAAAGTTTGCCAAAATTGCGGATATTTTGAACCTACAAATGATGGGAAACACGATTTTATCAACGGTTCTTGCCTTTTGAGCATCGTTAAACATGACAAAAAAGAGCCTTACAGCACGCAAATTTCTTACAGTTGCAAATTTATAATTCCGGCTCACGCAAAAGAACTTGTCAAAAAACAAATGGAAGAATTGCTGTAAACCTATTTTACAAACCTGCAAAAAGCCTCGTAATGCTTGTCTATCTCTCCATACAAAAACTTCACACCATCTTTTTCAGGAGTGGCTTTTATGTAATACAAATCATCAGTTGATTGTTCTATTGGTGTTCTGCTCATTTTCACAGCCGAAATAACATTATAACCCTGCTTTAGAAGCAAGGTGTCATTTTTATTATCAAAAGCCACAGTATAAAAACCCAGAGGAATAATAGCTTCCTCATTACTAAGACTTTGAGAAATCTGTATAAGAAGATATGGTTGATGTAAAACACCACCTGTTACGTTATTTTGAAGGACGGTCCCCTCAAGTTTTTTGGACGTCTTTTCCCAAAAATGTTTTTTGGGTAATTTTTTTTTATCTTTTTGTTCCTGTAATTTTTGCATTACCTGTTGATATTGCTTCTCATCCACAGGTTTTGTTTTGCGAGGATTATTGAAAGCATCCATAGCACTTCTGTCAAAAAAATCGAACTCTTGAGCAGAAACTCTCAAACAAAAACAAAACATTATAAATAACAAAAATATATTCTTTTTCATATCAGCTCATTTCTTTAAGTTGCTAATATTATAGCCTTAATTAAGTTACCTGCACAAGTGGACATTTGAAAGGACTTACAGTTACAATTTGCTTCTCAAGCATAATTGAATTATCATTATAAATGATTTGACAACTAAGATTGAATACGGAGGATAAAATTTATGTTACAGAGAACATTTGTGGCGATTAAACCTGCCACAGTGAAAAGAGGCTTAATCGGAGAAATTATCAGACGTTTTGATAGAAAACAATACAAAATTGTTGCAATGAAAATGCTTGTAGTAGATAAAGATTTGGCTTATAAACACTATGAAGAACATATCGGAAAACCATTCTTTGATAAATTAGTAGAATTTATTACATCTGGTCCTATCGTTGCTATGGCAATCGAAGGATACGATGCGATTCCCGGCATTCGAAAAATGATAGGGGCTACAAACCCTCTTGAAGCCGAAATGGGCACAATCAGAGCTGATTTTGCACAAACAAAAGAACGCAATGTTGTACACGCTTCAGATTCTGAAGAAAGTGCAAAAAGAGAATTGGCATTATATTTCACGGATGACGAAATCTGCGAATATGAGTTTTAATTTTAACCTCGAAAAAAAATGTACAAAATCAAATGCTAGAGCAGCAACCTTTAAAACCCCGCATGGAGAAATAAAAACACCTGTTTTCATGCCTGTCGGGACAAATTCTGTTGTCAAAACCATGACAAATCAAATGCTCAAGGATGTTAATTCCCAAATAATTCTTGGGAATTCTTACCATTTATATTTGCGTCCAGGGCACAAATTGATTGAACAAGCAGGCGGATTGCACAAATGGATGAATTGGGACAGACCAATATTGACCGACTCGGGCGGTTTTCAGGTCTTTAGCCTTGCTAATCTTCGAAAAATCACCGAAGACGGAGTGAGTTTCCAAGACCCAAAAGACGGCAAAAAACACTATATTAATCCTGAAATTTCGATGGAAATCCAAAATTCAATAGGTGCAGATATAATAATGGCGTTCGATGAATGCCCCCCATACCCTTGCGAATACCAGAAAGCAAAAGACTCTATGGAAATGACTCACAGATGGCTTGAAAGATGTTTCAAAGCTCATAAAAGGTCTGACCAGGCACTTTTTCCGATTGTGCAAGGCTCAACTTTTGATGATTTGAGAGTTGAAAGCGCAAAAGTCATTTCATCTTTTGAAGCCATCGGCTATGCAATTGGCGGTGTCAGCGTTGGTGAGCCCGCAGAAGAAAAAAACCGTATCGTAGAACTTTGCACACCTCTTTTGCCTCAAAATAAACCTAGATACCTTATGGGGGTAGGCACTCCAGAAGATTTGCTGGATGGAGTTTTGCGCGGAATAGACATGTTTGACTGTGTTATGCCAACTCGAAATGCAAGGCATGGAAGCTTCTTCACAGACAATGGGCGTGGAATTATCAAAAATAAAGAATTTGAGGCTGATTTTGGACCCTTGCAAGAAGGCTGTCAATGTTATACATGCCAAAATCACACAAAAGCCTATATCAGGCATCTTTTTAGACAAAAAGAAGCGACTGCGGCAACCTTGATGTCAATACACAATATTCATTACCTCATAAACCTTATGGCAGAAGCCAGGCAGGCTATTTTTGAGGACAGATATTTTGAATTTTATACAGAACGTATGGCAAAGCTGTTAAAAAACTAGCCACATGGTCAACAATTAATCAACAAATAATTGACTATTAGGTCGATGATTGAAAACGCGCATTCTGACAAAATCATATGGTAAGACAAAAACGCAAGTTTAAGGTCTACAAAAAGAAGGTTAGGGGATTATAAGAGGCTTCAATGAAGCCTTTTTTATTTGGAAATTTTTCGGAATATAAACAATTATTACATTCAAGTTTGATAATTATAGCAATTTTAAAAATTCAGATACCTTTTAGGAGTACTCGCTTATAAATTCCTAAAATAAGGATTTGTCTTAATAAATATGTTTATACATCCTACATATCAATCCAATCAAAATTATAAATCCACAGGTTTTGGTAACATAAAACCTGAAATGAGAATGGCGGAAAATGTTCTTAAAACATTCAAAAAAGAATTTCCTTATTTAAAATCGAATACTTTTATTGAGTCCAAAATAAGGCCACACAAAGAAAATCCAAACTGCAGAGAAATTGTAACCTCATTGCAGCAAAAAGCAATGGCTATAAAATCAGATATATATGACAAAGCTTTTTACGACTTAGGAAAAAATGAGTATGACTCGTTAAATCATTTTGGATTGGCTCTGGGAGAATTAACAAAAAGCAAAGGTAAGGCTAATTGTGCGGAAAATGCTATTCTTGGTTACAAAATCCTTGATGAATTAGGAATGAAACCCAGAATTTTTGAAATAAAAATATTACGAGATTGCGAAACAACTGCCAACCATTTTTCTACGGTTTTCAACTTGAAAAAAGGTGCACAAATAAACGACCCTAAAACTTGGGGATCTAAAGCTATAGTAGTTGATACTTGGTCAGGTATTGTAATGAAAGCTGATGAAGCCATAAGATTTTTAAGCGAAAAAATAGCCGCCTTAAGAGATAATGAGAAAATTTTAAAAATTAAATTCGGTGAACTGATTCCCGAAAATCATTTAAAAATAAAAAAGAAACGCTCCCTTTAAGAAATATCTTTTAATTATTCAAACTGTGAATCGGCGCCGGAATTCTTCCACCACGATTTACAAAAATTTCTGAGCTGTATTGATTTATTTTCATAATCGGAGCTTCGCCTAAAAGTCCGCCGAAGTAAGCTCTATCGCCGACAATTTTGTTTGGAACAGGGATAAGTCTGACCGCTGTGGTTTTTTTGTTAATCATACCAATTGCCATTTCATCTGCAATCATACCTGCAATTGAACTGACAGGCGTATCGCCTGGTATTGCAATCATATCAAGACCAACCGAGCAAACTGATGTCATCGCTTCAAGCTTATCGAAAGTCAACGCTCCGCACGCAGCAGCCTTAACCATCTCCGCATCTTCAGATACAGGAATAAAAGCGCCCGACAAGCCTCCAACATAAGAGCTTGCCATAATTCCGCCTTTTTTGACCGCATCATTGAGCATTGCAAGAGCAGCCGTAGTACCGTGAGCCCCTGCTATTTCAAGCCCCATAGCTTCAAAAATACCTGCCACGCTATCGCCTTTTGCAGGTGTAGGCGCTAAAGACAAATCAATTACTCCGAAAGGAATATTCATCCTTTTGGCGAGTTCTCGACCGATAAGTTCGCCTGTTGAAGTTATTTTGAAGGAAATTCTTTTAATTTTTTCGGCCAATTGACCAAAATCAGCATCTTTCGGCAAAGACTCAAGAGCCGCCCTGACTACCCCAGGACCGCTAACGCCAATATTGAGAGCGCATTCGGGTTCTCCATATCCGCAGAAAGCACCCGCCATAAATGGATTATCGCCAGGAACATTACAAAACACAACCAATTTTGCTGCGCCTATTCCGTCTTTATCAGCGGTCAAAATAGCAGATTGTTTAATAACATCAGCCATTTTCAAGACTGCATCCATGTTAATGCCAGCTTTTGATGAAGCCACATTTACTGATGAGCAAATGTGATTTGTAACGCTCAAAGCCTCTGGAATACTCTCAATCAAGGCTGTATCTCCTCGAGTACACCCTTTTTCGACCAAAGCACCGTATCCACCAATGAAATCCACGCCGATATCCATTGCAGCTTTATCAAGAACTTTGGCGAGATAAACATAATCATAATCGTCAAAACCTTCTCCAATAGAAGAAATCGGCGTTACCGAAATACGTTTGTTGATTATCGGAATTGAATACTCCGCACCAATTTCATCTGCATAAATTTTGAGATTTTTGGCGTATTTAATGATTTTGTTATAGATTTTGTCGCCCGTGGTTTTGGCATCAGAACTTACGCAATCCCTAAGGCTCAACGCCAGAGTGACTGTACGAATATCGAGATGATGAAGTTTTATCATATCGATTGTTTCTAAAATCTGTCCAAAATCAGAAAGTCCCACAATGCCTCCTTAAATATTATGCATTTTGTCAAAAATAGCTTTTCTTTGAACCCAAACTTCCATATCTAGTTCTTCGCCTGCCTTCAAAAGCTGGTCTTTAACTTCTTGAAAAGTGCGATTTGATTTTGATAAATCGCCCATCACAAACATTACGAAATGATCTTGCATAATTGTTTGTTTAATATCTTCAATATTAACGGAACAATCGGCCAAAACATTGGCAAATTTGGCAACTATACCGACTTTATCCAAGCCAGACACAGTGATGATGACTTTAGATTCTTTCATTTTCAAATCCTTCTAAATTCGAGTATAACTATGATACCTAAATAAAAGCATATTTGCAAAGTTTTTAAGACAACTTCTAAACTTACAATCCAAGTAGTTGCTGAATGCTATTTGTTTGCATGTTTTTGCTTTGCTGGAGCATTGACATTCCCATATTTCGAAGGATTTGCTGCTTGGTAAATTTTGCACTTTCAACTGCCATATCAGTGTCTTTTAAAACTCCTGAAGATGAGATAAAGTTTTCTTTCCGAGTCGAATTTGTATCGAGTCTTCCGCTTAAGGCATTTATTCCTACTCCGATATCCGAACGTTTTGATGACAAATAAGTCATAACTTTATCAATACTGCTTATTGCGGATTGGGCACTTGATATACTGTCTAAAGAAATAGCTAATTCTCCGCCAAAATTTAACCCCATATCTTTAAGGGCATAACAAGAGTTTTTGGTAGCTTCTGCACCTGTTTGCATATTAATGTTACCGTTTTTGATTGCTTTAAGAACAGGATTTTCAAAAGTTGTATCCCAATCAGTACTGTTCCAAGTGCTTGTGACAGGAGTCATAGCATCAAATTGGGCTGATGTTTTGCCAATAGCGCTTCCTGCGGATGTGGCTTGTCCTGAAGAGTCTTTATTCCAGAAGTTTGTATTGTCAATTGACCCTCCTGTATGAGTACCTGCAAATCCACCAAAGTTAGAAGTGGCAGTGACTTTGCCAGAAGATGAACTCGAATTTATTGTGCTGTTAGTGCAGTCTCCTACAAAACCTCCAACTTTATCATTACCTCTTGTTTCTCCTAGAGCATAAGAAGAATTTATTGTTGCCATGTCTAGAAACCCAATTAATCCACCAACTTGTGATAAACCTAAAACACTTGATGAAGAATAACTTGAATTTATAACACTAGTAGAGTTATAACCTACAAGACCACCAACATAATTTGTTCCTGTAATATTACCAGACGAATAGCTAGCAGTAATAGTGCTGTTTGTATAATTTGCTCCTATTAATCCACCGACACTTGTACTGGTAGAAGAAACATTTCCAGTTGCATAACAAGATGTGATAGTACTATTAGTATTACTTGAACCAATTAGTCCACCAGAAGCCCAGGCTGAAGAAGAAACATTTCCTGTGGCATAACTGGAAGTTACGCTGCTGTTTGTATTCATAGCGCCTATGAGTCCTCCAGAGCTAGAGCCTGAGGCAATTACAGAACCTGTAGCATAGCTATCATAAAGATTGCAGGTCCCGTAGTGAGCTCCTACTAATCCTCCTGTAAATATAGTTCCTGTTACCGATACTGAAGAAAAACTTAAGGAAATATTTGATGTATTAAAATTTTGTCCGATAAGTCCTCCGGTATAATCACTACCTGATATGGTGCCTGTTGAATAACAATTGGTAATAGTATTATTTGTCTGTGCTCCTCCAATAAATCCGCCTACTTTTTGTGTTTGATTGGCATTTATATTTACATTTGTAGACGAACAATTATTTATAATCGAATTTTTTATAAATCCTGCTAGTCCACCTGCGAAAACAGTTACACCTGCGACAGAGATATTAGTATTTTCGAGAATAAGATTTTTGATGTTAGCGCCATCTGTTATACTAAACAATCCTGAATAATCCGCATTAGAAGTAATTGTAAGATTTTTAATTTTGTATCCATTACCATCAAGAGTACCTGTAAAATACCCTGTAATTACAGCCCTGTTTACAGTTCCAAGCTCAGACATGTCTATGTCATTCATCAGCATATAGTTGCCGCCCAGCCCTGCATTGATAGCAGCTTTGAATTGAG
>CAYUHE010000006.1:0-93008 GCA_964444415.1 uncultured Gammaproteobacteria bacterium
TTAAAACCGAAAACGATGAACAAAAGGACAAAATTTTATTTTGGCCGGCTGTTTTGAATATGGAAGAAGAAGTTTCTTTAACCAAAGCAATATTCTTATCAACAGGAATCCACGTTTTTGGAAGTGCCCTACTTATAGTAATTGTTGCTATTGTATTGTTTATCTTGCAAATTTTGGGGCTAAATTTGGATTTATTCAAAAGACCTGAAATGCAAATGAAAGATATTGAATTTGTTTTAGTAAATAAAGAAGCAAAGCCAATCAACCCAAAAACTCGCTTCCGTGCAGACAAAAACTCCAGAGCAGGAGGAAAACATGACCCGAAAAAACTCGTCTCAACTCCAACTGCTTCGACAAGAAAATCTGCACCTCAGAAAAAACAGCAAAATAAAGTTGAACAAAAATTAAATAAACTTTTACCTCAAAAAAGGCCTGAACCTCAACAAGTTCAAAAACAACTTGCACAGCAAGCACCGACAAAAGCGCCAAAAGCACCGCCAAGACCGGCACCACAAGTAAGTATGCCAAAACCAGCATTGCCAAACGCTTTTTCGATTCCAACTCCAAAAAACAATTTGCCAAAAACATTATCAGGCGGTGGCGGAGCCAGAAATTCAAATCCAATGGGGACAAAAGGTTCAACAGCAGGATCATCATCTCCTGCACCTGTAATGTCATCGGGAGGAGCATCATCAGGCAAAGGCCGCAACTCTTCTCCGTATTCAGTTGGAAGCGGCTCTCTGGGCAATCCTTCAGCAGGAAATCCTCATGGTTCACCAGGAGTTGATGCTATTGCAGAACCGGATTTTGGACCTTATATGAGAGAATTACAAGCAAAAATCAAACGCAATTGGGACCCCCCAAAAAGCGATAACTCAAAACGTGTAGTTTTAATATTTACAATCGCAAAAGACGGACGCCTTTTAAATGTCAGAATCGGCAAATCATCAGGCATCCCATCAGCAGACAAAGCAGCTATATCAGCAGTTGAATACTCTGCTCCGTTCAGACCTCTTCCAAGAGAATTCAGGGGCTCGGACATCGACATCCATTTCACATTTGACTACAATGTGTTTGGCGGCAGTATCAGATAATTAGGAAAAAAGAGGATATAAAAATGGAATTACTACTTCATTCAATCACATTAGACTGGCCAATACTTTTGCCAATCTTATTCTGCTCAATTTTAGTTGTAGCAGTAGCAATCACAAGAATTTCGTTCTACAACGACAACAAACGTGATGTTGTCACATTTATTCAACGTCTTCAAAAAGAACTTCTGAAAGACAACCTTGACGGGGCTCAAACTTTGAGCGAACAACTAGGCGGTGTCATCGGCGAAGTTGCTGAAGAAGGTGTTAGAATTTTGGCAGAACAAAAACACGACTTCGCACGCTCATTTGATATTTCTATCAATTTAGCCGTGAGAAAACTTGAAAAACATCTTACAATTCTAGGTACAATCGGTGGTGTAGCTCCTTTCTTGGGTCTATTCGGTACGGTTGTAAGAATCCTTTACACTTTCCAGGATCTTGCAGTCCAAGGTAACCAATCAGCAGCAGTTGCTATGGGTATCGGTTCAGCTTTGATTGCTACAGCGTTCGGTCTTGGAGTTGCGATTGTCGCAGTTATACTTTACAACTCATTCCAGAGCATCGTGAAAAGATACGAAGACGATTTTCAGTTATTGAAATTGCTTTTCTTAAGCTTCTCAAGTGCTGATACAAAATCAAAAGTAAGTTTATAGGACAAAGAACATGGCTTTCAGTAATCAAAAAGGACAAATATTTAACGACATAAACATCACGCCTTTGACAGACATATTTCTTGTCTTGCTCATAATTATGATGTTTATGGCTCCGATGTTTCAGTCCGTGGACAAAAACATCGAAATTCCTGAAATCAACAGCGGTGTAGCCGTTGAGGAAGACAGCCAAAATATAACTTTGTCTATTTCAAGAGACGGCCATTACTATATCAACAGCCGAGAAATAAATCCTCAAAACCTAACAACCGAGCTCTCAGGACTTGTCAACAATGTCGAAGAGAAAAAAATCATCGTCAAAGCTGACACAAACGTCAAGAGCAAAGAAATTATTTCTGTAGTAAGAGCGGCACAAGAAAGTGGGTTTGAAAAATTGGTCGTCGCTGGTGAACCATTAAGCAAAAAAGCTCAAAAACAACTTGAACAAGCCCAAAATATCCAACCGACAAGCAACATAAATCTTCCGACAGAAGACACCATTCAACCAGAAACAAATTTGAATAATGAATATCATCGCGAAGATGATTTTACATTTAAGGAATAAAAAATGAAAAAACGTGATTCTTTCAACGAAATCAATATTACACCATTAACGGATATCTTTTTGGTACTGTTAATCATTATGATGGTTGTTGCTCCAATGCTTGATCAGCAAGGACTAAATCTTATGGTTCCATCCAATATTGAAACCGACAAGCCAAATCCTGACTCCAAAATCCTCAAAATCACAGTCAGCAACGAAAAGACTTATATGGTTGGCGAAGAATCTGTTACAGCAGAAAATTTGTCCGATTATATAAAAGAAAAATCACCTGAATTCAAGGATGGTGTCCTAATTCAAGCACAAGACAATGCAACTCACGGTGCAGTCGTCAAAGTTATGGATGCCGCTCGCAATGCAGGCGTTACGAATGTGGCATTATCTGAAGCTTAATCTTCATCTTCAAAGTTGAAGAATTCATAAGGATTAATTTCTAAAGCTTCTGCTATTTTGAAAATCGTTTTTAAACGCGGTTTATTCATCGCAACTTCAATTTTGCCCAGATAATTCAAGCTTATTCCCGATTTTTCCGCTAAAGCTTGTTGGGTAAGACCTCGTTGTTCTCTCAAAAATTTTATTCTTTTACCTAATTTTTTGTAAAACTGTTCTAATTTAATGTTCATTGTGTAATTTTAGTAAAAGTTTCATTATAAAGCTACGGAGCCTTTGCACGTAAGAATGCTATTTTTGCGCGTATTAAAATAATAAAAGGAAAAAGAAAAATTTATTTTTTAGAAACCCACTTATTATCCTTGATATAAAATCTCCAAGGATAATTTACAGCCTGAGTAATCCCGATGCGAGTGGTCGTGATAATTTCTAATGGCGCAGTGCCTTTTTCAATCCAAAGCACATCAGATGTCGCCAAATCAATTTCATTGAGCTCTCTGGTGATTTGCATTTGCTTGCAGAGCCTAGCAGGACCATTTGTGTTATCTAAGTTACAAACAGGTTCTAAAGCCCGAATCAAGACAGCACAGCCTCGCTCCTTTGGTTCTGTAACAATATTCATGCAATGGTGCATTCCATAAGTGAAATAAACATAACTAAGCCCCGCTTCCTTGAACATAGTCTCAGAACGCTTAGTTCTGCGATACGCATGACAAGAAGGGTCTTCTTGCGTATAGGCTTCTGTTTCTACAATAATACCTTTTTTGACTATGCCATCGACTTTTCTGCACAGCACAGCCCCGAGCAAATCCTTGGCTACGCACAAAGTGTCTCGTTCAAAAAATTCTTGCGTTAACCGCATAAAATCCCTGCCATACAAGCTGATACATATGAAGCAAAAGTTCCGCAAATCAAAGCACGAAAGCCAAGTTCTGCAAGGTCTTTACGTCTTGATGGAGCCATTTCTCCGATACCGCCGATTTGAATTGCAATTGAAGTAATATTTGCAAATCCGCACAATGCAAATACAGCAATAACATAACTTTTATGGGATAAAGTGGTTAATTTGACCAAATCAAAATATGCGATAGTTTCATTGAAAGCAAATTTCGTCCCAAGCAAAGCCCCAACTGAACTTGCCTGTTCCATAGGAACGCCCATAAGAAAAGCAAATACTGAGAAAATTCTACCCAAAATCATTTTTAAGGAAAGATGAGACAGGTCAATGCCGACAAAAGACAAATTCAAATGTAAAATATTTTGCAACATCAACCCAAATCCACCCAAAATCCAATCAATCATTGAAATCAGAGCAATCAAAGCAATCAAAGTGGCAATAACCTTAATGGCAATATTCATCCCCTCAGAAGCCCCTTGAGCAATCGAATCAAGTACATTTACATGAGCCTTTTCAGTTTCAATTTTTACTGAATTTTTAGTTTCTGATTCTTCAGTCTCAGGATAAACTATTTTGGAAATAACCAAAGCCCCCGGAGCTGCCATAATACTTGCTGCAAGAAGGTACTCGGCAGGAATACCAATAGAAATATAAATCGCCATAACAGCCCCTGCAATGCAAGCCATACTTCCTGTCATCGAAGCCAGAATTTCTGAGCGAGTCATGCCTGCAAGATAGGGCTTAACCATAATCTGAGCAACGATTTGCCCAACAAAAGAACTTGCCACATTTGATAAAGCTTCAGAGCCTGAAACGTTCATAATCTTGTACATTGCCTTGCCTAAAACAGCAATAACACGCTGCATTATGCCGTAATAATAAAGAATATTTACCAAAATCATCACAAAAATAGTAGCTGGAATAAGTTTTAAGGCGAAAATCCCTATATCAGATTGAAAAACTTCGCACATACGATGAGGATTACAGGTCAAAACGCCAAAGACGAAATCCGCACCTTGCATTGAAAAATCGAGGATTTTTTGTATAAAAATCCCGATTTTTTCAAAAATCATCTGACCTAAAGGAACTTTCAAAACAAAAACAGCCAGTAAAAACTGTAAAAGCAACCCGTTAACAACTGTTTTTAGAGAAATAGCTTTTTTATTATTTGACATCAAATATGCAATACCTAACATAAAAACTATGCCAAAAATTCCAAAATATCTATCCACGATTTTTCTCCCGTAATACTAATATCGGATTTTTAAGTGTCTATATTTGTTGCGTAAATTGCATTTGTTTCGATGAATTCGCGTCGGGGTTCAACTTTATCACCCATCAAAATATCAAATAAATTATCGCACATAGCCGCATCTTGAATATCAACTTGCAATAATGTTCTGGTTTGAGGGTCCATTGTAGTTTCCCACAATTGTTGAGGCATCATTTCTCCAAGACCTTTGAAACGCTGAATGTTCAAACCTTTTTTGCCACGTTCTTCAACAATTTTTTGAAGTGTGACAAAGTTTTTGATAGGACATTCGGTTTTTTCATCAATAACCAATTTCAATGCGCCTTCTTCTTCAAACAAGAAATCACGAATCTTTGGATAAGCATTTTCTAATCTCTTATACTCAATGCTCTTAATCAGCTGTGGTGTAATAGCAACAGGCAATTTACCTTCTTCTCCCAAATTGAGCTCAATAGTATAGCCTGCACCATCAGCATTATGCTTAAGTGAAGTCATATAATTAGAAGCCCCTTCCACATTATAATTCACAGCATGGTCTTTTAAATATCTATTCAAATAATCATTTACTTTTGTGATTGTTTCTTCAAAAACAAAATCGCCTTCTTGGATTTCAGAACGAATCAATCCACGAATTACAACTTCAGGAAGACCCGAAATCATAGGAGTTTCAAATGATTTGTAATAATTTGTCATGTTATTTAAGAGTTCGATTAATTCATCGCCAGTAACAGATTTTTTCTTTTGATTATCAAAAAGAATCAAGCTGTTTATCCCACGGCTGTTGAGTTTTTTATCAAGAGCTTTTTCATCATACAAATACTCTGATTGTTTACCAACAGTTATTTTGAACAACGGCGGCTGAGCAATATAAATATAGCCGTTCTCAATCAAAGGTCTTGCATATCTAAAGAAGAACGTCAAAAGAAGCGTTCTAATATGCGCTCCATCGACATCCGCATCTGTCATGATAATAATCTTATGATAACGAAGTTTATCCACCTCTACATCGTCAGGGTTTGCGCTTATTGTCATTCCCAAAGCCTGTATAAGAGTTTGAATTTCGTTGTTTCCATAAATTTTGTCAAGTCTTGCACGCTCTACATTCAAAATCTTTCCACGAAGTGGCAAAATCGCTTGAAACATTCTGTTTCTGCCTTGTTTTGCACTTCCGCCCGCTGAATCACCCTCAACTATATAGATTTCACATTTTTCAGGCTCTCTATTTGAGCAATCGGCAAGCTTTCCTGGCAAAGTCGAATTTTCAAGAACAGTTTTTCTTCTTGTAAGTTCTCTTGCTTTTCTGGCAGCTTCACGAGCTCTTGCTGCTTGAAGTGTTTTTTCGATAATTACTTTGGCAAATTTCGGATTAAATTCAAGCCATTCTTGAAATTTATCACGAATAAGATCATTAACAGCAGTTTGGGCTTCTGTATTGCCTAATTTTTCTTTTGTTTGACCTTCAAACTGAGGGTCAGAAAGCTTGACACTTACAATAGCGGTAAGCCCTTCTCTAACATCGTCTCCAGACAAGTTAGCATCCGCATCTTTTAAGATATTATTTTTACGTGCATAATCATTTAAAACACGGGTAATTGCGTTTCTAAAGCCCGTCAAGTGAGTTCCGCCGTGATGAGTATTTATATTATTTGCAAAACTCAACACATTCTCAGTATAAGAATCTGTATACTGCAGTGCAACTTCTGCCAAAACGCCTGCGACTGTGCCTTCTATATAAATAGGATCAGGAAAAACAAGTGTTTTATTTTTATTCAAAAATTCGACATAGCTGCCGATTCCGCCTTCATAATAAAAAAGTGTTTCTGTTGTCGTTTTCAAATCAATAAAAACAATTCTTAAACCTTTATTCAAAAACGCCATTTCTCTAAGACGATTGCCTATAACATCGCAATCGATAGCTGTAGTTTCTTTAAAAATCTCAGGATCGGGATAAAAAGTTGTTTTTGTACCTGTTTTATCTGTTTGGCTGATTTTTTCGACAGGTCCTGTAGGCTCTCCGCGCAAATATGTCTGTGTATGCACCCATCCTTCGCGAGAAACTTCTACCACAAATTTTTCTGACAAAGCATTTACTACAGATGCGCCAACTCCGTGCAAACCGCCAGAGACTTTGTATCCGCCGTCACCGAATTTTCCGCCGGCATGAAGTACTGTATGAACAATTTCAAGAGCAGATTTTCCGCTGTCTTCTTTAATAGCAACAGGAATCCCACGACCGTCATCTTCTACCGTAACGCTGTCATTTTGGTTAATAGTAACTCTGATTTCTTTGCAATATCCTGCCAAAGATTCATCAACTGAATTATCTACGATTTCATATATACAATGATGCAATCCGCGTTGAGAAGTTGACCCGATATACATCCCAGGACGTAATCTAACAGCCTCTAGCCCCTCTAAAACTCGTATATCCTCTGCACCGTATGATGATTGTGTATTTGTCATATTATCCCCGATTTTCTAACTAAAATTCATCTTGAGGGCCTATCCCCCTTTTATAATTATACCATCAAGAAAATTTTGTGCCTATTTATTACATATATTAAGCATTTATTTTTTGTTGTTCCAAGTCCTTTTTGACATCTTTTTTCATCTGCCTGTTGGTAACAAATGGTAAGCCAAAACCAAGAAGTACTGTAGTTAAAGCAAAGTTACCCCAATACATAATGAGTGCAGCGTTTTTAGTCTTTTTAGCAGCTTTGCCCATTTGACTGATTTTGTCCAGACTATTTGTACCCATTAAGAATTTTTTGAAAAATCCTGCATTTTCATAGCCTTTTTTGTTCATCAAATTGGTGCCGAGCTTGGCATCAGAGACTCTTCCTACAAGGTTATTCAAAACAAAATCCCCTCCAAATAACATAGCCAAAGCAAAAGCCCAACCTGTAGCACGCATTTTCAGCTCATGCTTATCTCGACATGCAAGCATGTACGATGGCATATCACCGGCTAACATCACCGCAAAATAACCCGCTCTGCTCATAAATCGAGTATTCTTATAGTCAAACATATGAGCATTTTTCTTTAAAAATTTGCCGATTTGCCCAAGTTTTTCTTCAGGCTTCAACATAGCATTAGAAAGAGCTTTCGAAATTCCAAAAGAAGCCAAAATAGGAACAGCTACCGAAACCCCTATTTTTGAAGCCTTCAGGCTATCATGTTTTTCTGACATTTTGTCAGTATAATTTTCGTCCGCTATCTTAAATTCGCCCACATAACCTGATCTTTTAGTCCTTTTTTCAGTGATAAAATTTGAAACCCACGGAACAGCTATCGCTGAAATACTTGCCACCAAAAAATCTGCCAAAAATATTTTATTATGGGCTTTTACAAGCTTATTCCTCAAAACTTCCTTGTCGGCAAATCGTTCCAAAACATTATTAAAATGCTTGTCTACATCTTTGAATTTATTTTTATCTCTTATCTGAAGCTCTTTGGCAGTCTCGCTAAAACCTTCTGCCATTTTTTTTGAATCTTTTATCAAAAACTCTTTTGAAACTCTTAAAATATCTACTTCTTTATCATTTTTAATAATATCGGCTTTTTTCAAGAAAAATTTGTTCAACATAGGCATTGTAACAACAGGTGCCACAAAAGATGCGGTAACAAAAAAAGATGCCCTTATAAAACGCTCTATTCTCTCATCTCTATTATTTGCCATAATAGCAAATGGAATTTCAATTCCGCCGACCTCCATAACAGCTCTGTTCAAAGTTGCATTACTTTGAATGGAAGATGAAATATTATATAAATTGCTGCTTACAGCAGTTACCATTCGCTTTTATTTCCTGTAAGGTTTACAAATTGCTTTAACACTTATAAAAGAATAAAGTTGCTATCCAATTTTCTAATCGTAACATCTTGTTAACCTACTAGGCTATTTTCAATTTAGATGTAAAATTACAATATATTCTTGATAAAATAGATTTATAAAAGTAGCATTCGTAAGGGGTCTATATGAAAAGTAACAGAACAACACTTTTATTCATTATGGGTCTTGTGATTTTAAGCTTATTTATGATTATCACAAAACCTACAAAACTAGGTCTTGACCTAATTGGCGGCTCTAGGCTTGTACTAGAAGCACAGACCACGGACACAATAAAAGACATCACTCCTGACATGATGGACAGTTTACAATTTGCCATCGAAAAAAGGGTTAATGCCCTTGGCGTTGCCGAAACTATCGTACAAAGAAGCGGCGACAGAAGGCTTATTGTCGAAATTCCAAATATCTCAAATCCTCAACAAGCAAAGCAATTTCTTGGAGAAACAGCTGAACTTGATTTCAGAAAAATGGACAAAAATAAACAATGGGTTTCAACAGGTTTAACAGGAAATGACTTGAAAAAATCTCTCGTAGGCTCTGACCCTACAACAGGCGAATGGCTTGTTATGCTTGAATTTAATGACAAAGGAACAAAAAAATTCGCTGAGGTAACCTCAGAACTTGTTGGAAAACCTATGGCGATATTTTTTAATAACGAACTTCAATCTGCTCCATACATAAATGAACCGATTATGGGTGGGAAAGCCCAAATTACAGGCGGTTCTGGCGGTTTTGAATTCAAAGCTGCAAAAGAAATGGTCGACCTTTTAAATGCAGGTGCATTACCAATTCCTGCCAAAATAATCGAAGAGAACTCAGTTGGGCCAACCCTTGGTGCTGACTCTGTCGAAAAAAGCAAAAAAGCTGGCCTCATCGGACTTGGCATCGTAATGCTATTTATGCTTGTTTACTACAGACTTCCAGGTTTAATTGCAAATATTGCATTGATTTTGTATGGCTTATTCGTCTTTGCAATCTTCAAAACCATCCCTGTAACCCTTACTCTTGCAGGTATTGCAGGCTTCATTCTAAGTATCGGGATGGCAGTTGATGCAAATATTTTGATTTTCGAAAGAACAAAAGAAGAACTCAGAATCGGCAGAACCCTCTTCGCAGCTATAAATGCAGGTTTTGACAGAGCATTTACAAGTATTTTTGACAGTAATATGACAACCATTATTACTTGTTCAATCCTGTATATGCTTGGTACAAGTATAGTTAAAGGCTTTGCCTTGACTCTTGCAATCGGTGTTTTGGTCAGTATGTTTAGTGCAATTACGGTAACCAAAAACTTCATGCACCTATTATTTGACACTTGGGATTTAAGTCACCCCGGCTGGTTTGGGCTAAAGGCTGATGAAATTCAAAAAGCAACCCAAGTAAAAGAAACAACCGCTCGCAAAGCAAAATACGGCATTTTAGACTAATTTATGAGGAAAAAATAATGTTTGAAACTAAAACCAATATAATTGACGTAATCAAATACAAATGGCTATGTATCACAATTACATCCCTCCTTGTCATCCCCGGGATTATTGCTATGTTGTATCTTGGACTGACCATCCACTCTCCTTTACGTCTTGGAATTGATTTTACAGGCGGTACAATCGTACAATACAACGTGAAAGATGATGTCTCACAAGAAAACCTTGAAACACTACGAAACAGCATCATAAGCGCAGGAATTGAAGGCCCTATAATTCAAAAACTTCAGGCCAACGAAAAAGGCCAAAATAAAACTATCAAAAATATAATTTCAATAAGAACAGCCTTTTTGGACGATTCTGCAAAGAACCAAGATGCTGCAAAAATTGATAATATTATGAAAACACAATTCGGAAGTGCCGATTTGCTTCAGACAAATGCCGTCGGACCGACTTTGAGCAAAGAACTTTATATGAATGCTTTTTGGGCTCTGCTTCTTTCATTTGCGGCAATTGTGGCTTATTTATCGTTAAGATTTAAACTTGATTATGCTGTTTTTGCCCTTCTGGCACTTTTACATGATGCATTATTTGTTTGCGGCGTATTTGCAATTATGGGGATTTTCTACGGCACGCAAATCGACAGTCTTTTCATCACAGCAATCCTTACAGTAGTAGGCTTTAGCGTCCATGACACAAT
The DNA here is from genome assembly GCA_964444415.1 of uncultured Gammaproteobacteria bacterium. Classification (GTDB taxonomy): domain Bacteria; phylum Cyanobacteriota; class Vampirovibrionia; order Gastranaerophilales; family CAJFVJ01; genus JAEWLZ01. The sequence continues at coordinate 10,818 of CAYUHE010000006.1, forward strand.
CGTTGTTTACGACAGAATTCGCGAAAACAGCAAATTTTTGACCAAGAAAAAAACATTCGCCGAAATCGTCAATATGAGCGTCAATCAAACTCTTGCAAGAAGCATCAATACTTCTTTCACAGCAGTTATTACACTTTTGGCATTGTTCTTCTTTGGTGGCGTAACTACAAAAGACTTCGTTTTGGCTATGGCTTTAGGTATCATAATCGGGACATACTCAAGTATTTTCTTTGCAAGTATGCTTTTAGCTGACCATCGAAGCAAACATCCTGAATTGAAAAAAGCTTAACTTTACCTAACAACTAAAACCGACTAAACTAAAATTATGTTTTTGCATAATTTAGTAGAATATATTGAATATTTGCACGTAGAAAGAGGCCTGTCTGAAAACACAGAAGAGGCCTACCGTAACGATGCAATGTTTTTTATTGAGTTTTTGGATTCTGAAAACATCGACTGCTTTGATAAAATTACCCGCTCACATATCAACAGATACATACGAAAGCTTCGCCAAGAAAATTACGCTTCTACCAGTATTACACGCAAGATTGCATCACTGAGAGGCTGGTTTAAGTGGATGATTGCAAATGAAATTATCTCAAGCGACCCGACAGCAGGGCTTGAACAGCCAAAAATTTCAAGACACTTGCCAAAAGTCCTCACCATAAAAGACCTCTCACAAATTTTTGCCGGAGAATTAACTCATCTTGAAAAAGCAATAGTAGAACTCCTTTATGCAGCTGGATTGAGAGTTTCAGAACTTTCAAATATAACTTTGCAAAATCTGAATCTCGATCAAGATTATGTCAGATGCCTCGGAAAAGGCTCAAAAGAAAGGCTCATCCCTATCGGACAAAAAGCCAAAGAAGCCCTGAAAATTTATCTCCAAGAAAGAGAACTGATTCTTCTTAAAAATGATGTTAAAACAAATCATTTATTTTTGAACCAAAATGCCCAGCCCATTAGCAGGCAAAAAATTTATACCCTAATCAAAAATATCGGACAAAAAATAGACAAAACCATATCGCCACATACTATAAGACACAGCTTTGCCACTCACATGCTAGAAAACGGAGCCGATTTGAGAGTGGTACAAGAGCTTCTTGGGCATAGTGATGTATCTACCACACAGCTTTACACCCACATAAGTAAAAAACGCCTTAAAGATATCTATTTTTCGATAAATAATGAATGAAATTACAGCCCCCAAAAGCCAATAAAATCATAGGGTTTTAGCGATTTTAAAATAATGTTTAATCTTTAAAAAAATGGGCATACTATACATGTAGTACAAACTTGAAGATTGACAATTTGCGATGTTGACTAACGGAATGAAAATTCTTCTGGCATTGTTTTTGCTTTTGATTTTGACAGGGTGCTCACCAACTGGCTCTAGAGAAAATTTGATTAAGAAAAAGCCTGTTACAGTTACTCTTTCAGAAGGAAATTCTAATAGCGTAGTACAACTGGGCAATGGTACATATATTTATCATGATAGGGAATACCCTGGATTGTAAAATTGTTAATGAAATAATACAATTGTAGTATTTTGTCGGATTTTTTTTTGACAAAGTACCTCTTACTATTTTATGATTAATAAGTTATAGTAATAATTTATACTTGGCTAAAAAGGAGATTAATTTGGACATAGAATACAAATATGGTGATTTCGAAAATATCATCTTGAACGCTATCTGGCACTTAGAAGAAAATGGCAAAGATGTTGTTTCGGTTTTAGATATTCAAACAAGAATCAACTCAATAGAATCAAAAACTTGGGCTTATACAACAGTCAAAACCGTAATGGATAGACTTGTGCAAAAAGCACTTATATCAAGGCTTAAGCAAAGTAAAAAATATTTTTACAAAAGCAGCTATTCAAGATTCGAAGTGGGCGAAATGAATATTCGCAAAATCGTCAAACAATACTATAATAATGATTCTCAAGAATTTATGACGACAGCAGAAAATATCTGCAAAGAAGTTTTTATATCAGCAAATGTCCAAAATCAAAAATAGACAAAAAGTTTCAGAGCTTATAATTTCAGTTCTTACGGAACAAACCACCGTAAGACAAGCTTTGTTAAGCTTTCCTAGAGATACATTCGACAAATCAATTGAATGTGCGTGGCATGCTTTAATTCATTACGAAGCTGATGAGGACATTCGTGGCAAAGATGCCGAATTTCGCGAAGAACAAGACAATTTTTTGTACTTTTTATCAAATTTGCTGAAAGAAGGAAAAGATTTGCCTGTAAATATTCTACAAGATTACAAAAAATTCCATGGCGGAACACCAATTCCTGCAAATGAAAAAAACTTCTGGGCAAAACTTTTAAAATTTTTCAGATTTATCAATGTAAATTAATTGTTAAAAATAATTAATTTTTTAACCACAACTGTCAAATTGAAACTTTCACAAGTTATTAACCCAAAAGAACAGCTTGTGAAGGTAAAAAAATGATTATAAACAGCATAAATTCAATAATGGCAAACAACTACAAAAGAAATGCCAGATGCGATAAACCACAATTTAGAGGAACGATGGGGAACTTCAATAACCCTATTGAACAGCCAGCCCCACAAAGCCCGAAGTTCGTTTCCGACTTGAAACGGTTCTCATTTTTGAAAAGTTTATTTAAATAAAGAGGGTGCGAGAAAAAAGCCCTTTTTTCGTAGCATAAAATTTCACATTTCCAAAAAATTCTGAAACAGCTTTTTGCCATATTCACTCAAAATAGCTTCAGGGTGGAATTGAACGCCATAAACGCAATATTTTCGGTGCTTTAGCGCCATTATCACATTATCTTTTGTATAAGCAATAGGCTCAATTTGTGAACCTATAAAATCATTATCCACCGCCAAAGAATGGTAACGCGTGGCTTTGAAATTCTGCGGAACATCTTGAAAAAGTGCTTCATTCTCTTGGAAAATAATCTCCGAAACTTTGCCGTGAATAGGCTCTTTGGCATTAACAATTTTACACCCGAATACTTGGGCAATACATTGATGCCCTAGGCAAATACCGAGAATTTTTTTATACGGAGCAAATTCTTTTACCAATTCAAGCGAAATCCCAGCACTATAAGGATTACCTGGACCTGGAGAAATTATAATACTTTTAAAATCAATTTTTTTAAGCTCGTCAATTGTAATTTCATCATTTTTGAAAACCTGCAAATCAACGCCAAGCTCACGAAAATACTGGACCACATTGTATGTAAACGAGTCATAATTATCAATCAAAATCAACTTCAACCCTCCTTATACCCCTGACAGAGTTGATACAATAGACATTTTGGGCTGATTTCAAATCTGATAAATACAATATTTTTTCTTTAATCTTATTTTCTTTAAGCATGTTTTGCCTCAAAACCCCACCCAATAAACCACACTCAAGTGGCGGAGTATAAAGGCAGTCGTCAATTTCAAGCACTATATTTGTCCTTGCACCCTCTGTGAGTTCCCCTTTTTCATTGAAGAAAATCTCATCATAAATCTCACCCGATTTAATTTTTTGCCCACTTGTCTCATACCAAGGGCGATAGGTGGTTTTATACTGCAAAAACTTTTCTTTGGAATTTACAGGCGTTTTTGAAATAACAACTTTACCTGTTTGGCTCTCTGATAAAAGCAAATATTGCACCTCAAAATTACCGTCTTTAGAGAGTAAAAGTCGCATCATGCCATCAAATTGCGGTCGAATTTTCAAAATTTCATCATTAAATTTAAAACCAAGCTCGTTTGCAGAATTTTGCAAGCGTTTAAAATGCAAATCGCCTAAAACCAACTCCAAATTCTCAATTTTTAAAGTTTCCACAAGCTTAAAATCTATATTTTGAGCCAAAAATTTTATTTTAGTAAGTGTTTCATCCCATTCCTCTGAAATCTCTGAATCCCAAACAATCGCACCGCCAACCCTACACCTATAATCTGCTTCGGTATTTTTCTTTTGCAAAATCCTAATCGGCACGCTAAAAACAGTCTTGACAGGCGAAATCAGTCCAATTGCACCGCAATAAACCTCTCTTTTGCCTACCTCTAACTTATCAATAATTTTCATAGTGCTGATTTTTGGCGCTCCCGTAACAGATCCGCAAGGAAATATAGCCTCAAAAATACGATAAAAATCCACATCAGGCAAAAGTTCTGCTGAAACCTCTGATGTCATTTGATGAAGCGTATTGTGCGTTTCGACCTCAAAAAGCTTATCGACTTTTACCGTTCCTGTCTTGGCAATTTTGCCGAGGTCATTTCTCAAAAGGTCTACTATCATTACATTTTCGGCACGATTTTTGATGTCATTTTGTAAAAACTCGATATTTTGCAAGTCTTCTTCTGCGCTCCGCCCTCTTTTGACAGTGCCTTTCATCGGTTTTGTTTTAATAATATTTCCTTCAATTTCAAAAAATAGCTCTGGAGAAAAAGAGAGAATTTCCTCATGATGATTTTTAATATAAGCATTATAAGGCGTTTTTTGATTTTTCAAAATCTGCTGATAAAGCTCCAAACCTTCTAAACCGGATGAAACAGCATAATCATAAGTATAATTCACCTGATAAGTCTCGCCTTGGGCTATAAGACTTTTTATCTCATGCAAACTTTTTTTGTATTCATCATAAGAAATTTGAGCAATAGGGTTCAAAAACTCTGTAAAAGGTAAATCTTCAGGTACAAAATCTTCATACCCCTCAAAAACTTCAAAATAAAGCAAGGGGAAGCCGGACTTTATTTGCCGACCAAGAAAAATCTCCTTTGCCTCATAACGAATGTAGCCAAGCAAATAGTGGCTTTTACGGTATTTTTCGATTTCATCAAAAGCCAGTTTGAAGCTCTCATTATCAAAAGCCTCAATAATTTTTATCGGATTTGAGAATTTTTTGTCTGCAAATATCATAAGAATCTTCTCTATAAATACTTAACGTCATTGCGAAGCTTTAGCCGAAGCAATCTAAAATAATCGGGGAAAGATTGCTTCGTCAGGCTTTGCCCTTCTCGCAATGACATTTATTAAATAAATTTTTATTCGTAACGTATTCCTGCGTCTTTCATACGTTTTAAGGCTTCTTTCAGCACCTCAACAGGCTTTGTAAGAGCTATACGGAAGAATCCTTCTCCATATTTGCCGTAGCCATTTCCTGGAGGCACAACCACATGAGCTTCTTCGAGCATTTTTGAGACAAACTGCTCTGATGTATAGCCTTTTGGAACTGGAAGCCACAAATAGAATGTCGCTTTTGACGGCTCAACATCCCACCCAAGCTCACGAAGACCTGCTTCCATAAGTTCTTTACGCTCTTTATACATAGCATTTAAAGCTTCTATCTGCTCTTTTGGAGCTTTATACGCCTCAATTGCAGCTGCTTGAATAGCTTTGAAAACGCCTGAATCAATATTATTTTTGATTGTTCCAAGAGCCTTGATTGCATTTTTATTTCCTGCTACAAAACCAACTCTCCAGCCAGTCATATTATATGATTTTGAGTGAGAGAAAAATTCAATTGCGATATCTTTTGCCCCTTCAACTTCAAGCACAGATGGCGCAACATACCCGTCATAAGTCATTTCGCAGTATGCCTGATCATGACAAAGTAAAATATCATATTTTTTGCAAAAAGTAACAGCTTTTTTAAAAAATTCTAAGTCGCAAACCGCTCCTGTAGGGTTGTTGGGGTAGTTCAAAAACATAAGTTTTGTTTTTTTTGCAACTTCTTCAGGGATTGCATCTAAATCCGGAATAAATTTATTTTCCGCTAAAAGCGGCATAGAATACGGTGTTCCACCTGCTAAAATAGTTGCATTTTGATATACAGGATACCCAGGGTCTGGGCACAAAGTATAATCGCCACAATCCACATAAGCGAAGAAAATATGGGCGATAGCTTCTTTTGAACCAATATTTGCAAGCATCTCAGAATCTGCATCAAGTTCAACGCCAAAACGCTCTTTCATCCAATCGCAAGATGCGGCACGAAAATCTTTTGTACCGTTATATGGAGGGTAATCGTGGGTTTTGGCATCATCAATTGCCTTATGCATAGCCTCTATAACAGTTGGTATAGTTGGCGTATCAGGATCTCCAATACCCAAAGAAATTATATCAATCCCCTTAGCTCTTGCCGCAGCGATTTTTGCATCAATCTGCGCAAATAAATAAGGCGGGATTTGCTCTAGTCTTTTTGAAGTTTGCATATTATTTCTCCTCTAATTTTCCTTTTAGAATATCATAAATCTTTTTGACCTGCTCAAAAGTTTCTTCACGAGAACCATTGTTATCAATAACAAAATCAGCTTTTTTGATTTTGTCACCCTGAGGGATTTGAGCATTTATACGGATTTTTGCCTGCTCCTTGGTCAAATTATTTCTTTCCATAAGTCTTTTGAGACGTGTATTGTCTTTGGCAATCACCAAAATCATACAATCGAAATCTTTTTCCCAACCAACCTCAAAAAGAAGCGGTATTGATGCAATTGCATTTTTTGTGTCCTCAAAAAATTCTGAAATCCTTTTTCTGACCTCAGGATGAATTATTTTTTCGAGCTTTTCCTTTTTTTGGGGGTCAGAAAAAACTATTTGAGCTAATTTTTCTCTTGAAACCTGCCCTTGTTTAATTATTTCTTCTCCAAAAAATTTCTGCAAAAGCTGAATTTTTTCATTCAAAACTTCATGCGCGATTTTATCCGCATCAATTACATCAATTCCAAGACTCTGAAATTGATTTTCTACAAGGCTTTTGCCCGATGCAATATTTCCTGTAAGAGCAATTTTTAACATGCTCTAATTATGCCACAAACCTGTTATTTTTTATGAACTTTATTATCTATATAATTAACTGCTTTCTGAGTCCCAACACCCATTGCAACAGCTATCAAAGCATATGTAGCTCCCATCCATCCGTATTGCTTGGCCAATTTCCCTAAATTTGCATTCGGCAAGAATTTTTTAGCCATCTCAAGACCTTTTTTACTTGCCATAGCTTCTTCTGCACAAATAACTCCCATTCCAGCTCCGGCTATTAAGCCTGCATTTTTCTTAACGAAACCTTTTTCTCCATTTTCTTTGTCTTTAGAAAAGCCTGAAAAAATCAAAAGGCTCGGTAAAGCCATCAATGCCATTCTGAAACTTTGCATATATTTCAAAATATTACTATTATTACGATTCATGACATGCCCTAATTCATGAAAAACATGAGAAGCTTTTTTCTCAGAAGCCAATATGGCATTCTGTTGAGGCAAGAAAAATGCATTTTTGCCTTTTACTACTTGTGCTATTGGGTCCAAAAACTCTGGCATTCCGGATTTTTGAGGAACACCTATTTCTTTTAAAATTGCTTCTTTATTTTCAGGAGTCATAAAAAACATTTTAATTTTATCTGACAGATTTTGCTCCTTAACTATCTTTTCTGCTGCTTCTTTAATCTCATTTGAATGAGCAAATTCATCCGTCTTAGAAACTTTGTTCATAATCAATTGAGAAACTCCACTACCAGCAAGCTGAGCGCCAGAAAGTATACAACCACCAACAACATAAGCCTTTATTTTTTGACCTGTTGTAGATTTATTTTGTTGATTTTTATCAACTGAAATGTCTGTCATAATTTACCTGCCTTTTAATTTACTTCTGAAAAATTATCTAATTGCTACTAATCACAGATTGTTTAGCAGCAACGCCAAGACCTATGCCTGCAAGAACATATGTGCCCCAAGCGAGAGCATAATTGCGTTTAAGCACATTTAAGTTTGCCGATTTACCCAAATTAGCTTTGGCAGCGGCTTTGATACCTCGCAAAGAAGCCATTCCTTCTTCAATAATAGTCGGTAAAAATGCACCAAAACCAATCAAGCCTGCATTTTTTTCGACAAAATTCTTTTTGCCGTCCTTATCTTTGCCCATCAAGCCATTTAAGACTAACAAAGCTGTTGGAATACCCATTGCCCATCCGCGAGATTTTTGCAAAAATTGCATAAATTTGCCTTTGCTAGAATTAACGGCATGCCCCAATTCATGCAACATCAATGATGGTTTCGCCTCGGGAGCTACAGCAAGTTTAACTTTCTTGCCCTCATGAAGAATTGGGCGATCCAGATAAAAAGCATTTTGCCCTTGAGCAACTGGCTCTAAAGCTTGAGCCATATCTCTCCCAAACTTTCCTTTATTACTATGATCTATATATTCAACAAGAACATCTTTAAGTGCAGCATCTTTTACCATGTTATCTGCAACTTTTTTGACATTTTCTGGAGAAGTAAATTCCTTTCCTGCCATCAATTGATCCCCCAAATACTTGGAAGCTCTTTGCAGCAAAAGTGATGCTACACCAAGCCCACCTGCACTTATAGCAAAATTTTGAACAGAATTATCTTCTTCCATATTTTGACGTCCAAAAGTAGCATTATTCCTTACACTCGGATAATTATTATAACTATTAAAATTTTGATAACCTGAACCAATTGCTTGCATGCAAAAAACCTGAATACTAACCTATATTCATGAAAAAACTTTTGGCAAAAAAATTGCCTTTTTAAACCATTTTTGGAGAATAAAAGTTAACTTAAATTAACAAATTATAAACATCTTGAGGAGAATGCTTTTGTTTGATTATGTTATTTTGAACCTTGTTGCCAAGTCCAATACCCGCTGCAGCCGCAAGGCCTGTCGCCAAATATGAAAGGAGTCCTACCCTATAAAGTTTTTTCAAAGAATTGATTTTAGGCCTATCAAGATGTTTTTTAGCTTGTCTCAAACCTGTTTCTGATGCAATAAATTTTTCAACAAGAAAAGGCATAAACGTCAAAAAAGTTATTCTACCGATATGATTATCCATATAATCTTGAGTCTTTTCCCAAAGAGTTTTAGGATGTTTGTTATCATATGGTCTTGGAGTATGCTCTAAAGCACAAAACCCTGCTACATAAGAAATCATAGGAAGTTTTTTACCCATAACCAAAAGAGGTTTTAAAAATTTATTATTGACAACATTAGCATGACCTATTTCATGAAAAATCTGCTGATGCTTAGTCTTGCTGACTATAGCCACTTTTTCATTAATAAAAAATGAAGCCTTTTGTCCTTTAGTTATTAATGGAGCCCTACGATTTGCGAAAAATTTTATCGTCTTTGAAAAAAGACTTTTTTCACTAATATTAAAGGTTTTTCTAAGCCCCGGTAGAGTATTTTTTGCAATTATTTGAGCTACTTTCTCAGCATCTGCAGGATTATCTTCAACAAACAAAACTTTTACTGCAGGATCTTTGAAATGAATCCTATCAAGCATTCTGTCTGCAACATATTTTGTCTCTTCAATAGAAGGTAAAGCTGTTATTTTTTCAAAAGACATCAGAAAAATTCTGCTGCTGGTCTGTTTCATATTATTTACAATCATTGAAATAGATGCCCCCGCAAGAAAAGCCGCACTTTTATCAAGCGTAGTAATATCCTTGTTAGACATAGGATGATTATCCGAAGTAACAAGGGGGCCTTCTTTTTGCTGTCGTAAATTCGTCCTGAGAAGATAATTTCTCTGTGCCGAATCAATTGTAAATTGCATTTTAGAAAAAATACTCTATATTTAAGTTAACTTATTCTATTTTAAAATCCCTGAATAAAAAATATTGCTATTTTTTTAGTAAAATAAACTTATGTTAAACACTCTTATGCAAAAATGTATAGACCTTGCCAAAAAAGGCGAAGGTCAGGTTTCCCCCAACCCTTTGGTAGGAGCAATTGTTCTTGATAAAGACGGGAATATAGCAGGTGAGGGCTATCACCAACAATACGGCGAGGCTCATGCAGAAGTCCACGCTTTAAGCCAAGCAGGAGAAAAAGCTCGTGGAGGCACGATTATTGTTAATCTTGAACCATGCTCACATTTTGGCAAAACTCCTCCTTGTGCGGATTTGATAATAGAAAAAGGTATCAAAAAACTAATCATAGGAATGATAGACCCCAATCCAAAAGTAGCCGGAAATGGTATGCAAAAATGTATAGATGCAGGTATAGAAGTCAAAACAGGAATTTTGGAAGATAAATGCAAAGAACTCAATGAAATATTTATTAAAAATCAACTCCAAAAAAAACCTTTCATTGCAATGAAAATAGCAACAACTCTTGATGGCAAAATCGCCACAAAAACCGGTTCTTCAAAATGGATTACTTCTGAAAAATCAAGAGAACTAGTTCAAAAAATAAGAAATAAATACAATGCAATACTAACGGGTTCAGGAACAGTCATAACCGACAACCCGTCGATGCTTTGCACCATGCCCCAGGGCAAAAACCCAATCAAAATAGTACTTGATACCCACGCAAAAACTGACCCTGAGTCTAAAATTTTTGAAAAAGGTCAGATAATCCTTGCCACAACAAAAATAACGGCTAAATATCCGGAGAATGTCGAAATTTTGATTTGTCCAAAAGATGAAAATAATCAAATTGACTTAAATTTCCTAACAGAAGAACTTTATAAAAAAGGTATTTGCAGCATTCTTATCGAGGCAGGTTCGAAAATAAATTCATCTTTTATCAAAAAAAATCTAACGGACAAAATTTATCACTTTATAGCACCAAAAATACTTGGGGATAATGAAGCTATATCTTGTTTTTCAGGGTTTGATATCTCTGACATAAATAGTTGTTTGACCACTACCATAAAGGATATACAAAAAGTTGATGTAGATGTTATAATAACATACAGTCTCACAATTTCTCTTTAAAAGGTCCTTTAAAAAATTATGTATATTCAGCCTTGCACAAATCCAAAAAGTGTAAAAGGTGCTACTTTGAATTTTAGTAGCCAAAAAACTTATGACTATTCTTCTTATATGGCAAAAAAAGCTGATGACATTGTATTGATAAGCGCCATTGGAGGCGCAGCTATAGCGCTTATTTCAGCGAAAAATAATATGAAAAGAGAATTTTTGCCAAAAGCATTTCACAATATAGGTGTTGCTACACTTGGTTTATTCGGGCTTGCCAGCCTTAACTTTTTCGCATACGAAGCAAATCATTCGAAACATCGAACTTAAAAAAATTTGTCTTTGAATCTCAATTATGTAAAAATAAAGCTGTTAGAGCAAAGAGTTCAATGACAATGGATACATACGCATACATTCTAGATAATAATATGTATATAAATCTCACAAATTTGTGTACAAATAACTGTATTTTTTGCATAAGAAGCCTCAATGAAGAGGTTGCCGGCTCAAATTTAAACTTGAGTAGCGAAAATATTTCTTATGACGATGTAATCTCTCAAATCAAAGAAAAAATGACTCCAGATATCAAAGAAATCGTATTTTGCGGCTATGGAGAACCATTATTAAAACTTGAATTAATAAAAAAAATAGCAACTTTTGCGAAAGAAAATTACCCCCTAATTCCAACTCGCATAAACACAAATGCCCAAGCGAATGTGATTTATAAAAGAAATATCGTCCCTGAATTAAAAGGTTTAATTGATAAAGTTTCTATCAGCCTGAACGCTGATAATGCCAAGCAATACCAAGAGCTCAGCAAAAGCAAATTTGGCGAAAGCGTTTATGAAGAGGTCAAAATTTTTGCAAAATTATGTGCTGAAGCGGGCATTGACACATCTATGAGCATAGTTACAGGTTATAAAGATAACATTATAAATATCGAAAATTGCAAAAAAATCACCGAAGAACTCGGCGTAAAACTGCGGATTCGAGAATGGCTTGATGAAGGATACAATTAAATTTGAATAATCTAAAAGAAAAACTTGACTATTTTTGCATCTTATCCGGAGGCGGAATAAGAGGCACAGCATATATCGGTGTTTTTAGAGCCTTAGAAAACATCGGCGTAAATATAACAGGTTTAGCAGGTGCTTCTGTGGGGGCTATTTTTGCAGCTTTTTATGCCATAGGCTACACTACCGATGAAATCGAAGAAATCTTCCTAGAGGTCAAATACGAGAATTTTAGAGATATAAATCTGTCTATCAAAAAAAGTTTCGGTCTTTGGAAAGGCGATAATATTCAAAACTGGATAAAAGACAATATAGAAAAAAAATTCTACGGCAAAAATTACGAAAAAGATGCCAATTTACCTGTCAAATTCAAAGATATTGAAAAAGATCTCATTGTAATTGCTACAGATATTTCGACAGGAAGTTTCAAAGAATTCAGCAAATATACTACTCCTGATGAAACTATATCAACCGCAATAAGAGCATCTATAAGCTTGCCTGGGATATTCAAACCTGTATGGGTTGATAATAGCTGTATAATAGACGGTGATATCATCAGAGGCCTTCCTTTTTGGAGTTTTTCGGATAATCTAAACCCAAAAAACACTCGAGTTCTGGAATTTCGCCTAGAAGGTTCGCATTCTAAAGAAGATATCGAAACCACAGTCGGCTACTTAAATGCTGTCGTAAATACTGCTTCAAATATCTCAACTGATTTTATAATGAGTAAATACAGCCAAAATGATAAATACGATTATATAAAAATTGACTCTAAAAACACCATGCCAGTAGATTTTTCAGTAAAAAATGACAAAAAACTTGAACTCGCCCAAATAGGTTTAGATGCTACTTTGGCATATTTCAAATATCCTTTAAAAAATAAAAAAATAAAGCTTTTATCTCTTTATCAAGAATTTTTAGAAGAATTTAATAACATAAGAGATGCTATCAAAAAACAAAAAATGACCGATTTAAAACTTTCGCTAAATAAAACTTTGCTCTTGGTAATGAAAAATGAAACTTTCTTGGAAAACAATATTTATCAAGACTGCACTTCTATTTTGGAAGAAATATCATCAAATATCAGCATCAGCAAATTCTTTAAAAGAACAATATTAAACAATCAAGGTCAACTGATTCAAAATCTTGAAACAATTATATTTGATATTCTAAATAAACAAATAGAGCTTAAAGAGCATCTGTCTATTTTGAGTAAATTATCATAAGAAGTCTAATATCAAGATAAAAAATTTCATCTTGTGCAACGGTCTCATTACTGTAAATGATAATTTTCAAAAAGTGTCTGGAAGTTGTTTTCCATTTGAACAGTATTCGCATCTGAATAAAGTGCCAAAAATCTTGCTACTGAAGCTAATAAAATAAAAAGAATTATTAATCCGATTACTTGAGAAACATTCTTTTTTACTTTCTCAAAGAAATCTGTTTGTCTTTTATTCACAGTATAACTGTCAAGATATATAGAAATAGCATCATTCACAAACTGATCTCTTTCTCTCAAATCAAGGGATTCGATTTTTGAAATATTTTCAGGAAAAATTTTAATTACATATTTTTTGGGCTTATAATATGATTCTTTATCGATTTCGTATTCTTGTTTTAATTTCATTAAATTTGTCCTCAAAATTGTAATATTTTCTTTAAAGTTATCTTTGTTCGACTTATAATTTGTAATATGTTTGTATTTAATATTCTATACTATTTTTATAGTTTTAAGCAAATTCATTTCTGAAAAATTAAACAATATTAAGTGGAGAAAAAATGTTCGAAAAAGCTAATTTAAACAAAATCATAGACAATATGAGCAACAAAAAAATCCTTGTAATAGGCGATTTTGCTATAGATGAGATGATTTATGGCAATACTAGCAGGATTTCTCGTGAAGCACCTGTTCTAATACTTCTTCACAGCGAAACCAAAACTCTCCTAGGTGCAGCTTCAAACGCAGCCCATAACCTATCAACACTCAATCAAGGTCAAGTAGGAGCTATAGGAGTTTATGGGGATGATTATCACGGACCTATTTTGCTCGAAACACTCAATAAAGCAGGCGTAAATACTAATTTTATGGTTAAAGACTCTTCAAGGCCTACTACTGTAAAAACCAGAATTTCAGGAGCTTCGACTCAATCTGTAACACAACAAATTATCAGAATTGACAGAGAATCACACAAATTTGTTTCAGATACTATCGAAACAAAAATAATTGAAAATATCAAAAAAGCACTCCCTAATTATGATGCAGTAATATTATCAGACTATGGTACAGGGATGATGACGCAAAATATAATAAATGCCACCATCGAAACTGCAAATTCTCTAGACAAAATTATTGCCGTTGACCCTCAGACTGACCTTCATAGATTTCAAAAATCTACTGTTTTGACCCCTAATCAACCTGATGCCCAAAATGCTGTCGACTATGAAATCAAGGATGAAACAACACTAAATCAAGCCGGTGCTGATTTATTAGCGAAAACAAATGCCAAAATGCTTCTTATCACAAGAGGCGGCGATGGTATGATAGTTTTCGAAAAAGACAAAAAAGGAATTAAAATTCCGGCCTTCAACAAAACTGCTGTTTTTGATGTTACAGGTGCCGGAGATACTGTTGTAGCAAGCTTTACACTTGCTCTTGCTGCAGGAGCGACCCCTGCTGAAGCAATGTTAATCGGAAACCTTGCAGCAAGCATTGTAGTAAAACAATTCGGCTGTGCCACAACGACTCAAGAAGAACTTAAATCAAAATTAAAAGAACTAAATATAGAATCTATTTAAGGAGTTTTTATGAAAAAATTAAACTTGCTGGATATTATAATCATTGGCGCTGTAATCCTTGGCTTAGCAGGATTTTTACTCGTAAAATTTGGCAAACACCAAACAGCAAGCGATGTAATTGAACAACGCTCCCCGATTGAATTTGATGCCACTTTTACAGCTCAGCCTATAACAGCAAAAGAACCCTTATTCAAAATAGGCGATAATGCATTTATTACTATAAGAAATGTGCCTTATACAGAGCTTAAAATCACGAATTTCAATATTTCCCCTTGGAAAACAACCGTTTATGACACAACCAAAAATGTTTTTGCTATAAACGACCCAGCAAGAGAACGCATATACAACTTGAATGTTACACTCAAAGATAACGCTCTAATCACAAAAGACGGCGCCGTAATTGGTGGGAATAAAATTAAAATAGGACTGCCTATTACGATAGAAGGCTTCAAATACCGCTTAACAGGTGTCGTATCTGATGTTAGGGTCAAAAATAAAAAATAGACTTTAGGTTAAAAAGTAAATGAAATTAATTGAAAATCTCAATAATAGTACTCTTATCGAATTTTTGAATAAAAAATTGGACTTTATTCAAAAAAAACTGCTTTTTCTTAGTGAAAACAGTTTTTTTATCCAAAATATTGATAAAATCATAACTTTTTTAGCATATTCAGTATTAATTGCCAGTACTTTTTTGGATTCAGAAAAACTTGGGCTGATAATTATCGGGGCTTTCACACTTTTAATTCTAAAATTCATCACAAAACCAAATTCCAAAATAGAAATAGACAAATTTGATTTTTTAGTTTTCTTATACGTCTTATTTTTCTGCTTGGCAACTTTATTTTCATCATGGTTCTTCGACAGTCTACACGGACTTATTAAGGTTTTTACCTACTTTTTCAGCTATATAGTTTTCAAAAATTCTATTAAACAAAATGCGGCTTTAAGACTTTGGTACTTGGTGCTTTTAGCTGTTTTATGCACCAGCCAATCACTAATAGGTCTCCAACAACAAATATTTGGCGTTGAAGCACTGGCTGGTTGGCAAGATATGAACAATATTGACCCAACACACGCTATGACAAGAGTTTTTGGTACTCTTCAGCCTCTAAACCCAAATCTTATGGCAGGATACCTCATTGCCGCTATGCCGACAATTCTCGGATGTGCCTTCTATAATTTCAGAAAAATCACATTTAATATAATCGCTCTGCTTGCTCTTTTTGCGACGTTTTTGACCATTATATTTACAGGGTGCCGAGGGAGTTATGTTGCAATAACAGCCCAAATGCTTGCCTTCATTGCTCTTTCAGGACATATAATCTGGCATGATTTCAAAGATAAAAAATATTTAAGACAAATTTGGATAAGTTCAATTCTGGCAGGATTTTTAGGAATTTTGGCTTTAGTGTTTTCTCAAGAAGCACTTCAGTCAAGAATTTGCTCCATTTTTGCCAAAAGAGATGACAGCAGCAATTCTTTCAGGTTTAATGTTTACCAATCAAGTTTGCAAATGCTTAAAGACAACCCCCTATGCGGGATAGGCGTTGGTAATTGGACTTTTAGAGAAGTTTACGGACTATATATGAGAACAGGATTTGATGCATTGGGAGCATACAGCGTACCTCTTGAAATCGCAGTTGAGACAGGAATCTTGGGGCTTATAAATTTCGTTGTTTTCATCTCGACCACTCTTATATCAACAGGCAAAAAAATCTGTTCGAACATTTCATATAATGAAAAAATCATCCTATCGGCAACTTTAATCTCAATTATCGGAATGATGATACATGGAATCGTTGATACTGTTTGGTTTAGACCACAAATACAGTTTGTATTTTGGCTTATGATTGCAATATTAAGTACTTCAAAAAACGAGGAAAACTAATGAAAAGAATAGCTTTAATAAATTTTGGCGGGATTGGTGATGAAATTTTATTTTTGCCAACTATAAAATCTGTTAAAGAAACTTACCCGAATTCGGAAATAACACTTGTTGTAGAACCAAGAAGCAAATCCATCAAGGATTTGACACATATGATAAATAAAATTATTGAATGTGATATCAAAAGCGAATTCAGAATTTTTGAAGTTTTAAAACTAATTTTAAAACTCCGACAAAACAAGTTCGATATGATAATTTCATCAGGTGCGTCGCCTTTAATCTCGGTAATACTGTTTTTAAGTGGCATTAATAACCGCTATGGCTATAATACAGGGGCTTTAAGTAGAATTTTGCTTACAAAAGCAATCAAACTGAACAAAAGACAATATGCTGCAAATATGTATCATGATTTAGTTTCAGGCATTTGCGATTTACCGGCGGAACTGCCTGAAATTGAAATAGACAACACTTATCATACAGACCCTTTGGCTACAAACATTGAGATTCCTACAGACAAAAAAATTGTCCTTATCCACCCCGGCTCAAGCAAACTCAGTAAAGAAAAAAATATCATAAAAAGCTACGACAACTGGGCTGAGCTTATCAAAAAGCTTCAAGATACAGACAAATACACTATTTTGCTTGCAGGTGGGCCTGATGATAAAGAAGTCGTTGAAGAAATTATCAAAAATATTGATGAAAAGAATTTCATTAACCTTTTTGGCAAAACAAAAAATATAAAACAGCTCGTAAAACTTATGAAAAAATCAGACTTGTGCATCTGTATCGACTCTGCCCCAATGCATATAGCCGTTGGCATAAAGAAAAAACTTATTGGTATTTTTGGTCCTACAGATGAAAAAAAGTTGCTCCCTGAAGATAAATTATTCACTCCAATAACGAACGTTGTTCGTTGTAGGCCTTGTCTTTGGGATAAAAGAGACGAGTCCTGCGAAAATGTAAACTGCCTTAAAATACCTGTAGATAAAGTATTTAAGGCTATCGAAGATTTATTAAGTTGAAGCTGTTTCAAAACGCCAAAAACTCATCGTTTCAATCGTTTTTCACTTTTGCAAGGTCGTCATCTCAAAAACCTCAAATTTAAAAAATTTGGATGTTTGAAATGACTTCTTAACATTTTTGTTACAAAACCTGAACCAAAAAAGCAATTTTTCTTGAAACCATGTTTTTACATTAGTATCAAGGTTAGTCAAACAAGGTAGGTTATATTAATGGAAGTAAGCTATGTAGTAAGCATCGCCAAGACTGAAGATGGCGTAGATAAAATCGTCAGCCACTTGATAAATCAAGTGTCCAAGAGCGAATTATCTAGTTTTATTAAACGTTTAAGTTTTTACATTGAGCATGTAAATATTCTCAATAAAAGCTTGAAAAGTAACAATTACGAAAGTCAGATTACTGTATTAAACAGCTTGAAGTCAAAGCTTCAAGAAGAATCTGAATGTCGCAGTCTGTCTATAAATACGGTCGCAAGGACCTATCAGGAGTATAGTTAAATTTTATCAAATCCTGTGTATTTAATTAATTGTGTTGGAATTGAAATACTGCCATCAGTTTGTTGGCAGTTTTCTATTATGGCTGCAAATGTCCTGCCCACAGCTAGGCCAGAACCGTTAATAGTGTGAACAAATTGAGGCTTTTCACCTTCTTTTTTGTATTTGATATTGGCACGTCTTGCCTGATAATCACCAAAATTACTGCAGCTTGAAATCTCTTTGTAAGCATTATAAGAAGGCATCCAAACTTCAAGGTCATAACATTTTTGTGCCGAAAATCCGATATCCCCTGTGCAAAGCTGTACTCTGCGATATGGAAGTTCAAGCATTTCAAGCATCTTCTCGGCGTTTTGAGTAAGTTTTTCATGCTCATCTGTTGATGTCTCCGGTGTACAAAGTTTAACAAGTTCCACCTTATTAAACTGATGCAATCTGATTAATCCTCTTGTGTCTTTACCGGCAGAACCAGCTTCACGCCTAAAGCACGGCGTATAAGACACCATATATTTGGGCAAATCTTCTTCTCTTAAGATTTCATTCGCATAAATATTTGTCACAGGGACTTCTGCAGTTGGAATCAAGTACAAATCTTCTTCTTCGCACTTATACATATCTTCTTTAAACTTTGGAAGCTGACCTGTCCCTGTCATAGCCATTGCATTTACCATCAAAGGGGGCATAATCTCTGTATAACCATGCTGATTGGTATGAATATCAAGGAAAAAATTGATAATTGCACGCTCAAGAGCCGCACCTTTGCCTGTATAAAGACTAAAACGTGATTGAGAAATCTTTACCCCACGCTCAAAATCCACAAGTCCTTTTTCTTCTACCATATCCCAATGAGGCTTGGCTGAAGATGTTTTTGGCTCACCAACTACTTTGATAACAACATTGGATGTCTCATCAGAACCAATAGGCGTATCATTTTCAGGGGTGTTTGGAATGTTTAAAAGAAGATTTTTTTGAGTTTCATTCAGTTCATTTTCTTTTTCTTCAAATTCTTTTATTTTATCTCCCATTTCACGCACTTGTGCTTCAATGCTAGATGTGTCTTGTCCTTGCTTCTTTAATGCACCGATTTCATTAGAAATCGTCTTTCTTTGACTTCTGAGGTCGTCTGCTTGCACCTGAATCTGACGTCTTTGCTCATCAATCTTTAAAACTTCGTCTATTGATAAAGCTGAGTTTCTTCTTTTCAAAAGCTCATTGATTTCTTCAGGATTTTCACGAATTAATTTTATATCAAGCATCTTTTACTTCCTTTTAAACATCCAAATCTATTATATCAAGATTAAGCTCAGTTTCAAATTATAAAGTTAAAGGGGCATCTTATTTCTAAAATACCCCTTTAAAATCATTTTTACGAATTGATTACTTAGCCCAGAATTTTAGTTTTTGAACGAAGCTTTTTTTAACTTCAACTTTAACTGGGGCTTCAATTTTTTTTACTTCCGGAGTAACAACCGCAACAGGTTTTACAACTACAGTTGCAGGTTTTACTGTGACAGCAGGCTTAACTGCACAAGGGCAAGTTTTTGCTACAGCAGGTGTAGCAACTTTTGCTGCACAAGGACAAGCTTTTTTGCATCCACATGGGCAAGCTGATACTGCAAGAGTTGTTGCCAAAACTGTCAACATTGCCATTGATAAAACTTTTTTCATAATAATCTCCTTTTCACTAATAAAATTATATTTTTCTATTCCCAATGCCATGCTATAGCAAAAATTTTAAAATACAACTACCAAAAAGTTTGAATTTTTAAAAAATATTGTATTTAATGTTTTATACTTGAAGCTGCTTTAATACGAGCAATTGCCCTTGCCAAAGCTATTTCAGCTCTGCGAGTATCAATATCATGTTTGCCTGTGCCAAGTCTTGCTTCCGCACGTTCTTTTGCTGATTTTGCTCTTGGAATGTCAATATCTTCGCCAAATTCAGCTTCATCAGTCAAAATCAAAACTTCGTTATCTTTGATTTGAAAAATTCCGCCAAGTGTAGAAATATATTTAGATTCAGAGCCTTTAACGAACTTGGAAACGCCAATTGCCAAAGGAGTCATATAAGGAATGTGCCCCGGCATAACGCCAAATTCGCCGTCAACAGCAGTCGAATAAACCGCGTCAACACCATCTTGCTCAAACAAAACTTTTTCGGGCGTAATCACCTTTAATGTTAATTTTGCCATATTCTATACTCCATTATAAGCTTTTAGCTTTTTCAACAGCTTCTTCGATTGCACCTACCATATAGAAAGCTTGCTCAGGAAGATAGTCGTATTTCCCTTCAACAATTTCTTTAAAGCTTCTTACGGTATCTTCAAGCTTAACATATTTACCTTTCATTCCGGTAAATGCTTCCGCTGTAGAGAATGGCTGTGACAAGAATTTTTGAATTTTTCTTGCTCTGTTTACAGTGATTTTATCTTCTTCAGACAATTCATCCATACCCAAGATTGCAATGATATCTTGTAAATCTTTATATTTTTGAAGAATTTGCTGAACCGCACGAGCTGTGCTGTAGTGTTCTTCACCAATTACTTTTGGATCTAATACTCTTGAATTACTTGCAAGAGGGTCAACCGCAGGATAAATACCCAAGGCTGCAATTTGTCTTGAAAGTACAGTAGATGCATCCAAGTGAGCAAATGTTGTTGCAGGAGCCGGATCGGTTAAATCATCTGCCGGTACGTAAATCGCTTGAACAGATGTAATAGAACCGTCTTTTGTGGATGTGATACGCTCTTGCATCTCGCCCATTTCAGAAGCCAAAGTAGGCTGATAACCTACCGCAGAAGGCATACGCCCCAAAAGTGCTGATACTTCAGAACCTGCTTGTACAAAACGGAAAATATTATCAATAAACAGCAATACATCTTGTTTAGCAGTATCACGGAAATGCTCTGCAACTGTCAAAGCTGACAATGCAACACGCATCCTGGCTCCGGGAGGCTCATTCATCTGACCATAAATAAGAGAAACTTTATCCAAAATACCTGAATCTGCAAATTCATGCCAAAGGTCATTACCTTCGCGAGTTCTTTCTCCAACACCGCCAAATACAGATACACCACCGTGTTCTTGTGCAATGTTGTTAATAAGTTCTGTAATAAGTACCGTTTTACCTACACCAGCACCACCGAAAAGACCGATTTTACCACCTTTTTGATATGGCTGAAGCAAATCGACTACTTTGATACCTGTTTCAAAA
Source organism: uncultured Gammaproteobacteria bacterium (assembly GCA_964444415.1). Taxonomy (GTDB): domain Bacteria; phylum Cyanobacteriota; class Vampirovibrionia; order Gastranaerophilales; family CAJFVJ01; genus JAEWLZ01. Next base: position 31,938 of record CAYUHE010000006.1, read on the forward strand.
ATTTCAGTTTCTGTATTTTGCTCAACCAATGTTGGTGACCCTTTATGAATTGGACTGTAAGTTTCTGCATTTACAGGTCCTTTTTCATCAACAGGTTCGCCTAATACATTCAAAATTCTTCCTAAAGTTGCATTCCCGACAGGAACGCTGATTGGAGCTTTTGTATTAAGAGCATCCATACCTCTTCTAATACCGTCTGTACTGGACATAGCAACCGAACGAACTCTATTTTCGCCCAAAAGCTGCTGAACTTCTGTCACCAATTTAAAATCATTCCCATCGGCATCTTTTGTATTAATTACAAGAGCATCATAAATCTCAGGTAATTCTCCAGATGCAAATTCAACGTCAATTACAGGTCCGATTACCTGCGTAACTTGGCCTATTGTTTTATCTAGTACAGTACTCATAAACACACCTTCTTTTTCTACCCATTAACTTTATTATAAACGTATTGTCAATATTTGGCTATATTATTATACATTTTAAAGGTGTTTTGGCATACTGTATGTGGTCGATTTTAGACAAATCAACCACAATCGTCATGCTGAATTTATTTCAGCATCTTACCATTTTTATATGCCCTGCTCGGGTAGAATAGATTTTAAAATCTGTTTTATTCCGCCTAAAGGCGTCTTACTTTTTTTCCGCAAAAAAGTAAGCAAAAAACTCCACCCTGTTAAACTTTTAAAACAAATGCTATGTTCACGCTGAATTTTTGAATTCCAATATCGCGGGAGCCTGCGCAACTCGCACACTAAGTGTGCTCAGACATACTCGGCAACCCGTTGATTTTCGCTTAGAACAGCATTTCTAATAAAAGTTTAAATGGGTGATTTGAATTTATCCTAACAAATCCGCCTTGTGTAGTTTTTTCATATTTCTGAACGAAATGAAGCGTAAAAAGGCGCGCCAGTGCATTGCTAAAAGCTAGAATTGGTAAAATAACGAGCAAAGCGAGGCATTGTAAGCCTTAGCGTAATGAGTTAAAAGAAATATGAGAAAAACTTAACAGGCGAGGGTTTTTATGAAACTTTTTGCACAAAAAGTTTCCGCCCACCGCGCAGGTGATAAAAGATTTAGCTCCGCAAGGGGACTGCGTCCAGCGGTACTTTTTTCAAAAAATACCCAAAAAGACTCGCCTGTTATCGTTCATACGTTTCTAAACTCATCTCACTAGGCTCGCCAAGCAGTTCTCGCCCTCCTTCGCTCGATTTCGTTAAGAAACCTTTATTCACTTACCACAAGGCGAGTTATTCTTCCTCATTTTCAAATAAAGATGGCGTCTTTATATCTTTATGTTTTTGGAAATATCTTGCTTCTTCTAAAATTTGTTTTACTTCATCATTCCAAATAATTGAATTTTTTAAAGCATTTTCTATTTTATCAATAGCAGGATTAAAGTCTTTTTCGCTCACATTTTGCAAATAATCTTTATTAATCAATGACTGTAATTCATGATTTTTAAAATTCAATTTATCTACAGCCTTACCCAAAATATCAAACAAAATATAATTATCAAGTATCCAAGTTCTTTCTTCTATAATATTTTTATCAACTTTTAACCAACATAAAACTGATTCTGTTTCTTGTCTTAATTTTAATAATTCTATAAGATTTAAAGAACTGTCCCATCTCCCATTAGATACTGAAAATTGCAAAAGAGGTTTATATACAGAAATAGCAAATTTTTTCAAAGATTCTAAAGCTTTTTCAGCATCTTGAGTTATTCGCTTAAGTTCCAGCCCATCTTTACCTAATTTAAAAGCCTCTATTTGTTCTAAATTTAACAAAATCAAAAAAGTACTAAAAAACAAACCTAATTGCCAAATAGATTTATCCATAAAAGCCAAAATTATTAGAACAATTGCCATAAAAAGCATGATTATTTTGCTATATAAATTCATCATTTATCCTTTTTATTTTTAAAGCGCCTCTAAACACTCCTGACAAATAGTCGTATGCTCAGCATCTATACCGAGTTGGCGATATTTCCAACAACGGTCGCATTTTTCACCGATTGCTTTGCCCACAAGGACTTTGATGCCATCAGCTTCGTAAGTATTTAGAATTTCAGCAGGGCTTTCGCCTTCCACAAAAACTTGTGAAACGATACAAATCGTAGACAAATCTGCTTTGGACTCGACCAAAGCTTTTTGCAATTCCGCTCTTATAGACGCATCCACGTAGACGGCAACCTCAAGTGAGCTTCCGACTTTTTTGTCCACGCGCAAAGGCTCAATAGCTTTTGACACAGCTTCTCTGACTTTCAAAATATTATCCCACTTAGAATTGATACTTTCATCAATCCAGTTTGCGTCGCCTTTTGGCCAATTTGAAAGTAAAATACTCTCCAATCCGCCTTTTTGGCACTCAGGAACAGAAGCAAAAATATCCTCCGCCTGATGTGGCATCACAGGGACCAAAAGCCTGACAAGCGTTTGGAATATCTCAAACAAAACGCTCTGACAAGCACGTCTGGACAATGATTTTTTGCCAGCTGTGTACAATCTATCTTTCATAATATCAAGATATAATGAGCTCAAATCAACAGCCGCAAAGTTTTGCAGGTATTGATAATACTTATAAAATTCATAATTATCAAATGCCTCTGTCACATTGACAATAAGGGTTTGAAGCTTGTGCAGCGCATATTTGTCTATTTCTTTTAATTCATCATATTGAACATAATCAACCGCAGGGTCAAAATCATAAAGGTTTCCGAGCAAAAATCTTGATGTGTTGCGGATTTTTTTGAAAATCTCAACAAGCTGCTTAACGATATTATCGCCGATTTTGACATCATTTGTATAATCAACACTCGCCGCCCAAAGCCTTAGTACATCTACGCCGTAGACTTTGATAATTTCATGAGGAGAAACCACATTACCTAGTGATTTGCTCATTTTTTTGCCTTCAGAATCTAGTACAAAACCATGTGTGAGAACTGCTTTATATGGCGCAACGCCTTTTGTAGCAATACTTGTCAAAAGTGATGATTGGAACCAGCCTCTGTGTTGATCCGAACCTTCAAGATAAAGCTCAACAGGAGTTCCGCCGAGTTCTTCACTACGAGCATCAACAACAGCTCTATGGGTAACGCCTGAGTCGAACCAAACATCCATAATATCATTTTCTTTGGTGAAATGTTCGCCGCCACATTTAGGACACTTAAATCCTTGAGGTAAAAGCTCTTTCGCTTCATGCTGACACCATGCATCAGATGATTCTTTATCAAAAATATCTGCAACTTTTGCGATTGTTTCTGGCGTAACAATTGCTTCTTCACAGTCTTTACAATAAAAAACAGGTATCGGCACACCCCATGCCCTTTGGCGAGAAATACACCAATCTGAGCGCCCTTGAACCATATTACCTATTCTTTGTTCGCCTGATTTTGGAATCCAATTTACATTGTGAATTGCTTCAAGAGCCTTGTCTCTGAATGATTCTACATCAACAAACCATTGAGCCGTAGCACGATAAATCACAGGATGTTTGCATCTCCAACAATGTGGATAGCTGTGAGAAATCTTACTGTGTCCGAGTAAAGCACCCTTAAATAATAATTTTTCAATTACCGCAACATTGCCTTTTTTGTAATGAATTCCTTCAAATTCGCCAGCTTCTGCGGTGAAAATGCCTCGATTGTTGAGTGGCGATAAAACATCGAGTTTATATTTTTGACCGACTTCATAATCCTCAAGACCATGCCCAGGGGCGGTATGGACGCATCCTGTACCGGCTTCTGTTGTAACATGCTCGCCCAAAATCATTGGGCTTTTTCGCTCATAAATCGGATGGGTCGTATTCAAAAGTTCAAGTTCAGCACCTTTTACAGTCCCGATAACCTTGTACTGATGGGCTTCCCACTCAACACCCACAGTAAACATGCCAATCAAATCTGTACCTATTAAATACACATCACCGTCTTTTTCGAGTAATGAATATTCAAAATGCGGATTAACCGCAATTGCAAGATTTGCAGGAATTGTCCACGGAGTTGTGGTCCAAATGACAGCATATAAGTCTTTTTCGCTCGCTACGCCAGCAGAATCATAAGCTTTTTTGGCATCTTCAGCGTCGAATTTGAAACGAACATAGATACTGCTTGAAGTATGATCGGCGTATTCAACTTCTGCTTCAGCAAGAGCTGTCTCACACTCTGCACACCAATATACTGGCTTTAAACCTTTGTAAACATACCCCTTGGCAAACATTTCGCCAAAAACTCTGATTTGCTCAGCTTCAAAACTCGGAGCGATTGTAAGATAAGGGTTTTCCCAATTTCCCCAAACACCGAGACGTTTAAAATCTGATTCTTGTCCTTTGAGATTTTTGGCTGCAAATTCACGGCAAAGTTTGCGCAATTGCGCAGGAGTAAGGGCTTCGCGTCCGCCTTTAATTGATTTTACGACTGCATTTTCGATTGGCAACCCATGAGCATCATACCCTGGGACATAAGGCGAATAAAAGCCTGCTTGCGATTTATATTTGATAAGAATATCTTTTAAAATTTTGTTGAGCGCAGTTCCGATATGGATTTTATCAGAACTCAAGTACGGAGGACCGTCATGTAGGATAAATTTGTTTGTGTTATCACGCTGTGCAATATTTTTTTCGTAAATATTATGAGTTTCCCAAAACTTTTGCGTTTCTATTTCTTTGACAGCAGAGTTGGCTCTCATTTCCAAAGTCGTTTGGGGTAAATTTAGCGTATTTTTATATTCTTTTTTTTCATCTATCATTTTTAATTTTCCTACTTCTCAATCCTCTATTATTATAAACCAAAGAAAATTTTAGATGGAATATCCCACAACAAAGCTCTAGGCAAGGCATGAGCAGTAAAGATATGAGCCTACTTAGTGCGGAACAAAAATGACAAGATTCCGAAACAAGTTCGCAATGACATTTTATTACTTAGGCAAATATTCTTTAGGTGCCAAAAGCGAAATTACAGAAGCCCCTGAAAGATATTTATTTGCAACTCGCATAATATCTTCTTTAGTAACTTTTCGAATTTTTTCTTCTACAAAATAATCAAAATCGGCACCAATTTCCATATTCTCGAAATAGCCCAAATAATACGCTTTTTGAGAATTTGTTTCATGGAAAAATTTACGCTTGCCGATTATATTATTTTTTGCATCTTCAAGTTCTTTGTCAGACACAAACTCTGTTTGAAGTTTTCCGATTTCTTCTTTGAAGCCCTCTAAAGATACTTGGATATTTTTTGGTTCGGTTGCGATATAAACTGTGAAAAGACCTACTGTTTTCATCGCATCGAAACTGCTTCTTACAACGTAAGCAAGACCTTTTTTGTCTCGAAGTTCGACAAAAAGGCGGGAGCTTAAACCTGCAGAACCCAAAATTGTATTCAACAGGCTGAGTGCAACATAATCAGGGTCATTAAGACTGCATGCAATCCATCCTTGAAGGACTTGCGCCTGCTGAACATCTTCTTTGGCAATGGTTACGACCTTATCTTCTTTTAAAGAAGGTACGGCAAAAGGCACCAGCATTGAATCTGTTTTTTGCAAATCGCCGAAATTTTTGTTCAATTTTATCAAAATGTCAGTTTCCACAACATCTCCGACCACAACGATATTTATATTTTCAGGAGTGAAAATATTTTTGTAATAACTGGTAACAGCCTCTTTATTTATGTCTTTAAGTTTTTTCAAAATAATAGTATAAGTGCTTCCATAAGGATGCCCCTCAAACATATTTTTGGCAAGATTATCAACAGCCTTGGCTTTTGGAGAATCTAATTCTGCGGTGATTTCGCCTTCCATTTTAAGGCATTCTTTTTGAACAGATTCAAAAGTCGAATTTGTCAAAATATCTTGAAGAAAATCTAAAACACTTTCAAAATCTTCATTCAAACAATAAGCATGAACCCTGAGAAAGTCATTTTTGGCTTCAACATTAAGCTCAATGCCATTTTCATCGATAAATTGTGCTATTTCTTCTTGGGTTTTGGTTTTGCTTCCCTGCAAAAGCAATCTTGCTACAATACTTGCCAGCCCCGGCATTAAAGATAACTTGTTATTTGCTTTGACAAAAATCTCTAAAGATGTTCTTGGCGTATTTTTATTTACCTGAATAATGGTGTTGATACCATTTTCTAAAGTATATCTTTCAAATTTATTCATTTTTTATTCCTTCTCCGGTACCAAAACTGAAATTGTAGCTTTATTTATGCTCAAATACTGTTTTACTGCGTTTTGAACATCGCTGACAGTAATGCTTTCCATAATATTAAGATAATCTGCAAATAACCCTAAATCATCGCAAACTGTAAAATAATAGCCAATTGTTTCGCCTATCTCAGAGACAGTTTCAGCCGAATCAGCAAAACGGATTTTGAGTTTTTTCTTGGTCTTCTGAAGTTCTTCTTCAGAAATCTGTGACAAAGCTTCGATTTCTTTTTTGATATCTTCTATCGCTTTTTCTTTATGCTCAGGCTGAAAATTTGCTTGTACAAAGAAAGTATTGCCGTCTCTAAAATGATATTGATCAGCACCAACCATATTGAAAACAGGCTCTTTTGGCTGTTCTATCAAATGTTTTTGAAGACGCGAACTTTTACCTTCACCCAAAATAATTCCTACCATATCAAGTAAAATCGTGTCTCTCAAATTAGCGGCTTTCGCCCCATGATAACCAAAAATCAAAAATCCCGTATTAATTTTGGCACTGCTCTCAAGATATTCCATCTCAGCTTGTATTATTTCTTGCTCCCAAGAGGGTTTTTGGCAAATTCTATCTTCAGGGAATTTGAATTTTTCCGCTACGGCATCAATGATTTCATCACCGTCAAACTCTCCGACAATAATCGTTGTCATATTCTCTGGCGTATACCAATTTTTGTAATACTCCATAATGGTATCTCTTGGCATAGAAGCAATAATATCGGCTGTTCCGATAACATCTCGTTTATAAGGGTGGCATTTATACATAGAATGATTAAGAGCATTATAAACCTTTGTCCAAGGCTGATCTTCCCTCATTCTGATTTCTTCGATTACGACATAACGCTCTCTTTTTTCCGGAGCATCTTCATCAAGGCTGAAAGTAGGTCCAATCTCAAATTCAGGCAAAATAGGATTAAGCATCATATCGGCATGCAAATCTAAAAGAAGCGTGAAATCTTCGTTATTATTGCCTTTTGGCAAAGTCACATAATAAAAAGTATAGTCTTTCCAAGTTGCGGCATTAACAATGGCACCTTTTGCTTCTAAAATCCTGTCAAAATCTCCAGCCGGATAAGTAGGCGTACCTTTGAACATAAGGTGTTCAAGGAAATGTGAAATTCCTGAAATCTTATCATCTTCGTGGATAGAACCTGTTTTTACCCAAGTAGACACATTCACCAAATCGCCTTGTTTGTTCGCAATAATAATTTTGTGCCCGTTATCAAGCGTATAGATCTCAACAGGCTTGTCCAAATATGGATAATCCTGCCTCTTTTTATCAATAATTTTTGCCATTATAAACTCCGTTCTTCGCTTCCATTAATTTTAACAGAGAAAAACTCTTTAGCCAAATTTGTGAAAACGCCAAAAAAAATATACTTGTTTTTAAATATTTAATGTAAAATATCAATATGGAAACTAACTGGAAAATAAATTTATATGAAAAAACCCTTGAACGAAGAGATAAAAACAGGTATTCCTTCACTTGATAAACAGCATGAAGAATTTTTAGATATACTAAATAAACTTAATTCTCCCGAAAAAAATCAAGATGAAATATGGGGTATATTTATTTCTATAGAAAACTATATCAGACATCATTTTACAGAAGAAGAAAGATATATGGAGTCTCTAAAATATTTTGACTACGATAATCACAAATCTTTGCACAAAAAATTTATAGACGAATACAAAGAGATCTCGGACGAAATGACGAACTACGACTCTGTGGATACAATGTTGCCTTCTTTGAAGGCATTTATAGAAAATTGGGTTAAAAACCATTATCAAGAGGCTGACAAAAAATTTGCATCATTTTTGAAAGGTCATAAAGAATAAAGAGGCATACAAAAAACCTCGTTTTTCAGCATGCTCAAAAATATTGCTAAGCGGCAAGTGAATTCATTTTTTCTTTGATATTTCTGATTTGCTCTGTATCTTTGATGTTCAAAGCTTCTTGCATGGCTTTTCTGTAAAGACTTTGAGCTTTTTGAGGTCTGTTCATATTCATCATCAAATCAGCTGCTTTTTCATAAGCCTGTGAAGCAGTTTCTTTGTCATTAGCCTTGTTTGCACAAATCAAAGATTTTTGATAATACTTCAAAGCGCTCTGAGGCTTATTCATCATCTCAAATGAGGTTGCCGTATTAGTCAAAACACTCCCCATCGTAGCGATATCAGGATTATTTTGCTTCGCCATTGTAAGTGCTAATTTATAAAATTCAATTGATTCTTTAGACATATAACGTCCGGTATGCATTTTGCCTATACTATTGAGAGTTTTGGCCTGTTTTGATGTATTATCCTCTTCACCGTTCAAAGCCAAAGACTCGAAATAATGGTCCATTGCAAGATCGAATTTGCCGGCTTCATCATAAACTTCACCAAGACTATTATGCCCTATAGCTTTTAAACCTGTGTCTTTTGTGGTTTTGACGACTCTGTTAAAACATTTGGCAGCTCTTGGGAGATTATTCAACTCGTCATAACTTTCGCCAATACCTTGAATTATATAGGCTTGGGCTGTTTTATCTTTAGCTTTTTTTGCATAATTAAGTGTTTTTTTGTAGCTCTCTAATGCTTTTTCAGAATCACCTTTTTTGAAATATTCTTTTGCTTTTTCATAAAAATTCTGAATCATAGGAGTTTTTGAGATTGCATCTTCTTTTGGCTTTTCATTAGCTTTTTGCAGTTGTTGAGGCGAGACTTCTACATACACCACTTTGGGCTCTGTTTTAGCTTCCATAGTTTTTTGTGCGACTTCTTCAGCCGAATACATTTTTGTTGTGCCGTCTTCCTTTTTTTCTCCGATGACTTTATCGCCTTGGATGATTTTTCCATCGGCAGTAGCGAATTTAAGTGCCTTCTTAGGCTGTTCTTCAACTTGTTCTTGACTTTGAGGAGCTTGGGGCTGCACTTGCTGATTTTGAGCCGATGCAGAGTTATTTTGGACATGTCTATGTTTCAAATTTATTTGATTTTGATAATTATTATAATTACTGACCGCAGAACCCTCGTTATGTTTGATTTGAGGGTTGGTTTGCTCTATTCCCGACTCAATTTGCTTAGAAGCAGAAACCACGGCTTTGCTTGCATCAGCTTTATAATCTATTTGTTGCAATAAAAATGCATCCATCCAATCTTGAACAACATTGGAAGGTTTTTTAAGGGTTTGAGAAATATATTCATCTAGCATTTTCGATGCAGTTTTTAAATTTGTTATTATGCTTTCTTTACGAGGAGTTTCTTTATTAGACTCAACTTCAATCAAAGAAAGGTATTCATTAACTGTTCTTTCGAGCTCGGCAGGTGCACCGATTGAAGCAATTGTATTTTTAAAATCGACTAAAATTTGAGAAATATTCAGGTCATGAGGAGTTTTTTGCGCAGATTGATGCTGACTATTATCTTGCTCTTGTTGTGCAAGCTTAGTCCCCCCTTGGTAAGAGGATGGCATATATGAAGTTGTTCCTGCATAAAACTGCGTCATTTTGTTTTAACCTAATACATATACTCTGCTCAGGTTATCGGTACAGCTTTGCCACAATTTTAATTTATTAAACAAATCTCATACTAAAGTATGAGAAAAGCTGGCAAGATGCTGAAATAAATTCAGCATTACGTTTTATTGTAACAATTTCGCAATATTCAGGGGGGGGGGGACAATTTATATTTTCAGCTCACTTTATAAAAACATCAAAAGTTAAGGTTAGTGAAAAGGAGAAAAAAGTATGCAAGTATCAAATAATCCAAGTGTAGCATTTAGTGGTAAAACAGGAAGCGTTTCTAAAAATACGCATGAGTATCTACAAAGCCTATCGAAAAAAAGTACAAATGCACCTGACACCTTTACTACAACAGGAAGCCTGGTAAATAAAACCGTAACTCCATTAAATCCAAAATATGCAACAGCACTAAATGAACAAGAATTAGCTGCACTAGAGAAGGCTATTAAGGATGGCAATTTAAAGAAAGCATATGGAATTTCATTCCCTCAAAAACCTATCCTATGGGACGGAAATCAAGAAATATCAAAACTAAATCTAAATATTTAAAATAAGAAATAAAAAAAGCGGGTAATTAACTACCCGCTTTTTTATTTAACTCTTTGCAATCTCTATTCTTTTTCTTTCAAGCTCTAATTCCTCAAGAATTTTTGGCGGAACAAAGTTTTTCCCCATAATTACTTGCCCTGTATACAAAGAAGGGCTATGAAAATCTGACCCGCCTGTCACGATGAGGTCATATTTTTCGGCCAAAGAACAAAAATACTCAATAATTGCAGGTGTATGCTTGCGATGATATGCTTCAATACCTCTTAAGCCGTATCCCATAAGCTCTTCTATAAGCTCTTGAGCATTGTCGATATCACAAGGGTGGGCAATTACAGGAATTCCGCCTGCGTCATAAATAATCTCAACAGCCTCATGTGGTGTTACCGTTTTTCTTTGCACATAAACACTTGATGAATCATTAATATATTTAGTGTAAGCCTCTGTCACACTAGATGTTCCGCCTTTTTGGGCGATAGCTTTTGCGATATGAGGGCGACCTATGCTGCTGTTTTCGATTGTGCATTTTTTAATATCTTCATAAGCAACATTTATGCCGATTTTTTGGAGTCTTTTTGAAATTTCCTTCGCCTGAATTTTTCGGGCTTTTTGTTGTTTCTCAATCATTGACTTTAACCTAAAACATATACTCTGCTCAGGTTATCGGCAGTACTTTGCCACAATTTTAATTTATTAAACAAATCTCATACTAAAGTATGAGATTGTAACAGAATTTTAATATTTCAAAGGTGGTGGACAATTTTTTTCTTGGAGTAACTTAGTATAGATATTAAAATCGAGTTAGCAGAAAGGAAATGGTAAAAAATGATAAATAATAGTAATAATAATGTATCTTTTAAAAGGTTATTTATAAGCTACAATAATGTTTCTCCAAAAACCCTTAAAGATCTTGCAGATGCTCCATTTCTTGCAGCATTGGACAAAAATTTGGGGTGGGCAAATATAAACTTACATTTAAATAAAGATCTAGTGCAAATTTCTGATGACTCCGAGATGTTATCCCCACTAACATCAGAAAATAAAAATACTCCTTTAAATGCACTCTATCAGAGTATTATTGATTTTGTAAACAATACATTGGGCGAAAAAACAAACAAATTCACATCTTTGCAAAATTTAATAACAGATAATGATGCCAAATTAACAACAGGTAATAAAAGCAATGGAGAAGATTCTGAAAGATTTGACTATTTTGCATTAGAAAATGGTCAAGAATATTTAAAAACATTCGCCTTTGAAACAATTGAGAACGGAAAATCTCTTGCTAGAAATCCCCAATTTGAATCTTATGATGAGGCTCTTAAATTACTAGAAAAATACCACGGTAATAAACCTCATTATGATTTACTTCCTGCATTAGAAAAGATTGGAGTTAATAGGTTTGACTCAAATAGTCCAAATAAAGATCTAGCTAAAACTTTAGAATACTATAAAAAAGGTGTACGAGTATTGCAAGACGCTCCTGAGATAACCCCTACAACAGAACAAGCAACTGCAGGAATTAAGATTATTACAAATCTAATAAAAATTTCTGATGACCCTGCTGAAATTATCGACTCATATTGTTTAGGTATAGATTGGCTTAAAAAACATAATAATCTAATTGACTCATCTACTAAAAGCAGTATGTTAAATGCAATTAAATCAGATATAAGGCCAAAAGATGCCGAACAAGCCCAAAAACTTGAGACAACATTAAATAAAGTTTTTGAAACTGAATCTTCATACAATCTCCTTGAAATAGCAGGAAATACAAAAAAAGTTTTGGGCGAAAAATCTGAAGCTATGATTTTTTATCAAAAAGCTGAAGCTGAACTTAAAAGAATAATAGCTCTACCGAATCAAAATACACACTTTATAAAAACAGAATATTTGCCAAATTTAGCAAGAATACAAGAAAAACTAGACAAATCTGAAGAAGCCAAGCAAACTCTTGAAAAAGCTGCTGAAGCAGAAGTGAAATATTATGACAACGGTGGTATTTTCCATAATTAACTATTTGCTATAGCAATCCTTTTTTTCTCAAGCTCTAATTCTTCAAGAATCTTCGGCGGAACAAAGTTTTTCCCCATAATTACTTGCCCTGTATACAAAGAAGGGCTATGAAAATCTGACCCGCCTGTCACGATGAGGTCATATTTTTCGGCCAAAGAACAAAAATACTCAATAATTGCAGGTGTATGCTTGCGATGATATGCTTCAATACCTCTTAAGCCGTATCCCATAAGCTCTTCTATAAGCTCTTGAGCATTGTCGATATCACAAGGGTGGGCAATTACAGGAATTCCGCCTGCGTCATAAATAATCTCAACAGCCTCATGTGGTGTTACCGTTTTTCTTTGCACATAAACACTTGATGAATCATTAATATATTTAGTGTAAGCCTCTGTCACACTAGATGTTCCGCCTTTTTGGGCGATAGCTTTTGCGATATGAGGGCGACCTATGCTGCTGTTTTCGATTGTGCATTTTTTAATATCTTCATAAGCAACATTTATGCCGATTTTTTGGAGTCTTTTTGAAATTTCCTTCGCCTGAATTTTTCGGGCTTTTTGTTGTTTCTCAATCATTGACTGAAAAATTGGATTTTCAAAATCCATAAAATATCCAAGAATGTGTACCTCTTGTTTTTTATTGAAAGTATTGATTTCAACCCCTGGAATTATATTCAAAGATTTTTCATTTTCTTCAATATATTTTTTGGCACAATAATATCCCAGCATATTATCATGGTCTGTAATTGCAATAGTTGTCAGGCCAAGCTCAATAGCACTATTTACCACTTCCTTAGGGTCAAAAGTCCCATCAGAATAGGTCGTGTGAACATGTAAATCAATCTTCACTTTCTTATCCTTCCATTTTCTCTTTTTCCTTCTTAAAATCAACTACATACTTAATTCTTTTTATCTGAGAAGCACAAGATGTATTTTTGTCTATCGAGACAAAAACCCCATTGACCTCAGTCAAATCTAAATCTGCCACATCAAATCTATCAGGCAAATACGTGCGTAAGCGTTTATAAGAATTTTCAAATTCCATGCCGATTACACCCTCTGAAGCCCCGCAAAATCCTGCATCTGTAATATAAGCACAGCCATTTTTAAGAATTTTTTCATCCGCTGTTTGAACATGCGTATGCGTCCCCAAAAAAGCACTTATGCCTAAACTGTCTGCAAAATAAGCAAATGCCATTTTCTCTGCCGTTGCTTCTGCGTGATAATCAATAACTATAATATCAGTTTCTTCTCTTATAATAGGTAAAACTTTTTCCAAACAATCCCAAGGGCTGTCTATATCTGGCATAAAGACCTTGCCAAGAAGATTGATTACTGCGATTTTTATACCGTCTTTTTCAACTATCCTATACCCGACCCCCGGAACGCTTTGGGGATAATTCAAAGGGCGAATAAGTTTTTCGCTATAATCTATATATTCAAAAACTTCTTTTTTATCCCAAATATGGTTGCCCGATGTGAATAAATCTATCGGGAGTTCACAAAATTCGCCGTGATTTTTGCGAGTAAGTCCAAAACCATGGGAAGCATTTTCGACATTTACAATAACAAAATCAGGCTTAACTTCCATTAAGCCTTGATTTTTTATACTTTCAAAGTCATTTTCGATTTTTCCAAGAAACTCTTTGACTGCCCGTCTACCAGGCCTGCCAACGACATCTCCCAAAAACAATATATTGACTAAATCTGACATCAGCTTGCTATTTCTGTCGTTCGGACTTCTCTGACTACTGTTACTCTTATTTGTCCGGGATAATCAAGCTCTGATTCAATACGCTTGACGATATCTCGAGCCAATTGAGCTGCCTTCATATCATCAAATACTGTCGGTTCAACGATAACTCTGACTTCACGCCCTGCTTGAACTGCAAAAGAACGTTTGATGCCTTCAAAACTTGTTGCAATTTCTTCAAGTTTTTGAATTCTCTTAATATAAATTTCAAGAGTATCACGTCTTGCACCTGGACGACCAGCACTCATAGCATCTGCTATTTTAATTAAAACAGCCTCAATACTATTTGTCGCAACATCATCATGATGTGCTTCAATTGCATTCAAAATAAGTTCGCCTTCGCCGTATTTTCTGGCAAAATCAACACCAAGTTGAATATGAGTACCTTCTTGAGTTTGATCAAGTGCCTTACCGATATCATGCAAAAGTCCTGCACGTTTTGCAGCTTTTGAATCAACACCGATTTCATCAGCGAGCATGCCCGCTAAATATCCGACTTCAAGCGAATGCTTAAGAACATTTTGCCCGTAGCTTGTTCTGTAATACAATCTTCCCAAAGTTTTTATTATATCCGGATGAAGATTCATCACTCCAAGCTCAAGAGCTGCGCTCTCACCCTCTTGGTACATTTTTTCTTCAACTTCTTTTTTCGATTTTTCAACCATTTCTTCGATACGAACAGGGTGAATACGCCCATCAGCAACAAGTTTTTCGAGTGCTGAGCGAGCTATTTCACGCTTAACAGGGTCAAAACAAGATAATACAACCGCTTCTGGGGTATCATCAATAATCAAATCAACACCTGTGAAAGTCTCAAGCGCTCTGATATTACGACCTTCACGCCCGATAATACGACCTTTCATCTCATCATTCGGCAAATTAACTACCGAAACAGTTGATTCGACTACTTGATCCATCACGCATCGTTGCATCGTAGTAGTCAAAATATCCTGTGCTTTATTTTCAGAAACTTCTTTTATGTGTTCTTCATTTTGCCTTATACGCTGTGCTGCCTCCATCTTGAGGTCATCCTCAAGCTTTTGCATCAAGATAGCCTTGCCCTCTTCTTGAGTCATATTGGCAACTCTTTCGAGTTCTGTTTTTTGTCTACCGATAAGTTCATGAAGCTCTGATTCTCTGTCATAAAGCTCGTCTGATTTTCTTTGAAGTTCAACATCTTTATCAGTAAGCTCTTGTTCTTTGCCTTCGAGCTTGTCTTCTTTCATTGCCAGTTTGTTTTCAAGCTTAGAAATTTCATTTCTTCTTTCGCGGGCTTCATTTTCAAACTCATCACGCTGATCCTGAAGTTTTTCTTTCGCAGAAATAAGAGCTTCTTTTTCTTTTAATTTAGCTTGCTCGTCAAAATCTTTCTTTAATTCGGTAATTCTAGCTTTATTAACTCGAGCATCAACAAACAAAAATACACTCAAGATTGCAAATATAGCTAAAACAACGCTTAAAGTTATAACTAATGCGTCTATTGTCCTGACTCCTTTTTTATCTATATAACATTTTTAAATTTAAATTTATAATAAAATTCTAATTTGAATTAAAACCTTAATTTTAATTTTATCACATTGCATAAGATTTTTTCAAATTATTATAATTATACTTCTTTAGCTGCTTTAACTTTTTCAAGCACCAAAGTTTCAACTTCTTTTAAAATTTCAGCATTTTCTTCTAAGAAAGTTCTGGCTTTATCTTTTCCTTGACCGATTTTTTCTTCGCCATAACTAAACCAAGTGCCTGATTTTTTTATGATTTCCATATCTACAGCCATATCGAGAACGCAGCCTGTTTTTGAAATCCCTTTGCCATAAATGATTTCAAATTCAGCTTTCTTAAAAGGAGGAGCAACTTTGTTTTTAACAACTTTTACTCTAACTTTGTTACCATATTCCTCGCCGTCGGGTTTTTTCATAGTTTCAATTCTTCTGATATCCAAACGAACGCTGGCATAATATTTTAAAGCATTACCGCCTGTTGTAGTTTCAGGGCTGCCGTACATAACGCCAATTTTTGAACGAAGCTGATTAATGAAGATTACAGTGGTTCTTGTTTTACTGACAATCCCTGTAAGTTTACGAAGCGCCTGACTCATAAGTCTTGCTTGAAGACCCATGTGCTTATCGCCCATTTCGCCTTCAATTTCTTCTTTAGGGACTAGTGCCGCAACAGAATCGATAACTATTATATCTACAGCACCTGAACGAACAAGTTCTTCGGTAATTTCTAGTGCCTGCTCACCTGTGTCAGGCTGAGAAATCAACATACTGTCAATATCAACACCCAAAGCTTTCGCATATTCAGGATCAAGAGCATGCTCTGCATCTATATAAGCAGCTATGCCGCCAGCTTTTTGAGCTTCTGCAACAAGATGTTGCGCAAGTGTACTTTTACCTGAACTTTCAGGTCCATATATTTCGATGATTCTGCCTCTTGGAACTCCACCGACTCCAAGTGCTATATCCAAAGGTAAAGCACCTGTTGAAATAGCTTCAACGCTAACGGACGGTCTTTCTCCAAGACACATTATTGAACCTTTACCGAAATCTTTTTCTATTTTTTCAATAGCCATTTCCAGAGCTTTTTTTCTGTCTACGCCTATTGTTTCCTTCTCTTTAGTTGCCATTTTTTCTTCCCTTTTTTTACTAAACAAAACTTTTATCAAAACAGCTTTTAAAAACCAAAGCTGTTTTATTTTATAACTGGAAGAATATTGCTAATGCCAAAATAAACAAGCCCCATTGTTACAAAAGAAATCATTATCTCCATTTTTTAAAATTCCCTCTCTCTCACCATAAGATTATAGTATTGTTCAAACTAACTTGTACAGTTTTTTACCTGACCATCTAAAAAGATTGTTACAATTTTTTTAGATGCGCAAAATGATGGAAACGATGAATTTCATCATTTTAAAACTAGACGTCATCTAATCCTTCTTGACCTCTGAGAAACCGTCTTTTTTTATCACAGTCAAATTCTCTATTTTGTGCCCGTTGACACTATTAATTATAAATTCCAAATTGCCTTCTTCTACTTTGTCACCTACTTCAGGCTCTCTGCCCAAAAGCCCAAAAACGTAACCTCCGATTGTTTGATAATCTTCTGTAGATAAATCCAAATCAAATTTTTCATTGATATCTTCTATATCCATAGACGCATCAAATTTAATTGTACTGGCGTCAATTTTTTGGTATTCAGCGCCTTGAACCTTGTCAAATTCGTCATAAATCTCGCCGACAATAACTTCTAAGATGTCTTCAATGGTTATAATCCCTGCCACTCCGCCATGCTCATCTACGATTATCGCAAATTGAATTTTTGTCGAAGTGAATTCATTCAGCAAATCCGAAATGGCTTTTGTTTCAGGAATAATATGAATTTCTCTTACAAGAGATTCTATTTTGGTCTCATAATTACATTGATTTTTGACTGCCTTTAGCACGTCTTTAGCATTCACAACACCTACAACATTGTCTATATTGTCTCTATAGACAGGGATTCTTGTGTGCCCCGAATCTATAATGATGTCTATGAGTTCACTCACGCCATCGTCAATATCCGCAAAAACCACCTGAGTTCGTGGAACCATAATCTCGGCCGCTGTAGTATTTGTAAAATCAAAAAATCTTTTAAGAATTTTTGATTCATTTTTGGTCAAAAGTTCAAGTTTTTTGCCTTCATCGACAACTTCGAGAAACTTGTCTTCCCAATTATCTTCGACATCATTTGCAATCATTTCTATGGTAATATCTGCAATGTTTTTGATTTTTTCTCTAATTAAATATTCTACTCTCTCTGCAATATCATCAGCATCTTTTACTTGAATATCAGGCTTGACCTCTATTTCAAGGTTTACCAACAGTCCTGATGCCCCCATATCCATGGTTTTGAGGTCATGAATGCTTGCAACACCATGCACATTATCGGCAATTTCTTTTATCAACTGCTCTGTTTGGGCTCCTGCTGCACTTCCTGTTAAAAAATTAATGTTATTTTTTAAAAGATAAAAAGCTAAAAACAATAAAATCAAACCAATAATTATAGAAGCAATTGCATCTGGAATATAAGCATACTCAGGAGGCATGCCGAATTTTGAAATTGTAATTGCACTAAATGCAACAATAACACCCGCTAACGCTGCTGTATCTTCATACCAAACAAATTTTGTAGTAGGGCTTTTAATTTTATTAACCAATTTTGCAGAACGCCAAAAACCTATAAAAGCATTAGGGGCAGTCACATCCATTTCTTTCAAAACAGCATCTGTGGCGCTTTTTACTGCCCACATTTCAAAGAATATGCTCCCAACAAGAGCTATAGCTATAAAATGATAATTTTGCAAAAGATTATTAATTTCATTTTGATGATGTAAAAGTTTTTCCACCCCGCCATTAACCGATGCAAAAGTACCGACCAACATCAATAAACTTGCAAATAACGCCCAGATATTAGCTTCAAGCCCATAACCAAAAGGATGTGCCGAATCCGCAGGACGAGAGCCTCTTTTAATCCCAATCAACAGGCAAAAACTATTGAAACTATCGAGCAAAGAATGGATAGATTCTGCAAACATAGCAGTACTTTTTGAGAAAAACCAACAAACTAATTTTATAAAAGCTATAGCAATATTTGCAATTAAGGCTCGAATAATGGCTCTAGTTTTGTAAACTGTTTGTAAATTTTTATTTTCTTGCTCTTTAGTCTTTAATTCTATTTTATGCTTAGGTTCTATGCTTGACTCGTTCAGCTCGGATGACATTTTTTTTACCTTTTTAAAATATTTTTTGTTTTTTTAAAAATTTTTCAAGTATTATTATATTATATAGTAAAATTTATTAAAACATAATAAAACATTTTTCATACATTTGGTAGGTTATTCTATGAAAAAAATCTTCATTTCAATCTTAATAGCTACATCTGCAAGCTTTTATACAATGGCTTCTTCTGTTGCTGTTACAAAAAATGAAACCCAAACGCCTACTATAAACATTGCAAATACAGTCTCAAAAGAACAATCCGACAGCCAATCAAAGCCTCTTAAAGTAAAAACAACTATATTAACCAAAAAAGTTGAAAAAACTTTAAAATTTGAAGACCCGTCAGAAAATACTGTAAAAAAAGAAAAAAGAGACATAGAACTGCCATCTGATGTTGACAAAATATTAAAAGAAATGGACATAGACGATATTGACCCTGTAGAAGAACCTCAGGCAGTGCCAGTTAAAAAATTCTACAACCCTATTAAAAATAATTTTTTCTGGGTTGCAATAAGTATAGTTATTTTCCCGATAATTCTTTTCACACTTCTTATCAAAACTATGCAGTTAGCAAAAAGCCGTTTTGAAGAAGAGAAAAAAGAAGGACCGTCAAAAGAAGAACAATTCTTGGATGAAATTGAAAAAGCGCAAAAAACGACAAAAAAAAGGTATCGCTCTTTAACAGATATTCTTGGTTATCATCCGAAAGAAAAAGCTGCTCCACCTCCAAAACCTTCCAAAATGACTTCTTATGAAGCTAATCAAGATGATTTTGACAATGATGATGAAGACTTTGAATTTATGGTGGAAGAAGTTGTAATAGTCGAAGAAAAAAAAGAACCGCCTAAAAAAGCTTCGAAACAAAAACCTAAAAAATCAGAAACCAAAAAAGAAGAGGCTCCAGAGCAAATTGAAGTTGCTGAAATTGAAGAAATAAAAGAACAGCCTGTTGCTCAAAAATCCCAATCATCAGGCATCATAGACTCTTTTGAAATATCGGAAAATCTAAAATTCATCTTGGACAAAAAAGATGACTCGACTAATTTAGTTTGCCAAATGGGTGATGCTGAAACTGTAATTATGAAATTAGAAAAAGCTCAAAAATTTAATAAGGTAAGAAAAATCGACTCAAAGCCAGGCAGAGATGTTTACATGGTCAAACTTGACAGTTGGCGCGGGCTGGTTGAAATAAAAGAAAATAGCGTCAAATACTTAATGGATATCTAATGAAAATTTTTGTTAAAGTATTTATTATTTTTGTAATGATTTTTAGTATAGCAGGATGTAAAAAAAGGGAAAGTCTATTCCCGCAACAAAATCTTGCTTTAACAGCCAAGCCCGAAATAAAAAAAACCGTTGTCAAATTTTCTTCTTGGGGCTCAGAGAGCGAAATTAAAGTTCTCAAATCCGCAATTTCCGAGTTTGAACAAAAAAATCCCGATATTGACATAGAATTAATCCATATTCCACAAAATTATTTTCAAAAACTGCACCTTTTAATAGTCACCAATTCCGCCCCTGATGTTATGTTTGTAAATAACATAAATGGGCTGAAATACTACCAAAACGGTGCTTTTGAAAACCTCAACCCTTATTTAATAAACAAAAAAGATTTTTATAACAATGCAATCAAAGCATTTAGCTATAACGACTGCATTTGGGCGGCACCTAGAGATGTCTCCAATTTGGTAATTTATTACAACAAAGACCTTTTTGACAAAAACAATATTCCTTACCCTAGTGCCACTTGGACCACAAATGATTTTTTGACCAAGGCACAACTCCTTACAACTCAAGACAGCTGGGGATTTGGCTTTGAAAAAGATGCCTTATTTTGGCTTCCTTTTTTATGGAGCAACAATGGCGGAATTATTGACGAAAATGGGTGCATAATGATTGATTCAAGCTCTTCTAAAGATGCTTTGCAATTTTATGCCGACTTGAAAAATATTTATAACGTAACACCTTCTGATGCTCAAAAAGGTAGCTACACAAACTCTCAACTCTTCTTACAGGGCAAAATGGCTATGCACCTAAATGGCAGATGGGCAGTCCCAAGATTTAGGCAAGATGCCAAATTTAATTGGGATATAGCCCCGTTTCCTCACGGAGCGGCAGGCTCTATTGTAGATGTTGATGCTTCAGGGTGGGCTATGAGCAAAAAATCCAAAAACAAAAGAGCTGCATGGCGATTTATTTTATTTTTGTCATCTGAGAGAATGTCTAAGAATTTCACAAAAGGCGGGTTGATTATTCCTGCTCGAAAATCCATCGCAAATTCTGAATGTTTTCTGCAAAAAACTCTAAAACCTCAAAATTCTCAAGTGTTCTTAAATGCCATAGACCAAGGAAAACCCACTCCTGCAAATAAAAATTATCAAGAATTGCTAAACAAAATCTATATCCAAATAGAACCTGTTTTTACGGGGGGCAAAAGAGTTCATGAAGTTTTAAACATCGACTTCATCAAATCGCTGCAAAAAGAATTATAATTATAACCATAGCCCTATAAGGTGATTTTTATTGCCTAATCTTTTGTGCTAAAATTTTTTTGTTGAAAAATAATTGGAAAAACTGACAAATGCTTGATCTATTAATAAAAATATTGGGGAACGGAAACGAAAGGAAAATCAAAAAAATTCAACCTATAGTTGAATTTATCAACTCTTTTGAAGAAGAATTTTCAAAACTTTCAGATAATGAACTTAGAGCTAAAACCGACGAATTTAAATCTCGTCTTGCAACAAGAAAATTCTCAGATGACTTCAAGACCGATTTGCTGCTTGAAGCCGAAATCCTTGAAAGCATCTTGCCTGAAGCTTTTGCAGTAGTTAGAGAAGCCGGCAAAAGAGTTTTGAATATGCGCCATTATGACGTTCAGCTTTTAGGCGGAATTATTCTCCACCAAGGACAAATTGCAGAAATGAGAACAGGAGAAGGAAAAACTCTCGTAGCAACCGCTCCTGCATACCTAAACGCCTTGTCAGGCAAGGGTGTTCATATCGTAACGGTCAATGATTATCTTGCCAAACGTGATAGCGAATGGATGGGACAAATTTTCAAATTCTTAGGGCTTAGTGTTGGGCTTGTTCTTTCAGGAGACAATGATTTTGGCAGTTTTGAAAGAAAAAAAGCAGCTTATGCTTGCGATGTTACTTATGGAACAAATAACGAATTTGGGTTTGATTATCTGCGAGACAATATGGCGGCAAGCCTCGAACAATGTGTCTTAAGACCTTACAACTACGCAATTGTCGATGAAGTTGACAGTATCTTGATTGATGAAGCCAGAACTCCTCTAATTATTAGCGGAAGACTCGAACAATCAGCGCAAACCTACAAAACAATGGCAAAAATTGCCCCAAAACTAAAAAAAGAATTGGATTATACAGTTGAAGAAAAAAACAAAAATGTGATTTTGACAGAAGAAGGCATCGACCACGTTCAAGAAATGCTCAATATCGAAGACCTTTTTGATTCTGCGAACCAATACGCACACCATCTTTTGCAAGCCCTAAAAGCCAAAGAGCTTTTTAAAAGAGATACTGATTATGTCGTCAAAGACGGCGAAATTATGATTGTAGATGAGTTTACAGGAAGATTAATGCAAGGTCGCCGTTGGTCTGATGGTTTGCACCAAGCAATTGAAGCCAAAGAAGGCGTCAAAATTCAAGATGAAACCCAAACTCTTGCAAGTATTACATTCCAAAACTTATTCAGACTTTACCCGAAACTCTCAGGAATGACAGGGACTGCAATGACTGAAGAAGCAGAATTTGGCAAAATATACAATCTTGAAGTTACGCAAATTCCGACAAACAAATCCGACCAAAGAAAAGATATGGTTGATATTGTCTACAAAACAGAACGCCAAAAATACCTGTCGGTAGTAGATGAAATCGTTGAACAGCATAAAAAGGGTCGCCCGATGCTCGTTGGGACAATAAGCATCGACAAATCAGAATTACTGTCATCTTTGCTCAAAAAAAGAGGCCTCAAACATAATGTTTTGAACGCAAAACAGCACGCCAAAGAAGCTCAAATTATTGCCCAAGCCGGAAGAAAAGGCTCTATCACAATCGCCACAAACATGGCAGGCCGTGGAACAGATATCTTGCTCGGCGGAAACCCTGAATTTTTGGCAAAAGATTTACTTGAACAAAGAGGCGTTAAACCAACAGATGAAAATTATCCTGAAATGAGACAAAAAGCACTTGATGAAGCTTTTGACATAACAAAAAATGAACACGAAGAAGTCGTAGAAGCAGGCGGATTGCACGTAATCGGTACAGAACGCCACGAATCACGCCGTATCGACAATCAGCTTAGAGGTCGTGCCGCAAGGCAAGGAGACCCAGGGTCTACAAGATTTTTCTTATCTTTAGAAGATAATTTGATGAGAATTTTTGGCGGCGATAAAGTTTTTGCTATTATGAACAGTCTAAACATTGAAGAAACAATGGCTATCGAATCGCCTCTTATCACCCGTCAAATTCAATCGGCCCAAAAGAAAGTGGAAACATATCACTTCGATATGAGAAAACACGTTCTTGAATATGATGATGTTATGAATCAACAGCGTGAGCGTTTTTACTCGCAAAGAAGAAAAGTGCTTGAAGGAAGAAACCTTAAAGAAGATATTTTATATATGATAGAATGCGAAATTCACCGCATTATAAGAACGTATTTAAATGCAGAAATGACACCTCTTGAATACGATGAAGAATCCTTACAAGGGCTTATAAGTTCAATTCATGCGACAATTCCGCAATTGGCTCAATTGTCTGTTGATGATATCAAAGATATGAAGTTTGGAGAAATGGTCGAAAAGCTTAATTTCCTTGCAAAAGAAGCTTACGCTCAACATGAAGCCTTAATTATTTCAACTTATGAAAAAATGTCTCAAGAAAAAGAAGAAAATATAATGAGAATTATCGAAAAAGATATTCTCTTAAGAATTGTCGATAACAAATGGATAGACCATCTTCACAATATTGATATGCTCAGAGAAGGCATCGGACTTCGTGCTTACGGGCAAAAAGACCCTCTTATTGAATACAAAAGAGAAGCCTTTGACTTGTTTAATTCTATGATGTTCGAAATTCAAAGAGAATCTGTCGCATATCTCTTCAGGGCAAGAATTCATGTGGATTTTGTAACTGATAACCATGAAACAAATCTTTCAAAAGCAATGGAAAAATTTGTGCAAATGACAAATAATGAGGAAAAAATCGGTCGAAACGACACTTGTCCTTGCGGAAGCGGCAAAAAATACAAAAAATGTTGCGGAAAATAAAATGGATATAGAAATTAAAAAAAATATAGATGAAATAAGCCAAAAACTCTCTTTTGCCAAGGAGTGTCTTTGACACAGACAAATTAAAGTCTGATATTTTATCTTTGGAAAAACAATTACAAGACCCTGACATCTGGAATGACCAGAGAAAAGCAGGTGACTTGTCTCGAAATTTAAATGACCTCAAAAAAACCTTGTCTCAGCAAGATGAGTGGCAAAGCCTCTTTGAAGATACGCAGGTTTTGCTTGAACTTTCTGAAGAAGAAAACGATGAAAGCTTATTAGAAGAAGTCAAAGAAAATATACAAAAACTTTCAAAAGAACTAAGCGCCTGGGAGTTTGAGAGAATGCTCGGAGGCGAGTACGATGCTTGTGATGCACTTTTGACTATCAACGCAGGTGCCGGTGGTACAGATGCTCAGGATTGGGCGCAAATGCTCTTTAGAATGTATTCAAGATACTGCGAGTCCAAAGGCTGGGAAGTTTTAATCACAGATTCATCTGACGGCGAAGAAGCCGGACTAAAAAGTATTTCGATGCGCATCTCGGGCAAATACGCTTTTGGGTATCTCAAAGCTGAAAAAGGTGTCCACAGATTGGTCAGAATTTCTCCTTTCAATGCAAATGACAAACGCCAGACAAGCTTTGCGGCATGTGAGGTTTCGCCGATTATTGATGATATTGAGAAAAAAATTGAGATCCCTCCTGATGAAATTGAATTTGAAACAATGCGCTCAGGCGGAGCAGGCGGACAAAATGTGAACAAAGTCGAAACCGCCGTCAGGATTACTCACAAGCCTTCAGGAATTGTAATAAGGTGCCAACAAGAACGATCTCAACTCAAAAACAAAGAAATCGCCATGCAGCTTTTGGCCTCAAAACTCTTATCCATAAGGCAAGCTGAGCATGCCCAAAAATTGTCCGACCTAAAAGGCGACGCTATGGATGTTAATTTTGGCAGTCAAATTCGCTCTTATGTTTTTCACCCTTACAAAATGGTCAAAGACCTTCGTACAGGATACGAAGTTGGAAATGTAGATTCTGTAATGGATGGAAACCTTGATGGATTTATTGAAAGTTATTTAAAAAGTTAAATTAAATTGTAAAATCTTCTGATTCATGATAATACGGAAATGTAGATCATGAAATTCTGGTGTAAATATGAAAACTATCGCTTTTAAGTTGCGAAAAGATATGCTGGCATCAATTATTGTATTTTTAGTAGCATTACCCTTATGCATAGGTATATCTATAGCTTGCAACCTTCCAATATCTACAGGAATTATATCTGCAATTATAGGAGGTATTGTTGTAGGAACACTATCAGGTAATTCGCTTCAAGTATCCGGTCCAGCAGCCGGATTAATTTTGGTCATAGTTGATATAGTTCAGCACAATGGAATAGAAAAACTGGGCTTAATAATCTTTCTGGCAGGTATTATTCAAATCGTATTCGGCTTATTTTCTTTGGGGAAATACTTCCGAGCTATCTCACCTGCAATTATCCAAGGAATGCTTACAGGGATAGGTATTTCAATATTTTTAACACAATTCAATATAATGTTAGATGGGCAACCCAGCAATAATTTTATACAAAATATAGTTGGACTCGAGCAAACTTTGCAAAATTCAATCTTTCATTTTCAAAGTTCACCACACCACATAGCAGGGTTAATTGGTTTTTTGACTATATTTATCATAACTACATGGAAATTTTTTCCAATAAAACAACTGCGAATTATACCCTCTGCTCTTATAGCCATTATCATATCGTCTTTAATCGTTTATATTTTCAATTTTAATATTAATCATATAGAAATCTCTGACAATTTTTGGGGCAGTTTAAATATATTAAATCTAAATACTTTTCATTCAATATTTGATTTTCAAATAATAAAAAATGCTTTCATTGTGACTCTTATAGCCAGTGCTGAGACTTTATTAACCTCCACGGCTATAGATAAAATAAGTACAAACTCCAAAACTGACTATAACAAAGAAATTTTCGCACAAGGAGTTGGCAATTCGCTTGCAGGAATATTCGGCGGACTTCCTATTACTGGGATAATTGTTAGAAGTGTTGCAAATATAGAAGCAGGGGCAAAAACAAGATTTTCATCAATCTTACATGGCGTTTGGATTTTGCTTTTTGCATCATTATTTCCATTTATACTTGCCTATGTACCGACTGCCAGTTTAGCTGCAATCCTTGTTTATACCGGTTATACATTAATCGACATAAAAGGAGCTAAAGACTTATATAGCATAAGCAAAGGCGAATTTGCTATTTTTGCAATTACTTTAATTTCAATAATATCAATAAATTTATTCGAAGGCATTCTAATCGGACTTATTTTTGCTATTTCAAAAGATATTTATAAAACATTAAAAATAAATATAAAAATTAAAGACATACCTGACGAAAATAAAATATCAATCAAATTATCTGGAAATATTACTTTCATGCAAATTCCTCAACTAGCTGATGTATTGGAAAATTTAGACGAAACTAAAAAAATTGAAATTAATTGCAAAAATTTATATTTTATAGACCACGCTTGTATTGATTTTATTTCTTCATGGGAAGAAGCTCTTCTAAATAAAGGCTGTGATATTTATTTGAATTGGGATAAAATCCAAAAACTATACCCAGGCTTGCAACTTTCTAAAGTGGTAAGTCCTGCAGTTATACATGTTACAAAAAATTAACATGCTCTAATTTATAAGCAATTTTAACCTTGTTCCTTTTTATCATGAATACATATTAATAAAGGTGAACTCATGGTTGGAATTAATCCTTCAATTAAATATCAAAAAATAAACTTCGGCGCATATGATACAGCTGATAATACTGCATTGACTGCCGTTCCTGGTGAAATATCAAATGACCCTTATACAGACAGGCATGGTACAAAATTAAAAGACCACCGCAATTTATTGCAATTGACAAATCTTAAAAAAGAAAAAACCAGTCTAAATCCTGAATATGATTATTACATGAATCAAAACAGCCAAGCACAGCCCCAGCAACGCAAAAGATCAATTATTAAGCCATTATTGACTCTAGGAGTAGTGGTTGCAGGCGGAATTTTGGCATACAAAAAAAGAAAACCTATAGCAGATTTTTTCAAAAAAATATTTAATAAAAACGCCGTTATAACAGAACCTCCGAGAACAGGGCTTAAAACCCCTCCTAAAAGAATAAGCGCAGCAAGCTTCACTACATATTATCAAGATGCTATTACAAAAGCTGATAACGGAACTCTTGATACTCTAAAACTTGATAATATGCAAGTTATTATGAGAAATAATAACGCTGCTGAAAAAACAACCCACCTGCAAAATCTTTATGACCTTGGCGAACTCTATGCCCATAAAGATTATCAAGCAAGGATTTCTCTGATTATGCCAGAATCAATGGCAAATGATGCTGAACATGTTGTTGATATGTTTGCAAAAAACAGAATTGATGAAGTTGACGATGAATTAATTCGTCAAATCGAAGGATTTAAAATCTTAAATATAAAAAGAGAATTGGCAGATAAACACGATATGATTGTTGAATCACAAGTCAGATATGGAGTTAATGCTAAAAATTCTATAGATGTAGCCTCCAAATGGGGCAGAAACGTCAGAGACTTCCTCAGAGATTTTATATAATTTGATAAAAATAGACCAGTTGGTCTATTTTTGTTTATAAACCCCTTGGACGATGATTTGAATTGCTAAAACAGCTATTCTAGTCATGTGAAATGATTTTGGAAAACTATAGGGGAGTAGTGAGTGAGGATGGATAAATTTTTGAAACGCTTTTTGGGCTTATTAACAATATTGCTGATTTTTTTCATAATTATACCGAAGGCTCAAGCTGTTGAAGCTATTTTGAATGGAATTGAAGTCAAACCTTTAAATGATTCTTATGAAATAACAATTAATA
The DNA here is from genome assembly GCA_964444415.1 of uncultured Gammaproteobacteria bacterium. Taxonomy (GTDB): domain Bacteria; phylum Cyanobacteriota; class Vampirovibrionia; order Gastranaerophilales; family CAJFVJ01; genus JAEWLZ01. The sequence goes on from CAYUHE010000006.1 coordinate 59,951, forward strand.
CAGACCATGCCGTACCAATCAAAACGCTTACGCCAATGAATAATAAAATGTTCATTGATTTGAAAAATATTATTCCGTCAAAATCAGTCAACACTGTCTATAACAATGCCAGTAACATCGACCATGTTTTGATTCAGCCAATGGACAAAGACGTCCGAATAACCATTCAAGGCCTCAATGTAGCTGCATCTCAAGTACTTTTGGATTCTCCTAAAGTCCCTACAAATCTACTGGCAAATACTGAAGGAACACAAATAACTCTAAATCGTTCAATTGACAGTTATTCACCAATTACACAAGAAGATACTGAAACTGATTTCAGCGATATATTTTCCCTAACAAATCTTGATTTAAGAAACCTTTTGGACCCTGCTAATTTAGGCTGGTTCATAGGACTTGGGGTTTTACTCCTGGTTCTTGTAAAAAACCTGCAAGAAACCAAAGAACAAGCCAAGAAATATGAACTTACTCCAAAAGATATTCTTCAACAAAAAGAAGAATTAACAAAAAAAGCTAAAGACATTGATTTACACGCAGAGATTTCTAAAGCTCAAGGCAAATTCAATGAAAGATTGATTAAAAGACAGGACTTGTCAAAGAAAAATGTATCTGTACAAAATTATGGAATAAAAGAATATCAAAATTCTCAAACAAACCCATACACTCAAGTATCTAAAAATCCAAATGTTTCAATGCCTAAAACGCCTCCTCAAACTTCAGCACCGAATTTGAATAAACTGCAAGAAGCTGTTCAGGCAATTAATCAAAAAAGCCAAAATACCCCTGTGCCTGAAGTGGCCACTATGGAAAAGAAAGCACCTGATCAAAGAGATATCAAAAAAGCACAAATGCGCTTAAATAATATGAAATTTTTAGAAAGCATGACAAGAATTTATGAAAAAAACGGAAGAGTCGATATGGCTCAAAATATTAAAGAGAGTATGAGAAAAAGTCTATAGGAACCTATCATCAAGCTATAGCTTGATAACAATCAAAACAAAAAGACCGCCTAATAGGCGGTCTTTTTTTCTTTTTTAAATTTTAATTAACCAACTAATTCGCTATCATCAGATTCTGAAGCCTTTACCATAATGGCATGCTGAATTGGTTTTTCTTTTTTAATAGTCGGATCAAATGACTGTTCATAACCAAACATCATATCATCACGGCCTCTTTTAGTTTGAGTTTCATCAACTAATCTTTTAGCCAAATCCGCTATCTCATATACTAATTGATATTTGTTATCAGTTTTTTCATTTAAATCCCAAGCGATTTTTGTTATTTGATCCATATCATTTTCTCCTATATGTTTTTAATGATAACACTAGCAAAATTTCTTATCAAGAGGCATATGTAGAAAAAATCTCTTTTTTCTATGAATTTCATAAATATTTTCTAAAAAATAACATAAAAAGATGATTTTATATTCTAGAAATTACTGTTTAATAAGAGTTGGATAATTATAACTTTCAAGAATCGGAGTGGAAATGGACATAACATCAATATTTGGCGTGTTTTTCGGCATATTCTGTATTCTCCTCGGACAAATGATGGAAGGTGGGAACCTCGGACAGCTTATGCAAGTTACCGCTGCATTTATCGTTTTTGGTGGAACAGCCGGTGCAGTTATTCTTAGTTACCCTATGGAAGATTTAGTACAAGCCGGAAAAGAAACTCGAATTGTGTTTTTCACCGGCCCAATAAATTATAACGAAGTTATTGAAAAAATAATGAATTATGCTCAAAAAGCAAGAAAAGAAGGTGTCATTTCACTTGAAAGCGATGCTAAAAATGAAACTGACCCTCTAATAAAAATGGGCCTTGAGGCAGTATCTGACGGAGCTGACCCTACTTTAGTACGTGATATGATGGAAACTCTTTTATCCAGAATAGAAACTCAAAAGGCCGGAGCGGCAAAAGTTTGGGAATCAGCAGGCGGTTATTCTCCGACAATCGGTATCATCGGTGCGGTATTAGGTCTTATTCAAGTTATGCAGAACTTATCAGACCCCTCAAAACTAGGTGCAGGTATTGCGGTCGCTTTCGTAGCAACTGTTTATGGTGTAGGATTGGCAAACTTAATAGCTATTCCTATGGGCTCAAAAATTAAATTCAAAGCCAAGCAAATGATGGTCGCACAAGAAATGGTTATTGAAGGTATTATTGCAATTCAAGCAGGAGAAAGTCCTACTCTTATTGAGAGAAAACTCACTGCTTATTTACTAGACAAAAAACCGGAAGAAAAATAAAAAGGCTTTATAATGGCTAGGAAAAAACATCATGAAGAACACGAAAACCTTGAACGTTGGCTGGTGTCATACGCTGATTTTATCACCCTTTTATTTGCAACTTTTGTCGTTCTTTATGCCCTTGCCCAAATTGACGTAAGTTCATATGCAGATTTGCAAGAATCTATCAAAAAAGCTTTTGCATCACCCTCTATATTAGAAGGGAGTGATAATATTTTACCAGGTGCCAGTGCAGGCGTAATGGCAGGAAGTACAGCAACAGGAAATGGCCCTGGAAATCCAAGTGAATCTTTCGTCCCGCCGATTATGGAATATTTAAATGCAAAATATGAAGAAAAATCCTTTAAAGATATTCAAAAAGATATTGAAAAAATGGACAAGGCAGGCGAAATTGAAGGCGTAGAAGTAACTATTGATGATAGAGGTTTACATATAAATCTTAAAGATTCGGATTTATTCTTCCGCTCAGGAGAAGCCCAATTAAAACCTTCAACTTATAAGACTTTGGACAAAATAGCAGAATTAATACAAAAAAAATTCTCCAGACATCTCATCAGAATTGAGGGACATACGGACAATCTCCCAATCAGGTCAAGTGCTTTCCCTTCAAACTGGGAATTATCTGCGTCAAGAGCTTGCAGCGTTGCAAGATATTTTGTCGACAACAAAGATTTCCATCCCGAGTTAATTGCCGCCATTGGCTACGCAGATAATAAGCCTCTTGTGCCAAATATTTCAGAAAAAAATCGTCGCAAAAACAGGCGTGTCGAAATTATTGTATTGAAAAATCTACTCGCAAAATCTGAACCTAAAGGAAATGAAAATATAAAACCTCCATCTGAAGAACAACAAGAAGAAGAAAAAAGACTGGCTGATCAACAAAATATGGCAAGCCCTACAACTTCTGCCGTTGACTCTCTTTTGAATGAAACCAAAAATCCAACAGGCGTGATTGTAATAAAAGATAATTACCAAAACGAACGTGCTAAAGCTATGAAAAAATTGCAAAATATGGAAAAAGATATTGAAGCAAAAAAAGTAAAAAGTGTTATTCCTGAAAAATATTAACTTTAAATTTTTTAAAGCGTTTACATTTCTTAACAAACTTAATCCTTTAAAACCCTTATGTAAGCTTAATCATGCTCAGGGCATGGTTTTTCATGCTTTCCAATTTAGCAATAACACAAAGTATATTGTTTTTATATATTTGAGATAAAAAGAGGATAAAAGTATAAATGTACGATTCTAATAACTACTGCGATGCTGTTCGATTTTCTGGAGCTACTTCAGATTATACCAAAATGAGACCAATATATGATGTATTGGGATATGGCAGCGGTAGCTATGGAACAAATGGCTCAGGATTTGGTGGCGTTTTCAATAGTACGAATATTCATTATACTCAAAATGCTGACGGCTCAATAAATTACACTAATGATGATAAAAATGACCAAAAAAATAATCGAATAATGTTCGGGATTGGTGCTTTGGGTAATATATTCAGCGCTATAGGCTCTGGCATGCTTGCACAAGACCAAGCAAAAGTTCAACAACAAGAACAAATATGGCAATATCAGGCTTATCAACAACAATCTGCGCAGTTGGCTCAACAACAACAAAAACAACAATCTATGGCCTCTATGCAATCAATGTTTCAAATGATGATGATGATGAAACAATTTGAAACAATGGGAACTGAAACTGTAACTTAAAAAATTTAAATATTACACAAACTCCATAGCGTATAATTTGATTGTACCTATGGAGTTTTTTTAATGATAAATTTCATAAATATTGTGAATGCATTTTGTAAATTTAGCTCTAGGGATAAGTCAATGTTAAGTTTTGTTAACTTGAATAGTCCCTATTAATCCTTGAATAGCCTCAACCATGCTCACAGCATGGATTTGGCATGTTTTAACTTGGCAATTTTTCAAAACAAATTGTTTTTATATATATAAGGATAATCAGAGGAAATTAAATGGCTTATTATTACTATCCAGACAATTTATACCATGCGCCAAATGCTTCGATGAACAATGCCAATTTTTTGAGTGGTAATATCGCAGCTTACCAAGCTAGTGCTGATAGTATTCTTCCTTTTGGAGGAAGTGGCTGTACAGGCGGATATTATGCCGGCGGTTCAGGAGCATATTCTGGATATGGCGGATATGGCGGATATGGCGGTTTCGACAATCCTTTTATGACGACTAGTTATAAATATTCCAAGGACAAAGATGGAAATATTACTTCTGATTATTCGCAAGACCCTGACTATATTGCTATGGGCCTTTATTCCATAGGCGGAATCGCCAACGGTATAGCGAGTGCGAAAATAGCAGGCATACAAGCCAAAACTAATCAACAACAACAAATGTTTTATAATATGGCATATCAACAACAATCAGCACGCATGGCGCAAATACAACAACAACAATTGAGTCAAAAAACCATGCAAGATACCATGGGCATGATGATGAATATGATGATGATGCAAAAAATGATGGGAACTTTAGACGAAGCTTAGACTTCTCCTAAAATTTCGAGATTAAATTCTGACGACAATTCCGAATTGGCAACAACGCTCAAATTAGGAATAAATTGTTCTATTACATGAAACAAAATCTGTCTGATATCAAGCGGCGTAATAAATGCGATATTTTCAATATTCAAATTTGAATTTTTGCTTATCTCTTCTATATCTTTAAGCATTTTTTTGATAAAACTGCCTTTAATCGTTACTGTAGGCTCATCAGAAAGCATAACTTTTCTAAGTTTTTTCGCAGTAGCTTCTCCCAAATTAATGCCATATATGGTTCTGTTTTCATCCGCTATCGAGTTAGAAATTTGGCGCGAAAGAGAAAGTCTGATTTTTTCAAGCAAATCTTCTTTTACAGAATCCTCTGAAAAATCATTGATTTTTTCAAAAATAAAGACGACATCCTTAATTGAAATATTTTCTCTGATAAGAGTAGCCAAAATATACCTCAGCTCACCCACAGAAAGGAAATCAGGGATAATATTTTCAATGAGATAAACATTTTTATCAGCAGCTATCTCGACAAATTTGTTCACATCATTATAGTCAAAAATATCATCAACATAGCGTTTTGAAATATATTTCAGGTTTTGGGCAATAACTTCTGCCGGTAAAAGCCCTTTGGCCCAATATTTTTCGGTTTTATCCACAGGAATCCACCAAACTTTTTCACCCGAAATTACATCAACATCTTCAATCACATAGCTTGGTTTTTTGGACAAATCCAAATCTTTTTTCAAAAACATCTTGTAATCAGGATAAACTTGCCCCCCAAGAGTAGTAATATCCCTAACATTAATCTTATATTGCCCGGCTTCAAGCGTTTCATCAGGCTTAAACTGTATCGTAGGAATAACATAACCCAATTTTTCAGACAATTCCTGTCTAACCTTAACGCTTTGAGATATAAGTTCTGCATTATTATCAGGGTTTACAAGTTCAATAATTTCTTCACTCAAAATCACGCTAATCTTTTTGACATCAAGTTTTTCATACATTTTATCAGGAGAAATGACATCTACAAGCATCATTCTGGCATTATCCAAATCTTTGAGGGCATTTGACATTTCTTCATTTAAGCTGTTTCTATCATTATCATCAATCACGGTAGAATCAAGGCAAGCCTTAATTTCGGCTATTCTTTCTCGTTTATATTTTATTTTGGATTGGATTTCTCTGCACTCTAAATAAGGGTTTTTTTTGAAAATCTTTTCCATTTTTGAGCAAAAATCCCCTACATCAATAGAGCAAACTTCATCTTCATCATCGTCAACTTCTTCATATTCTCGAACAAAAATGCAATTGTATTGATAATCGCCATTTTTTGCTTCAGCTTCTGACATAGTATACAAATCCCAGCCCTCTTGAGACATAGTATTTAAGAGGTTTTCCAACTTTTCAACATCGCTTGTTGGGCAAATTTTGACTGAATATTCTTGCTTTGTGTCCTTGAACATTTTGAAAACTCCCTTAAAGCTACTTACCAATATTATAAACCCAAAATCAGACATCTCAAAAATGTTTACTTTAATTATTATTCCATAAAGAGACTGAATTTATTTCAGGGGCGCCATAGTCCAGTAAAAAATTCTGCCAGAGCTCATCGCTTTGGCAGAATTTTTACATCCCTAAGTTTTTATACTGCAGCTTTTGCTACATTAACAACTTTTGTAAAAGCAGCTGTATCGCGAACAGCGATGTCAGCCAACATTTTTCTGTTAACTACAACATTAGCTTTTTTCAAAGCATTTGTTAATTTACTATAGCTCAAACCATTCATTCTTGCTGCTGCGTTAATTCTTACAATCCATAAACGACGCATATTTCTTTTTATATTGCGTCTGTCTCTATATTGATAGCACAAAGCTTTCATAACTGCTTGATTAGCGACTTTGAACAGTCTGCTTCTAGCTCCTTTGAAACCTTTAGCTAATTTTAAGATTTTTTTATGTCTTTTGCGAAGTACATTTCCGCGTTTTACTCTTGCCATTGATCGATCGCTCCTTTATCTGGAATATTTCATATATGGTAACTCTGCTTTGATTTTTTTCAAATTTCCTTCGAAAACTTCTGTCATTTTTGACATGTTATTTTTTGTTTTTCTTGCTTTGTGCTCTAACAAGTGACTTTTGCCGGCTTTTCTTCTTAGAATTTTGCCGGTAGCTGTTACTTTATATCTTTTTGCACCTGCACGGTGTGTTTTCATCTTAGGCATGTTTTCGTTTTCTCCTGTTTTTTATGGGGCTAATATCATTAATATATTGTTGCCTTCTCTGGATGGTTTTTTCTCTATACTGAGCGTGAAACCCTCTAGGTCAGCAAGTATTCTTTCCATAAGTGTCATTGCCAAATGGGCATGCTGCACTTCACGACCCCTTAACATTATCACGACCTTAACTTTATTTCCAGCTTCTATGAACTTTTTTATACTCTTGATGCGTACTTCATAGTCATGCTGATCAATTTTATAACGCAATTTAAGTTCTTTAACCGACACTACATGCTGCTTTTTCTTAGCTTCTTTGGCCTTTTTTTCGGATTGAAATTTGTATTTTCCGTAATCCAAAATTTTTGCTACCGGAGGATCTTGATTAGGGCTTATTACGACCAAATCTAAATCTTTGTCTTTCGCCATTTGCATAGCAGTTTGAGTCAGTATTGCTCCTAGGTTATTGCCTTCATCATCAATAAGAAGAACTTCTCTTGATCTAATTCTTTCATTAATCGGCAATTGTTCTGAAAGTCGTTCGTTAATGGTTTTTCTCCTAAATACTTTACGTCATTTTTTATTATCACACAAATTTGACAATTTTCAAATACAAAACCAAATTTGGGTATTAAAAATAATACCATGAACAAAATTTTTACTCCCGTTGAGTTTTGAAAAACTCAAACTTTGCCCTAATTGCACATCAATTACTTTTTTTGGTATAATCACGGCATGGATATCAATAAATACATAGAGCACACAATATTAAAGCCGAATTTGACCCGAAATGAACTGGTTCAATTCTTAGATGATGCCAAAAAATACAGCTTTAAAGGCGTTTGCATAAACCCATGCCACATTGATTTTTGCAAAGACTATCTAAAAGGTACAGGCATCAAAATCGTAACTGTAATCGGATTTCCATTGGGAGCAAATCAAACTCAAGTCAAAGCTTTTGAAGCTGCTCAAGCAGCACTTTCAGGTGCTGATGAAATCGATATGGTAATAAATATCACTGCCTTAAAAGACGGCGATTATGATTATGTCAAAAATGATGTTCAAGAAGTTGTAAAAGCAAGCCAAAACAAGCCTGTCAAGGTAATTCTCGAAACGGATTTGATTAGCAAAGTAGAAATCAAAAAAGCATGCGAAATTTGCATCGAAGCAGGTGCAAAATTTGTCAAAACATCAACGGGGTTTGTCAAAGACGGCATTGGAGCAAAAGTTGAAGACGTCAAACTTATGCACGAAATAGTAAAAGATTTTGGACTTGAAGTCAAAGCCTCAGGCGGAATGAGAACATTTGAAGATGCAAAAGCTATGATTGAAGCAGGCGCAACACGTCTTGGGACAAGTGCTGGCGTCAAAATAATTGAAGGTTTAGTCTCCACAGGACAATATTAGGTAGAAAAAATGGTTCACATATACCCAGGGGCAATACACATACACTCTGTGCATTCAGATGGAACAGGTACTATAAAAGAAATAGCGTACGCTGCAAAAAAAGCGGGATTGTCTTGGATTGTCATCACAGACCATAATAATCTAGATGCCAAAGAAGGTATGTACGATGGTGTTTGCGTAATCACAGGAGAAGAAATTTCGCCTAACAATGACAACCATTACATAGCTCTTGATATCAAAGAACCAATTTCAGCAGATATGCAACCTTCGGAATTTATCCAAGAAGTCAAAAAACAAGGTGGTTTTGGCTTTGTGGCGCATCCTGATGAACTTGTCGAAAGGAAAAACAATTATCCTGCTTTGCGTTGGACTAATTGGTCTATGAAAGATTTTGGCGGAATCGAAATCTGGAATTATATGTCTGATTGGGTCGATTATTACAATGCACAAGACCCTCTTGAAACTTTGAAAGCAATTTTGTTCAGAAATCAGGTCCTAAAAGGTCCAACCGAAAAAACTATGCAATGGTGGGATACTTTAAATAATGAAACGCCCGAAATTATCCCGGCAATAGGCGGTGTAGATGTGCATGCAATGGAATTTAAGAAAAGTTTTTTGAAGCTCAAAATTTTTCCTTATAAAGATACTTTTGATACCATAACAAACTTTTTACACTTCGAAGAGGAACTGCCCGAGGATTTTGAAGGTAAAAAAAGAAAAATTTTTGAAGCTTTAAAACTTGGTAAAAGCCTTATTGCGAACAGAATTTGGGCAGCTAAATGCAAATATCCTATTTTTTGCGTGCAAAATGGACATAAAACAGCTTATGCAGGCAGTACAATAGAATTTGATGATTATACAAAACTTCTTGTCAAACTTCCCAAAAAAGCCGAAGTAAAAATATTTTATGACGGGCAACTTATCTGGCAAGCGGAGACAAATAACTTAGAATTTGACAAGCTCGATAAAGGTAAATACCGTATTGAAGCTTATTTCAAGGGCAAACCCTGGATTTTTTCAAATCCGATTTTAATAGTTTAAAAGTTATTTTATTTTAATAATCTTTCTCTTAATTTTAAGTCATTTTGCTTTGCTATATTTGCCTGATGTTTTCTAAGCGCATCTATATTAGCTTGTATTTTATTTACACTTCTATCATAAAATAAATGTTTAAGAATTTTCAGCTTTTCCAAACCGACTTTATTTAGACGGATTACTTGTGTATCTACATAAGCTAAACTGTCTGGCTCAAGTCCTCTTGATTGACTTTTTTGACCAGGAATAAAGTTCAGTTGCAATGAATTATTACTGGATTGGTGGGCTTCTTCGAATTTTAGTTTATATACATCATCTTTCGACGTAAATAGCTTTACCGCTGGTCTGACATAATTTTTGACAAAACCTACAAAACTTTTTAATGATTTTAAGTCTTTACCCGAATAATTATTATATGCATCAAACTTTTTTAAAAGTTGTTGCGGTAGTTCTACTTCTAATTTCCCATTAAAAGAAACCGCTTTATTTGGAGAATTAAAATTAGTTTTTTTAAAGTTATTATCGACTCTCATTCCTTTTTTCCTCTTTCTTAATTTTATATATTCAAGTTGACTATAACTTCTCAATCTTTAAAATTGCTAGTTATTTTAAAAAATACAGCTTAAATCCGTAGAAAATCTTTCACAATAAAGCTTTTCCACTTTAAATCTGCATTTACATTCGGTTACATTAATTATAAAGTTAATCCGAAAAAGAACTAACGCTACTTATTCTTCCATATCATCGTCATCATCAGCAATAATGATTTTGTTGACCGCAACTATTGTGTCATCATCCATCATATTTTGGACTTTAACCCCTGTTGCAGGACGACCTTGTTTTGGAATATGTCCGGCTTTTTGACGAGTTACAACACCGTTTGCTGATGCAATCATAATCTCATCAGCTTCATCAACAATCGTCAAAGTGGTCAATCTGCTTGTAAGCTTCTTAAATTTAGTAGCAATCAAGCCCAATCCGCCACGATTTTGAGGACGGAATTCTGACATAGGAGTACGTTTACCGAAACCATCTGATGTAACAACAAGCAAATCAGCATCTCTGTCTTTTGGAACAATATCGCAGCCTACCAAAGTATCTTCCTTGCGAAGCTTCATCGAAATAACGCCTCTGGCGCTACGTCCTAATGGGCGTAAGTCAGATATAGCAAAACGAATTGCCATGCCGTTACTTGTTCCGATAATGATTTCATCATTAGATTTGGCTTCTTTTACCCATTCTAAAATATCGTCATCATCGAGTCCGATTGCAATAATACCGCTTTTTCTAATACTTTCGAAGTTGTTCAACTCGATACGCTTGATATAACCCTTGCGCGTAAGCATCAATAAATTACTGCTCTTGTCAAACTTGGATACAGGCACAACTGCTGTTATTTTTTCATCCTGTTCGATAGGAAGCAAATTCACTATCGGCAAGCCTTTTGCCTGACGGCCGCCTTCCGGGAAATCGTAAACATTTAAGCTATAAACTGTCCCTTTTGAAGAGAAGAAAAGAACTTTGTCATGCATCATTGTCGTAAAGAAGTGTGCAACATCATCGTTTTCTTTGGTTTTAATGCCACCTTTACCTCTTGTGGCACGATGTTGACGCTCAAAAGTGTCAAGAGAAATACGTTTAATATACCCTTGGCCCGTTATAAAAACAGTCATTGGAATATTCGGCGTCAAATCTTTGATGTTCAATTCATCTTGATGAGGAACGATTTGAGTCTTTCTATCATCGCCATATCTTTCTCTATCTTCTTTAAGCTCATTTTTAATAATTATAAGAACTTTATTTCTATCGGCCAAAATAGCTTCTAATTCTTCGATTTTCTTTTGAAGCTCTAGGAATTCAGCCTGAATTTTTTCTTGTTCTAAGCCTGTTAATCTTCTTAATTGCATCTCAAGAATTGCATTTGCCTGATCAGCATCAAGACCGAATTTAGAAATCAAGCCGTGTCTGGCTTCATCCGCCGTCTTTGACGCTTTTATAAGCTCAATAACAGCGTCCAAAGAACCTAAAGCTATAATCAAACCTTTTAATATGTGGGCTCTTGCACGAGCTTTTTTCAGATCAAAACGTGTTCTGCGAGTGACAATCTCGACTCTATGTTCAATAAATTCGTTAAGAACTTGTTTCAAATTCAGCAATCTTGGCTGTCTTCCAACAATTGCAAGCATATTAACCCCAAAAGTTGTTTGAAGTTGAGTGTGTTTATATAAATTATTTTTGACAACTTCAGGTTTAGCGTCACGCTTAAGCTCAATAACGACACGCATTCCATCTCTATCAGATTCATCACGAAGGTCAGAAATACCGTCCATTTTTTTGTCACGGACAAGCTCAGCTATTTTTTCTATCAAATTAGCTTTGTTGACCTGATAAGGCAATTCTGTAATGATAATAGCCATTCTTGACTGACGGCCTGCACCGCCTGCAATTTCTTCAAAATTCGAAACTGCACGCATAACAACGCTTCCGCGTCCTGTTTCATATGCCTGTACAATCCCTGCTGTGCCCAAAATAGTTGCTGATGTAGGAAAATCAGGCCCTTTTACGTATTCAATCAAATCTGCTATTTCTAAATCAGGATTATCAATCAAGGCAATAGTCCCATCGATAACTTCTGTAGAATTATGCGGAGGAATATTTGTAGCCATTCCGACTGCAATCCCGCTTACACCGTTAAGAAGAAGCATAGGGAGTCTTACAGGCAATACTGTAGGCTCTTCTAAACTTCCATCAAAGTTTGCTGTGAAATCAACAGTTTCTGAATCAATATCAGCAAGCATTGCTGTTGTAATAGAAGCCATTCTTGCCTCTGTATAACGCATTGCAGCTGCACTATCACCATCCACACTACCAAAGTTTCCATGCCCGTCGATTGTTCTGTAGCGAGTAGAAAAATCTTGTGCCATACGAACCATAGATTCATAAACAGCTGTATCACCGTGAGGGTGATATTTACCGAGGACTTCACCGACGATACGTGCGGATTTTTTATAAGGCTTATCAGGTGTCATCCCAAGCTCGTTCATCGCAAATAAAATTCTTCTATGAACAGGCTTTAAGCCGTCTCTAACATCAGGAAGGGCACGTCCTACAATGACTGACATTGCATAATCTATATATGAACGCTTCATTTCATCTCTGATATTTATAGAAACTATGTTTCCGTCCCCAAATATGCTCTTCTGGCTCAATTTACACCTCTTTATTTAATCTAATAAAATTCTATAATCTCTTTATCAATTCTAACATAAGCAAAAAACTATGCCAAAATTCTTAACAATTAAAGAATGAGGCTACAAATTTTATACTATGAAACGGCTACTTATTATAAAAAGGCTTGCCGGTATAAGGATTAATCTTGTCATCTAATGAAACACTAAGCAATCCCAATTCCAATTTGTCAAAACAACTCTTACAGTAAAGTCTTCCTTCATTCAAGATCGTATAATGAACTCCGCACCCTCTGCAAATCAAATCCAGTTTGTCCATAACTTGAACTAATTTTCTTTCAAGCAAATATTTTTCCAACTTAGCAACTGATTCATCAAATTCGTGAGCCAATTCATGCAAAGATACTGATGTTCTAGAGTAGCAATAATCATTTATACCTTTTAGAAGGTCTTGCTCTTTTTTTATGCACTCAGGGCAGACTTCATTTATCGATTTTAGAAAAACTTTTCCGCATGTTTTACAATTTGCAGCTTTTAGCATTTGTTAAAATTTTGCTCCATGTGTTTAGACTACTGATATTTGAGTTAAAATAATTATAACATAATTAATAATAGCATAGAAAGAAAAATGGACAAATCTGTAAAAATAATTTCAACAAATAAAAAAGCATTTCATGACTTTACCATAATGGAAAAATACACGGCAGGTATGGTGCTTACCGGTACTGAAATAAAATCTATCAGAGCCGGCCGCATAAATTTAAAAGACAGTTATGCGCATATTGACAATGGCGAAATTTGGATTCACAAAATGCACATATCGCCTTATGAACAAGGCAATCGGTACAATCATGACCCTGAACGCACCAGAAAACTTCTTATAACCAAACAAGAATTAAGAAAACTCATTGGAATAACTAAAGAATCAGGTATTACACTTGTCCCGTTGCAGCTGTTTCTCAAAGAAGGCTGGGCAAAGCTTGAAATCGGCGTGGCAAAAGCGAAAAAGCTTCATGACAAACGAGAATCTTTAATCAAAAAAACAACAGATAGAGAAATTGAAAGAGCTATAAAGCAGAGGGATTAAATGCATTTAGATAAAATTTATAAAAACTTAAACGAGCAGATTGTGGCAAAACAATATATTTCGCAAAAACCTGTAATTTCACTTGAGGTTTTTCCTCCGAAAAATGATTTTGAAGCAAATTCGCAAAAACTTATCGCAGAATTAGCTATTTTAAAGCAATTTCAACCTGCTTTTGTCTCTGTGACATACGGCGCAGGTGGGAGCAACCAGGAAAATTCTTTTGAATTAGCACTAAAAATAAAAAAAGAGCTGGATATTGATGTAATGCCTCATTTTACCTGCATCGGAGCATCAAAAGAAAATGTTAAAAAATATCTTGAACTTATAAAAGCAAATAAAATAAATAGTATTTTGGCCCTCAGAGGTGATATTCCACAAAATTGTCCTGATTTTGAATTTAATGAAGATTTCAGATATGCAAATGATTTGGTTGAATTTATAAAATCCGAAACAAACCTTTCAATAGGTGTTGCAGGTTATCCTGAATGCCACAGAGAGTGCTGTTCTCTTGAAGAAGATATCAAAAACCTCAAGAAAAAAGTTGATGCAGGTGCTAGTGCTGTAATCACGCAAGTGTTTTTTGACAATGATTATTATTTCAGATTTGTCGAAAAAGCACAACTTGAAGGTATCGACGTACCAATAATCCCAGGCATATTGCCTATTACGAACATCAACCAAATAGAACGAATGACTGCTATGTGCGGAACAAATATTCCTGAAAGCCTTGTTAACAGGATGAAAGAAAACCAAAATGACCCTAATGCGATTAGTGAGCTTGGGATTGAATTTGCGATTTATCAATGCCAACAGCTCTCTGATGCAAAAGTGCCAGGGATTCATTTTTATACCTTGAATAAAGCTTTTGCGGTAAAAGAGATTCTAGAAAATATTTTGTAAGGAATTGACTATTTAATCTTTTCTAAAATAAGTTCTCTGATAAATCCCACCAAAATAATAAAAGGGGATATTAGGACAATAAAAATAACAGGCAAAAAAGAAGCAATGCCTTTCAGCATTTCAAAAACAAATTTTAAAATACCAATCATCGACATAAAAAAATCTTGCAATATTTCATTGATTGATGACTTGTTTTTTTGATGTTTAATTATAAACTCTTTAAGCATTAAATAAATTAAAATCACAAAAATAGCACTTAATAATGATAATAAAAAATACCCAACTTCTAAACTTCTACTCTCCACTCCGCCATGATGGGAGCAAGCACCTTGATAACCAATAGAATAAGATTGCCAACCATCATTACACCTTAGTGGACCTAAAGACTTATTTATAGTGGCAGACACATAAGAAAAAGGCAGTATAAATAAAACTATTAAAGATAATTTACTAGATTTTTGACCAAATTCTAAAATAAGAAAAATTAAAAAAGCAAAAATATAAAAAATGTACTCCATAACCCAAATTATAAAACTTAGTACTTATTTGTCAATTCATATAAAAAATCACTCCCGCATTGTGGTAAGTGAATAAACTTTTCTTAATGAAATCGAGCGAAATAGGCGAGGACTTTTTTCGCAGCCTAGCGAGATGAGTTTAGAAACGTATGAACGAAAACAGGCGAGAGTTTTTGGTGACTTTTTCAAAAAAGTTACTCTGGACGAAGTCCCCTGCAGAGCAAAACTAGCAAGATGCTGAATCGAGTTCAGCATGACGAATAAACTTGCCTCGCCTACACTCACAATCACAAAACCCAAAAACTTGTAAAAATAATTTTTTGGTGTTATCATAAACCTATTCTCAAGGTAAAGAGAGTGGAGTCCCCACTCTCTTTCTTCTTTAAAGAGGGTCTTTAATGAAACACTCCCAATTCAATAAAAAAGAAATGATGCAAAAACTTATGCCGGTAGTTGAACATTCCTGCGTAAATTATAGCCTCATTCCATTGGAAGTCAGTTTCACTAAAGAAAACGGCCGTTGGTTCTTAAGAATCTTCATCCACAAAAGTCATGGGTCAATAACCCTTGATGATTGCGAAAACTTGACAAGAGGCATTGGCGATTATTTGGATGAGCTTATCCCTATGAATTATCACCTCGAAATTTCGAGTCCAGGGCTTGATAGAAAACTCAAAACCACAAGAGAATACATCATCTTCAAAGGCAAAAAAGCAACACTCAAGCTAAAAAACCCTACTGAAGAATTTCCTGAAAAAGTAATTGAGATAAAAATTATAGATTACAACAACTTGGACGGACTGGTTTTTGAAAGCCAGAAAGATAATAAAAACTATAAAATCAAAGAAGAAAACATCGCATCAGTGCAATTAATCGTAGAATAAATATAAGGAAAAAATTATGCTTAAAATCGGAACGGCTTTATTCGAAGCTACAGAACAACTGGAAAAAGAAAAAGGGATTTCAAAAGAAATCGTTTTGGATTCTCTATGCGACGCAATGGTTGCGGCTTACAAAAAACACGTTCGTATCAAAGAAGCTTCTAACTTAAAAGCTGAAATTGATGAAGAAACTTGCGAAATCGGCATTTACAGAACAAAAAAAATCGTTGCCGAAGTAGAAGATCCGAATTTAGAAATTTCTCTTGAAGAAGCAAAAGAACTTCTTGAAGATGCCGAACTTGACGATGAAATCGAAATCGAAGTTACTCCGGATAACTTTGGTCGTATCGCTGCACAAAGTGCAAAACAGGTTATCACTCAAAGAATCAGAGAAGCTGAAAGAAACATAATTTTAAATGAATACTTAGAGAAAAAAGGCACTCTTGCAACAGGTATAATCCAAAGAGTTGAGCAAAGAAACGTAATCGTTAATATAGGCAAAACAGAAGCAATCATGCCTCAAAGAGAGCAGATTAAAGGCGAATACTACAAAACAAATAACAGAATAAGAGTTTATATTTTGGATGTAAAAGAAACTCAAAGACTGCCTCAAGTAATAGTTTCTCAGACTCACCCAAGAATTGTTCAAGAGCTTTTTGAACTTGAAGTCCCTGAAATTGAAGACGGATTGGTCGAAATCAAAGCAATTTCTCGTGATGCAGGATACAGAACAAAAATTGCTGTTGCCTCTACAGATCCTGATGTTGATCCTGTTGGAGCTTGTATAGGACCTCGCGGAAGCAGAATTCAGACTATCGTCGGCGAATTGAAAAATGAAAAAATCGACATCGTAAGATACTCTGAAGATCCTGTCGAATTCATCGTAAACGCATTGTCTCCTGCTGAAATTCTTTCAGTTGACATTATGAGCGAAGATGAAGAACGCAAAGAAGCTTTGGTTGTGGTTCCTGATGACCAATTGAGTCTTGCTATCGGCAGAGGCGGCCAAAACGTAAGACTGGCACATAAATTAACAAATTGGAAAATCGATATAAAGAGCGAAAGCCAAATGGCAGAACTCGAAGAACAAGGTTATGCTCAACAAGAACAAGAAATGGAGCAAGAAATTGCCCAAGAGCCAACCCAAGAAGAAGCCAATGACAAAGAAGAAACAGCGGAATAATCCTAAAGAAGGCGAAGACAAAATATCTTCGCCTTCTACTTTAAAACGTAAGTGTATTGCATGTAATGAGCTTTTTGAAAGACATCAGCTTATTAGAATAATGCGAGAACACAGTTCAAAAGAAATTATTGTAAACCCAAACAACAAAACATTCGGCCGCTCTGCGTATATTTGCAACAATGATGAATGTTTTAAGATTGCTTGCAAAAAAAACCGCTTTTCAAAAGTATTAAAAATAAATATTGACGAAAATACCCTTAAAAAAATTAAAAATAATGATTAATTAATATTTTTGTGCTACAAATAATATTGCACAGTAAATTTTTAAAAGGTTATTATGTCAGGAAACATCAGAGTACACGAATTAGCCACTCAATTAGGTCTCACTAATAAAGAGATTTTAGTTGAGCTCGAAAAGAGGATTGGTGTTGTAGTGAAATCACATGCTAGCGTGATTTCAAAAGAAGAAGCTGACAAATTTATTGAAATCAGAAAAGCTCCTGTGCAAAACAGTATTTCTGAACAAAGAACTCAAAGAAGGCCTGTTTTTGGAACAGAAGCCCCAAAAGCTCCTGTTGAAACTGCCAGAAGAGCTGTCAAATTAATCAAAAAAGCAAAGCCTGTTGAAGAAGAAGCCCCAGCTCCTGTGGTTGAAGAAGCTAAAGCTCCGGAAATGCCTAAAATAACATTAATTGAAGATAAGCCTGCTCCTCAAAAAATCGAGAAACCAATCGAAAAAATTGAATTCCAAAGATCTGAAGGCAAAAAAGATACTCCTCAAAAAATCATAACCAAAATTGAGCCAAAAGAAGAAGCTAAAGCTCCTGAAGTTCTTCCTGCCCAACAACAAGACAAGGCAGAGCCGGCAAAAGAAGATGCCAATAAGCCTAAATCACCTATTAAAAGACATATAATTGCTCAAGAATCTTATGGCAAAAAGGGCCGCAAAGTTTCTAAGCAAGACAAAATTGAAGAAAAAGAAAAACAGCTTCAAGGCCCAAAAAACAAAAAACGCGAAAGAGCCGAAGCAGAAGCTGAAAGAAATAAAAAAATTGAAGAAGTTGTAATTAATCAGCCTTTATCCGTTGGTGAATTAGCTTTAAAAATAAAGATTTCGACTTCTGAAGTAGTCAAAGAACTTATGATGATGGGTGTTTTGGCAACTGTCAATCAGACTATAGATGTTTCAACAGCCACAAAAGTTTGCGAAAAATTTGAAATCAAAGTCAACGACATTGATTTAGCAGAATTAGAAAAACAACTAAATGAAGAGGAATTGAAAAAAGAAGCCCCTATTGACAAACATGCCGTTCATCGCGCGCCTGTTGTCACAATTATGGGACACGTTGACCATGGAAAAACGACTCTTTTAGATTCAATCCGTGCATCAAAACACAAAATCGTAGCAACAGAAGTAGGTGGCATAACACAATCCATCGGCGCATACTCAGTTGTTGTTGATAAGAAAAAAATTGTATTCATAGACACACCTGGCCACGAAGCATTCACAGAAATGCGTGCCAGAGGTGCTCAAGCTACTGATATAGCGGTGTTGGTTGTGGCTGCCGATGATGGAATTATGCCTCAAACTGTTGAAGCCATAAACCATGCCAAAGCTGCCAAAGTGCCTATCGTTATTGCGGTTAACAAAATGGATAAAGAAAGTGCAAACCCTGATAAAGTTCTTCAACAATTGACAGAACATGGTCTTGTTGCAGAAGAATGGGGCGGAGATACAATCGCTGTAAAAGTCAGCGCTCTTCGTGGAACAGGAATTGATGAGCTTTTAGAATACCTTCTTCTTGTTGCCGAAATGCAAGATTTAAAAGCCAACCCAAGCATACCTGCTGAAGGTGTTGTAATTGAAGCCAACCTTGATAAAGGTAAAGGTCCTGTTGCAACATTGCTTGTGCAAAAAGGGACTCTGAAAATCGGTGATTGCGTTGCAGTCAACAAAGTTGGCGGTAAAGTCAGAGCTTTGTTATCTGACTCAGGCGAAAGAATTAAAAAAGCAGGTCCATCCACTCCTGTGGAAATTTTAGGACTTACAGAAGTTCCTCAAGCAGGTGACAGATTTGTTGTTTGCGAAAGCGAAAAGAAAATGAAAACTCTTGTTGAAGGAAGAAAACAACAAGAAAAATTCTCTAAATTTGAATCTATGTCTCCAATGCAAGTCAAAACGGATTTGATTGACGGTGATGCTTTAGTTACAAAAGAACTTAATTTGATTATCAAAGCGAACACTCACGGCTCAGCAGAAGCTGTTAGTGCTGCAGTACAACAGCTTTCATCAAAATCAATCATTGCAAATATAGTACACATTGCCGTTGGTGATATTTCAGAAGCAGATGTTATGTTAGCTTCAGCCAGTAATGCTATTATAATTGGCTTTAGCGTAAAAGAAGATTCCAATGCCCAAAAAGCAGCCGAAACTCAAGGCGTAAAAATCAGAAAATACGACATAATTTATGAAATTTTAGAAGACATTGAAAAAACAATGTTGGGATTGCTAGATGCCGTAGTAAAAGAAGTTGAAATCGGTCAGGCCGAAATCAGACAAGTATTTACTGTCGGAAAAACAGTCAAAATTGCAGGCTGCTACGTAATTGAGGGCAAAATTCAACGAAATGGTATTGCTGTACTTGAGAGAAACGGGAAAGAAATCTTCAAAGGCTCAATCGACCAGCTAAAACGCTTCAAAGATGATGTTAAAGAAGTCGCCACAGGATATGAATGCGGTATCTCTTTCAACAAATTCAACGACATTCAAGAAGGCGACGTAATAAAAGTATTTGTGACTGAAGAAGTCAAAAAAGAGTCTTTAGTTTAAGGAAAAAACAATGTATTCTAGAGCCGACAGAGTAAGAAAAACCCTTATGAAAGAACTTAGCGATATATTGCATCGCGGAGTTCAAGATCCTCGTATTGAAGGTGTTGTTTCAATTACAGACATCGAATTGCCGTCTGATTTTTCTTTGGCAAAAATCTATGTCAGCATTTATGGCTCCGAAGAACAGCAAACTCAAGTAATGGAAGCATTAGCAGAAAATGCTCCAAAAATGAGAAAAGAAATCGGCAGAAGAATCAGGCTCAGAAACACCCCTGAACTTCGCTTCTATCTTGACAATTCCTTAGAGCGCGGCAGCAAAATTACAGATTTAATCAATAAGATATCTCGTGGTGAAATCTAATTTATTTGGGATTTTAAATATCAACAAACCAAAAGGCATCACTTCTTTTGATGTTATCGCTCGCTTGCGAAAAATTCTCAACATAAAACAAATCGGTCACAGCGGTACTCTTGACCCTATTGCTCAAGGTGTTTTAGCAATTTGTGTCGGTGAGGCGACACGTATTATAGAGTTTTTACCCTCTGACAAATCATACAGAGCCTTTGCCCAGCTTGGTTTTGCAACCAATACTTATGACCTCGAAGGAGAAATAACTTCTCAATCAAAAGTAAATGTAACCAAAGAACAGATAGAAACTGCCTTGGAGGGTTTTTCGGGCGAAATTGAACAACTTCCGCCGATTTTTAGCGCCATAAAAATCAAAGGCAAAAAACTATACGAGTATGCCAGAAAAAATGAAGAAGTCGAAATCCCAAAAAGAAACGTAACTGTTTATAAAATAGCCCTTGTCGAAGTGCAAGAAGGCGAACAGCCCATCGTGGTTTTTGATGTGGACTGCTCTAGCGGGACTTATATCCGCTCAATCATACATGATCTAGGGCAAAAACTTGGCTGCGGAGCGACTATGGTTGACCTTATACGTACCAAAGCAAGCGGACTATCGCTTGAAGATTCTCAAAATCTTGATGAGCTCCGTATCGAAAATGCAAACTTTATCGACCCATTAAAAGAGCTTTCCCTTGAAGAAATTGAAATTTCTCAAGAACAATTGGACAAAATCAAACTCGGGCAATATTTTATGGTAGAAAAATTCATCTCAGAAACTGTCAAACTTTCTTTCAGTGGCAAACTCGTCGCCATTGCCAAAATGGATGAAAACCGAGTCCGCCCTAAGAAAGTATTTGCTTAAGCCAACAATATGAAGAAATATTAAAACAATCCCAATCGCCTAAAGTCTTATCAGCCAAGGCTTTGGCTAATGGTATCTGTCAAATATAATATTTACTATCAAATTCAACCCTTCAGGATTGTTGGAACAAATGCAAATAACAGTGAAAGGAATATATAAATGATTTCAGCAATTTCAAACAACAACATACAAGCACAAAATAAACCTGCTTTTGGCGCGACTTTCTTAAAATACAAATCTTCTTTGGTCGGCAAAGAAATTAAATCTCAACCGCTTGAGGATATGCTAGAACTAAACATTATGAATAACTTGCTAGAAAGAGTTTCAAAAAACGATTTTGAATTTAAAGGTAAGATTCTAGAGAACAGTGAATCCGAACATAGTCTTCCGATTTTTAAATCTTGGGGCGGAGATACGGTTATTATCCAACCTGATTTAGAGGTTATAGGTTCTCCTACGCCAAAGATAGAAGTCCTAAATAAGGAAAGAACCGAATTACTAGAGATTTTTAGCGGCAATAACTCTAACTCAAACATAGAAGCTGCCCCTAACCTAGAACAAATGCAGTTATTTGATAAACTTGTCGAAGCATTTAAAGCCATTATTCCAAAAAAATAACCGCGAAATTATTTTCAAAACGCCCTCTGGCTCAATGAGCTTGGGGGCGTTTTTTCATGCTAAAATTATTACAACAATTCTAAAAAGGGACCAAAATGCTAACAAAACGAATCATACCATGCCTAGATATCAAAGACGGACAAACTGTAAAAGGGGTCAATTTTGAAAACCTCAAATACGCAGGCGACCCAATTGAACTTGCAAAAAAATACTCTGATGATGGAGCTGATGAACTTGTTTTTCTTGATATCACAGCCACAAATGAAGGTCGAGCAACTACTGTCAAAATGGTTGAAGCTGTTGCAGAGCAAGTATTTATCCCTTTCACAGTCGGCGGCGGTGTCAAAACAATCGAAGATATCAAAAAACTTCTTAGAGCAGGCGCTGATAAAGTTGCACTAAACTCAGCCGCCGTAATAAACCCAAATATAATCGCTGAAGCATCTCAAGAATTTGGCTCACAGTGCATCGTCATTGCAATTGACGGTAAAAGAGTTGATGGGGAATTTTATGTTTTTATCAATGCAGGACAAAAAAATACAGGCATCAAACTTCTTGACTGGGTCAAAAAAGTCGAATCTCTAGGAGCAGGCGAAATCCTTCTTACATCAATGGATGCGGATGGAACGCAAGCAGGTTTTGATATTGAGATGACAAAACTTGTTTCAGAAAATGTAAATATTCCAGTAATCGCCTCCGGCGGAGCGGGTGATAATGCCGAACATTTCAGCGAAGTCTTTAAAAAAGCTAGTGCTGATGCGGCTTTGGCGGCATCAATTTTTCACTTCAATCTTTTACCTGTACCTGAACTTAAACAAGCTTTGAAAAAAAATGGAATTTCTATAAGATAGATTTTATCTTTTATCCGCTTTTTGAATATTAATATTACGGTTTTCGACAATTTCATATCTAGCTGAGCGGAATTTTTCTTTTTGCTCCTCAGATAAAGAATTGCTAGTAACTATTCTGTCTAGTAAACCATTATTAAGTCTGACAACTTTTTCAAGCGAACCGATTTCGTCTAAAGTATCTTTAATTTGAGCAAAATCGTATGAATAACTGGTTTTGGACTGATAAGTCAAATACTCTCCTGTGGTTGATGTGACAGGAGGACCTCCTTGTTCAAAATAAACTTTGAAAATCGATTTGATATCTCCCAATTCTGACTGCATAATCTGAATTGCATTTTGAATACGGATAAATCTTTCAAAAAGATAGCCGACATTATCCATTTGAGAAAA
This sequence comes from uncultured Gammaproteobacteria bacterium, assembly GCA_964444415.1. Lineage (GTDB taxonomy): Bacteria > Cyanobacteriota > Vampirovibrionia > Gastranaerophilales > CAJFVJ01 > JAEWLZ01. The sequence goes on from CAYUHE010000006.1 coordinate 83,044, forward strand.
CTGCCAGTTATTTTTTTCATAATATAAACGTTCTAAACGAGGATAGGCAAGAGCCAAACCTTTGGCATCAGCCATTGCTCTATGTTTTGTACCTTGAGGTTCTATCTCGAACCTGTTAAGCAAAGCATCCAGTCCATGAGATTTTTCTTCAGGATGAATCTCTCTGAACATTTGCTGAGAATCAAAATAATGATTTGTAATTTCTTTATCATACAAAACTAATGAGGTCTGATTCAAAAAATTAAAATCAAAAATAGCATTGTGAGCCACAATCGGATAATCGCCAATAAATTCAAAGATTTGTGGAAAAATTTCTTCACTTTTCGGTGCATCTGCGACCATATCTTCTGTAATTCCATGAATATTAATACTTGAATAGCGAATATGCTGCTCAGGATTAATAAGCGTTTCAAATTCTTCTACAATTTCCCCGTTTACAAGCTTCAAACCAGCGAATTCAATGATTTTTTCTTTAGTATGATCCAAACCTGTGGTCTCGACATCTAAAACAATTAAAATATTATCTGACATGTTTTTCTCTCAATTTCTACAATTCGAATTCTAGCATAAATACATAATGCTAGCTAACCACTTAATATAGTAATTTGTGGAATAGAAAAAAACAGAAGTTTTTTATTTAATAATATAATTACAATCGAAAGGCGAAAGATGTACCTAATTATAATAACTATAATCCTAATAATATTGGATATTTTCAATATCCCTGGATATAACCCGTTTTTTAAAAATTTGGATTTTCATTCTTTCCCTGCATTGATAGCAGGACTGATTACTTTTTCTGCGATGATATTTATTGAGCAGCAAAATAAAAGGCGTTGGGGAAAAGACCATTTTCAAAAATTTAAAAATGAACAACTATTAGAACTGCTAAAAATGCTCAATAAATTTCTTCAAAATACTCAAAGAAGAGAAGAATATAACATTCAATTACTTATCACAAACTATGAAATTCTCTTCACTAAAGATTTGAATCCTGAAGAAATCAAATTATTAAAAGATTTAGAACTTCGCTTCAATATGCCGCAAGGTGAAACAGCTTCAGAATGTGAAAAAGAAAAAATAATGAAAAAAATCAAATCAATCAAAGAAAAATTGTCAAAAACAATAACAAATTAACCTTTTTTGAGCGAAAAAAACAAAGTTTCGATTATATTTTGCAATTGCACATAGCTTTTCATCTGGTTTTTGGCTTCTTCCAATTTTTTCAAAAGTACAATTGAACCATCGACAAAAACTCTGTCACCAAGATTTTGAAGTAGATTATTTTTGACACTTTTTTGCATCATATCAATCAAAGACTCAGGCAAAGTCTCTTTTGAAAGCTCTAAAAATCTTTGAACCAAAGCAAAAACTTCCATTTCATCTTTATACGGAATTTTTTGCAAAAACTCCTCCACCAAAGATAAATCCGTATTATCTATCTCATTTGATACAAGAGAAATGCTCTGGCATCTTGAAACTATCGTGGGCAAAAGCTCCTCTTTATTATTAGTCAAAAAGAAAAAAGTAACTCTTTCTGGCGGCTCTTCAAGGATTTTGAGCATTGCATTAACAGGCGACCTTTCAAAAACTTTTTGCGTCAAAGGATATGGAGTCCAAGCTCTTTGACCTTCTTGTTGGGCTAATTTAGGTGCGTTAAAAGGCAAATCGCTCTCAACTTCTTTAGCATCAGTAATAATAACCACCCTATGATAAGGAGATGTAACACCAAGCGCATTGCGCAATGCACGAATTTGTTTGACAGATATTTCTTTTCTGTCCTTATCTGTATAATCAATCGGCGAAATTGTTATCACTGCAGGATGAGCGTTCTCGTCAATCCAAGAACAATCAATACAATCACAATTCTGTGTCTTTGATTTTGCACAATTCAAATATTTGGCTATATCCAAAGCCATTTTGTACTGCATAATGATATTGTTGCCCGTCAAAATAAACCCATGGGCAAAACGGCTTTCTTTAGCTAACAAAGCCATCTCGAAAAACTTTGAAGCAAAAGGATATTTGGTTTTCAATTCTTCTGCAAATATCATAACATCAGCTCCAATGCCAATTTTTTCTCCAGCTTCCCTGTTTTGATTTTGAATTCCGTTTCAGTTATTTTCTTTTGCAAAGAAATCAAATCATTAATTGAAACTACAGAAAGTTTTTCGAGTTGTTTTTGCACCCAAAATTCTTTTTTACCTAAACTTTGCCCTATTTCAAAATATGACAAAGTCTTAGAATCAATCTTTAATTTAAGCCAATTTCTTAATGTAGTTTGCAAAACAGCCAAAATCTTGAGGGGCTCATCCTTTTCAAGAAGATTATTGAGTTCAATATAAGACTGCTCTTTGTTGCCTGATACCAAAACATCCGCAAAAGTGAAAATATTATCACAACTAAGCCCAAGCTCTGCTACCATTTTTTTTGTAATAGTTTTTTCAGGATAAGCTAAAAGTTCCAGTTTATCTATTTCAGCATCCAAGCGCCTTAAATCCTCCCCGACAGAAAGCAAAAGTTCATCAGCTGCATCAGATTTAATAAAAAGATTTTTTTCTTTCACATTTTGGTTAATCCACTCAATAAGTTTTTTGGTTTCATAACTTTTAAACTGCTGAAACTCTTGGACTTCGCCAATTTTTTTGATAGCTTTGACTATTTTTGATGCCCCATCAACTTTTTTATTACTTCCTTTATCAATTTTGCTTACAAAAATCACGCTAACAGTTGTAGGTAAATATTCAAGCGCATCAATTATTTTGTCTATATAATCACTTTTTACTTCGACTTTTTCTTTGGTTCTCAAAAAAAGATTTTTCGAATCTGCCTCTATAAGCAAATTCCCGAACATCATGCCTGTTGTTTGAATGTTTTCAAGAAGAATATTTAAATCAGGATTATTCAAAACCCTATGATTTAAAGGCGAAATATCAGAGCCAAGAATCTTTAAGCGCAATGAAATTAAGGCTTTTTCAAGTCTAAAATCATCTTCGCCCCAAAGCAAATATACGCCCATAAAGACACCTCTTTATTTTGTAACGAGTAAGCTTGCTCCTACGACTCCTGCACTTTCACCAAGTTCGGCTGCCACAATTTCCACAGCATCTGCAGAAGCTTTTAGGGCACGTTCTTTTATAATCTTCCTTATAGGTTCTAAAAGTAAATCGCCTGATTGACCAACACCGCCGCCGATGATAATTTTTTCAGGGTTTAAAAGATTAACAACATTCACTAAAGCCAAGCCTAACCACTCTCCTGCTATCGCAAAAATTCTTCTGGCAACAGCATCGCCTTGCAGTGCAGCTTCATACACCAAATAAGGCGTAATAGGCCCTGATGCGGCAAGTTCTTTATACAAAGTCGATTTACCGCCTGCAATATATTCTTTTGCCATCTGTACAATAGCGGGCCCTGAAGCCAAAGCCTCAAGACATCCCGTCGAACCGCATCCGCAAATTGGACCATGCGGCTCCATAACAACCATATGCCCGATTTCACCAGCAGCCATGCTGGACCCTCTAACCAACTCTCCGTTCAAGATTAATCCTGAACCAACTCCTGTACCAACGGTCAAGCACACCAAGTTTTTGCATCCTTGTCCTGCGCCGAAAGTATATTCCCCCAAAGTAGCCACTCTAACGTCATTGTCTAACTTTGTTTTTACCTTAAACTCATCCTCTAATATTTTGCCAAGCGGAACATCTTTCCACCCTGGAATATTAGGCAAAAGTCTTACAAAACCTTCATCAGAATTGATTTGCCCCGGTAATCCGACACCAATGCCAATGATATTGTCTATTGTAAGCTTAGTTTCTTTCAAACTTGCATAAATAGTTTCTTTAATATTTTTGATTGTATATTCATAGCCCATTTCTGCCCTTGTCGGAACGCTATTTGAATAAATTATATTCCCTTTTAAGTCCACAACAGCTATTTTTACATTCGTCCCACCCACATCGATACCGATGCTATATTTCTTAGACAAGAGTTCTCTCCTTCAATCTCTATTTTGACTTCCATACTAAAAATATTATCATGAACATTTTTTTGCCAATGCTTAATTATCTGTTTGATTAAGGTTTTTTAACCTTTGATTATTTATTTTTTGTCTTTTTGTTCTTTTACAACTGCCGTTTCAGATAATGGTTTTTTTCCTGTTAATTTAGCCATAAATCTGAAATATCCACCTTTGAGGCCTGTAGCGTTGAGGTTTTCTTTTTCTGCTTTAATAATTTCTTCTCTTGTACTTTCGCCTATAGGCAAGCCTACAGATTTTCTTTCCAATGATTCTATGATAGCGGTATTACCGATATTAACTGCCTGTGCGCCTAAAAGACTTCTGTTATAAGGACCTGCAAATACACCATTGCACAATTTGATTATGAATGCGCCATATGCAATCCGAATAGCTCTTTGAATTGTACGTTCTTTGGCTTTTTGCTCCGCTAATTCTTTATTTTTCCCATTAGATTCAATCATTACCTGATTGTAGTTATCTGCAATCAGAAATACGCTGGTAACGCCGCTTGTAGCAACTTTGGCTACAGAAGAAAAATCAGCATTTGAATAACTTGATTTGGTAACATTGTCTAATGATGAAACAAGACTTTTATTGACTTTTTCCTGATAATTTTTTTCTTTATCAATTTTTTGCAAAAATTGGATACTGTCTCTTAGCATCTCTATTTCTTTTTTCTTTGGGTCCTCTACTTTTTTGACAGATTCTATGCCTATGGATTTTAAAATATTTTTGTCTATCATATTTAAGGTGGGTTTTAAGACATATTGATAAGGCGTCATTAAAGTATCCCAAGCAAATCTAACGGGGAAAGATAAAATCTGATGTATTAAAATATCTTTTTTCTTATCTTTAATTGTGCCGAGATTTATTTCATCCCCTGTTTGATTTTTTACAATTTCTTTATATTTATTTGCAATTCCCTCAAAACCATTATCATTTAATTTGGTAATTAATTGATTAAAATCATCTCTCTTAATTTTTAATTCTTTTTGGAAGAATTGTTTATATTTGCCATTAGCCTCACCCAGAAGCTTTTTAACAGGTTTAAGATTGGCAACTTTATCAATACCTAAACCTGCAATTGCTAAAACGCCCATTACTTTAAAAGCATTTTCTATAGTCAAATTACCTTTTTCAGGAGGTTTTTGATATTCTTTTGGTTGCGTTTTACCTTCAAAACCTTTGAAATTACCGTTCGCTTCCAATTTTTTATCTTCATCTTCTTTATCTGAATACCTTTTCGATTGAAGTGATGCATATTTTTTGGCTTGTTTTTCGCCTACAGGAAAAATAGGTGTACCTGCTGCGGCTCTGCCTACAAACTCGGAAACTAATGTTATACCCGAAACTAACATTGTAGTCACAAATGCTGAAGAATTGCTTTGTTTTGCAAACAAACTTAGAACACCGTATGTCAGACCTGCCGTGATACCAATCCTTGCCACTTCTTGGTTAAAACGGCGTTTTTTGTCTTGTTCGGCGTCTTGTTTATCATTTTTCATATACATTGAAAGGTTGTAAGCATCATTAGCAAGATAAAAAGCTGGGATAGAGCCTGTTACAATCCTTGTCAAAGTCCGCTCTGTCGTAGTGTCATAATTCGACAAAAGTGGCTTGAATCTTGCATGTGAGGCACTAAAAATTTTGTCTTTTTCTTTAGAATCACTTACCATTTCAAAATAATGCTCAATTGCAGCCACATTAGAAGTGTTTTTTACAAAATCCCTTCTTTCTTTCAAAGTTTTATTATCAAGCATGTTATCGATGGTTTTAGAATTTTTAAAAATCTTTTTTAAACCTTTAAGCGTAGCATTTGCAATGTCCAAAGGCATTTTTAATATCGGATATAAAACTATCTCCAATACCTTTTGTCCAAGCGACTTTGGCTGAAAAGAAATAACATCATCTTTAACTTTAAGCCCTGAATCAGCATGCCCTGAGGCCTTTTGGATTTTTTCACTTAAATGTTTTTGAGCCGATTCACCAAAAATTTCACCGAATTTTTGAATTGCTTCAGAAACTTTGATGTAAGAAGTAGGCTTAACATGAGAAAAACCCTTAAATGACAATTCTTTAGAATTATGATTTAAGGGTTTTAAATGATTTAAATTATTTGAAAAATTAGAAATAGAAGGGGGAGAAGAATTAAATGATGAAATCGTTATCCCCTTCGACCTTTTCTTGTCGAGAACCAGAGGATATGGATCTTTTCCAACCAGGTAATTTCTCGTTATCATTTCGCCCAACTTTTTCTCTTACTTTGGCTATCAAAACATATTTGTCTACTTATTTCAAGAGTTATTTTATCTATTTAAAGCTCTTAAAAAACTTTAAAAGCCTCAATATACCTAACTAGTGTCAATGTGCAGAATTGCTATAAAAACAATAAACATTACAAAAGATTAACATCTTTTAAAAACGGGCTAATTAACCGCCATATAGTTATATATAGTCCTTGATGCGTCAATAATAAAATCTTTGGCCTTAAAAGCATTGTGGGGTCTATCAACCATAATAACAACAATGTATTTATGTCCGTTTGGCATTTCGACAATACCTGCATCGCCAATCATATTGGCAATATTCCCTGTTTTATGAATAAATTGTGCATCACGCCCAATACCCGCTTGTATCAAATAAACATTTTTTACATTACTCATAATCTCAACAATTTTAGAGCGAGAAGACAAACTCAAAAGCTCAGGATTATCTAAGTTATAAAGAATTTTACCCATATCTTCAGCTGTCGTGACATTTGTCCCGCTCAAATCAGGCAACCAATTGCCCATTTGAGTATTAGAAAGTCCCCAGCTTTTCATCACACGATTGGCAGTATTTACCCCGCCGATTTGAGACAAAAGCATATTTGTTGCTGTGTTATCGCTATCTTGTATCATAAGCTCAGCAAGCTTTGCGATTGAAAGTTTTTGATTGCTTTGTTTGTATTGCAAATGCCCTGAACCGCCTGTAATATATTGCTGTTCCATAAGCATTTGATCATCAAGGTTGATAAAACCTTTGTCAATCTGTCTGAATAATTCATATAAAATAGGTACTTTTATAATACTCGCAGTTGCTACAGTAGTCTTTGAGTTCATTTTAACAGACCTGCCTGATGAATAATCCCAGACAAAAATATGAGGTTTGATATTGCTATAACCGGCAACAACCGCTTTTAAATTGTTCTCAAGTCCGCTAAGAGAGCCTGCGTCATAAATTTCTCCCATAAGAGGTTCTTCAGACATAGGGCAAATTTGAACATTTCCTAAAAATGTATTATTTGTAAGACATTTTGTCGCCTGATTTGTATAATCGCATGCCTCAAATTTGATATTTGAGTTGTGCCATCTATTTATAACCAAATCATTCCAAAGCTTCTGGCATGAATACGGAAAAACGAAAGCACCTAAAAGATAACAAAAAATAAGCAACCTTACTTTGCTGAAAAATACAGCACCGATGCTTTTCTTTTTAATTTTTCTTTTAATCTGCTCAGGTTGAGTTTTTTCAATCTTTGTAGATTGATAAACCCTCAAATGTCTGTCATAATTAGGTTCCATTTTGTACAAACCCTTAAACTCCTTCTCTGAAAGTCCGCCATAAAAAACGATACTATGGCAATACTATGGGGGCAGTCTTAGAATAATTAAATTTTAACCTCTCATTCCCCAAAAAAGAATAATCTATATGACCGAAATTCAATGCAATTAGACTTTTTTATCAAATTTAATAGTGCATATTTTGAAAAAATTTGATAGAATAGTTCTATTGTATAATAACTTTATTAATATGGACAAGTTTACCGACAGAAATGGTGGATGATATGAAAAATATATTTATTTTCAGCGAAGACGGAACATCAGCATTACAGGCTCTTATCAAAGAAGACGCCAATGTAGAATGCAAAAATATTGAAGAAATCAAAGATTGTGCCCAGCTCGATCCTTCTTTAATTATTTTGGATTGTAAAGCTCAAACTATAAAAGATGTTTCTATGATAATGAAATTTCCGGCACCTTTGTTGGTTGTCGCGGACAATATCTTAGATGAATTGACTATAAGAGGCGATTTCGTTGATTATATTTTGAAACCTCTTAACGAAAAAGAATTCAATGTCAGGGTCAAAAATCTTTTGAAAATCAACACTTTGAAAGAAGAAATGAGCTTGGTTACCACTACTGATGCTCTTACAGGCTTGCACAACAGGCAATATGTTCATGAAAGACTTGAAGCTGAAATTTCTCGTTCAAAACGCTACGGCTTCAAACTTTCTTGCCTACTTTTGGACATTGACTATTTCAAAGTTGTAAATGATATCTACGGTTATGATTGGGGCGATGTATTGCTCAAACAAATAGCTGAAAAACTAAAAGAACATGTCAGAAAAGAAGATATTTTGACTCGCTATGGTGATGAAGAATACTTGATTATCTTGCCAAACACAGATGAAAACAACGCATTTGTATTCGCAGAACGTGTAAGACAAGACATCGCAAAACTTGTATTCCAGCCAGATGGAGAAGAAGAACCGCATCCGATTACAATCTCAGGTGGTATTTCTTGTTATCCATTCTTGGCAAATGTCGAAGAAGGCGCAAACACACTCATCAGATACGCAGAGCATGCTCTATACAACGCCAAAAAACGCGGCAAAAATAAAATAGTGCAGTTCTCGCAGATTAGTATTGAATTTTAGAAGTCTCAGCGAGCGTTTTTGTGAAACTTTTTGAGTAAAAAGTTCCCTCTGCCTGAGCAAGGCATAAAAATAGCAAGATACTGAAATACCCAAGGGCACCCTCCTTTGTAATTTTTGCTTTGCTCAAAAACAAGAGGAGCTGCAAGTTCAGCATGACGGCAAACAATAATAAGAAAAGAGCCCTCTTATTTCTAAGAAGGCTCTTTGTATTTTATCTCCGCATAATGGCTCATACTAAAATGAACTCAATGGCGGGGGCTCGAAATTAATTAATTTTTGATTTGATTCATAACTTCTTCAGCGAAGTTTTCTTGTCTTTTCTCAAGACCTTCACCAAGAGTATATTTAGAGAATCTTTTGATTGTAAGTTTTCCTGCAATCAATTGCTCGATTGTTTGGTCAGGATTTTTTACAAACGGTTGCTCAAGCAAGACTCTTTGACTCATAAGTTTGTTAACTCTGCCTTCAACGATTTTTGCTCTGATGTTTTCAGGCTTGCTTGCCAAGTCTTCTTTGCCCATTTCAATTCTTGTTTCTTCATCAATCACAGATTGAGGAATTTCAGTCCTTGAGACAAATTCGCTTCCGCTTGAAGCAATATGTAAGCAAATATCTTTAGCCATTGCAGCGTCATTACCTTCAACTTCTAACAAAACGCCAATTTTGTTATTGTGAATGTAAGTTGCGATAGTCCCTTCATATCTTACGAATCTTCTGATAGTAATCTTTTCGCCGATTGTAGAAATAGCTTCTTTAACAAGCGTTTCGATTGTTGTACCGTCAGATTTTAGGTCGTTTAAGATTTCCAAGTCAGAAGGATTATTGTCTGCTACAGTTCTTGCAATAATATCAACCAATGCTTTGAAGTCTTCGTTTTTTGCAACGAAATCTGTTTCGCAGTTCACTTCAACCATTGCAGCGACATTATTGTTCACATAGCTGTAAACAACGCCTTCAGCGGCTATACGGCTCATTTTTTTGTCAGCAGATGCCATACCTTTTTGACGAAGCAATTCCATTGCTTTTTCAAGATCGCCATCAACTTCAACAAGTGCTTTTTTAGCATCTAAAATACCCGCACCTGTTATTTCTCTAAGTTCTTTAACTTGTTGTGCTGTTATTATTACTGTCATTATTAATTACTCCTTAGTTGTTGCTTCTGTAACTTCAGCTGCCGCTTCAGTTTTCACTTCTTCAACTTTTACTTCCGCAACTTCAGCTACTACTTCAGTTTTAACTTCTTCA